>NZ_JAPFGY010000020.1 GCF_026586795.1 Erythrobacter sp. WG
GGCGGTGCCGGTGGCGGCGGCGGCGCCGGCGGCAGCACCGGTGCTGGCGGCGCGTGGGGGCCTCGAGGCCCCGTTTGGTCCGGCCTTGACCCCTCGCAGCCCCGGCGCAGCCCCGCTTCAGGGGGTGGTTGCGGCCAATGACACGGGGAGCGCGGGCAATGTTCCACGTGAAACACGCGTGATCCTGCGCGGGCTGCAAGGGGGCGCGGCGGGCCCGCTGGCCGGCCCCGCGGCCTCGCGCACCCGGGGCCTCGGCACCCGCTTCCGCAGCGCCTCTTCGGGTGCGTCTTCCTCCTCTTCCGCCGCCGCCGGGGCGGTGCCCGCAGCGCCCGCCGGGCCGCCTCCGGAGACCTATCGATGACCCGCGCCCTGTGGCTTGCCGGCCTTGCCCTGTGCCTCGCGCCTGTATCAGGAGCGGCGGACAACCGGTTGCAAACGCTCGCCTATGATGCGGGCGCGGTGGTCCGAGTGGAGGGCCGGGTGAAGGTCCAGACGACGATCATGTTCGGCCCTGACGAGGTGATCGAGAATGTCGCGATCGGCGACAGCGCGGCCTGGCAGGTGCAGCCCAACAAGGCGCAGACGATCCTCTTCGTGAAGCCGCTGGAGGTGGCGGCGCGGACCAACATGACGGTGGTGACCGACAAGCGCACCTATCTCTTCGATCTGGTGGCAAGCCCGAGGAATACGGCGCTGTACGTGCTCAAGTTCCGCTATCCCGAGCTCGAGAAGGCTGCCGAGGAGGCGCGCCTCGCGGCGCTCGCCGAGGCCGAGGCGCAGGCCGCGCGGGCGGCCGCCGGGTCGGCGGCGGGGGAGGGCGCGCCCGGTGCGTCGGGCGGTGCGGCGTCCGGCACCGATCCGGCCAAGCTCAACTTCGCCTGGGCGAGCGCGGGGACCGCCGACCTGTTGCCGGTGCGCGCCTATGACGACGGGCAGGCGGTGTTCCTGACCTGGCCCGAGGGGGTGGCGGTGCCGGCGATCCTGGTCACCAACGAGGATGGCGAGGAGGGGCCGGTGAACTTCACCGTGCGCGGGGAGACGATCGTGATCGAGGGGGTGCCGCCCAGGCTGATCCTGCGCTCGGGGCGGGCGACGGCGAGCCTCGTCAACACTGCGCTCGGGGCGCCCTCGCTGCACAGCGCAGGGCTTGCCGCGCCGCGCGGGAAGGGCCGGAAGTGATGCTGGGACAACGTCTTGTGGAGGAAAGCTGATGCGGCTCGCGATGCGCCTGCCGGCGAAGAAGGGTGAGGGCGGCGAGGCCGGTGAGGCCGGTGTCGACCCGCGCACGCGTGAGAGCGCGGAGATCATCGACCTGGCGAGCCGCGCCGCCTTCCCGGTGGTGACCGAGCGCCGGGCGCGGGGCGAGGGGCTGCAGCTCGCCGCCGGGGTGGCGGTGGTCGGCCTGCTCGGCGCGGTGACCTTCTGGGCGATGAACGCCGCGCGCGTGCCCGCGCCGCAGACGATCGGCAATCCGGCGGTGAGCGCGCCGCAGGCCGGGGCCGCCGTGCCGGTGCCGGCGGGGCCCGTGCCTGCGCCCGAGCCGACCGGCGTGCCCGTGCCGCTCGCGCCGCAGGCCGATCCGGCGCCCGCGGCGGTCTATGCGGTGAACCCTGGCAATGTGCCGGGCACGGCCGCCAATCCCTATGGCAGCCCGCAGTTGGTGTTCGATGCGAGCACCGCGCGCGGCATCCGCGCGGCCGAGGGTCCCGCGCCCGCGCCCGTGCCGGGTGCGCCGGGGGCGCCGGCCGGGAGCGGCGCGGCCGCGGCCTTCGCGAGCAGCATCGGCGGGGTCGGCGGCGCGCCCGCCCGGGCCCGCCCGATGCTCAATCCCGCCACCACCGTCACCGAGGGCACGCTGATCCCGGCGATCCTCGAGACCGCGATCAACACCGACGTGCCCGGGTATGTGCGCGCGGTGGTGAGCCAGGATGTCAGGAGCTTCGACGGCAAGCAGGTGCTGATCCCGCGCTCCTCGCGGCTCATCGGCCAGTACCAGGCGGGCGTGCAGCAGGGCCAGAAGCGCGCCTATGTGATCTGGACGCGGCTGATCCGCCCCGACGGCGTGTCGGTGGCGATCGCCTCGCCGGCGACCGCCTTCGACGGCACCACAGGGCTCGCGGGCGACGTGAACTCGCACTTCTTCCAGCGCTTCGGCTCGGGACTGCTGCTCTCGGTGGTGGGAGGGCTCGGGGCGGTGGCGACCGGCGGGATCGGCGGGGTGCTGGTCGCCGGCAGCGCGCAGAGCGCGGCCAATGCGGCGGTGCAGTCGAACGGCCAGATCAGCCCGACCATCCGGGTGCGCATGGGCGAGCCGATCCGGGTGTTCACCGCCCGCGACCTCGACTTCAGCGCGGCGGCGGGCTGAGCGGCGGATGAGCGCGGACATCCACCGCCTGGCGGCGGAGGAGGGCGGATCCGTGCCGCTCCCCTCCGAGCGCCCCGTGGAGCGTTCCGTCTATCTCGACGCCTACCTCGCGCCGTTCCGCCGCTGGCTCGAGCGCGACACGGTGACCGAGATCATGGTCAACCGCCCCGGCGAGGTGTGGATCGAGGATGCCGCCCAGCCGGGGATGCAGCGCATCCTCGCCCCCGAGATCGACGACCGCCTGGTGCAGCGCCTCGCCGAGCAGGTCGCACGGGTCAGCCACCAGGGCATCAACCGCGAACACCCGCTGCTCGGCGCGACGCTCCCCGATGCGGGCGGCAGCGGCACCGCGCGCGTGCAGTTCTGCGGCCCGCCCGCCGCGCGGCGGCACTGGGTGATGGCGATCCGCCGCCACCGCCGCCTCGACCTGCCGCTCGATGCCTACGACACCGGCCCGCTGGTCCCCGCCGCGCCGCTCGCCATGCCCGACCCGCACGAGGCGCCGATCGCCTTCCTGCGCGCCGCGATCCGCGCAAGGGCCACGATCCTCATCTCCGGCGGCACCAGCACCGGCAAGACCACCTTCTTGAATGCCATGCTCGGCGAGATCCCCGCCCACGAGCGCGTGGTGCTGGTCGAGGACACCCCCGAACTCAAGCTCCCCGGCGCCAACGGCCTCGGCCTCGTCGCGGTCAAGGGCGACCTGGGCGAGGCCCGGGTCACCGCCAACGAACTCCTCCAGGCCGCCCTGCGCCTGCGCCCCGACCGCATCGTATTGGGCGAACTGCGCGGAGCCGAAAGCGTCAGCTTCCTGCGCGCCATCAACACCGGTCACCCCGGCAGCTTCTCCACCATCCACGCCAACTCCCCCGAAAGCGCACTCGAACAACTCGCCCTCATGGTCATGCAAACCGGCATCGGCCTCACCAGACACGACACCATCCAATACGCCGCAAACGTCATCGACATCATCGTCCAACTCGGCCGAAACAACCAAGGACAACGATCCATCACCAACATCACTCAAACCAAAAATATCGCGTGAGACGAGCCAGGGCGACGTCGAGGCTCGGCCTGGTGCGGGACAACGCTGCCAAGGCCCGCAATCGGAGCAGGCTTTGCGCCGCCCCCTGCAATCGCAGGCTTGCGCTTTGCGGTGACACGTCAGATGCAGGCGCCATCTCCAACGGGAATCAGACAGTTTGACGATTCATGTAAGGCCTGACCGGCAGCGCGCCGCGGCTGCCGACGCTGCGGTGCTCGACCCGCGCAGCCTCGTGTCTGCGCTGCGTCCCTTCACCAAGGTGAACACCGGGAGAAGCATCGGCGAGCTGGCAGTGACGCTTGTCCCGTTCTTCGCGCTCGTCCTCGCGATGCTCGTTGCGGTCAGTTCGGGATACGTCCTTGCTCTGGTGCTCGTGCCGGTTGCCGGGCTGCTGTTGCTGCGGACCTTCATCATCCAGCACGATTGCGGTCACGGCGCGTTCCTTGGCACGCGCACCGGCAACGATGCGCTCGGCCGCGCTCTGGGTGTCCTGACTTTCACCCCCTACGACTGCTGGCGCCGATCGCATGCGCTGCATCATGCGACCACCGGCAATCTCGACGCACGCGGCTTCGGCGATGTCGACACCCTGACGGTCCGCGAGTTCCGATCGCGTGGGCCGGTGCGGCGCGTGCTGTACCGCATCTATCGCCACCCGATCTTCCTTTTCGGGTTCGGCCCAGCCTACCTGTTCGTGCTGCGGCACCGGCTGCCGATCGGGCTGATGCGCGAAGGCAAGCGCTACTGGATCAGCGCGCTGGCGACCAATCTGGCGACGGGCGGCGTCCTGGCCGGGCTGATGGTCCTGTTCGGCATCGCTGCCACTGTGCTGGTTGTCGTCCCCACCCTGCTGTTTGCGGCGACGACCGGGGTGTGGCTGTTCTACGTCCAGCACCAGTTCGAACGCGCCCATTGGAACGGCGGCGAGGAATGGTCGTTCCACGAGGCCGCCTTGCATGGCAGCTCGCACCTCGACCTGCCGCAACCGCTGCGCTGGTTCACCGGGAACATCGGCATCCACCATGTGCACCACCTCGCCAGCCGCATCCCGTTCTACCGCCTGCCGGATGTCCTGGCGGCCTACCCGCAGCTGCGCGATCTCAATCGCCTGACGATCGGCGCGACCTTCAAGCCGATGACCCTCGCCCTGTGGGACGAGGACCAGCGCAGGCTGGTCTCCTTCCGGAAGGCCATCGGCACGTCATCCTGACCCGGCCGCGGCTTCTTCGGCCCTGGGGGAAGGGATTTCCTTTGGGGACGAGGGCATAGGATGCTACGGGCGCGCCCATGCTCACCATCGACAACGTCACGGTCCGGCTCGGCGGCCGGCCCATCCTCGAGCGCGCCAGCGCGACCGTGCCGGTGGGCGCCCGCGTCGGCCTGATCGGCCGCAACGGCGCGGGCAAGTCGACGCTGATGAAGGCGCTGATCGGCGAGATCGAGCCCGACGACGGGGAGATTTCCAAGCCCTCGCGCGCGCGCATCGGCTATATCGCGCAGGAAGCCCCGCATGGCTCGATGACCCCCGAGGAGGTCGTGCTCGCCTCCGCGACCGAACGTGCGGCGCTGCTCGCGGAGCTCGAGACCTGCACCGACATGGACCGGATGGGCGACGTTCACGAGCGCCTGCTCGCGATCGACGCCTACTCCGCCCCGGCACGCGCGGCGAAGATCCTCTCCGGTCTCGGCTTCGACGAAGCCATGCAGCAGCGCCCCGTCGACAGCTTCTCGGGCGGATGGAAGATGCGCATCGCCCTGGCCGCCCTGCTGTTTTCCGAGCCCGACATCCTGCTGCTCGACGAGCCTTCGAACCACCTCGACCTCGAAGCGACGCTATGGCTCGAGAACTTCCTCAAGTCCTACCCCGCCACGCTGGTCGTCATCAGCCACGAACGCGATCTGCTCAACAAGGTGGTGGATCACATCCTGCACCTGCAGGGCGGGCAGCTGACGCTTTATCCGGGCGGCTACGATGCCTTCGAGAAGCAGCGTGCGGAACGTGCCGCGCAGCTGGCCGCGGCCAAGGCCTCGCAGGAGGCGCAGGCCGCGCGGCTCAGGGATTACATCGCCCGCAACTCCGCCCGCGCCTCGACCGCCAAGCAGGCGCAGTCGCGCGCCAAGATGCTCGCCAGGATGCAGCCGATCGCGGCGCTGATGGAAGACCCGTCGCTCAGCTTCGATTTCCCCGATCCGGCCGCGATGAAATCGCCGATGATCACGCTCGAACAGGCGGCGGTCGGTTATGGCGCGGCGCCGCCGATCCTCAAGCGGCTGAACTTCCGCATCGAGGCCGACGACCGCATCGCCTTGCTGGGGCGCAATGGCAACGGCAAGACCACGCTCGCCCGCCTCCTCGCTGCGCAACTCTCCCCCGCCGAGGGCGCGGTGAACGCGCCGGGCAAGCTGAAGGTCGGCTACTTTACCCAGTACCAGGTGGAGGAGCTGGCGGGGGAGGACACCCCGCTCGATCTCATGAACCGCGCGATGGAGGGGCTTTCGCAGAGTGCGGTGCGCGCGCAGCTGGGGCGCTTCGGCTTTTCGGGCCCGCGCGCCCAGCAGCGGGTCGACAAGCTGTCGGGCGGCGAGCGCGCGCGGCTCGCGCTGGCGCTCATCACCCGCGACGCGCCGCATCTCCTGATCCTCGACGAGCCGACCAACCACCTCGACGTCGACGCGCGCGAGGCGCTGATCCAGGCGCTCAACAGCTACACCGGGGCGGTGATCCTGATCAGCCACGATCGCCACATGGTCGAACTGACCGCGGACCGCCTGTTCCTCGTCGATGGCGGGACGGCGCGCGAATATGACGGCAGCATGGATGACTACATCGACTTCATTCTCGGGCGGAGCCCGTCGAAGGGCCAGCGCGGTGGCGATGCGCGAGGCGGCAGCAAGGCCGGTGCCGCTGGCGCTGGCGACTGGCGCGCAGCGCAGGCCGCTTTCGGCAAGGCGGAAAGCGCCATCGCCCGGCTGACGTCCGAACTGGAGCGTCTGGATCAGGCGATCCTCGCCTGCGGAAGCGCGGCGGGCGACAAGGGAACGAAGATGCAAAGCTTGCTTACCGAGCGCGCCGCGGCCGCTGCCGCCCTCGCCGAGGCGGAGGAGACGTGGCTCGCCGCCGGAGCGCTCCTGGAGGCCGAACAGGCCGCCTGAGCATGAAAGGCCCGGCATGGATGCCAGGTTCGTGCCGCAGTCGTCCGCAGATCAGTCTCCGTCCCGCCGGTCAGGACCGGAGAGGACGGCGCGGCGCCAAGAACCGAAATTGGTCGGGGAGAGAGGATTCGAACCTCCGGCCCCTGCCTCCCGAAGACAGTGCTCTACCAGGCTGAGCTACTCCCCGACCGTGTCGGCTCCGCGGGGTCAGATGTCCCTGCGGATCGAGGCAAGGCGCGCCCTATAGGCAGACCCGCAGCGGGTGGCAAGCGGGCAAATGCGCGCTATGGTCGAAGCCATGAACCCCCGCACGAATCCGCTTGCCGCCGCCACGCCTCCCCACCCCGAACAGCAATATCTCGACCTGATGCGGCAGGTCTGGGAGACGGGCTCCGAGCGGATCGACCGCACCGGCGTGGGCACGCGCTCGATCGCGGGCGCGATGCTGCGATTCGACCTTGGCGGCGGGGCCATGCCGCTGCTCACCACCAAGCGCGTCTACTGGAAGACCGCGACGCGCGAGCTGCTGTGGTTCCTGACCGGCGAGACCAATATCCGCCCGCTGGTGCTGCAGGGGGTGAAGATCTGGAACGAATGGCCCCACGCGCGCTACGTGCGCGAGACGAGCGATGCGATCAGCCTCGATGATTTCGTCGCCCGCATCGCCCAGGACGAAGCCTTCGCGCGGCGCTGGGGCGATCTGGGGCCGGTCTATGGCAAGCAGTGGACCAGCTGGCCGACCTACCGCTATCGCCCCGACGGGCTCTACGAGAAAGGCGAGGGGATCAACCAGGTCGCCGCTGTCGTTGAATCGCTGCGCACTAGCCCCGGCAGCCGCCGCCACATCATCGAGGGCTGGAATGTCGCCGAGCTCGACCGGATGGCCCTGCCGCCGTGCCACAAGACCTACCAGTTCCATGTCGCGGGCGAGGGTGAGGAGGCGCGCCTCAACTGCCTCCTCTACCAGCGCAGCTGCGACGTCGCGCTCGGCCTTCCGTTCAACCTGTGGTCGGCGGCGCTTCTCACCCGGATGATCGCGCAGCAGGTGGGGATGGAGCCGGGCGAGCTGGTGTGGATGGGCGGGGACGTCCACCTCTACCTCAACCATGCCCATCTGATCGAGGAACAGCTGCGCCGGCAGCCGCAGGGCCATCCGCGGCTCGCCATCACGAGGCTGCCCGAAACAATTTTCGGATATACGATCGAGGATTTCGTGGTGCATGATTACGCACCGCAGCCCCCGATCAGCGCCCCCGTTGCGGTATGATGGCTTGGCCCTCACCGTGCTTGACCGCTTTCGGGCGGTGAAATAAAAATACGTATACAAGCAATGATCGCACCCGCACCTCGCGGCCCTGCGAGCACGGGAGAGCGCGAGCCCATGGCCGATCCGGCACAACCGTCCGACAGCAACCGACCGGCGCTCGCGCTGCACGTGCCCGAGCCGAAATACCGGCCCGGCGACAAGGCCGACTTCTCGCATATCGATATCGGACAGCCCGGCGACCAGCCGCGACCCGACGAGGCGACGCACCCGAGCGCGATGGCGGACCTCGCTTACGGCCTCGTGCGGGTGCTCGGCGACGACAACCGGGCGCACGGCCCTTGGAACCCGCGCCTCTCGCCCGACACCCTGCGCGCGATGCTCGGCCACATGGCGATGGTGCGCGCCTTCGACGAACGGATGTTCCGCGGCCAGCGCCAGGGCAAGACCAGCTTCTACATGAAGTGCACCGGCGAGGAGGCAACCTCGATCGCGCCCGCCATGGCGCTCGCGCATGACGACATGATCTTCCCCTCCTACCGCCAGCAGGGGATCCTGATCGCGCGCGGCTATCCGCTGATCGAGATGATCAACCAGATCTATTCGAACAAGGCCGACAAGCTGAAGGGCCGCCAGCTGCCGATCATGTATTCGAGCCGCGAGCACTCCTTCTTCTCGATCTCGGGCAATCTCGCGACGCAGACCCCGCAGGCAGTGGGCTGGGCGATGGCGAGCGCGATTCGCGGCGACAGCCGGATCGCGGCGACCTGGGTGGGCGAGGGCTCGACCGCGGAGGGCGACTTCCACTCAGCCTGCACTTTCGCCGCGGTCTACAACGCGCCCGTCATCCTCAACGTCATCAACAACCAGTGGGCGATCTCGAGCTTCAGCGGCTTCGCGGGGGCCGAGCGCACGACCTTTGCGGCGCGCGGGCTCGGCTACGGGATCGCAGCGCTCAGGGTCGACGGCAACGATGCGCTCGCCTGCTATGCGGCGGCCGAATGGGCGGCGAACCGCGCGCGCGGCAACCACGGACCTAGCCTCATCGAATACTTCACCTACCGCGCGGAAGGCCACTCCACCTCGGACGATCCGAGCGGCTACCGCAGCGCGCAGGAGCGCGAGGAATGGCCGCTGGGCGATCCCGTGACGCGCCTCAAGAACCACCTCATCGCGATCGGCGAATGGGACGAGGAGCGCCACGCGGCGATGGACCTCAAGTGCGCCGAAGAGGTCAAGGCCACCACCAAGGAGGCCGAGAAGAACGGCATCCTCGGCCACGGCCTCCACCATCCCTTCCACACTATGTTCGAGGACGTCTACGAGGAGCTGCCCTGGCACCTCGAGGAGCAGGCCGCCCAGGCGATCCGCGAGCGCATCGCCAAGTTCGGCACCGAAAGGCCCTTCGGATGAGCGAGACCGTAGCAACCGTGGGCGAAGCCGTGCTCGCAGAACGCCGCCTCAACATGATCGAGGCGATCAACGAGGCGCTGGGCATCATGCTCGAGCGCGATCCTGACGTGATCATCATGGGCGAGGATGTGGGCTATTTCGGCGGCGTGTTCCGCGCGACCGCTGGCCTTCAGGCGAAATACGGCAAGACCCGAGTGTTCGATACGCCGATCAGCGAATGCGGGATCATCGGCGTGGCGGTGGGGATGGGCGCCTATGGCCTGCGCCCCGTGCCCGAAATCCAGTTCGCCGACTACATCTACCCCGGCCTCGACCAGCTGATCTCCGAGGCCGCGCGCCTGCGCTACCGGTCGGCGGGCGACTACATCGCGCCGCTCACCGTGCGCTCGCCCTTCGGCGGGGGCATCTTCGGCGGCCAGACCCACAGCCAGAGCCCGGAGGCGCTGTTCACCCACGTGGCGGGGCTGAAAACCGTGATCCCGGCGACTCCCCACGATGCCAAGGGCCTGCTGATCGCCGCCATCGAGGACAATGACCCCGTCATCTTCTTCGAGCCCAAGCGCATCTACAACGGGCCCTTTTCGGGCTTCTACGACAAGCCGGTCGAGCCGTGGAAGAAGCACCCCGATTCTGTCGTGCCCGAAGGCTACTACAAGATCCCGCTCGGCAAGGCGCGCACCGTGCGCGAGGGCGAGGCGCTGACCGTGCTTGCCTATGGCACGATGGTCCATGTCGCCGAGGCGGTGTGCCAGGCCAAGGGGGTCGATGCCGAGATCCTCGACCTGCGCACCCTCGTGCCGCTCGACATCGAAGCGATCGAGGCCTCGGTCGAGAAGACCGGCCGCTGCCTGATCGTCCACGAGGCGACCCGCACCTCCGGTTTCGGGGCGGAGCTTTCCGCGCTCGTCACCGAACGCTGCTTCTACCACCTCGAAGCGCCCGTGGAACGCGTCACCGGCTTCGACACGCCCTATCCCCACAGCCTCGAATGGGCCTATTTCCCCGGCCCGGTCCGCATCGGCGAGGCGATCGACAAGCTTCTGAAGGACTGACCTCACGATGGCCAAGTTCACATTCAACATGCCCGACGTGGGCGAGGGCGTCGCCGAGGCGGAGGTCGTCGAGTGGCACGTCAAGGTTGGCGACCGCGTGGAGGAGGACCAGCACCTCGTCGACGTGATGACCGACAAGGCGACGATCGATATCGAGAGCCCGGTTTCCGGCACCGTCACCGCGCTGGCCGGCGAGGTGGGCGACACCATCGCGATCGGCGCGATGCTGCTGGTGATCGAGACCGAGGGCGAGGTGTCCGGAGCGGAAGCCGAAGCCGCGGCCGAGCAGGTCGAGGACGAGATGTCGGATGCGCCCGTTCCTGCGGAGGTGGCCGAGCGGATCGAGGTGGAGACTTCGGACGCGGGCGACCAGGAAGATGCAGCGGCGCTGGTCCCATCAACCCCCGTTCGCCCTGAGCCTGTCGGAAGCGAAGCTGACCCGCAGGGGCAACGGCCGTCTTTCACTTCTGAAGAAAAGAACGGTGCATCGACTGGCTCGCCACGAACGGAAGTGAAGGTGCTGGCGAGCCCCGCCGTCCGCCAGCGCGCCAAGGACCTCGGCATCGACCTTGCCCAAGTGAAGCCCGCCGCCGACGGGCGCGTGCGTCATGCGGACCTCGACGCCTTCCTCGCCTACAACGGCGGCTTCGGGGCTGCGGGCGTGAGCCGCGCCGACGAGGCGATCAAGGTCATCGGCCTGAGGAAGCGCATCGCCCAGAACATGGCCGCGGCCAAGCGCCACATCCCGCACTTCACCTATGTCGAGGAGTGCGACGTCACCGACCTCGAAACCCTGCGCGCGCAGCTGAACGAGGGCAGGGGGGACCGGCCCAAGCTCACCATGCTGCCGCTGCTGATCACCGCGATCTGCAAGACCATCCCGCAGTTCCCGATGATCAATGCGCGCTACGATGACGAAGCGAATGTCGTCACCCGCTACGGCAGCGTGCATCTCGGCATGGCCGCGCAGACCGATGCGGGCCTGATGGTCCCGGTGATCCGCGACGCGCAGGGAAAGAACCTGTGGCAGCTCGCCCGCGAGATCGGCCGCCTCGCCGAGGCCGCGCGCAGCGGCAAGGCGACATCGGAGGAGCTGTCGGGCTCGACGCTCACGATCACCTCATTGGGCCCCCTCGGCGGGGTCGCGACCACGCCGGTCATCAACCGCCCCGAGGTCGCGATCATCGGCCCCAACCGCATCGTCGAGCGCCCGATGTTCGTCGCCGACGGCATGGGCGGCGAGCGCATCGCCAAGCGCAAGCTCATGAACATCTCGATCTCCTGCGACCACCGCGTGGTCGACGGACACGATGCGGCGAGCTTCATCCAGGCCGTCAAGACGCTCATCGAGACGCCGGCGTTGCTGTTGGTTGGTTGATGGGAAAATATCCGCCGAGGGCGGTGCGAGGGGCGTTGACAGTCCTCACACCCGGCCCTAATGGCGGCGCTCCACGAGCGGGACGGGATCGCCGGATCGCTCGGAAAGGACAAGATGCGCGGGTGTAGCTCAGTCGGTTAGAGCGCCGGCCTGTCACGCCGGAGGTCGCGGGTTCGAGCCCCGTCACTCGCGCCACTTGTTCCCTGAGGGAAGGCCTTGAAGGCCGGTAAAAGGCGGGCGTTCAGTCCGCCTTTTTCTTTGCCTGGGCCCCCGCAGGCGCGCTCCAGCGGCCGGTCTCCATCCAGATCAGGAAGCGCTTGAGCGGCAGCAGCCACACGAGGCCGAGCACCACGTAGACGGCCGTCTGCGCAAGCCCGCTCCAGCCCCCGATCAGCCCGGGCGCATAGCGCGCGATCACCACGCCATAGACCATGAGGCCGATGAAGAGGGCGATGATGCCGAAGGGGATTCGCCAGGTCGGGGTCTCGCGCATCAGAGGCTTCCGTAGATCCGGGTGGGGGTGACGACCGCGTCGAGGGGCACGTCGTGCGGCTCGGTGGGAAGCGTCTCGCAGGCCTGCGCGTCCCATGCGAGGCCAACGGCGAGCGCGGGGCGTTGTTCCGCAAGCCAGCGGTCATAATGCCCGCCGCCCTGCCCGAGCCGCGCACCATCGGCGGTGAAGCCGACGAGCGGCACGAACAGCACGTCGGGCACCAGCGCCTCGGCATCGGCGGAGGGCTGGAGGATGCCGAAAGGGCCGACCTCGAGATCGTCCTGAGCGTAAGGGTCGGTGTGGTGGCGGAAGGTCATGCCTGCGTCGCGGGCGGCGAAGTGGGGAAGGGCGATGGTGTGCCCGGCATCGCGGAAGAAGCGCGCATAGGCCGCCGCGGGCGCCTCGAAGGGTCCGGCTTGGTAGAGGCCGATCACCGCTTCGGCGGGGATCCGCGCGAGCAGCGGGGCGGGCGGGCGGTGGAACATCAGCGCGCGCAGGTTGTTTGGTAGCGCATCGACGTGCGCCTTGCGCAAGGCACGCAGGTGCTTGCGCAAGGCGGCTTTGGTGAGGTCGGTCATGGGGTTTCGGGTAGCCCCCCGCTGCCGATGCGGCAAGCATGACCGCCGCTCGCCCCTCCACCATCCTGCCGATGGTCCCCCTCCCCCGAAGGGGAGGACTGAATCGGGCCAAAGGCCCGCAAGGCCGAACGGCCGCCCGCAGGGGTGGCCCGAAGGGCCGGGCCCCCGGAGGAACCGCATCGCGGAGGCGTTGCGGAAATCAAGGAAGTGGCGGAACCACCATGGGTCGTTTGCACTCGAAATCCTCTGACGCCTAACGTCAGGTGGGCGCCGTGTACCCGAGCCTCCCGGACGAACCGACAGACAGGGGCAGGGACAACTCCCATGGATTGCTTATAGCCTCAGGGATATTCAATCGGCTCGTGCCGGGCAGTCCCGCCGCCGATCAATCTAGGCGCTTGGCAGCGCCGCTTCAAGCGCGGCCGCGCTCGCCTCGGCCTGCGCGGCGAGGGCTTCGAGCCGGGCGGCGAGGTCCTCGTCCTCGGTAGCGGTGGCAGGCGGTCCGCCAAACAGGTCGAATTGCGGCGTGATCGGCGCGAGCGGCGGGGGGGGCGCGGCGCGGGCCGCAGCCACCGCTGCCGCGTCCCTAGCCTCGGCCGCCTCCTCCCGCGCTGCCGCCAACTCCGCCTCGAGCCGGGCGATGCCAGCGCGCAGGGCATCGGCCTCGCTGGTGTCGGGCTCGGCGAAGGCGGCGACGCGCTTCCTTGCCTGGTCGAGCTCGTCGGCCATGAACAGCGCGGCGAACAGCAGGTTCTGCGCCTCGAGCGGCGCGCGCGATTGGCCGAGCTGGGCATATTTGTCGGCGATCATCGCGCCCAGCGCGCGGATATGCGCCTCCTGCCCGTCGGCGCAGGCCACGGTGTAGGTCTTGGGGCCGATGCTGAGCGTGACGGTGCTCATCCCTCGTGGCCCTCCAGCTGCTCGAGGAGATCGTCGAGTTCGCGTAGACTTTCAGCGACTTGCTCGCGAAGTTTCTCATGCACGTTGACGAGTTCGACGACCTTGCCCGATCCCCCGCCGCTGCGCAGCTCGGTGCCGCCAGCGCCCGCGCGCGCGGCGTCGATGCGCGCCATGGCGCTCTCGATACGGGCCAGGGCGGCAGCGATGCGGTCGGCGGTCATGCGCGCAGGAATACCAACAGAAAAGTGGCCGCGCAAAGGCTTGGCGGGGGCTGTTGATAAGTGGCTCGGCGCGGCGGGCGCCGTCCCTTCCGGGGAGACCCTGCTGCGCGTGGTTGACCTCCCACGAAGCCTCGGCAATGGCACGGCGCACCGCGGCAGGGGTCGAATCGCCTGGACTGGCCCAGATCAGAGGCTTCCGCCGCGAGCAGGAGATCATCCGTGCCGACGAGCATCGACGCCGCCCGCCTCCAGCCGATGGCCAATGCCATCCGCGCGCTCGCGATGGATGCGGTGGAGGCGGCCAATTCGGGCCATCCCGGAATGCCGATGGGCATGGCCGACGTGGCGACGGTGCTGTTCACCGGCCACCTCAAGTTCGATCCTGCCGCGCCCAAGTGGGCCGACCGCGACCGCTTTGTGCTGTCGGCGGGGCACGGCTCCATGCTGATCTACAGCCTCTTGTACCTCACCGGCTACGCCGCGCCGACGATCGAGGACATCAAGGGCTTCCGCAAGCTGACCTCGCCGTGCGCGGGTCACCCTGAGAACTTCCTTCTCGACGGCGTCGAATGCACCACCGGGCCGCTGGGGCAGGGCCTCGCGATGGCGGTGGGCATGGCGATGGCCGAGCGGCACCTAAATGCGGTCTATGGCGATGATCTCGTCAATCACCGCACCTGGGTGATCGCCGGCGACGGGTGCCTGATGGAAGGCATCAACCACGAGGCGATCGGGCTCGCCGGGCACCTCGGCCTCGGGCACCTCAACGTGCTGTGGGACGACAACCGCATCACCATCGACGGGGCGACGGACCTGTCGACCTCCGAGGACATCAAGGCCCGCTATGCCGCGACCGGGTGGCACGTCACGGAGTGCGACGGCCATGACTTTGCGGATATCGAGCGCGCGCTCATGGAAGCGAAGGCCGATCCGCGCCCTTCGCTGGTCGCCTGCCGCACGGTGATCGGCAAGGGCGCTCCCAACAAGCAGGGCACCAGCGCGACCCACGGCGCGGCGCTTGGCGCGGCGGAAGTCGCCGCGGCGCGCGAGACGCTGGGCTGGACGTCCGAGCCCTTCGTGATCCCGAGCGAGATCCTCGCCGACTGGCACGCCGCCGCCGAGCCGGGCCGTGCGGCGCACGGGGCCTGGGCGGGCAGGCTTGAAGCCTCACAGCACAAGGCGGAGTTCGAGCGGCGCATGGCGGGCGACCTGCCGGAGGACTTCAGCCTCGACGCGCACATCGCATCGCTGATCGCAAGCCCGCAGAAGATCGCCACCCGCAAGGCTTCGGAAATCGCCCTGGGCGCGATCAACCCGCAGCTTCCCGACACGATCGGCGGCAGCGCCGACCTCACCGGCTCGAACAACACGTTGGCGGGCGGGATCGGCACCTTCTCCAAGGACGATTATGCGGGCCGCTACGTCTACTACGGTATCCGCGAGTTCGGCATGGCCGCGGCGATGAACGGCATGGCGCTGCATGGCGGGGTGATCCCCTATGGCGGCACCTTCCTCGTCTTCACCGACTATGCCCGCGGCGCGATCCGCCTCTCGGCGCTCCAGCGCGCGCGGGTGATCTACGTGATGACCCATGATTCGATCGGGCTGGGCGAGGACGGGCCCACGCACCAGCCGATCGAGCACCTCGCATCGCTTAGGGCGATGCCGAACCTCCTCGTGATGCGCCCCGCCGATGCCGTCGAGACCGCCGAGTGCTGGGACCTCGCGCTGAGGCAGAAGGATCGGCCGAGCGTGCTGGCGCTGACCCGCCAGAACCTGCCGCAGCTGCGCACCGAGGCTTCCGAGAACCTCTCGGCCAAGGGCGGCTACCGCCTCAAGGGTGCCGAAGCGGCGCGCAAGGTCGTGATCCTCGCCACCGGTTCGGAGGTCGAGCTGGCGTTGGCCTGCGCCGCCCAGCTCGAAGGGCAGGGCGTGGGCGCGGACGTCGTCTCGATGGTCTCGACCGAGCTCTTCGACGAGCAGCCGGACGCCTACCGCGCCGAACTCCTGCCCGAAGGCGCGCTGATCGTTGCGATCGAGGCGGCGAGCACCTTCGGGTGGCAGCGCTACACCGGCACGCAGGGCCTCGCCATCGGCCTCGACCGTTTCGGCGCCTCGGCCCCGGCGGGCGATCTGTTCGCCCATTTCGGCTTCACCGCGGACAAGATCGTGCCGCAGATCCTGAACAAACTGAACAATTAAGCAGGAGAACCTCCCATGGCTACCAAAGTCGCCATCAACGGCTTCGGCCGTATCGGCCGTCTCGTCGCCCGCGCCATCCTCGAGCGCACGGACCACGATCTCGACCTCGTCGCGATCAACGACCTCGCGGACGCCAAGGCCAATGCGCTGCTGTTTGCCTTCGATTCAGTCCATGGCCGCTTCAACGGCGAAGTAACTGCCGATGGCGACGCAATCATCGTCAATGGCAAGCGCATCGCGGTGACCAAGGAGCGCGATCCCGCCAACCTGCCGCACGCCGCCATGGGCGTCGACATCGTGCTCGAGTGCACCGGCTTCTTCCAGTCGGACGAGGCCTCGCGCCCGCACCTTGCCGCCGGGGCCAAGCGCGTGGTGATCTCCGCGCCCGCGACGGGCGTGTCCAAGACCATCGTCTATGGCGTGAACCATGAAACGCTGACCGCCGAGGACGTGATCATCTCCAACGCGAGCTGCACCACCAACTGCCTGGCGCCGGTCGCCAAGGTGCTGAACGACGCGATCGGGATCGAGCGCGGTTTCATGACCACGATCCACTCCTACACCAACGACCAGCGGATGCTCGACCAGATCCACTCGGACCTGCGCCGCGCCCGTGCGGGTGCGCAGAACATGATCCCGACCACCACCGGCGCCGCCCGCGCGGTCGGCCTGGTTCTGCCCGAACTGAAGGGCAAGCTCGACGGCTCCTCGGTGCGCGTGCCGACCCCGAACGTGTCGATGGTCGACCTCGTCTTCGTCCCCTCGCGCGACACCACCGCCGAGGAGATCAACGCGGCGCTCAAGGCGGCGGCCGAGGGCCCGATGAAGGGCGTGCTCGACTACACCGACCAACCGCTCGTCAGCTCGGACTTCAACCACTACCCCGCCTCCTCGACGGTCGACAGCCTCGAGACCTCGGTGATGGAAGGCAAGCTCGCCCGCGTCGTCAGCTGGTACGACAACGAGTGGGGCTTCTCGAACCGCATGATCGACACCGCCGGGGTGGTGGCGAAGTTCCTGTAAGCTCATCCTCCCCTCCAGGGGAGGGGGACCATCCGCAGGATGGTGGAGGGGCACCCGCCACTGTTCGGATCATTCGAGGGTGCCCCTCCACCCCGCGCGTCCCGCGCGCGGTCCCCCTCCCCCGGTGGGGGAGGAACGGAAGTGAGCGATGCCGAAGTTCAAGACCCTCGATGATCTCCCCGCCGATCTCACCGGCGAGGTCGCGCTTGTCCGCGTCGATCTGAACCTGCCGATGAAGGACGGCTCGGCGACCGACGTGACCCGGGTCGAGGCGGTCAAGCCCACCATCCTCGAACTCGCCGGGCGCGGGGCCAAGGTTCTGCTGCTCGCGCATTTCGGCCGGCCCGGCGGGCAGCGTTCCTCCACCCTTTCCACCAGCATGGTGGTGGGCGACGTCGAGCGCGTGCTGGGCGAGGAGATCATGTTCATCCCCGAGATCGCCGGCCCCGTCGTCGCGCAGTCGGTCGGCATCCTCGGTCCGGGCGATATCGGCCTCCTCGACAACACCCGCTTCTGGCCGGGCGAGGAGGCGAACGATCCCAACCTTGCCCAGGCGATCGCCGCGCACGGGACGCTCTACGTCAACGACGCCTTCAGCGCCGCGCACCGCGCCCATGCGACCACGGAAGGCCTCGCGCACTTCCTGCCGGCCTATGCCGGGCGCGCGATGGAGGCCGAACTGAAGGCATTGGATGCCGCCCTCGGCTCGCCGCAGACGCCGGTCGCCGCCGTGGTCGGGGGCGCCAAGGTCTCGACCAAGCTCGCCGTGCTCGAACATCTGGTCGGCAAGGTCCAGCACCTCATCATCGGCGGCGGCATGGCCAACACCTTCCTTGCCGCGCGCGGGGTGAATGTCGGCAAGAGCCTGTGCGAGCACGATCTTGCCCCCACCGTCGCCCGCATCATGGACGAGGCCGATGCGAAGGGCTGCACCGTCCACCTCCCCTATGACGTGGTGGTCGCCAAGGAATTTGCCGCGAATCCGCCGTCCCTCAGGGTCTGCAACGTCCACGAGGTGGCCGAGGACGAGATGATCCTCGACGTGGGCCCGACGGCAGTCGAGGCGCTCGCCGACGTGCTCAAGACCTGCCGCACTTTGGTGTGGAACGGGCCGCTCGGCGCCTTCGAGACGCCGCCCTTCGACGCTGCCACCGTGGCGCTGGCGCGCACCGCGGCGGCGCTGACTCTGGAGGGCTCGCTGATCAGCGTCGCGGGCGGCGGGGACACCGTCGCCGCGCTCGCGCAGGCGGGGGTGACGGACGACGTCACCTATGTCTCGACCGCGGGCGGCGCCTTCCTCGAATGGATGGAAGGCCGCGTTCTGCCCGGCGTCGCCGCGCTCGAGGCCTGATCGGCATGGCGGTGAGCGAAGCCGAGATCGAGGCGCTGGCACTGGGCGCGATGCGCGCCTGGGTGGCGGGCGACGAGAAGGCGATGAAGAAGCTCACCAAGCGCGACTTCATGTGCATGGTCGGCACCCGTCCGCCGCAGCTGCTCGACCGCCCGAGCTTCCTTGCCGCGATGGCCGAAGGCTTCGCCTGCCGGTCCTTTACCTTCCGCGAGGTGCTGGTGCGCACCCACGGCACTTCGGCGTGGTTCGTCGCCGCCGCCGAACTGAAGCTGGGGCTGGGCCGCGAGGAATGGGCGGGGCAGTTCCTCGTCAGCGACCTGTGGAAGCTGGGCAGCTGGGGCGGCAAGCACAAGCTCGCCGAGCGCAGCATCGCGGTGCTCGATCCGGACGAGGACCGCGCGCGCGCGATCCAGCGGCTTCAGCTGTGGAACAAGGGGGGCAAGCGCCGATGAGCGAGGCGGTCGAGACCAGCTACGGGATGCTCTCCGTCATGCAGGAGGGCGAGTTCGCCGGGTGGCGTTACTGGCAGGGCGACCCTTACGAGACGCGCTCGGGACCCTTCTACTATCGCCGCGAAGATGACGGCTCTTACACCAGCGCCTTCCGTGCGGAAGACCGCCACATGAACGGCGGCGGCTTCATGCACGGCGGCTGCCTGATGACCTTCGCCGACTTCGCGCTCTTCGCCATCGCGACCGATGTGTTGAATGGCGACCACGCGGTGACGCTCAACCTGTCGGGCGATTTCCTCGGCTCGGTCCCGCCCGGAGCGCTGGTCGAAGCGCGCGGTGAAGTCACGCGCGGCGGGGGCAAGACGATCTTCGTGCGCGGGTTGGTGACAGGCGACGGGCAGCCGGCGCTGAGTTTCACCGGGATCATCCGGCGCCTGTCGAAGCGCTGATATCTCGCGCCGGAATCTCGCAGTTGCAGCATCCGCAACGGCTCGCTAAGGCCCGCTCCGAAGCTGCTGTGCATACCTATGCATAGAGGGCGAGGGGCCGCACCTCACATCACATTCGCGACTTGGAGAACGCTTGCCATGAACACCCAGGAAATGACGACCCGCATCGCCACCGGCCAGGGGTTCATCGCCGCGCTCGACCAGTCGGGCGGCTCGACCCCCAAGGCGCTGCGCGGCTACGGGGTGGAGGATTCCGAGTGGTCGGGTGACGAGGAAATGTTCGCCCAGATCCACGCGATGCGCGCCCGCGTCATCACCGCGCCCTCCTTCGCCAGCGGCAAGGTGATCGGCGCGATCCTGTTCGAGAAGACGATGGACGGAATGGTCGACGGCAAGACCACCGGCGATGCGCTGAAGGCGCGCGGGATCGTGCCCTTCATCAAGGTCGACGAGGGGCTGGCCGACGAGGCGGACGGCGTGCAGCTGATGAAGCCGATGGTGAAGCTCGCCGCGCTACTCGAGAAGTCGGTGGCGGCGGGGATGTTCGGCACCAAGATGCGCTCGGTCATCAAGAGCGCGAACCCCGCCGGGATCGCCGCCGTGGTGGCGCAGCAGTTCGAGGTGGGCGCCGAGATCATCGCCGCCGGGCTCATGCCGATCATCGAGCCCGAATACGACATCACCGCCGAAGACCGGGCCGAGGGTGAAGAGATCCTCCTCGCCGAGATCCTGAAGCATCTCGACGCTCTGCCCGAGGGCCAGCAGGTGATGCTCAAGCTTTCGATCCCCGCGAAGGCCGGTCTCTACACTCCGCTGGTCAGCCACCCCAAGGTGCTGCGCGTCGTGGCGCTGTCGGGCGGCTTCTCGACCGACGAGGCCTGCGAGCGTCTTGCCCAGAACCCCGGCATGATCGCGAGCTTCAGCCGCGGGCTCTTGCAGGACCTACGCAAGCAGCAGGACGACGCCGAGTTCGACGCGGTGCTCGGCAAGGCGATCGACCAGATCGCCTGCGCGAGCGTGTAACGTCTCAGCGCGGCTCGTAGACGAAGCGGTAGGCCTCCCTCGGCGTCGGCGTGCCCGCTTCGGGCGAGGGGTTGCCGGCGACGAGGGCGAACGTGCCGCCGCGGGTGGGGTAGGGCTCGCCTAGGACGAGGTCGCTCGTCTGGTTCCAGCCCTGACCCTCGATCCGCGTGCGCACCACCAGCCGCCCGGCCCAAACGCACCGCGCGTTGACGGGGCAGCGGCTGTCCTCGACCACCTCGAGCGGCGTCGCCACGAGGCTGCAGACCGTCACCGGCTGCCCCAGGGCGACCGCGCTGCCGGGTGGCGGGACCGCTGCGCTCTCAGGGCGCGCGGGATCGGGGATGATCGTGCAGGCCCCCAGCAGGGCGGCGAGCACGGTGGGGGCGAAAAGGCGGGCGTGCTTGGTCATGCCCCGCTTTGGCGGCCCCGCGCCTGAGTGCCGCCTGAACAGGTGACAGGCGTGCGACAAGCCACTAGCGAGACGCGCCATGACCCAGACCCAGCTCTACCTCATCTCGCCCCTCGACGTGGGCGGCGACTTCCCCCGGCGGCTCGAGCGCGCGCTCGCGGCAGGGGCGCGGCGGCACGGCGATCTCGTCACCGCCTTTCAGTTCCGGGTGAAGAACCTCGACCAGCACGAGGCCGCGCGGCTCGCCGAGCCCCTGCAGGCGATCTGCGCGGCGCACGACGTCGCCTTCATCGTCAACGATTCGATGGCGCTGGCGAAGCGCCTCAAGGCCGACGGGGTGCATCTCGGGCAGGAGGACGGCTCGCCCAAGGAGGCGCGCGAGGCACTGGGGCGCGAGGCGCAGATCGGCGTCACCTGCCACGCCAGCCGCCACTTGGCGATGGAAGCGGGCGAGGCCGGGGCGGATTACGTCGCCTTCGGGGCGTTCTTCCCCTCCGCCACCAAGGACAAGGGCCCGGATGCCGAGCGCCCGCTGCCCGAGCTGCTCGCGTGGTGGACTCAGCTCTTCGAGATCCCCTGTGTCGCGATCGGCGGCATCACCCCGCACAACTGCACGCCGCTGGTCGAGGCTGGCGCGGATTTCCTCGCGGTCAGCCATGCCGTGTGGGGCGGGGACGAGGTCGCCGCGATCGAGGCCTTCGCCGAGGTCATGCGCGGGTGACCCCCCTCCGCGCGCGCGCGGCCAACCTCGGTTAGAGCGCGGCAAGCGGCAAGCGCGGATGCCACCGGCTCCCATCCCTTGCGAGACACGCGTGATCCACGACATCATCATCGTCGGCGCCGGCCCCGCCGGCCTCACCGCCGCGCTCTATGCCGCGCGCTTCCTGCGCACGACGCTCGTCATCCACGACAGTTCGGCGCGCGCCGCGCAGATCCCGCTGACCCGCAACGTGCCCGGCCACGAGGGCGGCATCGCCGGGCCCGAACTGCTCGAGCGCATGACCCGTCATGCCGCGACCTACGGGGCGCGCTTCCTCGAGGCGCGCGTCACCGGGGCGGCGCGCGAGGGCGGGCTGTTCCGCCTCGCCGATGCAAGTGGCACCATCCACACCGCGCGCGCGGTGATCCTTGCCACCGGGGTCCGGCACAACCAGCCGCCGCTGCCCGAGGACCTCCACCAGGCCGCAGTCGAGGCTGGCGTGCTGCGCTACTGTCCGATCTGCGACGGCTTCGAGCACCGGGACGAGCGCATCGCCGTGCTCGGCTGCGACGTGTCCGGCGCGGCTGAGGCGCTGTTCCTCGCGGGCTATTCGGACGACGTGACTTTGCTGCCGCGCCGCGACGTGGCGCTCAACCCCGAGGAGGAAGCCGATCTCGAACGGGCGGGCATCCATGTGCTGCACGATCCGGTCACGCGCTTCGAGCCGAGGGAGCGCGAGATCCTGCTCCATTGCGAGGGCCGCGAGGCGCCGCTCGCCTTCGACGTGCTCTACCCCGCGCTCGGCTCCACCCCGAGGAGCGATCTGGCCGGAGCGCTCGGTCTGGAGCTGACAGGGGAGGGCAAGGCGCCCGGCAATGGCCCTTTCGGCACCGAGGTTCCGGGGCTCTACGTCGCGGGCGATCTCGTCGAGGGGCTCGACCAGATCAGCGTCGCGATGGGCCACGGCGCCATCGCCGCGACGCGGGCGCACAACTGGCTGCGCGAACGGGACGGCGAGACGGTCGAGGAGGTGCTCGGCGACGACATCCGCCGCGCCCGGTCCTGAACGGCCCTGCGCGGCGCGCAGGTCAGCCGATATTGCCGATCCGCGTGCAGACCAGCTTGCTGTCGGTCCCGTCGGGGTTGAGCTTCTGCAAGGTGTTCTCTCCGCGCACCCGGAAGCGCTGGTCCTTCTTGGGGCCGCGGGTGAAGACCACCTCGGTGCCGCGCAAAAGGTAGATACCGCGCCCGCCGCCGGGGCTGCGGTAGCTCGAGGCGGTGCTGATCAGGAAGCCTTCCTCCTCGATCGGCTCGAAGGCCGGGCCCCCCGCGTCGCCGGGCAGGGCGCATTCCCAGGTGCCGTGCGGCAGGATGCCCAGCGTCCCCCCGGTCGGCGCGCCGGGGCGCGGCTGCGGGCGCGAGGCCTTGCGGTCCTGCGCGTGGCTCTCACCCGGCGCGGCGGCGGCGATCCCGGCGGCAAGGGCGAGGAGGAGGAGCACGGTGCGGGTTCTCATGGGCGAATCGATACCAGCCCCGGGCCTGCCTTGCCATGGAATTAACCCTGTTCCTGCCCCCGCTTGCCGCGCGGGGCGGGCTCGGCTATGGGCGCGCATCATTTGCGGGCGCACCCCTTGCTGGCGGCGCGCCCTTCCACGCTCTTTCCACTCCCGAAGAAGGCCCATCGCCCCATGAAGATCAGCGGCGTCGATATCCGCCCCGGCAACATTCTCGAATATGAAGGCGGCATCTGGAAGGTCGCCAAGATCCAGCACACCCAGCCGGGCAAGGGCGGGGCCTATATGCAGGTCGAGATGAAGAACCTGCAGGACGGCCGCAAGACCAACGTGCGCTTCCGCAGCGCCGACACGGTTGAGCGCGTGCGGCTCGACACCAAGGACTTCCAGTTCCTCTATGCCGAAGGGGACGATCTCGTCTTCATGGACAACGACACCTACGAGCAGATCACCCTGCCGGGCGACCTTCTGGGCGATGCACGCCCCTTCCTCCAGGACGGGATGCAGGTGGCGCTGGAACTGTGGGACGAGAAGCCCATCAGCGTCGAACTGCCCGCGCAGGTCGAGGCCACCATCGTCGAGGCCGATGCCGTGGTGAAGGGACAAACCGCCTCGTCGAGCTACAAGCCCGCGATCCTCGACAACGGCGTGCGCATCATGGTCCCGCCGCACATCGGCAGCGGCACACGCATCATCGTCGACGTCTACGAGCAGGCCTATATCGGCAAGGCCGGCTGAGCGCCAAGCTCCGATCGTGTCGAGCGAAGTCGAGACACACGGCACCAGCAAGCGCCCAACCGCGTTCGTGCCGAGCCCCTACCCCGTTCGTGTCGAGCGTAGTCGAGACACAATAGCGCCGTGACACCGCCTCTCGACTGCGCTCGAGGCGAACGGCAGAGAGTTGAAACAATGGCAGCCATATCCGGCCTCATCCGCGTCATGGAGCGCGCCGCGCGCAAGGCGGGCGGGCGTCTGCGGCGCGATTTCGGCGAAGTCGAGCACCTGCAGGTCTCCCGCAAGGGCCCGGCCGATTTCGTCAGCAAGGCCGATATGCGCGCCGAGCGCACGATCTATGACGAACTTTCCGCCGCCCGTCCGGGCTGGGGCTTCGTCATGGAGGAGGCGGGCGTGATCGAGGGCGATCCGGGGATGCCGCGCTGGATCGTCGACCCGCTCGACGGCACCAGCAACTTCCTCCACGGCATCCCGCACTTCGCCATCTCGATCGCCGCGCAGGAACCGCGCCCTGACGGCAAGGGCTGGGGCGATGTCGTCGCCGGGGTCGTGTATCAGCCGATCACCGACCAGACCTTCTGGGCGGAGAAATCGCGCGGGGCTTGGCTCCACGATGCGCGCCTGCGCGTCTCGGGCCGCTCGCGGCTCGGCGAGGCGCTGGTCGCGACTGGCATTCCCTTCGCGGGCCACGGCGATTTTGCGGAGTGGACGCGGATCTTCGGCGCGATCGGCCCCGAGGTCGCGGGTATTCGCCGCTTCGGTTCGGCGGCGCTCGATCTCGCCTATGTGGCGCAGGGGCGCTTCGACGGCTTCTGGGAAAGCGGCCTTTCCGATTGGGACACGGCGGCCGGCTGCCTGCTGGTGCGCGAGGCGGGCGGCTTCGTCACCGACTTTCGCGGCCGCTCGGAAGCGATCCACTCGCAGCAACTGCTGGCGGCGAATGACGCGCTGCATTCCAAGCTCCACAAGCTGCTGGCGGGCGCGCTGCGCTAGGCCGGGGAAGGGTGGGCTTCTTCCTGCGCAAAGTGGTCGCCAGACCTCGGCTTGCCCCCCTCCAGACCCCCTCCAGGCCCCCTCTAGACCCCCTTCAGGCAGCGCCAAATCGATGTTTCACGTGAAACATCGTTGAAGCGCGGCGGCGACCCGGCTAACAGCGCCCGGCCTGCACCCTGTGCCCCTGTGGTGGAATTGGTAGACGCGACCGACTCAAAATCGGTTATCGAAAGATGTGCCAGTTCGAGTCTGGCCAGGGGCACCACCTTCCTCTGAAATCGCGATTTTTCGCTTCCGGCGCGGCGTGCGCTGGAACAGTGAGCGGCGCTCGCGGATTAATGGCTTGCGCCGTTGGCCAATCCGGGATCGTCATGCGATGACAGCACCGGCCGACAAACACGGCTGTTGGCACGAAGGGGACGCGCCCTTCGGGCCATTGTAAACGCGATCCAAGAAGGATTGACCGACCGTAATGACGCTCCCCCAATGGCTGTCGATCGCGATCTTGACGGGGATGATGGTGCTCTTCGTGTGGGGACGGTTCCGCTACGATGTCACCGCGGTGATCGCGTTGCTGGCTGCGCTGGCGGTGGGGATCGTCTCGCCCGAGGAAGCCTTTACCGGGATGTCGGATGACATCGTGGTGATCGTCGGATCGGCGCTGGTCGTTTCGGCCGCGATCCAGCGGTCGGGCGTGGTCGAGGCGCTGCTTGCCAGAGTTGCGCAATTCACCCGCACCGTGCCCTCGCAGCTGACCTTGCTGATTACCTCGGTCGGCGTGCTGTCGGGCATGATCAAGAACGTGGGCGCGCTGGCGATGATGATGCCGGCGGCATTCCAGCTTGCCAAGAAGAGCGAGACCAGCCCTTCGGTTTACCTCATGCCCATGTCCTTCGCCTCGCTGCTGGGCGGCCTGACCACGCTGGTCGGCACGTCGCCCAACATCATCGTCAGCCGGGTGCGCGAGGACATGACGGGGCAGCCTTTCGGGATGTTCGATTATCTTCCCACCGGCCTCGGCCTGCTGGTGATCGGACTGGTCTTCCTGCGCCTCACCTACCGTTTGCTGCCCGCCGATCGCAAGCCGGCGGCCTTGCTGGGCGAGGCGCTCGACATCTCCGATTACGTGACCGAGGCCTCCGTGTCCGAAGGCTCGCAGGCGATCGGCGAGACGATCGCCGAATTTGTTGCGCGCCACGAAGATACGGTGGAAATCACCGGCCTTCTGCGCGGCGGTGTCCCGGTCGAGGTGACACCCGGTGGCGCAATTGAACCGAACGACCTGTTGATCCTTGGCGGTGACCCGGATGCGCTGGAGCGTGTGATTGCGGGCGATCGCCTGATTCTGACCGGTGCAGGAACGCCCGGGCTGGAAAAGGGCGACGGGGTCGGCGTGCTCGAAGCGGTGATCAAGCCGGATTCGGCGCTCGTAGGCCGGACGGCGGGGCGGCTGCAACTGCGCGAACGCTTCGGCATCAATCTCATCGCTGTCTCGCGTGCGGGCGAAAACCTGTCGCGGCGGATCGGCCAGACGGTGCTGCAACCCGGCGACGTGATAGTGTTGCAGGGATTGACGGCGCAACTGCCCGATCGTCTGGCCAAGCTCGGCGCGCTGCCGCTGGCGCAGCGCGACATCCGCCTTGGCGCATCGCGCCGCGGCCTGCTGCCGGTCGCCATTCTCGCCGCCGCGATCATCTCGACCGCGAGCGGACTCGTTCCGGTTGCGATCGCCTTTTTCGCGGCCGCCGCGCTGATGGTGATCACCGGCACCTTGCCGATCGACGAGGCCTACGAATCGATCGAATGGCCGATCCTCATCATGCTCGCTGCGCTGATCCCGGTCAGCGCCTCGCTGCAATCGACCGGCGCGGCCGACATCATCGCCAAAGAACTCGCCGCGATCGCAACCCAGCTACCGCCGTGGGGTGCCGTCGCCCTGATCCTGATTGCCGCGATGGCGGTGACGCCCTTCCTCAACAACGCCGCCACGGTGCTGGTGATGGCACCGATCGCCGTGGTGTTCTCGCAGGAGCTCGGGTTCCGGCCCGAACCGTTCCTGATCGCGATTGCGGTGGGGGCCGGGTGCGACTTTCTCACGCCGATCGGGCACCAGTGCAATACGCTGGTGTTCGGGGCGGGCGGTTACAAGTTCGGCGATTATGCGCGGCTCGGCGCGCCGCTTTCGCTGCTAGTGATCCTGGTCGGCACGCCGCTCATTCTGTGGTCCTGGCCGCTTTGACGGCAAGATCGATTTCCTACGCCATGCTGGCTGTGCCATCATAGGCGGATGATCGTGCAAAGGCTCCTTCCTGTTCATTGCGCCCTCTTGCGCCACGTGGAGGGCGCGGGGGTCGCAGGGGGCAGTGCAGTTTTCGCTTTCAGGACAGTGTCTCAAGTGTCTCATCATTCAGGGATGGGTGCGCCAAGGTGAAGGGAGTGATGCAATGCGGATGATGGGCAGGCTGGCGGCGGCGAGCGTGCTGGCGCTGGGGATGGCGGCACCGGCGGCCGCGGACGAACTGCGCGATGCGGTGGCGGCGCAGATGCCCGATCTCAATGCGCTCTACCGCGATCTGCACGCCCACCCCGAACTGAGTTTTCAGGAGGTCGAAACCGCCAAGAAACTCGCCGCCCGGGCGCGGGCGATGGGCTTCAAGGTGACCGAGGGCGTCGGCAAGACCGGCGTGGTTGCGGTGATGGAGAACGGCCCCGGCCCGGTGCTGCTGCTGCGCGCCGACATGGACGGATTGCCAGTGGTCGAACAGACCGGGCTGCCCTTCGCCTCTAAGGTCCGCGCCGTCGCCCAGAACGGCACCGAAACGGGCGTGATGCATGCCTGCGGGCACGACACCCACATGACTGCATGGATCGGCACCGCCAAGCTGCTGAGCGAGCGCAAGGCCGAATGGTCGGGCACGCTGGTGATGATCCTCCAGCCCGCCGAGGAGATCGGACTGGGCGCCAAGGCGATGATCGACGACGGGCTCTACACGCGCTTTCCCAAGCCCGACTATGTGCTCGCCTTTCACGACGCGGCTCAATATCCCGCCGGGCAGATTGGCTACACCAAGGGCTTCGCGCTCGCCAATGTCGATAGCGTCGATGTGACCGTGCCGGGGGTGGGCGGCCACGGCGCCTATCCGCACACGACGAAGGACCCGGTGGTGATCGCGTCCTCGATCGTCATGCGGCTGCAGACGCTGGTGAGCCGCGAGCTCAACCCCAACGATCCGGCGGTGGTGACCGTGGGCAGCTTCCAGGCCGGGGCCAAGCACAACATCATCCCCGACGAGGCGCGGCTCCAGATCACGGTGAGGAGCTACAGCGACGAGACGCGGAAGCACCTGCTCGACGGCATTGCCCGGATCGCGCGCGGCGAGGCGATTGCGGCCGGGATGCCGGAGGACAAGCTGCCGCGCGTGGCGGTGCAGGAACCCTATACGCCCGCGACCTACAACACGCCCGAGTTCACCGACCGGGTCGCCGCCGGGCTTAAAGCGCGCTTCGGCGAACGGGTCGCGGAGGTGCCGAGCGTGATGGGCGGGGAGGACTTCAGCCAGTTCTACAGGGCCGACAAGGCGAATGTGCAGTCGCTCATTTTCTGGGTCGGCGGGGTGCCGCAGAGCCAGTGGGAACGCGCGCAGAAGGGGGAAATCGAACTGCCCTCGCTGCACTCGCCGTTCTGGGCGCCCGATGCGCCGGTGGTGATCGCCACGGCCACCGAGGCGATGACCTCCGCGGCGCTCGGGATCATGGCGAAGAAGTAGGACTGCCCTCCGGCAGCCTGAGCAAGGCCGGGAGCGGAGGAAAACAATTCGGCCGCCGGATCGCACCCGATCAGGCAACGTTCCGGCGGCCGTTTCTCCTCCCCAGGAGAACTGTGAAACGGGTTTCCCGCGCCTCAGGTGCCCGAGGGCACGTAGGTGCCAAGGCGGTGGTGGAGCGCGTTGATCTTGGCCAGCTCTTCGCGGTCCTCGGTGTTGCGGGCGTGGCTCTCGAGTGCGCGGCGCAGGAGCTTCATGTCGGCGGTCGAGAGCAGCGCACGGGCGCGGGCGGGCTCGGTCTTGGGGGTGTCGGTATCGGTCATGTCACTCTCCCTGGGTGGTGTCACCCGCCGTCCTTAGGCGGTTCGGGCGGCTCCCGGAAGGCCGGATTGTCCGGTCCTCCCGGGATTCTCTCCCAACCCTCGCGAGGCGCTTACGCGGCCTCGAACTGGTTCATCGTGTTGTGGATGCCGCCCGCTTTGAGCGCGGCTTCGCCGGCGAAATACTCCTTGTGATCGTCACCGATGTCGGAGCCCGACATGTTCTGGTGCTTCACGCAGGCGATGCCCTGACGGATCTCCTCGCGCTGCACGTTCTTGACGTAGCCGAGCATCCCCGCCTCGCCAAAATACTCGCGGGCAAGGTTGTCGGTGCTGAGGGCTGCGGTGTGGTAGGTCGGCAGGGTGATGAGGTGGTGGAAGATGCCCGCCCGCGCAGCGGCGTCGCGCTGGAAGGTGCGGATCTTCTCGTCGGCCTCGTCCGACAGTTCGGTGCCGTCGTAGTCGACGCTCATGAGCTTCGCGCGGTCATAGGCCGACACGTCCTTGCCCGCCGCTTCCCAGGCGTCGAACACCTGCTGGCGGAAGTTCAGCGTCCAGTTGAAGCTGGGCGAGTTGTTGTAGACGAGCTTGGCGTTCGGCACGACTTCGCGGATGCGGTCGACCATGCCGGCGATCTGTTCGACGTGGGGCTTCTCGGTCTCGATCCAGAGCAGGTCGGCCCCGTTCTGGAGCGAGGTGATGCAATCGAGCACCACGCGGTCCTCGCCCGTGCCGGGGCGGAACTGGTAGAGGTTCGAAGGCAGACGCTTGGGGGCGAGCAGCTTGCCGTCGCGGCTGATGAAGACCTGGCCATTGGTGATGTTGGCCGGATCGACTTCATCGGCATCGAGGAAGCTGTTGTACTGGTCGCCCAGATCGCCCGGCTCCTTCGAGAAAGCGATCTGCTTGGTCAGGCCGGCGCCGAGCGAGTCGGTGCGGGCGACGATGATGCCGTTGTCGATGCCGAGTTCGAGGAAGGCATGGCGGCAGGCGCGGATCTTCTGGAGGAAGTCCTCGTGCGGCACGGTGACCTTGCCGTCCTGGTGGCCGCATTGCTTTTCGTCCGAAACCTGGTTCTCAATCTGGAGCGCGCAGGCGCCCGCCTCGATCATCTTCTTGGCGAGGAGGTAGGTCGCCTCGGCATTGCCGAAGCCCGCATCGATGTCGGCGATGATCGGCACCACGTGGGTTTCGTAATTGTCGATCGCGTTCTCGAGGCGCTTGGCTTCGACCGCGTCACCAGCCTTGCGAGCGGCGTCGAGCGCGCGGAACATCATGCCCAGCTCGCGGGCGTCGGCCTGCTTCAGGAAGGTGTAGAGCTCCTCGATCAGCGCGGGCACCGAGGTCTTCTCGTGCATCGACTGGTCGGGCAGCGGGCCGAATTCGCTGCGCAGCGCGGCGACCATCCAGCCCGAGAGGTAGAGGTAGCGGCGCTTGGTCGAGCCGAAGTGCTTCTTGATCGCGATCAGCTTCTGTTGCGCGATGAAGCCGTGCCAGCAGCCCAGCGACTGGGTGTACTGCGCGGGGTCGGCGTCATAGGCGGCCATGTCGGCGCGCATGATCTTGGCGGTGTACTTGGCGATGTCGAGGCCGGTGGCGAAGCGGTTCTGGATCGCCATGCGCGCGGCGCTCTCGGGATCGATCGCGGCCCAGCTCGGCCCGTTGGCGGTGACGATCTCGCGCATCCGGGCGATGGTGTTCTGGTAGGTCATGTGCTTCTCCTGTCCATCCTGGGGAGGGTGAGTCCGATCCCGTGACTCGCCACTGGATATGTCGCGATGTGCCGTGGTGCGGCGCAGCATGACAGGGAAACTTACAGAAAATCGTGTCGCTATACGGACAATTGCCCGCGATCTTGTGTCAATCTGTAATTAAGTTTACAAGGTCGCATGAGCGACACCCTCCTTGCCGGACCTGCCCTGCGCCGCCTGCGCAAGCGTGAAAGCCTCACCCAGGCGGCGATGGCCAGCCTGCTGGGCATCTCGCCCTCCTACCTTAACCTCATCGAGCGTAACCAGCGCCCCTTGTCTGCGCGTGTGCTGGTGCAGGTGATCGAGCGCTTCGACTTCGACCCGCGATCCCTGCGCGAGGACGATGCGATCGGCGGACTCGACGGCATGGTGCGCCGCCTCGCCGACAAGCGCTTCGGCGACCTCGGGATCGATCGGGAGGAGGTGCAGGAGTTTCTCGCAGCGGCCCCGCAGATCGCGGCTGCCTTCGCGCGCCTTTACGACAAAGGCGGCGGTGCAGGCGGCGGCGAGCGACTTGTCCTCGAAGATGCCGAGGTGGCCGTGCGCCGTGCGGTCGAGCGTTGGCAGAATCACTTTGCCGATCTCGATCATGCTGCCGAACACCTTGCCGACGAGCTGCGCCTGTCGCGCGGGGAGATCAGCGCGGCGCTTTCCGAGCGCCTGCGCGAGAAGCACCAGCTCTCGGTCCGCGTGCTGCCAGCCGAGGTCATGCCCGGGCAGGTTCATCGGCTTGATCTGCACGCGCGCCAGCTCCAGCTCTCCGAGATGCTGCCCGGCGCTGCGCGGCGGTTCCAGATCGCGCGTCAGGTCGGCATTCTGGAAATGCGCGAGGGGATCGAGACGATTGTCGCGGGCGCGAACCTCGCCGCCGCCGAGGCGCGCGATGCCTTGCGCGAACACATTGCTGATTACCTCGCCGGCGCGCTGCTGCTGCCCTACCGCCGCTTCCTGCGCGCCTGCGAGGCGACCGGATACGACCTTGCGGTCCTCCAGCGCCGCTTCGCGGTCAGCTTCGATCAGGTTGCCGAGCGGCTGACAACGCTCGGGCGGGTCGGCGAGCGGGGCCTGCCCTTCTTCATGGCGGTGATCGACCGGGCCGGGCGGATGACCCGCTTCACCGCCGGCGGAAGCGGCGCGCTCTACCCTCTGGAGGGGGCGCGCTGGCCGGCCTGGGTGCCCTACGCCGCGTTCGAGCGGCCGGGCACGGTGCTGACCCAGGCGGTGACCTTCGGCGAGGGGGAGGGGGCGGCGCGGCACTGGTTCACCATCACCCGCACCGTAGATGGCGACGGTGTGATGTGCGCAGGTCGCCGTGCGGTGGTGCTGGGGCTCGAGGCGCGGTTTGCGGGCGATCTCGCTCACGCGCGAGGCGTCTCGCTCGACCGGGCCGATGCGGTGCCGCTTGGCACACCTTGCCTCAGGTGCGGGAGGTCGGAATGTCTGACCCCAGCACCGGCGCGGCTCGCCGGGACGCTCCCGCGCCTGCGACCCGCTTCCGAACGGTGAAGACGTATCCGTCAGAATTTCCGCGTGTTCGTAACTCGATGCAGCAAGAACGCACGGGCATGAGCGGGCACTGATGCCGCCCATGACGTCGACCACGGGACGGCCTGCCGGCGGGTTAGTGTAAAGTTTACCGACATTTCACCTCTCGCGGGTAATCCGATGACCTTGCAAGGTTGACCGGACACCCCGCGCATATGATCCGCCTGTTCAAGCACTACATCCCGCACGCCGTGCTGCTGCTCGGCTTGCTCGACCTGTGCCTGCTGGTCCTGGCGGTCGAGACCGCCTGGCAATGGCGCATCCATCAGATCGGCATGGGGCCGACGCCGGTTGCCGAGCGGGCCTTCGCCCTGTTCGGCACGGCAGGGGTGATCTGGCTCGCGATGATCGCGGTCGGTGTCTACGGTCCCAACGCGCTGAGGTCCCTGCGATTTGCCGGTGCGCGGGTGCTGGTGGCGATCAGCCTCGGCATCATCGCTCTGGCGTTCATCGATTTCGTCATCCCCAGCGACTGGTTCTGGCGCTCGACCCTGCTCTACACCATGGGTCTGGCGATCCTGGTGCTGATTGCAGACCGCCTGCTGCTCAATTCCTTCCTCGGCTCCTCCGCCTTTCGTCGCCGCGTGATGGTTCTGGGCGCGGGGGACCGGGCGCAGCGCTTGCGCGAACTGGGCGAGAAGCCGGAGAGCGGCTTTGCCATCGTCGCCTATATCGCCATGAGCGAGGACCAGCGGCGGGTGGAGGAGGCGATCCCGCGCGCGGCGATCCACGATCTCGGCCGCTTCGTCGAAAACCTCGGCGTCTCCGAGGTGGTACTCGCGCTTCAGGAGCGCCGCAACGCGCTGCCGCTGAAGGATCTGCTGCGGATTAAGACCAAGGGCGTCCACGTCAACGACTTCTCGAGCTTCATCGAGCGTGAGACGGGCAAGATCGACCTCGACACGGTCAATCCTTCGTGGCTGATCTTCTCGGACGGCTTTTCCAGCAGTCGGATGTTCTCAAGCGCGGTCAAGCGCATATTCGACATCACCGCGAGCCTCGTCCTGCTCACGCTGACGCTGCCGATCATCGTCCTCTTCGCGCTGCTCGTGAAGCTGGACAGCAAGGGACCGGCCTTCTTCCGCCAACAGCGGATCGGGCTCTATGGCGAGCCCTTCACGATCGTGAAGCTGCGCTCGATGCGCACCGATGCCGAGAAGGACGGTGCCAAGTGGGCCGAGAAGGACGATCCGCGCGTCACCCGCCTCGGACGCTTCATCCGCAAGGTCCGCATCGACGAACTGCCCCAGACCTGGAGCGTCCTGAAGGGCGAGATGAGCTTCGTCGGCCCGCGACCCGAGGTGCCGTCCTTCGTCGAGAGCCTCGAAGAGGAGATCCCCTTCTACGGCGAGCGGCACATGGTGAAGCCGGGGATCACCGGATGGGCGCAGATCAACTATCCCTATGGCGCTTCGGTCGAGGACAGCCGCTGCAAGCTCGAATATGATCTCTACTACGCCAAGAACTACACGCCCTTCCTCGATTTCGTGATCCTGCTCCAGACCTTGCGGGTGATCCTCTGGCCTGAGGGGGCGCGGTGACCACGGCGCAGACGCTTGCCGCGCTGCTGGGCCTGTTCGCCTGGGCGGCAGGGGCGTGCCTCAGCACCCTCGCGCTCGCCTGGCTGTGGCGTTACGGCGAGCGCAGCCGGCCGGATCGCACGGGGCTCATGGTTGCCGCTGCGGCAAGCGGCGCCTGGTGTGCTCTTTCGGCAGCGCTCGGCCCGGATCACGACGCGGCGAGCATCGCGGCGGTGGTCCGCAACCTGGCACTCGTCGCCACGATCTTCAGCCTGTTCGCCGCCGACGGCCGTAGCGAGAGCCTGCTTCCGGTGCGGCCCGTCATCATCGCGATCGTGATGGTGCAGCTCTTCCAGCCGGTGGTGCTGTTCGCCGGGCATCGCTTTGCCGGCAATCCCGATGTCGCAGAGGCGGTGTTCACCGCGCGATTGCTGATCGATATGCCGGTGGCGATCGGTGCGCTGATGCTGCTTCACAATCTCTATGCCGGCGCCGACAATGCGCTGCGCCCGGTGCTGCGCTGGACCGGCGTGGCGCTGGCCGGGATCTTCGCCTACGATCTCAACCTCCACGCTCTTTCCTACCTCGGCGGCGAGGTGCCGACGGCGCTGCGCGACCTGCGCGGCTTGTTCGCCGGTGTCATGACCTTCCTCTCTGCGCTCGGGATGAATGCTGCGGGCCCGCGCGTGCAGTTCAGCCCGTCGCGCGCGGTCACCTTCCGTACGCTCTCGCTGCTGCTGATCGGAGCCTATCTTTCTGCCTTGCTGCTGGTGACCAAGGCGATCGATCTGATCGGCGGCGATGCGACGCGTGGCGGTCAGGCGGTCTTCGCCGCGGTCGGTATCCTTGCCGCCGCGCTCGCCTTGCCTTCACCGCGCGTGAGGGGCTGGCTGCGGGTCACGGCGTCCAAGCACCTGTTCCAGCACCGCTACGACTACCGGCAGGAATGGCTGCGGTTCACCCGCACCATCGGGCGTGCCGGATCCGGCAATGCGAGCCTCGAGGAGCGCGCCGTCCAGGCGCTTGCCGACATCACCGAAAGCCCGGCGGGCCTGCTGCTGATGCCGAGCGAGGAAGCCCGGCTCGAACTCGTCGCCCGCTGGAACTGGCCGACCATCGCCGTCCCGGCCATCGCCGGGGAGTACCGCCTTTCGAGCCTGATGGAGCAACACAATTTCGTTCTTGCCTTGGACGAGGTGAGGCGCGGCGTCGACCACCACGGCGAGACATCCGAGGTGCCGGCCTGGCTCGCCGAGGCCGAGGACGCCTGGGCGCTTGTGCCGCTGATCCATTTCGATCGGCTCGTCGGCGTGATCGTTCTCGCGCGCCCGCGCACCGCCCGTCAGCTCGATTGGGAGGACTTCGACCTGCTGCGCGTCGCCGGCCAGCAGCTCGCCAGCTACCTTGCCGAACAGGCCGGGCAACAGGCGCTGATGGATGCGAGCCGCTTCGACGAATTCAACCGCCGAATGGCCTTCGTGATGCATGACATCAAGAACCTCGTCAGCCAGCTCTCGCTGCTCGCCGCCAATGCCGAGAAGCACGCCGACAATCCGGCGTTCCGCGCCGATATGCTGGTGACGCTGCGCAATTCGGCCGACAAGCTCTCCGCGCTTCTGGCCCGGCTGGGGCGGTATGGTGCGGGCCAGGTGAGCGATTTTGCGCCGATCGAGCTGGTGTCGCTTGCCCGGGACGTGGCTGCGCGCTTCGCCGGGGTTCACCCGGTGGCGCTGACCCGCGATGCGCCGGTCACTGTGATGGGCAACCGCGACGGACTGGAACAGGCCCTGATCCACCTCGTCCAGAACGCCATCGACGCAAGCGCGCCTGCCATGCCGGTGTTCCTCGACGTGACCGTGGAGGGGCTGCATGGCGCGATTGAGGTGGTCGATTCGGGCAAGGGCATGAGCCCCGAGTTCATCCGCACCGGCCTGTTCAAACCCTTTGTGTCATCGAAGAACGGCGGGTTCGGGATCGGTGCCTTCGAGGCGCGCGAACTGATCCGAGCGATGGGCGGACGTCTGACGGTGGAGAGCCGCGAGGGGCTCGGAACGCGATTCGCCGTGGTCTTGCCGATCACCGAGGCGGCCCGTCTGCTCGCGACACGCGGACCGGACGAAATTGCAGCGCAGGAGATGGCGTGATGGCTGCCGACAGAAGACCCGTCCTGCTGGTGATCGAGGATGATCCGGGTCTTCAGGCCCAGCTCAAATGGGCTTACGACGATTTCGAGGTGGTGATCGCCAGCGACCGCGACAGCGCGATTGCCGCGCTGCGCGCCGAGGCGCCGGGCGTGGTCACGCTCGATCTCGGCCTGCCGCCCGATCCGGACGGAACCACCGAGGGATTCGCCGTGCTCGATGCGATCATGGCCTTGAAGCCCGACACCAAGGTGATCGTCGCCAGCGGTCATGGCGCGCGCGAAAGCGCGCTCGCGGCCATCGCGCGAGGGGCCTACGACTTCTACCAGAAGCCGATCGATATCGACGCGCTCGGCCTGATCGTGCGCCGCGCCTTCAATCTTCGCGCCATCGAGGAAGAGAACCGCCGCCTCGTCGCCTCCTCCAGCGCCGACAAGACCGTGCTCGGCCGGATGATCACCGGGGCCCCCGAAATGGTCAAGGTCGCACGCACCATCGAGCGCGTGGCGCGCACCAGTGTCTCGGTCATGCTGCTCGGTGCGAGCGGGACGGGGAAGGAGTTGCTCGCCCGCGGGCTCCACGAGGCGAGCGACCGGGCGGGCGGACCTTTCGTCGCGATCAACTGCGCCGCGATCCCCGAGACCCTGCTGGAAAGCGAACTGTTCGGGCACGAGAAAGGCGCCTTCACCGGGGCGGTCAAGACCACCGAAGGCAAGATCGAGAGCGCTGACGGGGGCACGCTGTTCCTAGACGAGGTGGGTGACATCCCCCTGCCGCTCCAGGTCAAGCTGCTTCGTTTCCTTCAGGAGCGCACCATCGAACGGGTCGGCGGCCGCAGGGCGATCGCCGTCAACACGCGCATCGTGTGCGCCACGCACCAGGATCTCGAGAGCATGATCGGCGCGGGCGCCTTCCGCGAAGATTTGTTCTACCGCCTCGCGGAGATCGTTGTCCGCATCCCCGGCCTTGCCGAGCGCCACGGCGATCCGGTGCTGCTCGCCAAGGCCTTCCTCAAGCGTTTCGCCGCCGAGATGAATCCCACCGTCACCGGCTTTGCGCCCGATGCGCTGGCCGCGATCGACGCGCATGACTGGCCGGGCAATGTGCGCGAGCTGGAGAACCGCGTGAAGCGGGCCGTCATAATGGCGGACGGCAAGCTGGTCAGCGCGGAGGATCTGGACCTTGATGCGAAGGAGGAGGAGCACGCCGACGTCCTCAACCTCAAGGCCGCGCGCGAGGCTGCCGATCGCCGGGTGATCCGCCACGCGCTGTCTCGCAGCGAGGGCAACATCTCGAGCACCGCCAAGCTGCTCGGGATCAGCCGCCCGACGCTGTATGACCTTTTGAAGCAGTATGACTTGCAGACCTAGGAGCCTCGCCGGACTGGCGGCGTCGGCACTTGTGCTGTTGGCAGGCCTGACCGGCTGCTCGAACTCGCCGGACAATCCCGCGCACAGGGATGCCGCCATGCGCCCCGCAAGTCTTGGCAAACTGCTCGAGGATTCCGATGCGGCCTTGGTACGTGGCGACCTTGCCGATGCCGGGCGCACGCTCGATACCGCGCGCAGCCTCGCGCCCGAAAACCCTGACCTGTGGCTTGCGATCGCCCGCTTGCGGCTGCGCGGCGGCGAGCATCTGACCGCGCTCGAGGCGGCCGACCGTGCGCTTGCCCTCGGTCCCGATCACGGTCCTGCCTTACTGCTGCGCGCCTTGATGGTCCGCGACGCGCACGGGTTCGCCGAGGCACGCCGCTGGTTCGAGGCGGCGGTCGAGGCCGATCCGCAAAACCCCGACATCCGGGCAGAATACGCTGCCGCCCTCGGCGATGCTGGCGAAGCCCAAGCGATGCTAGCGGCGGTGCGCGAGCTCGCGGACCTCGCTCCGGAAGATCCGCGCGTTTTCTATCTCCAGGCTGTCCTCGCAGAACGCGGCGGCAGGGACACGCTCGCCCGCAGCCTGCTGGCACGCAGCGGCATGGCGACGCGCGGGGTGCCGGCGGCCCTGCTCCTCGATGCGCTCATCGACCTGAGACAAGGCAACGCCGAAAGCGCCGCCGCAACCCTCGATGGCCTCGCTGGCCGCCAGCCCGGCAATACGCGGGTGCGCGAGCTGCTCGCGCACGCCTTGCTTGCCGGCGGTCATCCCGATGCGGTGATCGCGCGGTTTGGCGAGGATGCAGGACGGCCCGAGGCGTCCCCCTATCTCGTGATGCTGGTGGCCCGTGCGCATGAAAAGATCGGGGATCGCGCCGCTGCCGCTCCGCTTCTGGCGAAGGCTTACGGAGCGCTGCGCACCGCCCCTGCCGTGCTGGCCCCGCGCAGCGGCTTGCCCTTGCCGAGCATGGAAGCACGGCAGGCGCTGATCGCAAACGACTTTGCCGGAGCGCGCAGCCGGGCCGAGGCGCTGCGCGCGCGGTTGCCCGCTTCGGCCGATGTTGCGAGTCTGACCGGAGACGTGCTCCTCGGCACGGGCGACGTGCGCGCAGCGCTCGGCGCCTATGCGCGTGCATCGGAGGCACGGCGTCCCTGGCCGCTGACCCGCAAGCTTGTGTGGGCCCATACCCGCATGGGCGATGACGTTACAGCGGGTTCACTGCTCGCCGAGCACGCCGCCGGCGAGCCCGAGACGGCGAGCGCGCTAATTGCACTCGCAAGGCGCCAGGCGGAGCGCCGCGACTGGCGCAGTGCGGCGCTGCTGCTCGATCATGCCGTGGCGCTCGGCGCGGGACATGATCCGGCGCTGCTCGCATCGAGGCTGCGCGCGGCACGGGCGCTCCGCGATGCGACGGCGGCCAGCCGCTTCGCCGCGCTTCTAGCCGAGGCGCGTCCACACCCGCTCGCCGCGCCATAAACCACGCCTCTCGACAAGCATGGCCGGGGCGGGCAGGGCCGGGCGATGTCCCAGCCCGCCGCCGCATCGCGCTTTCCCATCCTCCGCGACCCGATGATCGCCGTGCTGGTGGTTGCGACGGCGCTCGCGCTCGTCCTGCCCGCAGCCGGCGAGGCGCGGGCGACGGCGACGAATGTCTCGAACGGGGGCATCTTCATCCTCTTCCTGGTCAACGGGATACGCATCCGCCGCAGCGAGATTGCCCGTGGGCTCGCCAACTGGCGCTATTTCGGGCCGCTGACCCTGTTCGTCTTCGGCGGCATGACCCTCATTGGCCTCGGCTTTGCGAGGCTCGCCGCGCCGATCCTGCCGCCGCTCGTCGCGGTCGGTTTCATCTATCTCGGCAGCCTGCCATCGACGGTGCAATCGGCGACATCCTATACCAGCCTTGCGCGCGGTAATGTCGCGCTCGCGGTCGTAGGGGCGGCGCTCATCAACATCACGGGCGTATTCGTGAGCGCCCCGATCTTCGCTGCGGTCGGCGGCGGCGCGGCGGGCGAGATCGGCAGCGATGCCATCGTCCGTATCGGCCTCATCCTCATCCTGCCCTTCGTTCTCGGACAGGTCCTCCAGGACCGGGTGATCGACCGGCTTGCTGCGCATCGCGAGTCGATCGCCTGGCTCGATCGCGCCATCATCGGCATCGCGGTCTATGTCGCCTTTTCCGGCGCGGTCGAGCAGGGTCTGGCGACGATGTTCGCGCCCCAAGACTGGCTCGCGCTGATCGGGCTGGTGCTGGCGATGCTGGGAGTGGCGGTGGCATGCGCCTGGGGTCTCGCCGGGATCATCGGCCTGCCGCGCCCCGACCGCATCGCCTTCCTTTTCGCCGGCTCGCAGAAGAGCGTCGCCACCGGCGCCCCGCTTGCCGCGATCCTGTTCGGCGCGACGAACGCGGGCTTCGTCATCGCCCCGCTGCTGCTCTACCACCTCGCGCAGCTGGTGCTCGCCGCGCCGCTCGCGCAGCGCCTCGCCAGCGGCACGGACTAGGCCTTGGGCTGATAGGTCTGGTCGGCGGTCGGGAAGCTGCGCGCGCGCACTTCCTCGGCGTAGCGCGCGACGGTTCGGTCGATCACGCCCGCGATATCCTCGTAGCGCTTCACGAAGCGCGGGACCCGCTCGAACATGCCGAGCATGTCCTCGGTGACGAGCACCTGCCCGTCGCAGCGGGCCGAGGCGCCGATGCCGATGGTCGGGCAAGAGACCGCCTGCGTGGCGGCGATGGCGATCGGTTCGACGACGCCCTCGATCACGATCGCGAAGGCCCCCGCCTCGTCCAGCGCCCTTGCGTCGGAGACGATCTTCTCCGCCTCGGCGTCCGAGCGGCCCCGCGCACCATAGCCGCCGAGCACGTTGACCGCCTGCGGGGTGAGGCCGACATGGCCCATCACCGGGATGCCGCGCTGCGCAAGGAAGGCGACCGTCGGCGCCATCGCCGCGCCGCCCTCGAGCTTCACGGCGGCCGCGCCGGTCTGCTTCAAGAGATAAGCGGCGCTCTCGAAGGCCTGTTCGGACGAGGCTTCATAGGAGCCGAAAGGCATATCGACCACGACCACCGAGTGGTAGCTCCCACGCACCACCGCCGCCCCGTGGTTCGCCATCATCTCGAGCGTGACGGGGACGGTCGAAGGCAGGCCATAGATTACCTGACCGAGCGAGTCCCCGACCAGCAGCAGGTCACAATGCGCATCCAGAAGCTGCGCCTGACGGGCGGTGTAGGCGGTGAGCATCACCAGCGGCTCCCCTGTCTCGCCGTCGGTCTTGCGGGCACGGATCGCCGGGACCGTCAGCCGCCGCATCGGCTGCGGGGTGGGGTTGGCACGGCTCGTGCTGGTATCGAGCTGGAAGGTCGTGGACATGGCACGGGGGTCTAGCGCCTGCGAGCCTTGGGGGAAAGCCCGCGCATTGCCGCTTGTCTTGCGAGCATATGACGCTAGCGTTGCGCCCGTTCGATCGCACGGGGGAGATACCATGCGATCCATGGGAGACCAATTCAGATGTTTCTTGATCCGGTAAAGCCGCGCGCCGCGACGGCGTGCAGGGGGACTTGCTGATGGCCACAAGACCGAACCGCTCGATCGCCGAGCGGATGTTCGCGCGCAAATCCATCGCCCAGGTCCAGCGCGAGACCGAGACGAGCGAATTGAAGCGCACGCTGGGCAAGTGGAACCTCCTGCTGCTGGGCGTGGGCTGCATCATCGGGGCGGGCATCTTCGTGCGCACCGGCAGTGCCGCGGCGCTTCACGCAGGGCCGGCGGTTCTGCTGAGCTTCGTGGTTGCCGGGATCGTGTGCGCCTTTGCCGGCCTGTGCTATGCCGAGCTGTCCTCGACCCTTCCGGTGTCCGGCTCGGCCTACACCTACGGCTACACCACGCTGGGCGAGTTCGTCGCCTGGACGATGGGCGTGCTGCTGCTGCTCGAATACGGGATTGCGGCGGCGGTCGTCGCGGTGGGCTGGGGCGGCTATGTCGTCAGTCTGCTCGCGGATTTCGGCTTGCAGATACCAGCCGTCTTGACGGGACCCACCGGTCACCAATTGCTGCGCGACGGCGTGCCGGTGCTGGTTGACGGTCAGCCGGTGGTGACGATCTTCAACCTCCCCGCGTTCCTGATCTGCATCGCGCTGTCGCTGCTGCTGGTGGTGGGCGTGTCGGAAAGCGCCAAGGTCAACAACATTATCGTCGCCATCAAGGTGAGCGTGCTCGCCGCCTTCATCGGGGTCGGCGGGATGATCGTGCTCGCCAATCTGCCCGAGCTCGTCTCGACCAACTGGACGCCGTTCATCCCGGAAAATACGGGCGACGGAGAGTTCGGAGTCAGCGGGATCATGCGCGCGGCCTCGATCGTGTTCTTCGCCTATATCGGGTTCGAGGCGGTGTCGACCGCTGGGCAGGAGGCCAAGGATCCGGCCAAGGATATGCCCTTCGGCATCATCGGCAGCCTCGTGGTCTGCACGGTGATCTATATGCTGGTCGCCGCGATCATGACGCTGCTGGTGCCCTACAACACCTTGAACGTGCCCGATCCGGTCGCGGTCGTGGTCGACGCCTTCGGCCCGCAGTGGGGCTGGCTCGCCAAGATCATCAAGATCGGCGCGATCATCGGCCTCACGTCGGTGGTGCTGGTGTTGATGTACGGCCAGACCCGCATCTTCTACACCATGGCGCGCGACGGGTTGCTGCCGCGGGTCTTTTCCAAGGTGCACCCCAAGTACCAGACGCCGTGGATCAACACCCTGCTGGTCGGGCTGATCACCGCGCTGGCGGCGGGCTTTCTCGACATCAACCTGCTAGGCGATGCGACGTCGGTCGGCACGCTTGCGGCCTTCGCGATCGTCTGCCTTTCGGTGATCTACCTGCGCCGCGCCGCGCCGGAACTGCCGCGCGGGTTCAAGGTGCCTTTCTACCCGGTGCTCCCGGTGCTCGGCATCCTGTCCTGCGCATATCTGATCACCACGGTGCCGGGCCACGTGCTGGTCGCGTTCCTCGCCTATCTGGCGATCGGTCTGGTGATCTACTTCGCCTATGGCATTCACACTTCGAACCTTCAGACCGGACGGGACCAGGACGAGGCGCCGGACATGGGCGAGTTCCCCGGGCCGGTCGTAGATTGACCTGAAGCAAGGGGCGCTGCGTTTCGTGGGCGCGGGGAGCGACAGCTTCCCGCGCCCTTTGCATTTGTCATGCGCGCGATGTTGGAACATAATGCGAACAAATGAGTCGTTCGCCCATGCCTTCCTCGTCCTTCAGACCCTCGCCCGCGCGCGTCCTGGCTCGCTCCCTGCCCGAGGCGCGTTGGCGGCCGGGCCTTGCCGCGCAGCCCTTCCACTCCGAGATTTTCGCCCCCGCCACCGAGGCGAGCGGGGCGGGGCTGGCGCTGGCACTGGCGCGTGACGCCTTGACGTCATCGGCAGAAAGCGGAGCGGTGGAGGATACCCGCCAGATCCTCTGGGTGCAGGACAGGCAGGCGATCAAGCGCGGCGGCCGGCCCTGTCTTGCCGGGCTCCCGCGCGAGTGGCGTCACCGGGTGATCCACGTCGCCGCCGCCACGCCCGAGGACGCGCTCTTTGCGCTGGAAGAGGGCGTGCGCTGTCGTGACCTCGCCTGCGTGATCGGCGAGATCGCGGGCAACCCCAAAGCGCTGTCCTTCACCGCCTCGCGCCGCCTCAGTCTCGCGGCCGAGCGGCACGGGGTCAGGCTGTGGCTGGTGCGATTGGATGCCGAGCCCGACCTCTCCTCGGCGCGAATGCGTTGGCGAGCCCGCGCCGCGCCGTCGCCGCCGCCGCGCTGGAACGCGGCCGCTCCCGGCAACGCCACCTGGCATGGCGAACTGTTTCGTGCCCGTGCCCACGCGCCGGGCGAATGGACGCTGAGCGATGACCACACACACCTTGCCATCGCCCGCGATACCGACGGCGATTTTGCCGCGCCGGATTCTGTCCGTCTGGCTCGCGCGACTGTCGGTCGATCGCTGGCGGCTGTCGCACGCGCCTGAAGATCGCCCCGCTGCCGAGGCAGCGCCTACCGCGCTGATCCTCGAGACGGCGCATGGCCCGCGCATAACCGCCGCCAACGACGCCGGACTTGCCGCGGGTGCGCGGGCAGGGATGCTGCTCGCCGATGCGCGCGCGCTGTGCCCCGAACTCGCCGCCGTGCCGGGCGATCCGGCGGGCGATCTCGCGGCGATCGAGAAGCTCGCCGTGTGGGCGCAGCGCTGGGGGCCGTGGAGCGCGCTCGATCCGCCCGACGGCGTGCTGGTCGACGTCACCGGCGCCGCGCACCTCTTCGGCGGCGAGGAGACGCTCCTCGCCGATGTCGTGCGCGCCTTCGCCGCCCGCGGCCTCACCGTGCGCGCCGCCCTCGCGCCCACCGCCGGAGCGGCTTGGGCGCTGGCGCATTACGGTCGGGGCGCGGCGATTATTCCTCCCCTTCAAGGGAGGGGGACCACCGAAGGTGGTGGAGGGGCGGGCGACCGCGATCCGAAAGCTGGGGCATCGGGGCAACGCCGCACGCCCCTCCACCATGCTGCGCATGGTCCCCCTCCCCCGACGGGGGAGGATGATATGCTCCGCCTCCTTGCTGATCTGCCGGTGGCCGCCTTGCGCCTCGACGACGACGTGCTGACCGTGCTGCGCCGCCTCGGGATCAAGCGCCTCGGCGAACTCGCGGGGGTGACCGGGGCGGGGGAGGACGACCTTGCCCGGGAGGCCGCCGCGCGCGATGCGCTGCGCCGCCGCTTCCGCAATCGCTCCTCGCCCGCTGCCAATCCGCTGCTGCGCCTCGACCAGCTGCTGGGCAAGGTGCCCGAACCGCTGCTGCCGGTCGTCGCCCGCCCCATGCCGATGGTCCAGCGCCGGCTCGCCGAGCCGCTGCGCCATCGCGCGCCGCTGGATCACGTGGTCGAGGACCTCGCCGGCGACATGGGGCGTGCGCTCGAGGCGCGGGGCGAGGGGGCGCGGCGGCTCGAACTGGCGCTGTGGCGCGTGGATGGCGAGGTGCTGATGCGCCGCATCGAGCTTGCTGCCGCGACCCGTGAGGCTGCTCACATCACCCGCCTCTTCGCCAAGCGGCTCGACGATATCGATGCGGGCTTCGGGATCGAGACCGTCCAGCTGCGCGCCAGCTGGAGCGAGCCGCTGGCCCTCACCCAGGCCGATCTCGACGCGGCGGCCGAGGAGCACGGCACCGCGCTTGCTGCCTGCATCGACCGGCTGACCGTGCGCCTCGGCCCACGCGCGGTGACCCGCCCCGTCGCCCGCGCCAGCCATCTGCCCGAGCGCGCGCAGGCCTGGCAGCCGCCGCTCGATCCCGTGCCGCCCCAACAAGGCGCGCTCGCCTTCCACACCCGCCCGCTGAAGCTGCTCGACCGGCCCGAACCGATTGCGGTGCTCTATGCCTCGCCGGACGGCTTCCCCCAGCGCTTCCGCTGGCGGGGAACGGTGCGCGAGGTGGTGCGGGTCGAGGGGCCGGAGCGGATCGCGCCCGAATGGTGGCGCGAACGCTCGACCACGCGGCTGCGCGACTATTACCGCATCGAGGACCAAGCGGGCGCGCGCTACTGGATCTATCGCCGTGGCATCGCCGGCGACGGGCGGGGCGGGGTGCCCGACTGGTTCCTGCAGGGCCTGTTCGCCTGAGGGTCTTGCTCAGCATTCATTTACCCAGTTTGTGCAATAACTCGCAATATGAACCTCGATTCCATCCCGCGCTCCTCCGAAAGGCGGCCGCTGAGCATGACGGTGAAGAGTCGTGTCAGCTCGCGGGTGGTCTATGTGGATCTCGTCGACATCTCGGAAGGCGGCTGCAAGCTGCGCGGAAAGCTCGGCTTTGCCGAAATGGGCGATCGGGTGGCCATGAAGGTGGGCGGGATCAATGCCCCGCTCGGGATCATCGCGTGGGTGGACGGAAATTACGCCGGCGTGGCCTTCGAAGGCGCGATGCATCCGGCGGTGCTCGACTTCCTGTGCGAGAACCGCGGGGCCGGACCCGACAGCCCGCAGCTGCGCCGCATCATCTGATCGCACCGGCGGTGCGGCTTGCACGCTTTGCATTTGGCAGGCAGAGCGTGAGAACATATATGGAACGCGAAAGGCGTTTCCGGTTCCCATGGTCCAGCACACTCTCCGCCAGAAGCTTGCGATCCTCGCCGACGCGGCGAAGTACGACGCCTCCTGCGCCTCCTCGGGAACGGCGAAGAAGAACTCGCTCGGCGGGAAGGGCATCGGCTCGACCGAGGGCATGGGCATCTGCCACGCCTATGCGCCGGATGGGCGCTGCATTTCGCTCCTGAAGATCCTGCTAACCAACCACTGCATCTTCGATTGCCACTATTGCATCAACCGCAAGAGCTCGAACGTCGCCCGCGCGCGCTTCACGCCGCAGGAAGTGGTCGATCTCACGCTGAACTTCTATCGTCGCAATTACATCGAGGGGCTGTTCCTCTCCTCGGGCATCGTCAAGAGCGCGAACCACACGATGGAGCAGCTCGTCGAGGTCGCCCGGATCCTGCGCGAGGAGCACGACTTTCGCGGCTACATTCACTTGAAGACCATTCCCGAGGCCGATGCGGAGATCATCCATCAGGCCGGGCTCTATGCCGACCGCGTGTCGATCAATGTCGAGCTGCCGACCGATACCGGGCTGACGCGGCTCGCCCCGGACAAGAATGCAGGGCAGATCGAAGGCGCTATGGGGCGTACGAAGGAACGCATCCTCACCGCCAAGGACGAGAGGAAGAAGTTCCGCCACGCCCCCCGCTTCGCGCCTGCGGGCCAGTCGACCCAGATGATCGTCGGCGCCGACGATGCCAATGACGCGGCGATCATCGGCAAGGCGAGCCGGCTTTATGACAGCTTCGGCCTGAGGCGCGTCTACTACAGCGCCTTCTCGCCGATCCCCGATGCGTCCGCCGTGCTGCCCTTGAAGAGCCCGCCGCTGCTGCGCGAGCACCGGCTGTATCAGTCGGACTGGCTGATGCGCTTCTACGGCTTCGCGCCCGGGGAGGTGGCGGACGCGGCCGAGGCGGACGGCAACCTGCCGCTCGATATTGACCCCAAGCTGGCCTGGGCGCTGAAGTTCCGCGCAAGCTTCCCGGTCGACGTCAACCGCGCGCCCCGCGAGCTGCTGCTGCGCGTGCCGGGGCTCGGCACCAAGGCAGTCGCGCGCATCCTTGCCGTACGGCGGCACCGCAGCTTGCGATTGGAGGATGTCGCACGGCTGACGGCTTCGGTCGCCAAGGTGCGGCCCTTCATCTGCACCGTCGACTGGCGCCCGACGCTACTGACCGACCGCGCCGATCTGAAGGGGCTTGTCGCCCCGAAGGTCGAGCAGCTGGAGCTGTTCTGATGATTGCCTCCATCCGTTCGTGTCGAGCGAAGTCGAGACACGCTGGGCCACAGCCTCTCGACTTCGCTCGAGGCGAACGGAGGGCGAGGTGACCGCGATGCAGAACGTCGCCATCGCCTCGCACTACGCCGTCCATCTGCCGGCGCCCGACGACTTCGCGGCGTGGCGCGAGCGGGCGCGGGGGCTTGTCCAGTGCGATGTGCCGCCCGATCGCGTCTCGTGGATCGAGCCTGGCGGCACGGGCGACCTCTTCGCCGTCGAGGGCCCCGCGCGCCGCGAGAAGCGGCTGCCGGTCCCCCCCGCCGACGCTCCGTCGGTGCGCGCCAGCAAGCGCTTCCTCGAGGTCGCCAAGAGCGCCGCGCTCCACTCGGACCCGGCGCGCTTCGGCCTCCTCTACCGCGTGCTGTGGCGGCTCCAGCGGTTCCCGCGCCTGATGGAGGACAAGGCCGACCCCGACGTTCGCCGCCTGGAGGAGCTCGCCAAGGCGGTGCGCCGCGACGCGCACAAGATGCACGCCTTCGTGCGCTTCCGCGAGGTCGAGGAGGAAGACGGCACCCCGCACTTCGTCGCCTGGTTCGAGCCCGATCACCACATCATCCGCGCCGAGGCGGCCTTCTTCATGCGCCGCTTCGCCAATATGCGCTGGTCGATCCTCACCCCGCGCGGCAGCATCCACTGGGACGGTGAGACCATGCGCGAGGGTCCTCCCGCCCGGCGTTCCGACGCGCCGTCGGGTGACCCGGTCGAAGACCTGTGGCGCTCCTACTATGCGGCTATATTCAATCCCGCGCGATTGAAGGTGGCCGCGATGCTGTCGGAGATGCCGAAGAAGTATTGGAAGAACCTGCCCGAGGCCGAGCTCATCCCGCAGCTGATCGCCGGGGCGCAGGCGCGGGAGGCGCAGATGGTGTCATCGGGGAGCCTCGACAGGGGCGAGCGGCCCGCCACGCTGGAGGGCATCGACACGGCGATCCACGCCTGCCGGATGTGCCCGATCGGCGAACTCGACAACCGCGCGGTGATGGGCGAGGGCGCTCTCGGCGCGCCGCTGATGATCGTCGGCGAGCAGCCGGGCGACCATGAGGATCGGGCCGGGCGGCCCTTCGTCGGGCCGGCGGGGCAGCTCCTCGGCGAATATCTCGAGCGCGCCGGGATCGACCGCAGCCAGGCCTACGTCACCAATGCGGTCAAGCACTTCAAGTTCGTGTGGAAGGGCAAGCGCCGGCTGCACCAGTCGCCGGGCGCCAAGGAGATCGACACCTGCCGCTGGTGGCTCGAGGCCGAGCGCAATCTGGTCCAGCCCCGCCTCGTGCTGGCGCTCGGCGCCTCGGCCGCACGCGGCCTGCTCGGCAAGACGGTGAGCATCACCAAGGCGCGGGGGCAGCCCATGCGCCTCGAGGACGGCACCGAGCTGTGGATCACCGCCCACCCCTCCTACCTGCTGCGCCTCGAAGGCGAGGCGCGCGAGGAACAGGCGCGCCTCTTCGCCGCCGACCTCGCGGCGGTGAGGGAGCGACTCCGGGAGCTGGCGCGATGATCCTCCCCCACCGGGGGAGGGGGACCATGCGAAGCATGGTGGAGGGGCGGACGCGGCTCGTCTCTCCACCACCCTTCGGGTGGTTCCACTCCCCTGAAGGAGAGGATTGAGGTGCCCGACGCCCCGCTCACCCCCGACAAGCGCACGCTCCGGATCGACCCGGAGGACGTCACCCCGCCCGAGCGCGCGCCCTTCGTCGAGCTGGGCCTCGCGAGCTGTTTCAGTTTCCTGCGCGGCGCCTCGGACGCGGTCGACCTGGTGCTGGCGGCGCACGCGTTGGGCTACGACGCGATTGCGATCGCCGACGTCAACTCGATGGCGGGCGTGGTGCGCGTCCACACCGAGGCGAAGACGCTGAAGATGCGCCCGGTGATCGGCTGCCGGATCGAGACGGTCGAGGGCCTCGCGTTTCTCGCCTACCCCGAGGACCGCGCCGCCTATGGCCGCCTGTGCCGCTTGATCAGCGCCGGGCGGATGCAGACCCTCTCGGGCGAATGGCAGGACAAGGGGGCGTGCGAGATCGATCTTGCGATGCTCGCCGCGCATTGCGAGGGAGTCCAACTGATCCTGCTACCGCCCGATGACCTGAATGGCGTGTTCACCATCGCGGTGCCGAGCAACGTCATCCCCCTCCCGCTTGCGGGAGGGGTTCGGGGTGGGAGCGAGCGCAGCGAGCCTGAAGACAGGCCCACCCCCGACCCCTCCCGCAAGCGAGAGGGGAGGCATATCCCCAGCCCCTTCGGCCCCACCGACTTAACCGTCCATTTCGCAGATCTTCTCCCCCATCTGACCCGCCAACTGCCGACCCTGCGCCACCTCGCCGCCGCCTATCTCTATCGCGGCGACGACATCGCGCGGATCGAGCGATTGGACGCTCTCGCTCGGGCGAACGGCCTTGGCCTGCTCGCCACCAACGACGTCCATTACCATGCGCCCGAGCGCCGCGCGCTCCAGGACGTGATGACCGCGATCCGGCACAAGACCACCGTCGCCAAGGCCGGCCACCTGCTCCACCCCAATGCCGAGCGGCACTTGAAGAGCCCTCAGCAGATGCAGCGCCTCTTCGCCCGCTGGCCCCACGCGATCCGCGCCGCCCGCGAGGTGGCGGATCGCTGCCGCTTCAGCTTGGACGAGCTGCGCTACGAATACCCGGAGGAGATCTACCCCAACGGCCAATCCCCGCAGGCCTACCTTGAGAGCGAGGTCTGGGCCGGGGCCGCACGGCGCTACCCCCACGGCCTCCCCGACACCGTGCGCCAGACGCTCGAGCGCGAGCTCGCCCTGATCGCCAAGCTCGACCTTGCCCGCTACTTCCTCACCATCAAGGACATCGTCGATTTCGCGCGGGGCTGCGATCCGCCGATCCTGTGCCAGGGGCGGGGGAGCGCCGCCAACTCGGCGGTCTGCTACGTCCTCGGCATCACCTCGGTCGACCCTGCCAAGCACCAGCTGCTGTTCGATCGCTTCATTTCGGAAGAACGCAAGGAGCCGCCCGACATCGACGTCGATTTCGAGCACGAGCGGCGCGAGGAGGTGATCCAGTACATCTACCGCAAATATGGCCGCCACCGCGCGGGGCTGTGCGCGACGGTGATCCACTACCGCCCGCGCATGGCGATCCGCGAGGTAGGGAAGGCCATGGGCCTCTCCGAGGACGTCACCGCCGCGCTCGCGCGGACCGTGTGGGGCGGGTGGGGCAACGAGCTCACCGAGAAGCACGCCGCCGAAACCGGCATGGACGTGACCGACCCGCACTTGCGCCGCGTCCTCAAGCTTACCGAGCAGATGATCGGAATGCCCCGCCATCTCGGCCAGCACGTCGGCGGCTTCATCCTCACCGAGAGCCCGCTGATCGAGACGGTGCCGGTCGGCAACGGGGCGATGCCCGAGCGAAGCTTCATCGAGTGGGACAAGGACGACATCGACGCGCTCGGCATCCTCAAGGTCGACGTGCTGGCGCTGGGGATGCTGACCTGCATCCGCAAGTGCCTCGACCTCCTGGGCGCGCACCACGACCGGCCGCTGACCCTCGCCACCGTGCCGCGCGAGGACCCGGAGACCTACGCGATGCTCAGGAAGGGCGACTCGCTCGGGGTCTTCCAGGTCGAAAGCCGGGCGCAGATGAATATGCTGCCGCGCCTGCGCCCGCGCGAGTTCTACGACCTCGTTATCCAGGTCGCGATCGTGCGGCCGGGTCCGATCCAGGGCGACATGGTGCACCCCTACCTGAAGCGCCGCCGCGGTGCCGAGCCGGTGCAGATCCCCGCTCCCGCGCCCGAGCACGGTCCCCCCGACGAGCTCACCAGCATCCTCGGGCGCACCTTGGGCGTGCCGATCTTCCAGGAACAGGCGATGAAGATCGCGCTGGATGCCGCGAAGTTCTCCAGCCTCGAGGCCAACCGGCTGAGGAAGGCAATGGCGACCTTCCGCAGCCGCGGGATGGTCGACGAGCTTCAGGACATGATGGTCGAACGCATGGTCGCGCGCGGCTACGACCGCGACTTCGCGCAGCGCTGCTTCAACCAGATCAGGGGCTTTGGCGAATACGGCTTTCCCGAAAGCCACGCGGCGAGCTTCGCGCAGCTCGTCTACGTCTCGAGCTGGCTCAAGTGCCACTATCCGGCGGCCTTTGCTGCCGCGCTCCTCAATTCGCAGCCGATGGGCTTCTATGCGCCCGCGCAGATCGTGCGCGATGCGCGGGAGCACGGGGTGGCGGTGCTGCCGGTGGACGTGAACGCGAGTCTCTGGGACTGTACCTTGGAGCGCAATCCTCCCCCAATGGGGGAGGAGGACCATGCGCAGCATGGTGGAGGGGCGGGCGGCGGCTCGCCCCTCCACCACCCTTCGGGTGGTCCCCCTCCCCGTACCGGGGAGGATCGCTCACACGCCCTGCGCCTCGGCTTGCGCCAAGTCGACGGTCTGCCCGAACACGTCGCCGCCGCGCTGGTGGCCGAGCGCGAGGAGCGCGGGCCCTACCGCGACGTCGCGGACCTGCGCGAGCGGGCGCGCCTCTCGCCGGCGCATATCGAGCGGCTCGCCAGCGCCGATGCCTTCACCTCATTGGGCCTCTCGCGGCGGCAGGCGCTGTGGAATGCGCGCAGCCTCGTGTCCATGCCCGATCTCCCGCTGTTCCGCGCCGCCGGGGTGCGCGAGGAGGGGAGCGAGCGTGCTGCCATTCGGCTTCCCGCCATGCCGCTCTCCGAGGAGGTGGTGGCCGATTACCAGACCACCCGCCTCAGCCTGAAGGCGCACCCGATGGCCTTCCTGCGCGCCGATCTCGGGGCACGCGGCTTCGTGCGCGCCTGCGACCTCAGGGCGCGCAAGTTCCGCTCGATGGTGCAGGTCGCGGGCGTGGTGCTGATCCGCCAGCGACCGGGGAGCGCCAAGGGGGTGTGCTTCATCACTCTCGAGGACGAGACCGGGGTCATCAACCTCGTCGTCTGGCCCGACCTGAAGGAGAAGCAGCGCCGCGTGGTGATGGGTGCACGGCTGATGGAGGTGCGGGGGCGCGTCGAATATGACGACGAGGTAATCCATGTGATCGCGCAGCACATGACCGACGCCACACACCGGCTGCATATGCTCTCCGACGACCTGCTTTCCGCGCCGCTCGCCCGCGCCGACCATGTCAATGCGCCGCTCTCGGGCCGCAAGCCCCCGCAGGACCGCGAGGCGCTGCGCCCGCGCGACCTGATCGACGAACTGATCCCACCGCACAACGTCACCGGCCACCCGCGCGATCACCGTATCCTGCCGAAATCGCGCGATTTCCACTGATGCCGGGTCCCACGCGCTCATCCCGGCGGCCTCTCGCCGCCCTTCGCGGGCCGCTGTTTGCGCTGGCCCTGCTGGTCGCGGGCATCCTCGCCTGGCAGTGGCTGCTCGAGCATCCGCAGCACAACCCCTGGGCGCCGCTCGACCTCAACGATCCGCCGGGCCTGGCGACCCGGGCGAAATTCGCGCAGCTAAAGAATGACTTGGCCGAGTGCCGCGCGGTGCTCGCGCGCAGCGAGATCGCCTTTGCCGCCCTGCCGGCGGCGGGGGAGGGGGAGTGCGCAAGGCCCGATCGCACTCGGCTCGGCGATTTTCCGCTCGCGCCCGACACGCCGCCCGTCACCTGCCCGGTGGCGATCGCGCTCGAGCTGTGGCGGCGCGACAGCGTTGCACCGGCGGCGCGGGAGATCCTGGGCAGCGACCTTGCCCGGATCGAGCATCTCGGCGCCTACTCCTGCCGCCGCATCTACGGCCGCGGGGAGGGCAACTGGAGCGAGCACGCCACCGGCAATGCCATCGACATTGCCGGCTTCGTGCTGGAAAATGGCAAGCGGATCAGCGTCTTGCGCGACTGGCCGGGCGATGGACCCGAGGCCCGCTTCCTGCGCGCGGTGCGCGATGGGGCCTGCGCCAGCTTCGCGACGGTGCTCTCTCCCGATTACAACGCCGCCCACGCCGATCACTTCCATCTCGACCAGGACGCGCGCTGGTCGGGCGTGTGCCGCTAGCGAAAAGCGCCGCCAAGTCAGCGGCTTGTCAAGCGGCCTCGAGCGCGTAGCCGGCCGAGCGGACGGTGCGGATCGGGTCCCTTGCGCCCTCGACGGTGATCGCCTTCCTCAACCTGCGGATGTGGACGTCGACGGTGCGCAGTTCGATGTCGGAGCCGGTGCCCCACACCCCGTCGAGGAGCTGGCCCCGGCTGAACACCCGGCCGGGGCTTTCCATGAAGAACTTCAAAAGCCGGTATTCGGTCGGCCCCAACTGCAGCGGACGGCCGCGGCGCTGGACCTTGTGGGCAACCGGATCGAGCTTCAGATCGCCTACCTCGATCGTTTCGCCCGCTAGCGCCGGGCGGATGCGGCGCATCACGGCCGCGACGCGCGCCAGCAACTCCCTGGGAGAGAAGGGTTTTGTGAGGTAATCATCGGCGCCGGTCTCGAGCCCGCGGACCCGGTCGTCCTCGGCCTCGCGGGCGGTCAGCATGATGATCGGCACGTGTGCGGTCTCCTTGTCGCGGCGTAAGCGGCGGCACACCTCGATCCCGCTGGTGCCCTCGATCATCCAGTCGAGGATGATGAGATCGGGCGTCTCCTCCGCAGCGAGCACCAGCGCCTCGTCCCCGTCGCCGGTGCAGCGGACCGAATATCCTTCGTTCTGAAAGCGATATTCGAGCAGTTCCGACAGGGCGGGATCGTCTTCGACGAGCAGCAGTTTGGCGGCGGACATAGGTGGATGCTCTCCTTGGCCCGGCACGCGCGGGCGGTGCTGCGGCCTATGTGTCACTCGCGCGACAGTTTGATGAAACGCCGCGCGCGAGCTTTACAACAGCCCCGACCGCACCGCCATGTTTCACGTGAAACACCGCAGGAACGGCCCGCAAGGGCGGGTCTGGGCGGGGGCAAAGGCGGGCTGGCGGGGGTCTGGGCGGGGTCTGGCCCGCCGCAAGGCCGGGCCAGACACCCCCCTGCCGCGCATCGCCCCTTCAGCGGTCGCCTTCGGGCGGATAGACCCCGGTGGCGGCGAAGTGGACCATCTCGGCGACGTTGGTCGCATGGTCGCCGATCCGCTCGATGTTGCGGGCCACGAACAGGAGTTGCGCCGCGCTCGAGATGGTCGAGGGGTTCTCGACCATGTAGCTGACGAGGTTGCGGAAGATCGAGTTGTAGAACCCGTCGACCTTGACGTCCGTGGCAATCACCTCTCGCGCCATGTCGGGGTCGCGTGCGGCATAGGCGGTGAGCACGTCGTGGACCATCTCGCCCGCCAGTTCGCCCATCGCCGGTAGCAGCGTCAGCGGCTCGAACCGGGCGCGGCCCTCGATCATGTTGGTGCGCTTGGCGATGTTCTTCGAATAGTCCCCGATCCGCTCGAGCACGCCGCCGATCTTGAGCGCGGCGATCACCTCGCGCAGATCGTCCGCCATCGGCGCGCGCAGGGCGATGATCCGCACCGCGAGCTTGTCGACCTCGACCTCGAGCGCGTCGATGCGCTTGTCGCGGGCGACCACCTGCTCGGCCAGCGTCTCGTCGCCGCGAACGAGCGCGTCGAGGGATTCCGCGATCGCCACCTCGGCGAGGCCCCCCATCTCGGCGATCAGCCCGCGCAGGCGGGTGATGTCTTCGTCGAATGCCTTGACGGTGTGTTCAGCCATCAGCCGTAACGTCCTGTGATATAGTCCTTCGTCCGCTCCTCGATGGGATTGGTGAAGATTTCCGAGGTGGGACCATACTCGACCATCTTGCCGAGGTGGAAGAATGCGGTGCGCTGGCTGACGCGTGCGGCCTGCTGCATCGAGTGGGTGACGATCACGATCGCGTAGCGGCCGGACAGCTCGTCGATCAGCTCCTCGATCTTGGCAGTCGCGATGGGATCGAGGGCGCTGGCCGGCTCGTCCATCAGGATCACCTCGGGATCGACCGCGATGGCGCGGGCGATGCACAGGCGCTGCTGCTGCCCGCCCGAGAGCGCGGTGCCCGAATCCTCGAGCCGGTCCTTGACCTCGTCCCACAGCCCCGCGCGGGTCAGCGAGCGTTCGACGATCACGTCGAGATCTGCCTTCTTTTCGGCAAGGCCGTGGATCTTGGGCCCGTAGGCGATGTTCTCGTAGATCGACTTGGGGAAGGGGTTGGGCTTCTGGAACACCATGCCGACGCGCGCGCGCAGCTGGACCACGTCCATCCGGCTCCCGTGGATGTCCTCGCCGTCCAATTCGATGAGGCCCGTCACCTTGGCCGCGCCGATCGTGTCGTTCATGCGGTTGAAGCACCGCAGGAAGGTGGACTTGCCGCAGCCCGAGGGGCCGATGAAGGCGGTCACGTAGTCGGGCGAGATGTCGATCGACACGTGGTCGATGGCGCGCTTTTCGCCGTAATAGACGCAGACGTCGCGCGCGCGGATCTTCGCGCCTTCGTCAGCCATGTCGGGATGGATCACAGTCACCAGCGTTTCTCGAACTTGTTGCGAAGGTAGATGGCAAGGCCGTTCATGGCGAGCAGGAACACCAGCAGCACGATGATCGCCGCGCTGGTGCGCTCCACGAAGCCGCGGTCGATCTCGTCCGACCACAGGAAGATCTGCATCGGCAGCACCGTGGCGGGTGAGGTGAAGCCGTCGGGCGGGGTAGCGACGAAGGCGCGCATCCCGATCAGCAGCAGCGGCGCGGTCTCGCCCAGCGCGCGGGCCATGCCGATGATGGTGCCGGTCAGCATCCCCGGCAGCGCGAGCGGCAGGACGTGGTGGAACACCACCTGCACCGGCGAGGCGCCGATCGCCAGCGCGCCGTCGCGGATCGAGGGCGGGACCGCCTTGATCGCGTTCCTCCCGGAAATGACGATCACCGGCATGGTCATCAGTGCCAGCGTCATCCCGCCGATGATCGGCGCCGAGCGCAGGTTGGGGAAGACCGACAGGAACACCGCAAGGCCCAGCAGGCCGAAGATGATCGAGGGCACCGCGGCGAGATTGTTGATCGACACCTCGATGATGTCGGTCCAGCGGTTCCTCGGCGCATATTCCTCGAGATAGAGCGCCGAGAGCACACCGACCGGGAAGGCCAGCACCAGCGTCACCAGCATGGTGAGGATCGAGCCCTTGAGCGCGCCCCAGATGCCGACCGCCTGCGGGCTGGTGGCGTCCGAGCGCGAGAGGAAGCCCCAGTCCCAGTTGCGCGCGAGCTTGCCGGCATCGGCGAGGCGCTTGGCCAGCGCCTGCATCTCGGCGGCGCCTTCGCCCTGAAGGCCCGAGGCGAGGGCGGAACTGGTCGGAAGGTGGAAGACCCGGGTGCGCTGGATGAGCGAGGGATCGGCGGCGAGCGCCGCGGCGACGTCGCGCCAGGCCTCGGGGGAAAGCTGCGCGGCGGCATCGGCCCCGAGCTGCTCCTCGGCAAGGCCGAAGACGATCTCGGGCAGGCCTTGCATCTCCAGCGTCTGCATCGCCGTGGGCGCGGTCAATGAGGTAGCATCGCCGCTGATGCCAGTCGCCGGAAAATCGACGCTGACGGCGAGCTCGGCGCGCTGGAAGCCGCCGATGCCGTTCAGCAGCATCGTGCCGAGCAGGAACACCAGCACCGCGACCGAGAAGATGACCGCAGACAGGCCGATCAGGCGGAAATTGCGTTCCTGCCGGTAGCGCTTGGCGAGCCGCGCCTCGAAGGCGGCGGTGCGTGTCGGGCCAAGCGACTGCGGCGCGGCGGGGACCGGGGCGGTGTCCATTGGAACGCTGCTCATTCGTAGGCCTCCCGGAAGCGCTTGACCACGCGCAGGGCGATGAAGTTGAGAGCGAGCGTCACCATGAACAGCACGAAGCCCAGGGCAAAGGCGCTGAGGGTGGCGGGGTGATCGGTGCTCTGCTCGCCGGTGAGGAGCTTGACGATCTGGACCGTGACGGTCGACATCGGCTCCAGCGGATTGACGGTGAGATTGGCGGCGGGCGAGGCGGCCATGACCACGATCATCGTCTCGCCGATCGCGCGGCTGACCGCGAGCATGATCCCGGCGACGATGCCGGGCAGGGCCGCCGGGAACAGCACGCGGCGGATCGTCTCGGACTTGGTGGCGCCCATCGCCAGGCTCCCGTCGCGCATCGCGCCCGGCACGGCGGCCATCGAATCGTCCGCCATCGACGAGACGAAGGGGATGATCATCACCCCCATGACGAGCCCCGCGGCAAGCGCGCTCTCGGTCGAGGCGCTGGTGATGCCGACGGCGACGGCGGCGTTGCGGATCAGCGGGGCGAGGGTGAGCGCGGCGAAATAGCCGTAGACCACCGTGGGCACGCCCGCGAGCAGCTCGAGCAGCGGCTTGACCCAGGTGCGCACGCGCGGGTCGGCATATTGGGTGAGATAGACCGCGCTCATCAGCCCGAGCGGGATCGCGACGATCATGGCGATGATCGCGCCGATGAAGATCGTCCCCCAGAACAGCGGCACCGCGCCGTAGCGGCTCGGGTCGACCGCGTCGGGGCTCGCCATGGTGTCGGGCGCCCACTTGATGCCGAGCAGGAAGTCGACCGGCGAGATCATGCCGAAGAAGCGCACCGTTTCGAAGACGAGGCTGGCGAAGATGCCGAGCGTCGTCAGGATCGCCACCAGCGAGGCGATGAGGAGAATGCTCATCACCGTGCGTTCCACCCGGGTGCGCGCGCCGAACTGCGGCTTCAGGCGCAGGAAGGCGAGCGCGCCGCCCGCCAGCGCGATCAGCAGGGTGACCAGGATGCCGATGGTGTTGTAGCGGTCATAGGCCTGGCGGAACGGCTCGATCAGCGGCTCGGCCTCGTCGTTGAAGACGCCCGGCGCCTGTCCCAGCGCCACCGCCCGCGCTTCGCCGAGGAAGGCGTCGCGCTCGAAACCGAAGGCGGGCAGGCCCTCGGCGGCCGGGGAGGCGAGCACCGATTGCTGGATCAGGGCGGGCGCGATGATGCCCCAGGCGACGACGAACAGCAGCACCGGGATCACCACCCACAGCGCCACATACCAGGCGTGATAGATCGGCCGCGAGGCCGTCCGCTCGCTCGCGCTGCCCGACTGGAAGCTCCACGCCTTGGCGCGGCCGGCCAGCCAGCCGACGAGGCCGAGGCCCATGGCAATCAGGATCAGCGTGATCGGCGACATTCGGGGGACCTGTGATTTCCTGCCGGACGGGCGTGGGCGAAGGCTGTGGATGGTCTGACCGGCCCTGCCCGCACCCCACGGCCCATCACCTCATGGCGCGCGGATGCGCAAGTTTTAAGACAGTCCTGTGACATTATCCGGAATCCGCACGCAGTGGCGCCGGATCCGGGTCCGCGGCGCTCCCCGCTTCGCCGGCGGCAAGCGCGTCGGCGGCAGGGGCGCGGGGCAGGCGCACCACCACGCGCGTCCCCTTGCCGAGTTCGCTGGTGATGTCGAGCCGCCCGCGGTGGCGTTCCACGATGTGCTTGACGATCGCAAGGCCAAGGCCCGTCCCGCCCGAGGCGCGGCTACGCCCCGGATCGGTGCGATAGAACCGGCGGGTGAGATGCGGGATCTGCTCGGGCGCGATACCCTCGCCTTCGTCCGCCACGGCGATCCGCGCAAGGTCCCCCTGGGCGATATCGAGCACCACCGTCACCGGCCGCTCGGCCGCGCCGTATTTCATGGCATTGTCGACGAGGTTGCGCACCACCTGCTCAAGCTGCTGCGTGTCGCCGAGCACCAGCGGCTCGCTCGTGATGTCGAGCACCAGCCGCTCCAGCCGGTCGGGCCCGGCGGCATCGCGCGCGGCGCGCTCGACCAGCGGGGCGAGGTCGATCCGGGTCGTGGGCAGGTCGTGCTTTTCCGCCTCGACCCGGCTCAGGCTCATGAGGTCGCTGACCAGCGCCTGGAGCCGCTTGGCCTCGCGCTCGATGATGCCGAGGAACTTCCGCGCCAGCGGGGTGTCGATCTCGCCCTCGCCCTCCTGCAGGGTCTCGACATAGCCGAGAATCGCGGCGAGCGGCGTGCGCAGCTCGTGGCTGGCATTGGCGACGAAATCGGTGTGCGCCCGGCTGATGTCGGCCTCGGCGGTCTGGTTGATGAATTCGAGCATCGCCAGTCGCCCGTCGAGCGCCTGACGATTGATCTGCCAGATGTCCCCGCGCCGCACCAGCCCGCGCACGATCGCCTCGCCTTGCCGGTCCTCGTTGACCAGCGAGATCGCCTCGGGCTGGCGCAGCGCCACGCGCGCGTCCTGGCCGATCACGTGCGGCCCGAGCATCCGCCGTGCCGCGCGGTTGGCGAGCGCGATGGTGTCGCGGTCGGTGATGAGGAGGGGAATCGAGGAATTCTCGATGAGGTCGCGGATCGCATCGAGGCTCAATGGCTGCTTGGTCTTGGCCTTGGGCGGTTCGGGCGGGCGCCCGGCGGCGACCAGCAGCGAGCCGATCCAGACGGTCAGCACCGCAAGCGCGATCACCACGTCGGTGCCGAGCATCAGCAGCGCCACGAAGGTCACCGCCGCAAGCGCAATGCCGGCCACGGGGATGTTCTGGCTGCTGCCCATGACGGCGGCCCTTACAGGCTGAGGCGGGGCGTGGGAAGGGCGGGCACCGCGCGCGGGCAGCAAAAAGGGCGGCGAGGCCGAAGCCTGCCGCCCTTGTTGCAACCCATCCGAGGATGGTGACCCCTACGGGAATCGAACCCGTGTTTCAGCCGTGAAAGGGCCGCGTCCTAACCGCTAGACGAAGGGGCCGTCGCGGTTGCGAGAGCGCGCCTTTAGGGGGGTGCTTCGGGACGGTCAAGCCCCGAGTTGCGCAAAAAAGTGCCGCGCCCGCTTCAGTCGGCGAAGGCTGCGTCTTCCAGCTGCAATTCGGCGGCCGGGCGGCTGCCCCAGTCGTCGATCTTCGCGCGGCCGGCGAGGTGGAAGCGGCGGCCCTGATGGCGGTGGAGGAGGGTCTGGCCCATTTCGGTCTCCGCCGCACGGAAGGCGATCGCCTTGAAGCTGCGGCCGTCCCCGCCGCTGGCAACGACGCGCACGTGATCCTTGCCGACGATCTCGGCCTTGACGATCCTGACCGGGCCGACCGCGACGCGCGGCGCGGGCCAGCCGACGCCGTAGGGCCCGGCCGCTTCCAATGTCTCGACCAGCGCCGGAGTCAGCCCGCCGGGCGCCAGCGCGAGATCGAGCAGCACCGCCGCCCCGGCGCGGGCACGTTCCACCTCGCGCGCCAGGCGTTCGTCGAGGAAGCCCGCGAAATCCGCGAGGCGCGCCGCATCGATGGTCAACCCCGCTGCCATCGCGTGCCCTCCGCCCGCGACCAGCAGTCCGGCCTCGCGCGCGGCGATGATCGCCGCGCCTAGGTCTACCCCGCTGATCGAGCGCCCGGAGCCCTTGCCCTGCGTCTCGTCCAGCGCGATCACCACGGCGGGCTTGCCGGTCTTCTCCTTGATGCGCCCGGCGACGATCCCGATCACGCCCGGATGCCAGCCATGCCCGGCGAGCACCTGCACCGCCATGTTGTGCTGGCCTGCGAGCTGCGCCTCGGCGGCCTCCTGCACGGCGGCCTCGATCGCGCGGCGCTCTTCGTTCAGCTGCGAGAGCTGCGCGGCGATGGCGCGGGCTTCCTCCGGGTCGGTGGTGGTCAGCAGGCGCACGCCCAGGGTCGATTCGCCGATCCGCCCGCCGGCGTTGATGCGGGGGCCGAGCGCGAAGCCCAGATCGCTGCATTGCGGTGCGCGGGCGAGGCGGCTTGCATCCATCAGCGCCGCCATCCCGATCCGCTCGCGCCGGGCAAGCACTTTCAGCCCCTGCGCCACGAAGGCGCGGTTGAGGCCGTGGAGCGCGGCGACGTCGGCGACCGTGCCCAGGGCGACGAGGTCGAGCAGGCCCATCAGGTCGGGCTCGCGGCGATGCGCGCCGAACCAGCCGCGCGCACGCAGGGTGCGCACCAGCGCCACGCCGAGCAGGAAGGCGACGCCCACGGCCGCAAGGTGGCCGTGCGCCGCGCCCGCGTCGCTCTCGTCGAGGCGGTTGGGGTTGACGAGGGCATGGGCTTCGGGAAGCTCGGCGGCGCATTTGTGGTGATCGACCACGATAACGTCGACCCCGACGGCCTTGGCCATCGCCAGCGCCTCGTGCGCCATCGCCCCGCAATCCACCGTGACGATCAGCTGCGATCCGCCTTCCGCAAGCCGCACCAGCGCCTCGCCGGAAGGGCCGTAACCTTCGAGCAGGCGGTCGGGGATGTAGTAGGCGGCCTCCAGCCCCAGCTGGCGCAGCAGCTCGACGAGCAGCGCCGCGCTGGTCGCGCCGTCGACGTCGTAATCGCCGTAGATCGTCACCCGCTCGCCGGCGAGAACGGCCGCGGCAAGGCGCTCGGCGGCGGCGTCCATGTCGCGGAAGGTGGAAGGGTCGGGGAGGAAGGCGCGCAGGGTGGGCGCGGCGTGGCGGGCAAGATCGTGCTCGGCGACGCCGCGGGTCAGCAGCAGCTGGTCGAGGATCGAGCGGTCGAGGCCTCCCATGCCGGCATCCGCGCCCAGCTCCATGTTGCCCCCGCGCCAGCGCCACGCCTTGCCCGACAGGGAGCGCACGACGCCGAGCACCGGTGCGATGGGCGGAGAGGCGAGGGGACGGGCGGCCATGCGCGGCTGCTTAGCGCAAAGGCGCAAGTGCCGACAGATGCTCGGCATTGACAATCGACAGGCGCGCGCGGCAGCCTCGTCGCCCATGCCGACCGCGCGTCTCCTGATCCTCTGGCACAGCCGCACCGGCGCGAGCGCGGCGCTGGCGCGCGCGGCGGCCGAGGGGGCGGGGGAGGCGGCGTGGCTGGTCGCGGCCGCCGAGGCCGAGCCCGCGATGCTGCTGGAGGCGGGCGGCTACCTGTTCTGCTGCCCGGAAAACCTCGGCGGCATGACGGGCGCGATGAAGGAGCTGTTCGACCGCGCCTACTACCCGATGCTCGGACAGGTCGAGGGCCGCGCCTATGCGACGATCATCGCCGCGGGTTCCGACGGGGAGGGCGCGCAGCGCCAGATCGACCGGATCGTGACGGGATGGCGCCTGAAGCGGGTCGCGCCGCCGCTGATCGTCAACTTGGGCGCGCAGACCCCGGAGGCCATCGCCGCCCCCAAGTCCGTGCCCGCATCCCGCCTCGCCGAGGCGCAAGCGCTGGGCGCGGGGCTCGCCGAGGGCCTGGCGATGGGGGTGTTCTGAGAATGCTCCAGAATGGGGCAGCCCCTCCCTTTGGGGACTCGACGCTGGCGGTCAAAGAGGCCAAACGTAAGCCTTCGTATTTCGTAGATAACCGCCAAGGTTCGAGGGGGGCCGCGACCATTCCATCGTCGCAGCGCGCTCAGGATGCCCAGTTGCACCTGCTGTTTGCCCCCGGCAAGCGGCCGGACCGGCGCGCGCTTGCCACCTTCGTGGCGCAGCGGCCGATGGTCGGCATCAGCCACGACCCCGTGCCCGAAAGCGCGCCCCATGCCGAGACGCTGTGGCCCGGGCAGCAGCACTGGCTGGAGCTTCTGTCCGACGGGCTGACCTTCGATCTCGCGGGGCTTGCCCCCGGTCCGGAATGCCCCTTCCCGGCGCTCGTCCACCGCTTCGATCTTGCCGCAATGCCGCAGGCCGATGACGTCGAGGTGCTCGCCCTGCGCCCCGGTCCGCACCTCACCGCCGGGGGAAGCACCATGCCGGTGATGCGCGCGCTGCTCGGGCTCGCCTGCGAGCTGGTGCGGCATTTCGATGCGCTCGTCGCGGTGGGCTGGGGCCCGACGAAAAGTGCCATCGGGCGGCGCTTCTTCGAGAGCGTGGCCGCCGCCTGGCTGGAGGGCGGGCCCTTCCCGGCGCTCGGCCTCACCGCCTTCGGGGCGACCGCCGACGGCGCGCTCGAGACCACGGGCCTTGCCTTCTGGATCGGGCAGGAGCTGCGCATCGAGCCGCCCCTGAGCAACGACCGGGTCGCCGCCACCCGGCTCGGCATCCGGCTCGTCAATCATCTCGTGCTGCGGGGCGGGCTCGACGCGGACGAGCGCATCATCGCGCCCGACGGCACGCCCCTGGTGCTGCGCCCCTCGCCCATGCGCGATCGTGTCAGCGTGCAGCGGGAGTAGCCGTGCCGCCGGGGGGTCGCGACAGGGTCCGCACGCAAATCGCCTTCGGCGCGGTCAACACGCGCGGGAGCGAGGGCTACGACCCCGCGCTCCAGCGCCACCATCTGCTGCCGCGCCAGCTCCTCTCGGAACGCTGCTTCGGCCGGATGTTTGCCGCGATCGGGCGCGAGAGCGTCGGCTTCGACGATTTCCGCCGCAACGGCCTGCTGCTGCCCGCGCGCGAGGATGCCAGCTTGCGCACCGGGATGCCGCTCCACCGCGGCCCGCACCACCGCTACAACGCGGTGGTGATCGCCCGCGTCGGCCGGATCGAGGCGCGCTGGTCGGCACAGCGCGCCATTGCACCCGAAGCGGCACTGGCCGAGGCGCTGCTGCGGCTCCACCTGTTGCAGGGCGCGCTGCGGCGGCAGTTGCTGGCCGAGCGCCGGCGGATGCTGCTGAGCAGCAAGGACCCGATCGGCACCGGCTTCGACTTCACCGAGCTCGATGCGATGGCCGAGGCGCTATGGGCGGCGGAGTAGAGCCTACTCGGCCGCTTCGGCCATCGCTGCCCACGAGGTGAAGCCCGAATTGGCGAGCAGCTGCGCGCGCGCGGCGTGATATTCGCGCTCGAAGCGGGCGACGAGATCCTCGACCGTGCCGACTGCCTTGATCGTGCCGATCCCTTGCCCTGAGCCCCAGATGTCCTTCCACGCCTTGGCCTTGGTGTTGCCGCCGCTGCCGAAGTTCATCTTGCTCGGATCGCTCTCGGGCAGGTTATCGGGGTCCATCCCCGCCGCCTCGATGGATGACCTGAGGTAGTTGCCGTGCACCCCGGTGAAGAGGTTGGTGTAGACGATGCCTTCCGAGGAACCTTCGACGATGCCATTCTTGTAGCCGTCGGCGGCGTTCGCCTCCTTGGTGGCGATGAAGGCGCTGCCGCAATAGGCGAAGTCGGCGCGCAAGGCTTGTGCGGCAAGGATTGTTGCCCCGTGCCCGACCGCGCCCGAGAGCGCGACGAGGCCGTCGAACCACTCGCGGATTTCCTGCATCAGCGCGAAGGGCGAGAGCGCGCCCGCGTGCCCGCCGGCCCCTGCGGCGACAGGGATGAGCCCGGTCGCGCCCTTCTCGATCGCCTTCATCGCGAAGCGGTTGTTGATCACGTCGTGCATCGTGATCCCGCCCCAGTTCTTCACCGCCTGATAGACCTCCTCGCGCGCGCCCAGCGAGGTGATGACCATCGGCACCTGCCACTTCTCGCAGGTCGCCATATCGGCCTCGATGCGGTCGTTGGTCTTGTGGACGATCTGGTTGACAGCGAAGGGCGCGGCCGGGCGGTCGGGGTTCGCGCGGTTGTGCTGGCTGAGTTCCTCGGTGATCTGGTGGAGCCATTCGTCGAGCTGCGACTGCGGCCGCGCGTTCAGCGCCGGGAAGCTGCCGATGATTCCCGCCTTGCACTGCGCGATCACCAGTTCGGGGCCGGAAACGATGAACAGCGGCGACCCGATCAGCGGCAGGCGCAGGCGATCGAAGGGGGCGGGAAGGGGCATGGGTCTCTCCTCGAGGCGTATTTGCTCGTCTCGTCTCTAGCGCGCGGCGGGCCGCTGCCAAGCGGCATTTTGCGAGAGCGGATCTAGGCCAGACCTGTTCCGTCCGCCTCGAGCGCAGCCGGGAGGCCGGTCACAGGTGTCTCGACTTCGCTCGACAGGACCGGAGATCGGATAAGCGTTCGTGCTAGTCCAGCACTCCCTCGATCCCGTAGAACCGCGCCGCCGTGCCCGCGAAGAGCGCCGCCTTCTCCTCCGCGCTCGCGCCGCGTGCGAGACGCTTGAAGGCGTTCCACAGCACCGCATAGTCCGCACCCCAGGAATCGACCGGATAGTTGCTCTCGAACATGGCGCGCTCCGGACCGAAGGCTTCGATGCAGGTCTCGACATAGGGCCGCCACAGCGCTGCGAGATGCTCCGAGCCGTGCCCGGCGCAGGGGCCTTCCTCGGGCAAGGCGCAGAAGGCCATGGCGAGCCCGCCGAGTTTGACCACGACGTTTTCGCAGGCGGCGAGCGCGCGGATGTTGCGGCGCCATTCGTCGAAGCGTTCGTGCAGGCGGCCCTTGTAGGCGCCGATGCCGACAGGCGTGCCGCAATGGTCGAGACAGATCGGCTGATCGGGGAAGGCGCGGGCGAGGTCGATGAGGTCGGGCAGCTGCGGCTCGAGCAGCCAGGCATCGAAGGTGAGCCCGCGCTTGCCGAGCTCGGCTAGCCCCGCGCGGAAGGTCGCGTCGCGGTAGAGGCCCTCTGGGTGATGAAACGGCGCGCCGAGCACCGCCGGGTCGGCATCCCACGCGGCGGCATGGCGGATGCCCCGGAAGCGCGGGGAGGCAGCGGCCAGCGCGTCGAGCACCGCGCCCGCCGCAGCCCCGCGCGTGAGGTCGGCATGGCCGACGATGGCCGCACAGTAGCGCGCCGACCCGTAGAGCCCGCTCGCCGATTGCGCCGCCACGCCGTTCACGAACTCGACCTCACCGACCGGCTTCAGCGCCTCGCCATAGGCGCCGTTGTAGAAGGCGCCGCACTCCATGAACACCGTGGCGACGATGTTGTGCCCGCTCGTCAGGTGCGCGTGGAGCGCGTCGAAGGTGTAATGCGCGTGGGGCGCGATGGCGGCGATGAAGGGGTGGTGCGGCTCCGGGAACATCGGCAGCATCGGCCGAAGGTCCCACAGGTGGTGGTGCGGATCGATGATCTTGAGGTCGGGCTCGAGGATCGCTTCGGTCATGGTCTCTCCCTTGCGGCGGTCTGTCGCGGCGCTCGCAGGTGTCGAGAACTAGCCGTGCCGGCGGGCCGCGCAAGGCTCCGGGTGATCAGCCGACCGCGCGCACATAGAGGTGCCAGGTCGCATGCCCGAGCACCGGCAGCGCCACCACCAGTCCGAGAAAGGCCGGCAGCATGGCGAGGAACAGCACCGCCGCGATCAGCGCCGCCCAGCCGAGCATCACCGCCGGGTTGCGCCGCACCAGCGTGAGGCTGGCGATGATCGCGGTGAGGAAATCATGGCGCCGGTCGACCAGCAGCGGCAGGCTGATCACCGTCATCGCGTAAAAGGCGAAGGCCAGCGTCGCCCCGACCGCGGTGCCGACGCCGAGCATGGCAAGGCCCGAGGGGGTGAGGAAGGCATCGAGGGTTTCGGCAAGGGTTCCTGCGCCGATGCCGCTTTCGGCCATGAACACCGCGAAGATCGCGTGGGCGATGATCATCCAGAAGGAGAAGGCGACGAAGACGATGACCCCCATCGACAGGATCTGGTCGTCGCCATGCCCCTTCAAGGCGCCGAGCACCGCGCGCCAGGTCAGGGCCTCGCCCGCCGCGCGCCGGCGGCTCGCTTCGTAGAGCCCGACCGCGACGAAGGGCGCGACCAGCGGGAAGCCGGCGATGGCGGGTATCAGCCAGGTGGGATTGCTTGCCGAGAGCGCCGCCCAGCCGATCGCGATGCCGACAAGGACATAGACCCCGCCGAAGAAGATCCCGAAGCGCGGCATGGCGGCGAAATCGCGCCAGCCGGCGGCGAGCGCATGGCGCAGATCGGCCCATGCCAGGTCCTGTGCGACGGGCGGAACGGGCGGCGAAGGGGGCACGGCGGCGGCAGTCCCGAGGCTGCGCGAGTGGCTCTCCATGGCGGGTCTCTCCTCCCTTGTGAGGCGCAGACTGCGCGCAAACGGGCCGATGCGCAAGAGGACGCCGTCGGCCTTCTCCCCGCCCGCGGAACGTCCGCGCCGCACCCTTGCGCGCGGCGATAACGGGAGCGTGAGGAAGCTGAAGCGCGCCCACCGCCGAATTGGCGGCCGAA
>NZ_JAPFGY010000021.1 GCF_026586795.1 Erythrobacter sp. WG
GCGCGCGGCCGGCCGCTGTCGCGCTTCGTGCCGGGTCTCGCGATCGTCGCCATCGCCGGGGCGGCGGCGGCGTGGCTCGCGCAGAACTACGGCGTGCCGGTGATCCTCGCCGGGCTGCTGATCGGCCTTGCCGTCAACTTCGCCTCCGCCGATGCGCGCACCCACGACGGGCTCGACCTCGTCTCGCGCCATGGCCTGAGGGGCGGGATCGTGCTGCTCGGCTTCCAGGTGACCGCCGCCCAGGTCGTGCAGATGGGGATCGTGCCCTTCCTCGGCCTCGCCCTCGTCATGACCGCTGCGCTCATCGCCGCGCTGCTCGCCGCGCGCGCGACCGGGCAGAGCCCCGCGATCGGCCTCCTCGCCGGCGGTGCGACCGCGATCTGCGGGGCTTCCGCCGCGCTCGCGCTCTACGGGGTGATCGGGCGCGAGCGGGTCGACCAGGCGCTCTTCACCCTGACGCTGGTGATCCTCGCCGCCGCCAGCGCCATCGCGCTCGTCACCTATCCGCCGCTCACCCAGATGCTCGGCTTTTCCGACGCGCAAGCGGGCTTTCTGGTCGGCGCCTCAATCCACGATGTGGCACAGGCGATCGGCGCAGGCTTTGCCGTCTCGGACATCGCAGGGGCGCAGGCGACGGTGGTGAAGCTCACCCGCGTCGCCCTGCTCGCCCCGCTGGTGACGCTGGCCGCCCTGTGGATCGCCCGCGTCGAGCCGCTCCCTGCCGGCGTGGGCCGCGCCAAGGTGCCGGTGCTGCCGGGCTTCATCCTTGCCTTCCTCGCGCTGGTCGGGGTCAATTCGCTGGTCACCTTCCCCGCCGACCTCGCCGGCCACGCGCTGATCTTTTCCAAGACCCTCCTCCTCCTCGCCGTCACCGCCACCGCGATGCGCACGCGGACCGACCTCCTGCTCGGCCTCGGCTGGCGTTCGGTCATGCCGGTGCTGGCGGCGACCATCGCCTCGCTGGCGGTCGCGCTCGCCTTTGCCGAATGGGTGATCCCGTGAGCGCGCCCTACGATCTCGCGGTGATCGGCGGGGGCGTGAACGGCGCGGGAATCGCGCGCGATGCGGCAGGGCGCGGCGCCAAGGTGCTGCTGCTTGAACGCGGCGACCTTGCGGAAGGCACCTCGTCCAACTCCACCAAGCTGATCCACGGCGGCCTGCGCTACCTCGAACATTACGAATTCGCCCTCGTGCGCGAGGCCCTGTCCGAGCGCGAGGTGCTGTGGGGCATCGCGCCGCACATCATCTGGCCGCTGCGCTTCATCCTCCCTCACCGCCCGGGCCTGCGCCCCAAGTGGCTGCTGCGGCTGGGACTGTTCCTCTACGACCACATCGGCGGGCGAAGGCGCCTGCCCCCGGCAGAGAGCGTGGACTTGACGCGCCACCCCGCCGGCGCGCCGCTCAAGAGCGAATACACCCGCGCCTTCGCCTATTCCGACGGCTGGGTGGACGATGCGCGCCTCGTCGTCCTCAACGCCCGCGATGCCGCCGACCGGGGGGCGGAGGTGCGCACCCGCTGCGAGGTCACGGCCCTTGCCCGCGAAGGCGACGTATGGCGGATCGAGGCCGGGGGCGAGACCTTCCATGCCCGCGCCGTGGTCAACGCCGCGGGCCCGCGCGTGCTCGACTTGCTCGGCCGCGCCGGCGAGCCGACCACCCAGAAGATGCGCCTCGTGCGCGGCTCGCACATTGTGGTGCGCAAGCTCTTTGACCACGACTATGCCTATTTCTTCCAGCTCCCCGACGGGCGGATCTTCTTCGCCATCCCCTACGAGAGCGACTTCACGCTGATCGGCACCACCGATGTCGATCACCACGAAGGCCTCGACGCGGTGAAGGCGAGCCCCGAGGAGATCGCCTATCTGTGCGAGGGTGCTTCGGAATATTTCCGCACGCCCGTGCGCCCCGCCGACGTGGTGTGGACCTATTCCGGCGTGCGCCCGCTCGTCGATGACGGCTCGGGACGCCCCGAGGCGGCGACGCGCGGCTACCGTTTCGAGATCGACGGCGGGGCGGACGGGAGCGCGCCGCTGCTCTCCGTCTTCGGCGGCAAGATCACCACCTACCGCCACCTCGCCGCCGAGGCGGTGGAGCGGCTCCAGCCCTTCCTCCCCGTCCTGCAAGGCGGCGACTGGACCGGCACGGCCCCGCTCCCCGGCGGCGACTTCGCGCGCGACGAGGCGGGGGCGAGGATGCGCGAACTCGGCCAGCGTTATCCTTTCCTCTCAGGACAAGACACCCGGCGGCTGATCCAGCTCTATGGCACCACCGCCTTCGCATTCCTTGGGCAGGCGCGGCAGGCGAGCGACCTCGGACAGGACTTCGGCCACGGCCTCACCGCCGCCGAGGTCGATCACCTCATGGCGCGCGAATGGGCGCGCACCGCCGAGGACGTGCTATGGCGCCGCACCAAGATCGGCCTGCATTTCACGCCCGAAGAGACCGCCGCGCTTGCCGCCTACATGACCGAAAGGATTCCCCCAGCATGACCCGTATCGTGGCCCTCGGCGGCACGGTGAACCCCGGCTCCTCCACCGAGCAGGCGCTGCGCCTCGCCGCGCTGATCGCGACCGGCGAGGGGGCGGAGGTGACGGTGTTCGGCGGGGATTACCTCGCCGCCCTCCCCCATTATCGCGGCCCCGGCTACGAAACCGCGATGGGGGCCGAGATGGTCGAGGCGGTGCGCGCCGCCGACGGCCTGCTGGTGGCTGCGCCCGGCTATCACGGCACCATCTCCGGCGTGGTCAAGAACGCGCTCGACTATCTCGAGGACCTTGCGCGGGACGAGCGCCCCTATCTCGATGGCCGTGCGGTCGGCCTCATCGCCACCGCCTTCGGCGACCAGGCCTCGATGTCGACCCTGCTCACCATGCGCGCGATCACCCATGCCCTGCGCGGCTGGCCGACCCCGATGGGAGCGACGATCCGCACCTACCAGGGGATGTTTTCCCCCGACGGCGAATGCCTCGACGAGCGCGCGCGCGGCCAGATCGAGCTGGTCGGCAAGCAGGTGGTGCTCGGCGCGCGGAGCTTCGCGGCCGGGAGGGACCTTGCGTGATGCGCGGGGCGTTGGATCGCGCGCTGGAGGCGATCGCCGCAGGGCGGATCGTCGTCATCGCCGGTGATCGGCTGCGCGGCGGCGACATCGACCTGATGTGCGCGGCACAGCACGTCACACCCGAGGCGATCAACTTTATGGCGACCCACGGGCGCGGGCTGATCTGCCTGTCGGTCACGCCCGAGCGGGCCGAGCGGCTCGGCCTCAGCCTCGTCAACCCCGGCACGGCGCGCCAGACCGGGCGGCCCTTCGCCCGCTCGATCGAGGCGGCCGAGGGCGTCTCCACCGGCATCTCCGCCGCCGACCGCGCGCACACGGTGCGGGTGGCAATCGCCGAGGGGGCGAGTTCGGCCCACATCCACTCGCCCGGCCATGTCTTCCCGCTGATCGCGCGCCCCGGCGGGGTGCGCGAGCGGCCCTCCGCCTGCGAGGCCTCGATCGACCTCGCCCGCCTTGCCGGCGCGGGCGATGCGGCGGTGATCTGCTCGATCATGCGCGACGACGGCGAGATGGCGCGGATCGACGATATTGCCGATCTTGTCGCCGCTTACGGGCTCGAAGTCGCCGATATCGGCGCTCTGATCGCAAGGCTCGAAGGGGCCGAAGCGTGAGCGGCGGCAGGCTCTCCCGCCGCGCGCTGATCGCCGGGGCGGGCACCGCCGCGCTCGCCGCGCCGGCCTTGGCGAAGCTCGGCGGGATGATCGATCTCGGCCTGCCGGGCGGGCCGAGCCTCAGGCCCACCACCCCCGATTTTCCCGGCAAGCAGGGCATGATCGTCCAGCGCATCCGCCCGCCCCTGCTGGAAGCGCCGATGGCGGTGTTCCGTGAGGGCGTCATCACCCCCAACGACCGGCATTTCGTGCGCTGGAACTGGCCGATGCCGACCGAGGTCAAGGCCGCCGATCACCGCGTGGCGGTGGGCGGGGCGGTGAAGCAGCCCGTGTCGCTGACGCTGGACGACATCGCGAGTGCGGGCGAACAGGTTGAGATCGTTGCGATAAACCAGTGCGCCGGGAACGGGCGCGGGCTCTCCGAGCCGCGCGTCACCGGCACCCAGTGGGGCAACGGGGCAATGGCCTGCGCCAAGTGGACGGGGGTGCGGCTCAAGGACGTGCTCGCCAAGGCGGGCGTCGCCGAGGGGGCGAAGCGGGTCCGCCTTGCCGGGCTCGACGTGCCGCTCACCGAGGGCGCGCCGCAGTTCATCAAGTCGATCCCGCTCGATATCGCGATGCGCGATGATGTGCTGGTCGCCTGGGCGATGAACGACGAACCCCTCCCGATCCTCCACGGCTTCCCCTTGCGGATCGTGGTGCCGGGGTGGTTTTCGACCTATTGGGTGAAGATGCTCTCGACCATCGAGGTGCTCGCCGGCGAGGATGAAAGCCATTACGTCGCAGAGACTTACCGATGGCCAACAGTGGCGGTGAAACCGGGCGACAAGGATTTTCCGACCGTCCCCATCACCGCCATGCCGCCCCGCTCCTTCATCACCAGCCATGCCGACGGCGCGGTGGTGCGCAAGGGCGAGCCGCTGACGCTCGAGGGGATCGCGATGGGCGGCAATGCGGCGCTCGCCAAGGTCGAGCTGGTCGGCGCCGGAAGCGGTGGGGGCGAGCCGGTCCCCTGCACCCTCGGCCCCGACGATCACGGTCCCTACGCCTTCCGCCGCTGGTCGGTGACGCTGCCGCAAGTCTCTGGCGACCTTGTGGAAATCGGCAGCAAGGCGACCAACCGCGAGGGCGCGAGCCAGCCCGACGCGCTGGTCTGGAACCCCTCGGGTTATGCCCGCAACGTGATCGAGCGCATCACCCTGAGGGCGCAATGAAGGTCCTTGTCGCCGCCGCCCTCACCCTCCCGCTGGCGCTGCTGGCGGGTTGTGATTCCCCTCCGACAGTCTCGTTCGAGGACGCCAGCCTCACCCTGCCCGACGATCCGAACACCCTGCCCGAGGGGCCGGGGCGGCAGGCGGTGATGGACAATTGCCTTGCCTGCCATTCGCCCTCCACCATGCTCCAGCAACCGAGGGTCCCGCGCGAAAAGTGGGAGGCGACGGTCGCCAAGATGGTCAAGCTCTACAAGGCCCCGGTCGATCCTGCCGCGATTCCGCAGATCGTCGATTACATGGTCGCGGTGCAGGCGCGCGGGGTCGATGTTCCACGTGAAACATCGCCTTAAAGGGGGTCTAGGCGGGGTCTGGAGGGGGTCTGCGCCCAACTTCGCCCCGGCAAGCCCCCCCTTGCGCCCACCTTGCACGAGGGCGCACAAGGGCCGGCGATGACCGACCCTTCCGCCCATCCCGACGATCCCCACTACGTCCACCGCACCGGCTGGCTGCGCGCCGCGGTGCTGGGGGCGAACGACGGGATCATCTCGGTCGCCTCGCTGATCATCGGCGTCGCGGCGGCGACCCCGGAACGCGGCGCCATCCTGATCGCGGGCAGCGCGGCGCTGATCGCGGGGGCGATGTCGATGGCAGCGGGGGAATACATCTCGGTCTCGAGCCAGGCCGACAGCGAGAGCGCCGACATCGCCCGCGAGGCCGAGGCGCTCGCCGCCACCCCGGCCGACGAGGAGGCGGAGCTTGCCGCGATCTACCGCGCGCGCGGCCTTTCGCAGGCGACCGCGGCAGCGGTGGCGCGCGAGCTCACCGCGAAGGACGCCCTCGGCGCGCACGTGCGCGACGAGCTCGGCCTGTCCGAACACCTCGCCGCCCGCCCCTTGCAGGCCGCGCTCGCCTCGGGCGCGACCTTCAGCGCGGCGGCCGCGGTGCCGCTCGTCGCTGCCTGGGCTGCCCCGGCAGGCGCGATCATGGCGAGCGTGGTCGCGGTCGCGGTGCTGAGCCTCGCGGTGCTCGGCGCGCTCGGCGCGCGGGCCGGGGCCGCGCCGCTGGTGCCCGCCACCCTTCGGGTCGTCGGCTGGGGCGTCTTCGCCATGGCCGCCACGGCAGCGGTCGGCCGGTTGTTCGGGGTGAGCGTCTGAGGCCTTTTCCCGGTCGGGGTCGAGCGGCGAACCATCCCCCGACGAGCCGCCCCGCGTCTGCGCCGTTCTCGGGCAGCCGATCAATTGAGGCATAAGCAGGATAGGGCTCCCACCGCGCGCTCGTGCCATGGTGCAGTTCCAGACGAGGAGGGGAACAGCCCCCGCGAAAAGGAACGCAACGCCATGGCTATCCGCAATCTTCTCAAGACTGTCACCCAGCGCCGCAAGCCGGCGGCCGAGCAGTCGCCCGACCTGCAGGTGGATTTCAGCTACACCCAGTGGCGCCACGCGCAGATGGAACAGCTGGTGAGCAACTACCAGCGCGCCTGCGACACCTGCGACAGCGCACCGGCCTAAATCTGGAAGGGAGCGCGCGACATCCCGCGCTCCCTCAGCTTTCCCCGCCGAAGCGCAAGATCACGCGGTGCCGGTATGTCTCGCCCGGCGCCAGGCGGACCGATCCGAAGTCCGGGCGATTGGGCGTATCGGGAAACATCTGCGGCTCGAGCGCGATGCCGTCGCCCTGCCGATAGGCTTTCCCCGCCTTCCCCACCAGCGTGCCGCCCAGGAAATTCCCCGAATAGAACTGCACCCCCGGCTCGGTCGAGAACACGGCGAGGCTGCGGCCCGATCCCGGGTGCGCGAGCGCGGCGAGCAGCCGCGGCTCGGCCGCGCGCGTGCGGGCGATGACCCAGTTGTGATCGTAGCCCCTGCCGATGGCGATCTGCGGATGGCCCGCGTCGCGCACCCGCGCGCCGATGGCGGTCGGCTCGCGAAAATCGAAGGGGGTGCCGGCGACGGGCGCGAACTCCCCGGTGGGGATCGCGGCCTCGTCGGTCGGCAGGAAGTGCTCGGCCGGGATGGCGAGGACATGGTCCATCGCCCCCTCGACCCCGCCCTCGCCCGCGAGGTTCCAGTAGGCATGGTTGGTGAGGTTGACGAGCGTCGGCCGGTCGGTGCGCGCCGCATATTCGATGGCGAGTTCGCCTGCATCGGTGAGGGTGTAGGTGGCGGTCACATGGAGCGTGCCGGGGAAGCCCTGGTCCCCGTCGGGGCTGACATGGGCTAGCCGCACCATCGGCTGCGGCGCGGCGCCGACCGCCGCGATCGTCCACAGCGCCCTGTCGAAGCCCACCGGCCCGCCGTGGAGCGCGTTGGAGCCGTTGTTGGCGGGCACGCGATAGGCCTCGCCATCGAGGATGAAGCGCCCGCCCGCAATGCGGTTCGCGACCCGGCCCACGCTCGCACCGAAATAGGCATCGCTGGCGAGGTAATCCCCAAGCGTCGCATGGCCGAGCGTCACGTCGGCGAGCGTGCCCTCGCGGTCGGGCACCAGCATCGCCTGAAGCGTCGCGCCCCAGGCGAGGATGGTGGCGCTCATGCCATTCGTCTGGGTCAGGGTGACGGCCTCGACGGCGCGGCCATCGGGCAGGTGGCCGAACGTGCGGCGGGTGGCGGAAGGGGTCGCTTTCATGCTGCGCTCATTTATATGATAATATATCCCGGGCAAGCGGCGCCTTCGCAGGCATCGCACAACCCTGCCGCATTAGGAGCCCCGCTTGCGCCCTTTCGTCATGTTCTGCCTCGCTGCCGCCGCCGCGCTCGCCAGCCTTGCGCCTGCCGCCTCGACCGCCAAGCCCGCAGCCCCCGCGCCCGCCGAGCCTTTCGTGCCGGTCTATCGCACCAACTTCCCCGATCCCTTCGTCATCGCGCACGAGGGGCGCTATCTGGCCTACGCCACCAACGCCGACCGCGACCGGGCCAACGTGCAGATGGCGGTGTCGGACGATCTGGTGAACTGGGCGCCGGTGAAGAACGGCAAGCGCCTGCATGATGCCATGCCGGTGCTCCCCGCCTGGGCGGAGCGCGGCTGGACCTGGGCGCCCGAGGTGCTGGCGCACGAGGGCCGCTTTCTCCTCTATTTCACCGCGCGCGAGCGGGCGAGCGGCCGGCAATGCACCGGGGTGGCTTCGAGCACGGACCCGATGGGGCCCTTCACCTCGGACGCGCCGGCGCCGCTGATCTGCCAGCGCGAGCTCGGCGGGACGATCGACGCGAGCCCCTTCCGCGATGCGGACGGCACGCTCTATCTCACCTACAAGGCCGATGCGAACGCGGTCGGCAAGCCCACCGACATCTTCGTCCAGCCGATGACGGCGGACGGGCTGGGGCTGACGGGCACGCCCGCGGTGCTGCTCACCAACGATGCGCCGTGGGAGGCGCACGTGATCGAGAGCCCGACGATGGTGCGCCGGGGCGATACCTACGTGCTGTTCTATTCGGCCAACCACTTCGGCTGGGAGCCGCACCAGCGCCTCAGCCCCTATGCGATGGGCTATGCCACCTGCGAGGGGCCGATGGGGCCCTGCGCCAAGGCGGCGGAGAACCCCATCCTCCACAGCTACGCCGACAAGGCGGCCGGGTGTCTCAGCGGGCCGGGGCACCAGGCGGTGTTCGCGGCCGAGGGGCGCGAGTGGATCGTCTTTCACGCCCACATCGCGCGCGGCGGGTGCCAGAACGCGATGAAGGGCCGGCAGATGTACATCGCCCCGCTCGGCTGGCAGGACGGCAAGCCGGTGATCGGCAGGAGCCTGCGAGCGGGCGCGGGCAAGTAGGCGATCGGGCTCCGTTCGCCTCGAGCGAAGTCGAGAGGCTGGTGGCAGGTGTCTCGACCCCGCTCGAGGCGAATGGGCGGGAACGCTGCCCCCGCCGCCGGCCTACCGCTCAGCGCCCGAAGCGGAAGCGCACCCCCAGCGACAGCGTGCTCTCGTCGTCGCGCAAGTAGCGGACGAAATCCGCCGCCGGGGCGCCGTTGCGCGCCGAGGTGAAGTCCTGCCGGAACCGCTCGCGGGTGATGTTGGTCCAGTCGCCGAAGATCGCGAAATCGTCGGTGAGGTTGTAGGACAGCGACAGGTCGAGGCGCCCGGCGGGCCGCGCGCGCTCGACGTAGATGTCGTCGCCGCGCAGCTGCTGGGTGGCGCGGAAGCTCGAACGGTCGTTGTAGGACAGCCGCGCCGAGGCGCCGTAACGCTCGTAGATCGCGACCACGTTGGCGTTCCATCGGGAGACGCCGTTCAGCTGGTCGGTGATCGGCTGGAGGGTGAGCGCCCCCGTGCCGTCGGGCTGTTCGGTCTTGGCGTCGAGATAGGTGACGTTGACCTGCACCCCGAACCCTCGCGCCCAGTCGGGCAGGCTGTCGAACTCGGCGAAGGCCTGCGCCTGCAATTCGGCCCCGGTGATCCGGCCCTTGCCGGTATTGACCGGCCCGGTGATCTCGACGACGCCCAGCGTCGGGTCGGTGATGCGGAAGGTGTTGGGCTGGATGAACCCGTCGATGCGGCGGTGGAAGCCGGTCAGCGAGATGAAGCCGGTCGGGCTGAAATACCACTCCACCGCGGCATCGAAGTTCCACGAGGTGAAGGGGTTGAGGAACGGGTTGCCCCCGCCGCCGCGGCGCGGATCGCTGTCGGTGCCGACCCCGCCCGGGGGCGGCGGGCCGAGCACCAGCGCGGGGTTCAAGTCCGCGAAGGTCGGCAGGGTGCGGGTCTTGGCGACCGCCGCGCGCAGCTGGATCTCGGGCGTGGCGCGGAAGCGGATGCTGGCGTTGGGGAGCCAGTTGTCGTTGGTCGATCCCTCGTCGATCTGCGGGATGCCGGTCGGCACCGGACCGGCGACGCGGGTCTTCACACGGACGTAGCGCAGGCCGACCGTCCCCTCGAGATCGCCCGATCCGAGGTTCACCTGGCCGTAACCGGCAAGGTTCTTCTCCGAGGCGGTGTAGAGCGTCGCGGCCTCGGCCGGGCCGGGGCCAAAGCCGACCAGCTGGCGGATCGCGGCGATGTTCTCGCGGATGCTGGCGTAGGTCGGCGCCGCCCAGCGGAAGGTGCCGCCGACATTGACGCCCCGGAACACGTCGAACTCGACCGGCAGCGCGGTCGCCGGGGTGAGCGCCGCCGGCCGGTCGAAACGCCCGGTGAGCTGCCGCAACGCGTCGCGATCGGTGTAGCGCACGCCCGCCTGGATCGAGCGGATGAAGGCGCCGTCGACGAGGTATTCGAGATCGCCCCGGAACTGCCAGTCGTCGCCCTGCGAGCGCTGGCTTTCCTCGAACAGCCCGTCGAAGAACTGCTGCGAGGGATCGGCAAGGTCGATGTTGGTGATCTCGAAGGCCGGGCGATCCGTGTCGAACCGGATCGTCGGCGCCCCTGTCCAGCGGCGGTCGACGCTTTCGGTCGATCCGGTGAAGGTGCTGTCGGTCCGCGCGATGTCGACGCGCAGGTTGAGCCGGTCGAAGGTGCCCTTGAAGCCGCCCGCGAACTGGTAGGTGTCGGTCTTGTTGAAGGTCGCGCCCTGGAAGGAGAACAGCGAGCCGGCGGGCGCATTGACCGTGCCCGAGCGCACGAGGTTGGTGCCCTCGCGGAACACGAGGCTCCCGGTCTGCGCCCCGTTGAACAGCTCGGCGGCGAGCAGGCGGTCGTCGATCTTGTTGCGGAAGCCCTGCCACAGGCCCTCGAGGTAGAACTCGATGTCGGGCGTGGGCTTGTACTGGATCGCGGCATTGACCGAGGGGCGCACGCGGTTGCCCGAACGGTAAAACAGCCGCTGGATATCGGGGAAGCGCGCCGCCTGCCCGGCGCCCGCATCGGCGATCAGCGTGCCGCCGGGGCCGTTGCGGAAGGTCTGGAGGAAATCGGTGTTGCTGATCTCGGCATCGAGATAGGTCATCTCGACCCGCGAGGCGTTGATCAGCACCCCGAACTCGCCGCCGTCGCCGACCTCCCAGCGCTTGGTCGCGAGGAGGTTGAAGTTGGGATCGAGCTTGCGGCCCTGCCGGGTGTAGAGCCCCCACACCGATCCGGCGAACTGGCCGTCCTCGAAATCGAAGGGCATCCGCGAGCGGACGTTGACGAGGCCGGCAAGCCCCGGCTCGACCAGATCGGCGGCGGAGGTCTTGTAGACCTCGAGCGCGGCGACGTTGGCGGCGGGGAAGTCCTGCAAGGCGACCACGCGGGTCTCGGCGGTGAAGATCTCGCGCCCGTTGTAGGTGGTGGTGAAGTTGGGCAACCCGCGCACCAGCACGTTCTGCGCCTCGCCGCCCTGGCGATAGACCTGCACGCCGGGGATGCGCGCGGCGATCTGCGCGGTGTTGAGATCGGGCAGCTTGGCGATGTCCTCGGCCACCACGGCGTCGATGATTTCGTCGGAGTTGCGGCGGATGTTGCGCACGCTCTCGAGGCTGGCGCGGATGCCGGTGACGACGATCGCCTCGCCTTCGCTCGTAGTGGCTGGCCCCGCCGGCTCGGTAGTGGTCTGCTGCGCCTGAGCGGTCGCGGCGAGCGACAGCGCGATGACCGACACGGTGGTCCGAGCCGGAATGATCCCACGCATCATGCTATCCCCTTTTTGTGGCGGCACCCCCTGCTGGGGCGCTTCTCGTCAGGTCGGCGCATAGGAGCGGTGCGGGCAAGAAAACCTGATTTATATTATAAATTGTAACCAGCCCCAGCCCTGTGGCTTGTGCGCCACAGGCCGCGCGGCTCACCACTCGGCGAGACTGCCGTCCGGGTGGCGCCACACGGGGTTGCGCCAACGGTGCGGGCTCGCGGCGGCGGCGCGCACCCGGTCCTCGTCGATGGCGATGCCGAGACCGGGGCCGGTCGGGATCGGCAGGTGCCCGTCGACCGGGGTGAGCACCGAGGGGTCGGTGCAGAATTCGAGGAGGTCGTGCCCCTCGTTGTAGTGGATGCCGAGCGACATTTCCTGGAGCACCACGTTGGGGGCCGAGGCGGCGAGTTGCAGGCACGCGCCGAGCGCGAGCGGCCCCAGCGGGCAATGCGGCGCGACCGCGACATCGTAGGCCTCGGCCAGCGCGGCGATGCGGCGGCATTCGCTGAGGCCCCCGGCGTGGCTGAGATCGGGCTGGATGATGTCGACCGCCCCGCTTTCCAGGATCGGGCGGAAGTCCCAGCGCGAATAGAGCCGCTCGCCCAAGGCAATCGGCGTGCTCGTCAGCGCGGCGATCTGCGGCAGGGCGCTGGCGTGTTCGGACAGCAGCGGCTCCTCGATGAACAAGAGCCCCAGCGGCTCGAGCAGGCGGGCGAGCTGCTTCGCCATCGGCCGGTGCAGCCGCCCGTGGAAATCGAGCGCGACGTCCATGCCCTCGGCCTGCGCGGCCTCGACCCGCGCAACCACTTCGGCAAAGCGCGGCGCTTCCAGCCAGGCGACGTCGGCGGTGGCGTTCATCTTGACCGCGGTGAAGCCCTGCGCCCGGCGCGCGGCGGCGGCCTCGGCGATGTCGGCGGGGCGATCGCCCCCGATCCAGGCATAGGCGCGCACCCGCTCGCGCACGCGGCCGCCCATCATCTCGTGGGCGGGAAGGCCGTGGTGCCGCCCCTTCCAGTCCCACAGCGCCTGGTCGAGACCCGCGAGCGCCGACATCAGCACCGCCCCGCCGCGGTAGAAGCCGCCGCGGTAGATCACCTGCCAGATGTCCTCGATGGCCCGCGGGTCGGCGCCGATCACCCGGTCGGCGATCGCCGCGAAGGCGCCCATCACCGCCTCGGCGTGCCCCTCGAGGCTCGCCTCGCCCCAGCCCACGCTGCCGTTGTCCGCCTCGATCCGCACGAACAGCCATCGGGGCGGAACGAGGAAGGTCTCGAGGCGGGCGATCTTCATGCGAGGCTTGTCCTTGCGAATATTTCCGAGCATCGTATTTATATGATAATTGAAGCGCGACAAGCGAGGACTGCGCGCGGGGCACGACGAGGAGAGCGGCTTGGATTGGCAGGGCCCTTACATCGCGGTCGACTGGGGCACGACCAACCGGCGCGCGTGGCGAATCGGCGCGGACGGCGCGGTCGCGGATTCCTGCGCCGACGATCGCGGGATCAGGACGGTGCCCGAGCACGGCTTCGCCGCCGAGGCGGAGGCGTTGCGCGCGCGGCTCGGCGACCTGCCGATGCTGCTTGGCGGGATGATCGGGTCCGACCGGGGGTGGCGCAATGTGCCCTACGTCCCCTGCCCCGCCGATGCGCGCGCGCTCGCGGCGGGACTGTGCCGCATCGACGCGCGCACCGCGATCGTGCCCGGCGTGGCGCAGCCCGATCCGGCCAGCCCCGAGGTGATGCGCGGCGAGGAGGTGCAGATCATCGGCGCCCTCGCCCGCGGCGCGCTCGCGCCGGGCGCGCTGGTGTGCTGCCCCGGCACCCATGCCAAGTGGGTGCGGCTCGAGGAGGGGCGCATCGCCCGCTTCGCCACCTGGATGACCGGCGAGGTCTTCGCGCTGATCTCCCGGCATTCGATCCTCGCGCCGCTGCTCGCAGGCGAGACCGTGCCCGGCGCGGGCTTTGCGGCAGGGGTCGAGGCTGCGGCGGACGGCGATCCGCTCGGGCACCTGTTCGCCCTGCGCGCCGGGGCCCTCATCGCCTGCCCGCGCGCGGATGCGCCGGGCTATGCCAGCGGCCTGTTGATCGGCGCCGAGGTGCGCGCCGCGCTCGCGCGTTTCGGCAGCGAGCCCCCCACCCTCATCGGCCGCCCGGACCTCTGCGCACTTTATGCCGCGGCCCTAACCCAGGTGCTTGGGCCCGCCGCCCCGTCCGCCACGGTGATCGACGGCGAGGCCGCGTTCCGGGCCGGGATCGGCGCCATCATCAGGGAAGTGGCATGACGAACCCCGCAACCTTCGCCCGCCTGCTCGCCCAGTGCCCGCTGGTCGCGATCCTGCGCGGGGTGCGGCCCGAGGAGGTCGAGGGCGTGGGCGCGGCGCTTGTCGAGGCGGGCATCCGGATCATCGAGGTGCCGCTCAATTCGCCCGATCCGCTCGCCAGCATCGCGCGGCTCGCCCGGGCGTGCGGGGCCGACGCGCTGGTGGGCGCGGGCACGGTGCTCGATCCCGCCGATGTCGGGCGGGTGGCGGACGCGGGCGGGCGGCTGATCGTCTCGCCCGGCACCGATCCCGAGGTGATCGCCGCCGCCGTCGCCGCCGGGATGGTCGCCGCGCCCGGCTACTTCACCCCGAGCGAGGGTTTCGCCGCCCTGCGCGCCGGGGCGCACGCCCTGAAGCTCTTCCCCGCCGAGGCCGCACCCCCTGCGGTGGTGAAGGCGCAGCGCGCGGTGCTCCCGAACAACGTGCCGCTGCTGGTGGTCGGCGGCATCACCCCGGACAGGATGGCCGCCTACCGCGCCGCCGGGGCCGACGGCTTCGGGCTCGGCAGCGCGATCTATGCGCCCGGCATGACCGCCGCCGACGTCGCCGCCCGCGCCCGCGCCTTCGTGTCCGCACTGGGGCAGGAGCACGCATGACGATCCGTGTCGCCATCATCGGCTTCGGCAAGATCGCCCGCGCCGAGCACGTCCCCGCCATCGCCGCCGACCCGGATTTCGAGCTGGTCGCCGTCGTCGCCCCCAACGGCGCGCAAGGCGCGGGCGTGCCGGTCTTCGCCAGCCTGGCTGCGATGCTCGCCGCCATGCCGGACGGGGTCGACGCGGTGAGCCTCTGCACCCCCCCGCGCGTGCGCCGCGCCATCGCCGCCGAGGCGATCGCCGCGGGGCTTGCGGTGCTGCTCGAAAAGCCGCCCGCTGCAACCTTCGGCGAGCTTCAGGACTTGGAGGCCCGCGCGCGTGCCGCCGGGACCTGCCTGTTCGCCGCCTGGCATTCGCAGCACGCCCCTGCCGTCGCCCCGGCTGCCGCGGCGCTGGCGGGCGAGACCATCACCCGCCTCGCCATCACCTGGCACGAGGACGTGACACGCTGGCATCCGGGGCAGGACTGGATCTGGGAGCCCGAAGGCTTCGGCGTGTTCGATGCCGGGATCAACGCGCTCTCAATCGCCAGCGCGATTCTGCGCGAACCGCTGTTCGTCACGGGCGCCGCGTTCACCATCGAGCCGGGCCGCCAGGCGCCGATCGCCGCTGCGCTGACCTTCGCGGGCGAGCGGCGCACCGCCACCTTCGATTGGCGCGCGACGGACGAGGAGGTGCGCGAGATCCACGTCGCCACCGCCGCCGGCCGCCGCATCGCGATCCGCGACGGCGGCGCGAGCCTCAGCCTCGACGGGGCGGAGCAGCCGCTCGGCCCCTTTGCCGAATACCCGGCGCTCTACCGGCACTTCGCGCGGCTGGTCGCCGAGCGGTCGGTCGCGGTCGACGCCGCACCCTTGCGGATCATCGCCGACGCGGCGCTGATCGCGCGCCGCCTCTCCACGGCTTCGCGTGCGTGAGGAATTGCACCCGCGCGCGTTATCTGCGAACCCGCCCGAAGATGCGGAACGGGGCGCAGCGCAGATGACCAGGACGGGGGCCGAGGGGGCCGGTCGCAATCTCACCTACACCTTGCTCGATGCGGTCGGGAAGGCGATCGTCACCGGGCATTACGATCATGTCGCATTTCCCACCGAGGGCGATCTGGCGCGGCAATATGCGGTCAGCCGTTCGGTCACGCGCGAGGCGGTCAAGATGCTCACCGCCAAGGGTCTGCTCGCCGCGCGCCCGCGCAAGGGCACCAGCATCCAGCCGCCGCGCGCCTGGAACCTGTTCGATCCCGACGTGCTGCGCTGGATGCTCGAGCGCAAGTTCTCGTTGGACCTGCTGCGCCAGTTCACCGAGCTGCGCATCGCCATCGAGCCGGTCGCCGCCGGGCTGGCGGCTGAGGCCGCCGATGCCGCGGGGATCGCGGGGATCGCCGCGGGCTACGACCGCATGGTCGCCGCCGAGGCCGGGAACGATGACGCGCTGGAAGCCGACATCGCCTTCCACATCGCCATCCTCGAAGCCTCGGCCAACCCCTTTTACGCGCAGCTCAGCGACGTGGTGTCGACCGCGCTCAGGACCTCGATACGCTTCACCAACCGCTTCAAGGGCCGCACCGCCAGCCTGCCGCAGCACCGCGCGGTGCTGACCGCGATCGAGGGGCGCGATGCCGATGCCGCGCGCACGGCGATGGCGGCGCTGATCGCCGACGTCATGGCGCTGATCGACGATGCCGAGCGCGCCGGGCCATGAGCGGCGCGGCCGAATGCCTCGCGGATGTCGGCGCCCGGCTCGGCGAGGGGCCGGTGTGGGTCGCGGCCGAGCAGGCGCTCTACTGGGTCGACATCCTCGGCAGCAGGGCGTTCCGCTGGCACGCGCACGAGGGCCTGCGCGACATCGCGGTGGAGCGCCCCGCGTGCTCGCTGCTGCCGCGCGCCTCCGGGGGCTTCATCGGCGGGGGGTATGACGGCTTCATCGCGGTGGACGCCGACTTCGCCGTCGCCGTGCTCGCCGATCCCGAGCCCGATCATCCCGGCAACCGCTTCAACGACGGCAAGATCGACCGCGCTGGGCGGCTCTGGGCCGGGACCATGGACCGCGCCGAGCGCGCCGCGAGCGGGTCGCTCTACCGGATGGACCGGGACCTGTCGTGGCGCCGCATCGACAGCGGCTACCGCGTCACCAACGGCCCCGCCTTCAGCCGCAACGGGCGGGTGATGTATCACACCGATTCCGCGCGCCAGACGGTCTATGCCTTCGACCTTGCCGAGGACGGCAGCGTGGGGGAGCGCCGCGTGCACCTGCAATTCGGCGAGGGCGACGGCTACCCCGACGGCATGACCGTGGACGCCGAGGATTGCCTGTGGATCGCCTTCTGGGACGGGTGGTGCGTGCGCCGCTTCTCGCCCGCCGGCGAGCGGCTGGCGCAGCTAGCCGTGCCGGTGCAGCGCCCCACCAGCGTCGCCTTCGGGGGCGCGGGGCTGGACGAGCTGTTCGTCACCTCGGCGGCGCGCGATCTCACGCCCGAGGAGCTGGAGGCCCAGCCGCAGGCCGGCGGCCTGTTCCGCCTGCGCCCGGGCGTCACGGGGATCGCCGAACTGCCCTTTGCGGGCTAGACCTCACATCATCTGCGCATAGAGCCGGTTCACGCGCCGCTCGGCATCGCGGAGCGCGGCGTCGACCGGCTTGGTGCCGGTGATCGCCGCCTCCAATTCCTCGCCGATCAGGCCCTGCACCGCGCTTTGCCGCTCGACATAGCCGGGGAGCTGCCGGCCGGTGCGCGCGAGGGCCGCGATGTCCTCGCGGTGGGGCAGGGCCTGAAACTCCGGCGTCGCCAGCACGGCGGCGAAGGCGGGGAGCTGCCCGGTGCGCGACCAGTCGTAATTGTAGCGCGCGAGGAAGCCGAGGAAGCGCGCCATCGCCGCCCGCTCGGCCCGGCTGCGGCTCGCCGCCGGAACCACCCAGGCGTGCCCGTCGACGAAGGGCGCCGGGCTCCCCCACAGCCGCGGGAAGGGGGCGACGGCGTAGTGCCCGTGGAGTGCGGAAGACCGCCGCGCCGCCTCGGCGTCATAGGGCCCGAGCATCCACGTGCCTACCGGGAAGATTCCGCCCCTGCCTTGCGTGAACGCAGCGGTGGCGGCGGGGAAATCCTGGTTGCGGGTGGTCAGCCCCTCGGCATTCAGCTGCCGCATCAGCGCGACCACGCGGCGCGCCTCGGGCGTGTCGAGGCGGACGTGCCGCGCGTCGGGGAAGATCGGCTGCCCCTGCGCCAAGAGGTAGGTGTAGAGGAAGGCGACCATGAAGTCGGGCGCGCTGACCTGCGCCTGGATGAGGTAGGGCTTGCCGGTCCGCTGCTTGAACTGCCGGGCCTGCGCGAGCAGCTCCTCCGGCGAGTTGGGCAGCACCGGCCTCCCCTCCCGCATTAACCCGGCCTCGGCCATCAGCGCGGTGTTGACGTGGAACAGCCGCCCGATCGTGTCCCACGGCATGGCATAGAGCCGCCCCTCCTTCTCCACCCCGGCGCGCGCGGCGGGGGTGAAGGCGGCGGGGTCGATATTCGCCTCAGCGAGCAGCGGCTCGACCGGCTCGATCAGCCCGCGCGAGGAATAGTCCGCGATCACCGACTGGTGCATGGTCACCAGATCGGGCGGATCGCCCGCCGCGATCTGCGCGGCGAGCTGCGGGTAACCCGGCCAGGCGACGACGTTGACCTTGACCCGGATATCGGGGTTCTCGGCTGCGAAGCGGTTGATGAGCGTCGTGAGGATCCCGCACTCGGTCTCGGCCCCCGCAACGTCGGTGCTTGCGCCATAGACCGCGCCGCACTCCCCGAAGAAGCGCTGGACGACGATCTCGGGCCGCTCGTCCGCAGGCTGGCACCCCGCCAGCAAGACCCCCGCGAAGCCGAAGGCAAGCGCCCGCTTCCGCATCACCGCACCGCCGTGCCGGCCATGGCGCGCACGATCTGCTTCTGGAAGGCGATGTAGACAACGAGTATGGGGATCGAGGCGAACACCGCCTGCGCCATCAGGAAGCCCAACCCGCTGGTCTGCGCATAGTTCATCTGCGCCGAGGCGAGGCCGACGGTGAGGGTGAAGTAATCGCTCGTGGTCGCCGAGATCAGCGGCCACCAGTAGTCGTTCCAGGCGGCAAGGAAGGTGAACACGCCCAGCGTCGCTTGCGCCGGGATGGTGAGCGGCAGCAGCACCTTGCGGAACAGCGTGAAGCGCGAGGCGCCGTCGAGCAGCGCCGCCTCGTCGAGCTCCTTGGGGATGGCGCGGAAATACTGCGTCATGAAGAACACGCCGAAGGAGCCGGTGAGGCTCGGCAGGATCAGCCCGGGGTAGGTGTTGTGGAGGCCTGCCCACGCGAACAGCTGGTGGCGCGGCAGGATCACCGCCTGCTCGGGCACCGCAAGGCCCAAGAGCACGATCACGAACAGCGTGCGGCGGAAGGGAAACTCGAGCCGCGCGAAGCCGTATCCGGCAAGGCTGGAGAGCACCAGCACGCCGATCGTCGCCCCGCTCGCGACGATCAGGCTGTTCAGCAGCCAGCGGGTGGTGAGCGAGCCCTTGAGGATCGCCGCGTAGTTCTCGAGCGTCCACGGCGGGGCGAAGGCCGAGCCGCTGTCGGCCATCAGCGCAGCGTTGCTCTTGAAGGACAGGAGCAGCGTCCACAGCATCGGCGCGAGCATGATCGCGGCGCCGATCAGCAGCAGCACGGTGACCAGCGGGGAGAGGCGGTCGCGCTTCACGCCCTCTGCTCCTCGTGGCGGATGACGAGCCAGTATTGCAGCAGGGTGACGGCGAGGATCATGCCGAACAGCAGCTCGGCGATGGCCGTGGCGTAGCCCAGCTCCCAGCGGCCGAAGGAGACCTCGAAGATGTAGAGCACGATGGTGCGCGACGCCCCGCCCGGCCCGCCGCCGGTCAAGAGCTGCGCCTGCCCGAAGATCTGCAATTGCGCGGCGGTCTGGAGCATCACCACCAGCAGCAGCGTGCGCCGGATCGAAGGAAGCGTGATGCGCCGGAACACCGTCCAGCGGCCCGCGCCGTCCAGGGCGGCGGCCTCGTAGATGTCGTGCGGCACCTGCTGGAGGCCCGCGAGAAACAGCATGATCGGAAAGCCCAGCGACCACCACAGCGTCGTCACCGCCAGCGCAGGGATGACGTAGGCGGGATCGGACAGGAAGGGGACGGGCGCGCGGCCCAGCGCCCCGAGGCCCACCGCCACCAGCCCCGCATCGGGCGTCAGGATGAAGCGCCAGATCAGGGTGACGATCGTCACCGACAGCACCAGCGAGGAGAAGAACACACCGCGCAGGATCGCGGCAAGGCGCGTCGCGCGGTTCAGGGCCAGCGCCAGCAGCAGGGCGATGACGGTCAGGGGCGGGACGATCAGCAGCGTCAGCGTCAGCGTGTTGGCGAAGGCCTGCCCCAGCACCGGATCGCCCAGCGCCTGCGCGTAGTTCGCCAGCCCCACCCATTCGCGCCGCCCGAACAGGTCGGCATTGTTGAGGCTGATCCACAGCCCCATGAGAAGCGGCACGATCAGGATCGCGGCATAGACGAGCAGGAACGGCCCGACGAAGGCATAGCCCACCCAGCCATCGCGCCGCGCCGCGCCGGTCATGCGCGCGGCCCGGGATGGTGGGCGGTGCCGTCGGCAGTGAAGACGTGCGCGGCCGCCGCGTCGACGGCGAGCGTCACCGCTTCGCCCGGGCGCACCGCGCTGAAGCCGGGGGCGTGGGCGATGATCTCGCTGCCGTCCGAGAGGCGTGCGTAGAGATATGTGCGGTCGCCGAGCCGCTCGACCAGATCGATCCTTGCGGGCAAGCCGGGGGTGGCAGGCGGGGCCAAGGTGACGTGCTCGGCACGCAGGCCGAGCGTGACCGGCGCGCCCTCCTCCAGCCCGGCAGCGGCGGGGATGGCGGTGGGAAGGTCCGCGCCGCACGGCAGGCCGATCCGCACGCGGGCCCCGTCATGCCCCGCCACCCGCGCCGGCAGCATCGCCATCGCGGGCGAGCCGACGAAGCCCGCGACGAAGGCGTTGGCGGGCCGGGCATAGACTTCCGCCGGGGTGCCGACCTGCTGGATGCGCCGATCGTTCATCACCACGATCCGGTCGGCGAGCGTCATCGCCTCGGACTGGTCATGGGTGACCATGACGAGCGCCGCATCGACGCGGGTTCTGAGCTGCGCGAGCTCCACCCGGGTGCGGCCCCTGAGCGCGGCATCGAGGTTGGAGAGCGGCTCGTCGAGCAGGAACAGCTTGGGCTTCTTGACGATCGCCCGCCCGATCGCGACCCGCTGGCGCTGGCCGCCCGACATCTGGCCGGGCTTCTTGTCGAGCTGGGTGGCGATCTCCAGCGTCTCGGCCGCCTGGGCGATCCGCCTGGCGATCTCGTCCTTCGGGACGCCCGCGTTGACGAGGCCGAAGGCCATGTTCTCGCGCACCGTCATGTGCGGGTAGAGCGCGTAGTGCTGGAACACCATCGCGATCCCGCGCGCGCCGGGGGCAAGGCCGTCGATCCGCTCGCCCCCCAGCCACACCTCGCCCGCATCGAGGCTCTCGAGCCCGGCGATGATCCGCAGCAGGGTGGACTTGCCCGAACCCGAGGGCCCGAGGAAGGCGACGAACTCGCCCGCGCCGATGGCGAGCGAGACGCCGTCGAGCACGCGCGTGGCGCCGTAGGACTTGGATACGTCGATCAGCTCGAGGCCGGACAAGGGTGATCCTCTTTTATCGTATTTATCTTACATTGCGTGACAAATACGGCGAGGTCAACGCAGGGCGCGTCAATAGTCGGCTGCGACCAGTCCTTCGATAACATGGTTCTGGATGACCGGCTCGAGCCGCTCGACGATCGTGCGGGCAGATGGTCGCGCACCACCGGCGGGAGGCTCACCAGCCACGGCGCCGTCGCCTGTGGGTCGTGGTGCGGGCCGTTGGCCGCGTCGGGCGCGTCGACCCCGATGACCAGCACCGGGCGCGGTTCGTCCGATGATCCCCTCGCCGTAGAGCCCGCCCAGAATATCCCCGGCCTCGTCTCCGCCTGCCGCAAAAGCGCTTGCCATCGGCCCACCCTGATTTATCATACAATTCAGATGCAACACCCGACTCCCGCCCTGGCGAGAGGCCATGAGGCAAGCCGATGGACAAAACCGACACGATCGAAACCTTCGAGGTCGAGGCCGAGGCCGACGGCATCGCGACCCGCTTCACAGTGCGATTGGGCGATGTCGAGAAGACCTACCGCATCCCCACGGGGCAGCATAACCACTACGCGGTGTTCTTCAGCGAGCTCGCCCGCGACTTCGGGACGCGCGCGCACCATCACCGCCCGATCCCGATCGACGGTGACATCGAGCCCGACTGGCGCCCGCTGATCCTCGAGAACCTCTCCCCCCGCACCACCGCGGGCTACGGCGACCCGGCGGTGCTCAAGACCGACGAGGGCTATTACCTCGTCGCCACCTCGAACGACGCGGTCGATGCCTTCCCGATCCTCCATTCGCACGATCTGGAAACGTGGACCCATGTCGGCTTCGTCTTCCCCGAGGGCGAGGCGCCCGAATGGACCGCGCACGGGCGCACCGTGGGCGATTACTGGGCGCCGGAAATGGCCAAGTGCGGGGACGAATACTGGCTGGTCTACACCGCCCGCCAGCGCTCCAACGCGCTCGCCATCGGGCTTGCCAAGGCGCCGCATCCCACCGGCCCGTGGACCGATATCGGCCACCCGCTGGTGAGCGGCTACGCGATCAACACCACCAACTACCCCGACGATCCGACCCAGCCGATGCTGAGCGGGGGCGTGATCGATTCGCACATCTTCATCGACGCGAACGGCGAGCGCTACCTGTTCTGGAAGCGCGATACCAACGGGGTCTGGCCGCGCCCGCTCGCCGGGCTGCTGCGCCGCCGCCCGGAGCTGGTCGACCGCCTCTTCGAGCACGACGCCGAACGCCGCGCCGCGCGTTTTGCCGCCGCCGTCCAGCCCTGGGCCAACACCCGCCGCCCGATGGAGCGGTTCTTCCTGATGCAGCCGCTGATCGAGGCGGTGCTCGACAACTGGGAGCGGGTCCGCACCATTCTGGCCGACATTCCCGAGGCCGATTTCATCCACGACGCGATGAGCACCCCGATCCACGCCCAGCGCTTGGACGAGAACGGCGAGCTGATCGGCAGCGACACCATCGTGCTGACCAACGACCAGGAATGGGAGGGCCACCTCATCGAGGGGCCGTGGGTGACGCTTCAGGAGGGGCGTTACTGGATGTTCTATGCGGGCAACGATTTCGGCACGCCCGCCTACGGCATCGGGGTGGCGGTCGCCGACCATCCGCTCGGCCCCTATGTGAAGCAGGACGGGCCGCTTTTGAAGTCGGTCAAGACGTGGTGGGCGCCCGGCCATGCCTCGGTCGCACCGGGATTGGACGGCAAGCCGCAGCTGTTCTTCCACGCCTTCTTCCCCGGCACCGGCGGCTACAACGCCTTCCGCGCGCTGCTGACGACAAAGCTCGCCTTCACCCGCGACCGGGTGACGCTGGGCTAGGCGCGCTCAGTCGTCGGCCTGCGCGCCGGGCGCCTCGGCCGGGAGGATCGCGTAGGTGACGATGTAGGCATCGTGGTCGGACAGCCGGCCGCCCGCGTCCTCGCCGTCGAACCACGCCTCGATCCGCACCGGGCGCAGCGCGATGCGCGCGCCGTCGTCGTAGATCTGGAGGTCCTGCGTATCCAGCCAGGGCGCATCGCCGTCGAAGCTCAGGCGGATTTCGCACGCCGGGCGCGCACGGCCCGCTGCGGCCTTGAGGCAATGGCGCCGCGCAAGCTGGAAGCCGTGCTGGGTCTCGAAGGCATCGAAGCGCTGCGGGCTGCGGCGCATGTTGAAATCGCCGCCGAGGATCAGCGGGCTGTCGGCGCGGCTCACCCGGTCGAGGAAGTTGGCAAGCTCGGCCGATTGCGCAAGATGCGCGGCGAGGTGCTTTTCGGGCGGGGCCTTGGAGGCGCGCTGCGAATTCATGTGGGTGGTGGCGATCTCCACCGGGTCGGCAAGGCCGGGCACCGCGATCCGCACCAGCATCGCCGACTTGTTGGCGAGGCAATCCCACCCGGCGCAGCTCGTCGGCCCGTAGGGCTGGCTGAAAGCCGCGAGGATCGGATAGCGCGAGGCGATCGCGAGCCCGCTGCCGGTGAAGCGCACCCCCCATTCGCCGCGCAGGATGTTGCGGCGGCGCAAAACCGGATCGCGGCTCCTCGGCAGGCCCGAGCGGGCGGTCGCGCGCGGCCCGATGGCAAGGTTGGGATGCGGGGTCGAGGCGGCGGTGCTGAGCGCGGCGGTGCTGAACGCCTCCTGGAAGACGATCACGTCGGGCAGGACCCCGGCCGCCTCCATCCGCGCGAACTCCTCGGTCATCGCGGCGAGAAAGGGCGCGCGCCCGGTCCGCGCCGGCCAGGTGAGGCCCTCGATGTTGTAGGTCATGACGCTGAGCGTCGCGGGCGCAGGCCCGGCGGGCGGCGCGGCGAGCGGGCTACGGCGCTCTGCCGGGTAGGAGACGCAGCCGGCGGCGGCAAAGGCGAGGCCGGCGAGGCAGACGGCGGCAAGCGTCGTGGCGGCGCGGCGCGTGCGGGGAATGCCGGGCATGATCGTCTCCCTGTCGCTCCTCTCCCCCCTGCGAGAGCGGCAATAGGCCGTCGGGGCGGCGGCGGCAACCCGCGCTGCCGAACATCGACCAGCGTCACGCCGCTTGCCGCATCGGTCGACGAAAGGCGGCCAGCCGTCTACCGACGGGCTAGGCGGCGCGGCGAGGCGCGCTATGCTGGGGAGAGGCAATTGCTTGCCGAACAGGGGATTACCATGCTCGAACTCACCGGCGTCAGCCACGTCTATCCCAATGGCACCCACGCGCTCGACAACGTCAACCTGTCGATCCCGAGGGGAATGTTCGGGCTTCTCGGCCCCAACGGCGCGGGCAAGTCGACGCTGATGCGCACGGTGGCGACGCTCCAGGCGCCAACGCAAGGCTCGATCCGCTTCGGCGACATCGACGTGCTGGCCGAGCCCGATGCCTTGCGCCGCACATTGGGCTACCTTCCGCAGGATTTCGGCGTCTATCCGCGTGTCTCGGCCTACCAGATGCTCGATCACATGGCGGTGCTGAAGGGCGTGACGGGCGCGGGCGAGCGCAAGACGATGGTCGAGCACCTGCTGAACCAGACCAACCTGTGGAACGTGCGCGGCAAGGCGATCGCGGGCTTTTCGGGCGGGATGCGCCAGCGTTTCGGCATCGCCCAGGCGCTGATCGGCGAGCCGGAACTCATCATCGTCGACGAGCCGACCGCCGGCCTCGACCCGGAGGAGCGCAACCGCTTCCTCAACCTGCTCGCCGGGATCGGCGAGAACGTGGTGGTGATCCTTTCGACCCACATCGTCGACGACGTCGCCGACCTGTGCCCGCGCATGGCGGTGCTGGCAGGGGGCAAGGTGCGGCTCGAGGGCGCCCCGCGCGAGCTGATCCGGCAGACGCAGGGCAGGGTGTGGCAGAAGACCGTGCCGCACACCCAGCTCGCCGATATGCAGGCGGGCCATGAAGTCATCTCGCACCGCTTCTTCGCAGGCGAGATCGTCGTCCACGTACTTGCCGATAGCCAGCCGGAAGGCTTTGCGCCCGTCGCCGGCGGGCTCGAGGATGTCTATTTCGCCACGCTCGCCGAAACCCGCCGCGCGCCCGCGCAAGCCGCGTAAGGGAGGCCGCCGCCGATGCTGACCGCACGCCTTGCCGCGTTCGAAATCCGCTACCAGCTCAGGAACCCGGTGTTCTGGGTCTCGGTCGCGATCTTCTTCCTCCTGGGCTTCGGCCTTGCCGCGTCCGAGAACGTCAGCTTCGCATCGCCCGGCGCGGTGCACGAGAATTCGCCCTTCACGCTGACCTTCGCGATGGCGATTTTCGCGACCTTCTACCTGTTCGTCATCACCTCCTTCGTCGCCAACGCGGTGGTGCGCGACGATGCCACCGGCTTCGGGCCGATGATCCGCGCGACGCCGGTAGGGCGCACCACCTTCCTTGCCGGGCGCTTCCTTGGCGGGCTCGCCATCGCGGTGCTCGGCTATCTCGCCGTGCCGTTCGGCATTGCGGTGGGCGCGGCGATGCCGTGGGTCGATCCGGAAACGGTCGGCCCGGGCGGGTTCATGACCTACGCCTGGCCGTTCCTCGTCATTGCCATCCCCAACCTGATCTTCTCCTCGGCGCTGCTGTTCAGCGTCGCGACGCTGACGCGCTCGATGCTGGCGAGCTATATCGGCGTCATCGTCCTTGTGATGGCCTATCTCGCGGTCAATGTCGCGGCCGGGGCGGATCCGGCGAACCTGCCGATCATGGCGAAGTTCGAGCCGCTCGGCACCGCCGCCATCGGCGAGGCGACGCGCTACTGGACGGCCGCCGACATGAACACGCGGCTGATCCCCTTCGAGGGCAACCTCATCGTCAATCGCCTCTTCACCCTCGCCCTTGCCGCGCTCTTCCTCGGGCTGGCGTGGTGGCGCTTCAGCATGACCGAGCGCGCGCCCTCCAGGCGCCGCCAGCGCAAGCTCGCCCGCGAAGCCGCCAGGCTGGCGAGCGCCGGCGCCGCGGTGCCGCGCACCCTCACCGCCCCCGTCACCCGCAGCTTCGGCTTCGCCCACGCGCTCGCCGCCTTCGGCACGCGCCTCAAGGCCGAGGTGCTGTTCGTCCTCAAGAGCCCCGGGCTGATCGTCCTGCTGCTCCTCGCGGTGCTGTTCTCGGCCTTCAACCTCGCCTTTGCCGAGACGGTTTTCGGCACGCCATCCTACCCGCTCACCGCCGGGGTGATCGAGACCCTGATCGGGTCCACGGCGATCTTCACGGTGATCGTCGCGGTGTTCTACGGGGGCGAACTCGTGTGGCGCGAGCGCGACGTGAAGATCGCCGAAATCCTCGATGCCGCGCCCGTCCCCGGCTGGGCGGTGTTCGTCCCCAAGATCCTCGCGATCCTCGCCGTCCTCGTCGGGCTCGAACTCGCCGGGATGGTGACCGGCGTGCTCTTCCAGCTCGCCAAGGGCACCGCCGATATCGACCTCGGGCTCTACCTTGCGGCCTACGTCTTCCCGCAAAGCGTCGACCTGCTGCTGGTCGCGGTGCTCGCGGTGTTCTTCCAGGTCGTGAGCCCCAACAAATATGTCGGCTGGGGCCTGTTCCTGGTGTGGTTCGTCGGCCGCATCTTCCTGTCGAACCTCGGCTATACCAATATGCTCTACATGTTCGGCGCGACCCCGGGCGAGCCGCTCAGCGACATGAACGGGACCGGCGGCTACTGGGTGGGCGGGCTGATTGGGCGCGCCTACTGGCTGTGCTTCGGCGTGCTGCTGCTGGTCTTCGCGCATTGGGCCTGGCCGCGCGGCACGGTGGTCGCCGTGCTGCCGCGCCTCAAGGCGGTGCGCCGGCGGATCACCCTGCCATCGGCGGGGCTCGCGTTCGCGGCAATCGCGGGGATGGTCGCGACCGGCCTTGTCATCCACCACAACATCAAGGTGCTCAACACCTACGAAACCAGCGACGAGGCCGAGGCGCGGCTTGCCGCCTTCGAGCGCCAATACCTGAAATACGAAACCCTGCCGCGCCCGGTCGTCACCGACGTGACCTTCGACATCGCCCTCTACCCGAAAGAACGCCGTGCCGAGATCACCGGCTCCTATGCCCTGCGCAATGACAGCGGCGTGCCGATCCGCGAGCTGCACGTGCGCCAGGGTGATCCCGACGTGACCTTCACGCGGCTTGCCATCGCCGGCGCGCAGCTCGCCAGTCACGACACCCGCCACGGCTACCGCATCTACCGCTTCGCCGCGCCGCTGGCGCCCGGGGCGACGACCCGGCTCGACTTCGCCTCGCAGGTGTGGCGACGCGGCTTTCCCAATGGGCAGCCCGAGACCGACATGGCGCTGAACGGCACCTTCCTCAACGCCAACACCTTTGCGCCGATCATCGGCATGGACCGCCGCGTGCTGCTCCAGGACCGCGTGGAGCGCCGCCGCCAGGGCCTTCCGGCCGAGCTGCGCATGGCGAAGCTCGAGGACACGTCCGCGCAAGCCGCAAACTACATCCGCGCCGACTGGGTCAATGCGCGCATAACCATCAGCACCGACGCCGACCAGGTGCCGATTGCGCCCGGCGACAAGGTTTCCGACCGGGTGGAGGGCGGCCGCCGCATCGCGGTGTTCCAGAGCCCGGCGCCGATCCTCGACTTCTTCTCGGTGCAGTCGGCACGCTATGCCGTGGCCGAAAAGCAGGCCGGGCCGGTTCGCCTGTCCGTCTATCACGATCCGCGCCACGCGTGGAACGTGCCCGCGATGCTCAGGGCGATGGAGACCTCGCTCGGCTATTACCAGCGCCATTTCGGGCCCTATCAGTTCGGCTATGCCCGGGTCATCGAGTTCCCCGGCTATGCGAGCTTCGCCCAGGCTTTCGCGGGCACCATGCCCTATTCCGAAAGCATCGGCTTTGCCGCCGACGTGCGCGATCCGGAAAAGATCGATTATGTCACCTACGTCACCGCTCACGAGGTCGCGCACCAGTACTGGGCGCACCAGATCGTCGGCGCGGACATGCAGGGATCGACCCTGCTGTCGGAAACGCTGGCGCAATACAGCGCGCTGATGGTGATGAAGCAGCTCTACGGCGAGGACAAGATCCGCCGCTTCCTCAAGTTCGAGCTCGATCGCTACCTGTCGGGCCGCAAGGGCGACGTGCTGGACGAACAGCCGCTGATCCGGGTCGAGAACCAGCAGCACATCCACTACCGCAAGGGCAGCCTCGTCATGTATCTGCTCCAGGAGCGGCTGGGCGAGGATGCGGTCAACCGCGCGCTCGCGCGGCTGGTGGCGGCATATCGCTTCAAGGGCGCGCCCTACCCGCGCAGCCTCGACCTCATCGCCGAGCTGCGCAAGGAGGCCGCCACGCCCGAACAGCAGGCGCTAATCACAGACTTGTTCGAGAAGATCACCGTCTATGACCTCAAGACCAAGCAGGCCGAAACGGTGAAGCTGGCCGACGGTCGCTGGAAGACGCGCATCTCCATCGAGGCGGGCAAGTTCTACGCCGATGGCAAGGGCAACGAAAAGCCGGCGAGCCTCGCCGAGGGGATCGAGGTGGGGCTCTTCACCGCGCGGCCCGAGACGGGAGCGTTCCGCAAGGCCGACGTGGTGGCGATGCGGCGCTATCCGATCCGTGGGGGGAGCCAGGTGATCGAGGTGGTGACCGACAGGCAGCCGAAGTTCGCGGGCGTCGATCCTTACAACTTCATCATAGACCGCAACTCGGACGACAACCTCGTGGAGGTCGACTCTCCGGCTAAGTAGGCGGGGCAACCGGCGCGGCGAGCCGACCAAGCAGGCGGAGCGTTTCGCGGGCGGAACCGGCTGGCGTGGTGCCCGCCAGTTCCAGTGTCACGGCACCGTGGAGGGTCGACCAGATGAGGCCCTCCATTGCCCGCGCCTCGGCTTTCGCCATCCCGCCGCGGATCAGCCCGTCGCCATAGACCGAAAGGGTGGCCCGCGCCCGCCGGACGGCGCGGCCCAGCGGGCCATCGCTTGCGTCGTCCTGCTGGTGAAGATCGAACATCAGGCGGTAGGTGTTGGCATTGTCGAGCGCGAAATCGACATAGGCGCGCGCGGCTGCCGCCCCCTTTGCCGCGGCATTTCCGGGGGTGGCGGCATAGGCTTCCTCCAGCAACGCAGCAAAGCGTTCGAAGCCGCGAATGCGCACCGCGACGAGGATGTCGTCGCGGCCCACGAAGTAACGGTAGGGCGTCATCGGGCTCACCCCCAGTTCGGCTGCGATCTGGCGCATCGAGACGTTTTCGGCGCCGCGGCGCGCGAACAGGCCTTCGGCGACATCGCACAGCCGGGTCTGGAAGGCGGCGAGATCCTCGTGCGTGAGCGAGCGGGTCATGGGCGGTCTCCGGGGGTGCGGACAAGGTCTGGCTCAAGTGGCTTGACGCCGCCATCTTACAGTGTAAATTTACAGTGTAAAGAGTGCCTCCCGGTTCGTTGGTTCGCACCTTCGCCGCGCGTGGAGCGCATGCACTATGTCAACTTGCAAGGAGCCTGCCATGCACCACATCGACACCGACTATCTCGTCATCGGCGCAGGCGCGGTGGGCATGGCCTTTGCCGACACGATCCTCGCCGAGACCGATGCCCATGTGACGATCGTCGATCGCCAGGCGCGCCCCGGCGGGCACTGGAACGATGCCTACCCCTTCGTCGCGCTGCACCAGCCCTCGGCCTTCTACGGGGTGAACTCGCTGCCGCTGGGCGAGAACCGCAAGGATACCCACGGGGTCAACGCGGGGCTCTACGAGCTTGCCTCGGGCGCGGAGGTCAGCGGCTACTATGACAAGGTGATGCGCCAGAAACTGCTGCCGACGGGCCGGGTGACCTGGCTGCCGATGTCCGAATGCCGGGGCGAGGACCGCGTGGTCTCGCTGATGTCGGGCGAGGAGACGCAGGTGACCGTGCGCCGCAAGGTGGTTGCATCCGCGCACAACAGCCCCGTCATCCCCGCCAATCACACGCCCCGCTTCACCGTCGCCGAAGGCGCGCGCGTGGTGCCTCCGGGCGAGCTCGCCCGGCTGTGGCTGGCGCCCGAGCGGCCCGATCGCTTCGTGGTGCTCGGCGCAGGCAAGACCGCGATGGACGCGGTCGGCTGGCTGCTGGCAATGGGCACGCCGGCAGAAGCGATCCAATGGATCAAGCCGCGCGAGAGCTGGCTCATCAACCGCACCACCACCCAGCCCGGCGCGGAGTTCTTCGACGCGGTGTTCGGCGCCCAGCTCGCCCAGATGCGCGCCTTTGCGCAAGGGACATCGCCCGAGGACATCTTCGCCCGGCTCGAAGCGGCGGGGATGATGCTGCGGATCGACCCTGCGGTGACGCCCACCATGTTCCACTACGCCACGATCTCCGAGGGCGAAGTGGCCGAGCTGCGCCGCGTCACCGATGTCGTGCGCAAGGGCCGGGTGACCGCGATCGGCCCGTCCGAAATCGTGCTGGAGGAGGGCACCGAGCCCGCCTCGGCCAAGGCACTCTACATCGATTGCACCGCCTCGGCGGTCGAACCGCGCGCGCCCCAGCCGATCTTTCAGGGCGACCGGATCGTGCCCCAGCTGGTGCGCGTGCCGCAGCCCTGCTTCTCGGCCGCGCTGATCGCCTTCGTCGAGGCGCATTACGAGGGCGACGATGCCAAGAACGCGCTGTGCCGCACGGTGCCCTTCCCGCATGATCTCAAGAGCTGGCTCACCACCAACATCATCAACATCATGAACCAGGGCGCGTGGTTCGCCGACGAGCGGCTGGGCACCTGGATCCGCCAGAGCCGGCTCGACGGGTTCGGCAAAATCGCCGCGGCGGTCGACCGGGAGGATGCCGAACGGACCGCGATCCTGAGGGATCTGCGCGCCACCGGCCCGGCGGCGGTCGCCAACCTGATGCGGCTGGCGAGCGCGGCTTAGGCCAGGAACAGCTCGGCCGCCGCGTCGATGATCGCGTGCGTGTCGAGCCGGTAGGTGCGGTAGAGATCCGGGAGGTCGCCGGTCTGGCCGAAGCGGTCGGTGCCGAGGGGGCTGATGCGGTGGCCCTTGACTCCGCCGAGCCACGAAAGGGCAGCAGGCGAGCCATCGAGCACGGTGACGAGGCCCGCGTCGGGGGCAAGCTCGCCGAGCAGCGTCTCGATATGGCTGGGCGTGCGCGCCCCACCCTGCCACCGCGCCGCGCGGGCGGCGCTCCAGTCGCGGTGCAGGCGGTCGGGCGAGGTCACCGCGAGCAGGCCGAGGCCGGGCAGGTCGTCCTGCAATTCTTCCCACGCCGCGAGCGCCTCGGGCGCGACCGCGCCGCTGTAGGCGATGGCCGCCTTGGCCCCCGGCAAAGGCGGGCGCAGCCAGTAGGCCCCGGCGATGGCGCCCGCCTCCCAGCTGTCGTCCGTGCGGGGCTGCTGCTCGATCTGGCGGGTTGTAAGCCTCAGATAAACCGAGCTCCCCCCGTCCGCCTGCATATGGTCGAAAGCCCACCGCATCAGCAGCGCGACCTCGTCGGCGAAGGCGGGCTCGAAGCTTTCGAGCCCCGGCTGGCCCATCCCGATCAGCGGCGTGTTGATCGACTGGTGCGCCCCGCCCTCGCCTGCCAGCGTTATCCCTGAGGGCGTGCCCACAAGCAGAAAGCGCGCGTCCTGGTAGCAGCCGTAATTGAGCGCATCGAGGCCGCGGGCGATGAAGGGGTCATAGACCGTCCCCACCGGCAGCAGCCGCGTGCCGAAATGCGGGGCGGCAAGGCCCAGCGAGGTCAGCAGCAGGAAGAAGTTGTGCTCGGCGATCCCCAGCTCGATGTGCTGGCCCGCAGTGTGCGCGCTCCACTTCTGCGCCGAGGGGATCTTCGCCTTCTGGAACACGTCGGCGAGCTCCTGCCGCCGGAACAGCCCGCGCTGGTTGACGAAGGCGCCGAGGTTGGTGGTCTGCGTCACGTCGGGCGCGGTGGTGACGATCCGGTCGGCGAGCGCCGCGTCGGACTTGGCGAGGTCGTAGAGAACCTTGCCGAAGGCAGCCTGCGTCGAGAGCACCGCCCCTTCCGGCACCGGCAGGCGATCCGGTACGGGCACGGCGGGCGCGCGGTGCTCGGGGGCCTTGCGGGCGATGGGGCTGTCCTTGACCAGCGCCTCCAGACGCGCGGCGAGGTTGTCGCCCAGCCCCGCCCACTTGTCCCATTCCTCGCCCGGCTGGATTCCGAGTTCGGCGCGCAGGCCTTCGATCTGCGCGGTGTTCATCATCCCCGAATGGTTGTCCTTGTGCCCGGCGAGCGGCAGGCCGTAGCCCTTCACGGTGTAGGCGATGAACAGCGTCGGCTGGTCGCCGGTGGCAGCGTCGAAGGCGTCGAGGAGCGTCTCGATGCAATGCCCGCCGAGGTTGGTCATGAGGCGAGCGAGGGCGGCGTCGTCATGGTCGGCGAGCAGTTCCTTGACGCCCCGGACACCCGCCAGATCCCGCTCGAGCCGCTCGCGCCACGCCGCGCCGCCGAGATAGGTCAGCACCGCGAAGTCGGCATTGGGGCAGTTTGCGATCCAGTCCTCCAGCGCCCTGCCGCCCGGGCGCTGGAACGCCTCGCGCTGGAGCCTGCCGTGCTTCAGCGTCACCACCCGCCAGCCGCAGGTCTCGAAGATGTCGTCGAACCGGCGGAACATCCGGTCGGCGGTGGTCGCGTCCAAGGACTGGCGGTTGTAGTCGACGATCCACCAGCAATTGCGCAGATCATGCTTGTAGCCCTCGATCAGGCACTCGTAGATGTTGCCCTCGTCCAGTTCGGCATCACCCATCAGCGCGATCATCCGGCCGGTGTCCGCCTCGGCGAGCTGGCCGTGCGCGACGAGATAATCCTGCACGAGGGAGCTGAAGGCGGTCACCGCCACGCCGAGGCCCACCGATCCGGTCGAGAAGTCGATCGGGATCGTGTCCTTGGTGCGGCTGGGATAGGACTGCACGCCGCCCAGCCCCCGGAAGCGTTCGAGCTTCTCGCGGGTCTGCTCGCTCAGAAGGTAGTGGATCGCGTGGAGCACCGGCCCGGCGTGGGGCTTCACCGCCACCTTGTCCTGCGGCCTGAGCGCGTGGAAATAGAGCGCGGTCATGATCGCCGTCATCGAGGCGCAGGAGGCCTGATGCCCGCCGACCTTCAGCCCGTCGCGCTTCGCGCGGATGTTGTTGGCGTTGTGGACGGTCCACGAGGAGAGCCACCTCAGGCGCTCCTCGATCCGGGTGAGGAGCGCGACCTGTTCGGCGCGCGCCGCTGCCACCGCGTCGCCTTCAGCCATCCGCCCAGCCTTCGCCGCCACTGCACCCGTTCCTTCCGCTGACATGGGAGCGGGCCATAGCGCCCGGCAGGCGGGTGCGTCCACCATCCACGCGCTCCGCCCGCGCGGCGCAGGGCGAGGGTCGGCGGCATTCTCTCCCGGCCTTCATGCGTATGGCATGGTGGCTGTAGTTCATCCCCGCGCCCGACGCCATCCCCGTCGCGGAGGCCCGCAGGCTGCTGCGCCGCACGACCTTGGCGGTGATCCCGATCTGTCTCAGCTACCTTGGCTATGCCCGTAGGGCATCCATCGTCCGCTGAACTGCAAAAGCGTTTTCGCTCCCAGGTCCGGCACGGCGTCAGCGCGGCGCGGCGCCCTCGATGAACAGCCGCCAGCTCCGCTCCACCCAGGGTTTTACTTCCTCCTGCGCGACCGGGCGTCCGGTGACGCACCACTGCAGCAGCAGGCCCGCCGTCATCTCGAGCGCCATCTCGGCCAGCAGGGCGGGATCCTCCGGCCCCAGCTCGCCGCCCGCCTGCGCCTCGCGCACCAATTCGGTGCAGCGCGCGATCAGCGGGTCGCTGTCCGGATCATGCAGGATCGCGGCGATTTCCGGAAAGCGGATCGCCTCGGCAACGGTCATGCGGTAGAGCGCCACCATCTGCGGGTCGACGGCGGCGTGCGCGGCGCGCAGGACGATGTCCCTGAGCCGCTGGAGCGCGCTGCCCGCCTCACCCTCCTCCCCGCCGCGCGCTTCGACGATGTAGAGCATCGAGCGCTCGATGCAGGCACGGAACAGCGCCGCCTTGTCGGGGTAGCGGCGGTAGATGGTGTGCTTGCCGACCCGCGCATCGCCGGCGATCGCAGCGATCGAGGTCGCCTCGTAGCCGCGCGTCGCGAACAGGCGCATCGCGGTGTCCAGCACCTTGTCGGTCAGCTGGGCGGATTCGTCCAGACTGGGACGCCCGACGCGCACCTTGGTCTTGCAGCCTTTCATCTCGCGGGGCTCGATAAACCGCTTGCGCCGGAAAGGGAAGCCGCTATGAAACGGCACGTATCCGTTCCATTTATTGCAGCCCTGTCATGAACACCCCCCTCTCCCGCTCACGGCATACGGGCCTGATCGCGCTGCTCGGCGCGGGCGCGGTGCTGTCGGGCTGCGTGTTCGCAGGCCCCATTCGCCCGGCCGAGGTGGCCGTCCCCCCCGCCTTCGAAGGCGAGCGCGGCGCGCTTCCCGCCGCGGCGCTCGACCGCTGGTGGACCGCCTATGGCGACCCGCAGCTCGAACGGCTGATCGAAACGGCGCTGGCGCGCGGCGCCGATGCACGCGCGGCCGAGGCGCGGCTGCGCGAGGCGCGGGCGATTCGCCGCGGCGCACTCGCCGACTACAACCCGCAGGGCGACCTCAGGGCCGGGGCGCAGGGGCAGAACACCGAGTTGCTGCGCGGCGGCGATTTCGGCATCGGCAACGCGCCCGGCGCCCCGGGCACCGGGACCGGCACGGATCAGGGTCAGGGCGATCAGAACCCCTTCCTGCAACAGGGCCTCGTGCGCTCGGCCAATATCGGCTTCGATGTCTCCTGGGAGCTCGACCTGTTCGGCCGCCGCGGCGCGGCCCGGCGCGAGGCCGAGGCGAACCTTGCCGCCGCGCGCTTTGCCTACGAGGCCAGCCGGGCCAGCCTTGCCGCGCAGGTTGCGGACGCGCTGTTCGCCGCGCGCGGGCTGGCGCTGGAGCGGGAGGACGCCGCCGTCACCCTGCGCATCCAGCAACAGCTGCGCGCCACCGCCGTGACCCGCGCCGAACGCGGCCTCGGCGCGGAGACCGACGTCGCCCGGATCGACGCCGATCTCGCGGCCGCCGAGGCCGAGCTCGCCCGGCTCGACGCCGAGCTTCAGGCCAATGCCCGCGCGCTCCTCGTGCTGACCGGCACGCCCTTCGAGCCGACCGCCACGCTCCCGCTCGAGCCGCTGCTGGCCGCCCTCCCCCCCACCCCCGACGCGCTGCCGGGGGAGCTCCTCGCCCGCCGCCCCGACGTGCGCGAGGCGCAGGCGCGGCTGGCGGCGGCGGCGGGGCGCCTGAGGCTCGACGAGCTCGCTTTCTTCCCCCGCGTCACCCTGACGCCCGGCGTCGGCCTCAGCGACAGCCGCGGCGGGATCTTCGATGCGACAAGCTTCGTGTGGACCATCGCCGCCGGGATCACCGCACCTATCCTCGACCGCCCGCGGCTCGCTGCCCAGTTGCGCGGGCAGGAAGCGCGCACAGAACAGGCGGTGATCGCCTACGAGCAGGCGGTGCAGACCGCCTTCTCGGAAAGCGATCAGGCGCTCCTGCGCCTCGCCGCCGACCGCCGCCGCGTCACCGCGCTGACGGCCGGCGAGGTCCGCGCCCGCCGCGCCTTCGAGGCCGCGCAGCAGCTTTATGCGCGCGGCCTCACCGATCTTGCCACCCTGCTCGATGCAGAGCGCGCCTACCGGGCCAGTCGCACCAATGCGGTCCAGTCGCAGGTGCAGGCGCTGCGCCGTTCGGTGCAGGTCTTCAACGCCCTGGGCGGCGGCTGGAACCCTGCTGCCGCTCCCGCCTCCTCTCCCCCGCAACAGGACACCCCATGACGATCCGCGCCGGCGCGCTTCTTGGCGCCTTCCTTCTGCTCGCCGCCTGCAACAACGGGACCGAGGTCCGCAAGGAGACCCCGGAGGATCAGGCACGCGCGGTCAGCGTCACGCCGGTGGCGATGCGCCCGCTCGAGGTCGCGATCAGCGCCTCCGGCCGCCTCGTCCCGCGCGAGGAAGCGGCAGTGGGCGCCGAACTGGCGGGCTACCGCGTCGCACAGGTCCTCGCCGAGGAAGGCGACGTGGTGCGCGCAGGCGCAGTGCTGGCCCGGCTCGACGCGGGTCTCCTCGAGGGCGAGATCGCCCGCGCCCGCGCTGAAGTCGCCCGCGCCGAGGCGGGCGCCGCCCGGGCGCGGCTCGAGGCCGAGCGGGTCGACGGGCTCGACAACACGGGGGTGCTCGCCCAGGAGGCGATCGACCAGCGCCGCATCGCCCGCCGGGAAAGCGACGCAGCGCTCGCCGCTGCACGCGCGCAGCTCCAGGACCTCACCACGCGGCGCGCGCGGCTCACCCTTCGCGCGCCCGTCGGCGGCACGATCATCGCCCGCTCCATCGCCCCCGGCAGCATCTCGGGCGGGGGGACCGAGCCGCTGTTCCGGATCGCCCGGGGCAGCCTCATCGAGCTTGCCGCTGAGGTCACGGAGGCGGACCTCGCGCGCATCCGGCGGGGTGCGCCCGTCGCGGTGACGCTGCCTGACGGAACAGCCGTTTCGGGCGAGGTGCGCATGATCCAGCCGCGCATCGAGGAGGCGAACCAGCTCGGCATCGTGCGTGTCAGCCTGCCGGTGCGGCAGGATCTGAGGGCCGGAGGAACCGCCACCGCGCGCTTCGAGGGCACCGTGCGCAACGTCCTCGCCGTGCCCGAGGCGGCGATCCAGTATGGCGCACAGGGGCCTTCGGTGATGGTGCTCGCCCCCGGCAACCGCGCCAAGCGCATGGCGGTGCGCACCGGCACACGCGCGGGCGGCTACGTGGAATTGCTGCAAGGCCCCGCTGCCGGCACGCAGGTGCTGCTGAGCGGCGCAGCCTTCGTGCTCGAGGGCGACATCGTTCGCCCGGTCAAGGCCGGCGCAGCGGGAGCGCCCCGCCGATGAGCCTGCGCGTCTCTGCCTGGGGGATCAGGAACCCGATCCCCGTCTCGGTCCTGTTCCTGGCCCTCGCGCTGGCCGGGATCGCATCCTATTTTCTGCTGCCGATCAAGCAGTTCCCGGACGTCAGCTTCCCGGTCGTGCAGGTCTCCGTCACCCAGAACGGCGCGGCGCCCGGCGAGCTCGAGACTCAGGTTACCCGGCCCGTCGAGGACGCCGTGGCCGGAATCGCCGGGGTCAAGACCGTGCAATCGACCGTGGTGCTCGGCGGCTCGACCACCACCATCGAGTTCCAGATCGGCGAGGACGAGCAGAAGGTGACGGACGAGGTCCGCACCCGAATCGCCCAGATCCGCGCGAGCCTGCCGCGCGACATCGACGAGCCGATCGTCCAGCGGCTCGAGGTCACCAACGCGCCGATCGCCACCTGGGCGGTGGCGGCGCCCGGCATGACCGTCGAGCAGCTCTCGTGGTTCATCGACAATGACCTCACCCGCCGCTTGCAGGGCCTCCCCGGCGTTGCGCAGGTGAGCCGCATCGGCGGGGTCGAGCGCGAGATCAACGTCACGCTCGATCTTGATCGGATGCGCGGGCTCGGCCTCACCGCGCCCGACGTCAACCAGGCGCTATCGCGCTTCAACCTCGATGCGCCGGGCGGCACGGCCCGGGTCGGCGCGCGCGAGCAGACCATCCGCGTGCTCGGCGAGGCCGAGACGATCGACGCCCTGCGCGCGCTCACCATCCCCACCGGGCAGGGGCGACAGGTGCGCCTTGCCGACGTTGCCTCGATCGGCCCGGGCGCGGCCGAGGAACGCGCCTTCGCGCGGCTCGATGGCCGCCCGGTCGTCGGCTTCCAGGTCAACAAGACCAACCAGGCGAGCGACATCGCGGTCGAGGACGCGGTGATCGCGGCGCTCGAGCAGCTCGAGGCCGAGCGCAAGGACGTCACCGTCACCAAGCTGGTCTCGACCGTCGACGAGACCCGCGCGAGCTATTCGGCGACCGTCCACGTGCTGATCGAGGGGATGCTGCTCGCCGCGCTGGTCGTGTTCTTCTTCCTGCGCGACTGGCGCGCCACCGCCATCGCCGCGGTCGCCATGCCGCTGTCGCTGGTGCCGACCTTCACCTTCATGCTGTGGTTCGGCTTCAGCCTCAACATCGTCACCCTGCTGGCGCTGACGCTGGTGATCGGCATCCTCGTCGACGACGCGATCGTCGAGGTCGAGAACATCGAGAAGCGCATCGAGCGCGGGGAATCCCCCTACAAGGCGGCCTTCTTCGGCGCCGACGAGATCGGCCTTGCGGTGGTCGCGACCACCATGACGATCGTCGTCGTGTTCGTGCCCGTGTCCTTCATGGGCGGGATGGCGGGCCAGTATTTCCGCGAGTTCGGCCTGACGGTCGCGGTCTCGGTGCTGCTTTCGCTGCTGGTCGCGCGGCTGGTCACGCCGCTGATGGCGGCCTATTTCCTCAAGGACAAGAAACGCCACACCGAGCGGCCCCCCTTCGAGGGCCGCTACCGCCGCACGCTCGACTGGGCGCTCGACAACCGCTGGAAGGCGGTGGGGCTCGGGGGCGCGTTCTTCGCCGGATCGCTGTTCCTCGCCTCGCTGCTGCCGACCGCCTTCGTGCCGGCGACGGATTCGGGCTTCCTCTACCTCAAGCTCGAAGGCTCGCCCGGCTCGACCGCGCGCGACATGGAGCGGATCGTCGCGGACACCACCCGCATCCTGCGCCGCGAGCCCGACGTCGCCAATGTCTTCGCGCAGGTCGGCTCGACCGCGAGCGTCGGCCCCAACCTCGGCGCCGCCGGAGTGACGGACGGGACGATCACCGTGGTGCTGAAGAAGGACCGCCAGCTTTCGACCGAAGCCTTCAAGCAGACGATCCGCCCGCTGCTGCGCCGCGTGCCCGATGCGCGGGTGACGACGCAGGGCGGCTGGGGCACCGCCGACGTCGAGATCATCCTCGCCAGCAATGACGGCGACGCCCTGCAGGTCGCCGCCGACCGGCTCCAGCGCGAGATGCGCGGGCTCAAGATCATCAGCGACGTACGCACCACCACCCCGCCGCCCGGCGGCGAGCTCATCATTCGGCCTCGCCCCGCCGATGCCGCGAGGCTCAACGTCACCTCCGACGCGCTTGCCTCGATCATGCGGGTCGCGACGATCGGCGATATCGACGCGAACGTGCCCAAGCTCTCCGAGGGCGAGCGCCGCATCCCGATCCGCGTCCGCCTGCCCGAAGGCGCGCAGACCGATCTCGCCACCCTCGGCGCCTTGCAGGTGCCGACCAGCGACGGGCGCACCACCGCCCTGTCGGCGGTCGCGGACCTCAGCTTCGAGGCGGGCCCGGCGCAGATCCAGCGCTTCGACCGCGAGCGCCGCATCGCCGTGCAGGCCGACCTCAACGGCGCGCCGCTCGGCACCGCGCTCGCGGCGATCGGCGAACTGCCGGCTTTCACCAACCTTCCCGCAGGCGTGCGCCACGCGGCCTATGGCGAGGCGGCGGACCTTGCCGATCTGCAGCGGAACTTCGGCCTCGCCATCGCTGCGGGCGTGCTGCTGATCGTGGGGGTGCTGATCCTGCTGTTCAGGAGCTTCTTCCTGCCGATCACGATCCTCTCGGCGCTGCCGCTGTCGGTGGGCGGGGCGTTCCTCGCACTGCTGGTCACGGGCCTGTCGCTGAGCCTGCCGGCGATGATCGGCTTCCTGATGCTGCTGGGCCTGGCCGCGAAGAACTCGATCCTGCTGGTGGAATACGCGATCGAGCGCGAGCGTGAGGGGATGGGCCAGCGCGAGGCGATCATCGCCGCCTGCCGCGAACGCGCACGGCCGATCGTTATGACGACGCTCGCGATGATGGTCGGGATGCTGCCCACCGCGCTCGCCATCGGCGAGGGCGCCGAGTTCCGCCAGCCGATGGCCGTGGCGGTGATCGGCGGGCTGATCTCCTCGACCGTGCTTAGCCTTGTGCTGGTGCCGGTCGTCTACGAGATCATCGACGGCTTCGAGCGGCGGATCAAGCCGCGCCTCGCCGCGCTCGTGACCGCCCCGCCCGAGGATGCGCACCGACTTGATGCCGAAGGGGCCGGCTAAAAGGGGCGCCCCAAAGTCCGGTGGCGGAGCAGGAGGGGTTGGATCTGACGTCCCGAACCATCACTAATGAAGAGAGATTTTTCGGGACTATCTAATTTTCTCCCACTCCATACCCCGGATTCCTGGCGAGCCTGCACGCCCGGGCTTGAAGCGCTTGGATTAGGGCAGCCGCTTTACGGTATGGCGGCTCCGTACCTTTCGTGGTGGGCTTCGCTCAGTTCCCTTCCGATCGGATAGATCGGCAGTGGCTTGGCGCCAAAAGGCGTGACGGCCATCAGCCAATCAAGCCGGGCCTTCGCATCAGTGGCATTGCCAAGATCAAGCCCGAGCCATTCGTCGAAGGCACGCTTCAGGTCAGGGTTCTGGGCCAGCATGGCCTCCGCCAGCGGGACAGAATTGTATCGTTCAAGGCTCGCGCGCGGTTCCAGCAGACGGTGGAAGAAGCCCCATGAAAACACAGAATCCACCGCCTCCGGTTCGAGCAGTGCCGCCGCAAGCAGGCCGCGCGGCTGATTGTAGGGAACCCGTAGGGAGCCTGCTGGCATGGTGACCGGGCTCATCTCGTGCACCATTTCGCCGGCCATGCGCACGCGGGTATCATAGACCGGCTCCAACCGGGCATTGCGGATTGCGACCTGATCCAGCGTCATCGTGCGCGGCGTGTCGGTGCGTTCATAGGCAATGCCATGGAGGTCCAGCAGTGCGATCACCGCCGTCTCGTGCGCAGGCACCCACCAGGCGGCGGGCAAGGTGACCGAGGCAGCCGGGCGCTGACCGTTCACCGGCATCTGCCATTGTTCGGTGTGGCCCAGATAGCGCACTTCCTCCACCCCCGTTGCGGGTGAGGTGTAGCGTTCATAAGCAACCCCGGTGAACGGGATCGTCTCGATCGGGGTGTCATCCCGTTCCCATCGCACCACCAGCGTTTCGGGCCGCGCCGCGCGGTCTGCGGCAATGGCCGCTTGCAGCGCGGGCAAATCGCTCGCGGCGGTCTGCAGGGCGCCTTCGATCATCGCGTAGGCGCCGAGCACCCGCTGGCGATAGGGCTTCAAATTGTGCATCTCGACGAGCACGGTGGGGATGCGCGCGTAATCACCGTATCCTGTGGAATAGCGCGGCCCCTCTGAGGACACGCGCAGACCCTTGGTGATGTCGCTCGGGTCGATCGCGGCAGGGTAGAAATGGGGGTTGTGGCCCATGCTGCGAACGTGGTCGTCGACCCCGCTCTGGAACACCCCATTGAGCCAGCGCGTGATCGCTTCGGACTGTGCATAGCGGCCCCATCCCGCGAAGGTGTAGGTCACATCATAGCCGTGGTCGAACCCGTCCGAGACGTGCACATCCACATACAGCACCGGATCAGCTTCGCGCAGCAAACGCAGCATCGCGCGGGTTTCGGGGGCGTCGGCCTTGGCGTAATCGCGGTTGAGGTTGATGCCTTGCGGCGTGTTGCGGGTGCCGGGATTATCGGGGCCGCGCAAGTGGGGGCCGTTCAAGGGACTGGCGCGTTCGTGACCGTCGATGTTGTAGATTGGCACGAACAGGAGATCCACCGCGTCAACCAGCCCCGATTTGCCGCGCAGGGCGATGTCGCGCAGCAGCATCAGGCCCGCGTCCTTGCCATCGATTTCGTGCGCGTGGATGCCCGCCTGCACCAGCACCGCGGGCTTAGCCACTGGGCCCTTACGCACACGCACGTAGTAGAGATCGCGCCCCTCGGCAGTCGTGCCAAAAGAGTGGAGGCTCACCAGCGGGGAAGCTGCGGCGAGACGTTCGAGCCACGCACGGGTCTCGGTATAGCTTGGCGTTATGCGGAAGCCGTCACGCTCGGCAGGCGTGATCCACGGGTCATCGCTGGGCGCGATCAGTGCTTGGCTCGCGCCTTGCCAGGGCAGTTCGGGCGGCAGCGGGGGGCGGTTTTGCGCGTGGCTGGCCGCTGCCCACAGCAGACTGGCCACAAAAAACCCTGAACGCTTTCGCACCGCAAATCCCTCCGTCATTCGGACGCCGGGGTAAAGGCGGGTGCCATTTCGAGCAAGGCAGGATCATAGGGCGGATCGCGGAACAGGAGCGGGTAGTGGAACGCACGAAGGCGCGCATGATAGGCGCGCACCTCGTCTTCATAGGCGATCATTGCGGCGGCATCGGTGCCGGCAAGATGCTGGAAATAACGTTCCACCAGCGATGCAGGCGAGAACAGCGCCGCCCGGCCCGCCGCCGCATCGCGGGCCAGCCGCCCGGCGCGGTATTGCTGCGACAGGGGCTCGGCTGTCTGGTCGCCGACCTGCTGGAAAGCGAAATACCACTTCCACGAGAACGCCGGGCCAACATCGCCATATTCGGCCCATTGCGGGTGGCTTTCAAGGAAGGGCTGCATGGTCGCCTCCTTGGGGATATCCCACGCGCCGTTTACGCTTTCGCGCTGGAGCAGCAGGATATCGCCCCCATCGGGCACCGGATGCCGCGCATCGATCACCGCCCCAGAAAGCGCGGGCAGCAGCAGCGACAGCGAGAGCCATACCCCGATCAGGACGGTGAGGATGGTGGCGGGTGCGGTGTTGATCCTGCCGATCCGGTCAGCGATGAGCCACCACACGCCCAGCATCGCCAGCACCATCGCACTGGCCCGCGCCACGACGCCTGCGCCTGCGCCTTCGATTGCCGCGCCACCCCAGAACGGCACGAGCAGCGCAAGTGCCAGCGCGGCGAAGCGCACCCCTGCGCGTGGGCCCCACACCGCGCGCTCACGCCCGGCGGTGGCGAGCAGACGATCGTGCCGCCCCGCCACCCGCTCGCCCCCGCGCAGATCGTAGAGCAACAGGATCAGCAACAGCGGCGCGACTGTCGCGGCCAGAAAGGCAAAGTCGAACCGGCCGACCAGACCGAAATCGGCATTGCGGGTGTCGGCCTCGTGGATCTGCCCTTCCAGCGCCAGCATCCGCACCCGATGCAGCCAAGGGCTTGCATCGCGCTGACCCAGCGCAGCGAAGGCGAACTCGGATGGCGGGGCATAGGTGAGGTGGAAGGCATAATAGGCCGCCCCGCCCCAGTCCGATTGGCCGGCAATCGCATTGGCCCGGTCAGCCGCGTCCTCTTCGATCAGCACCGCGATGGTAGCGCGCTGTTCGCGCACCTCGGCGATACCGAAGCTGACGGCGGCGACCGACAGCGCGAAGGTCAGCGCAAGCCACACGATCGCGGCCCGGTCGCGCAGCATGAAGCGCGTCTCGCGCAAGACGGCGGCAATCACGGCTGCAACCTGCGCGCGCCGAAGGCAATCAGGGCTGCCAGTGCAGCCAGCCACCCGGCCAGCAATGTCAAAGGCAGAAGCGCACGCGACAGGCGATCACCCGGCGCATCGGGGGCGAAGCGGAAGGTGTCAAGCACCCGCCACGCCTCGGCGTTCACACGCGTGCGGGCCTCGGCTTCGGGATCGGATGATCGCTTGGAATCGTCGGCATAGGTCAGCTCGGTCGCGTGCATGTCATTCAGCGCCTGCACAAAGCCGAACCGCACCGCCTCTGCCTCGCGCAGGAAGCGGTGATGGGTGGCAAGATCGGTTCCTGCCAGCGCGCGCGAGGCCGCGCCCACCGCCAGCGTCGGCGAGGCGATCGCAAAGGCACCGAAAACCTGCGATTGCCGCGCTTCGGCCTGCATCCGGCGTGTCGCATATTCATTGAGCAGCCGGGTCAGCTTTTCTTCCGATGCGCCTGCCACAACCCCACGAAAGTTGACCGGCAATTCCTCGACGGTCGCCACGCCATAACGGTCGAGCAGATCCTGCTTGAGCTTGTCGAAGGCCGGATCGGCGGCATTGTGGCCATCGCCCAGCTTGCGCTCTTCCGCGAGCATGACGAGATCGCTCTCGATCTTGCCGGGGGCATCCACGAGGGTGCTTGCGGCATTGATGCCGACGCGTGGCACCACCAGCACCATCGCCAGCCAGCACGCCGCCAGCACGCCAAGCGCTGCGGAACGGGCGCGCACCAGCGTTGAAACCGCCAGCACCAGCGCCGCCCACACCATCAGATAAAGCCCGTAGCCCGCGACGAGTGCCAGTGCCGGGCCTGCCGCCTCGCCAGCTGCCACGCCATAGAGGGCAATTACCGCCAACGGCAGCATGAACACCGCCACCACCGCCAGCAGCGCCAGCGCCTTGCCGCCTGCCAGCATCAGCCCGGTTTGGCCTTACGCCAGCAGCACCGCGAGCGTCCCGCTCTCGCGCTCGCGCAGCACCACGCCGTGACCGATGATGATCAGCAGCAGCGGCAGCAGCAGTTGATACAGCGCCGCCGGGGTCAGCGCGGCAAAGCCGCCCATGTTGGCAGAGGCCTTGGCATCGGCAAACATCGCGGTGTTCTGGCGATGGCCTTCAAGGAAGATCGATTGCCCGGTGACCGCATCCACTCCCGGATCGAACACGGCAAGCGGCGGTGGCAGGCGGAAGGCATAGTGGCCGTAATGCACCATGCGGTGCGGGTGACGATCGGGCTGGGAGAAGAACGCCGTCTCGGCCGCCTCCTGCTGCGCGGCGCGCTGAACGCCTTGTGTGCTCAGCCGGTTCAGCGTCAGCGCGCCGGTGGCCGCGATCAGCACCGCGACGATCAGCATAGCGCCCACCACCATGCGCGAACGTAGCCACAGCCGCCATTCCTCGCGCGCGATCCTGAAGGCGGGGCTCATGCCGCAGCGCGCCCGGCAAAGGCGGCATGGACGGCTTCGGTGTCGATCCGGCCCTCTGCTCCGGCCGTAAAGCTACCCACCAGTCGCCCGTCGCGCAGCAGGCCCACCCGGTCCGCCACATGGCATGCGCCATAGACGTCATGGGTCACCATCAGGATGGTGCGCCCCTGATCGGCGAGCGATCGAACCATCGCGTGAAATTCATCAATCGCCACCGGATCGAGCCCCGAAGTCGGCTCGTCGAGCAACAGGATCGGCGTCTCGCGCAGCAGCGCCAGCGCAATCGCGGTCTTCTGGCGCATCCCCTTCGAAAAGGACTGCATCCGCCGCGCCCTTGCCTCAGGCGGCAGCGCTACCCGATCGAGGCTTTCGTCCATCGCCGCCCGGCTCACCTCTTTGTCGGCAAGGCCGAGGAAATAGTCGAGGTTTTCGTAAGCCGTCAGATGGCCATAAAGCGTCGCCGCCTCAGGCAGATAGGAAATCGCCGCGCGTGCGGCGGCGATATCGGCGTGCACCTCGCGCCCCTCCACTCGCACATGCCCGCCAGCAGGGGTGAGAAACCCCAAAAAGGCCAGCAACGTGGTGGATTTACCCGCCCCGTTGCCGCCAAGCAGCGCATAGGTCTCCCCCGCCGCGACGCTGAAGGAGACATCGTCGAGCACCGGTTTGCCGTCGCGCGCGATCACAAGGGATTGCGCTTCGAGCCTGATCGTCATCGGCTGGCCTCTAGAACCTGTAGCTGGCCGTCACCCGCGCGGTGCGGGGGCTTCCGGGCAGCAGCCACAATTGCGAAAAGGAATTGGCGAACCAGCGGGTGTTAAACAGGTTGTCGATATCGGCGCGCAAATGCACCCCGCCGCCGATCTCGCCTTCGGCGAACAGGCGCGCCAGAGTGTAGGCGGGCAAATCGAAATCGCGCCCGACTTCGCCCAGGCGATTGCCGACATGGAGAACTCCGCCGCCAAAGCGAACATCGCGCTCCGCCACTCGTGCAGTGTAAGCCAGCTGCACGTTCAGGGTATGATCGGGGATGTTCAGCAAGCGGCTGCCCGCAGGCACCGGCAGGCCGAAATTTGGGTCGGCCACGGCGTTATCGACCTGCGCATCGACATAGGCATAGGACACCCACAGATCGAGGCCCGGCGCGATTTGCCCGTTGATGTCAAATTCGAATCCTTTGCTGCTCGCTTCGCCCGCCGCAATCTGGAAATCGGCGTTGACCGGGTCGGCCACCAGAATGTTCGACTGGCGGATCGAAAACACGCTCGCCGTAGCGCTGAGGCGGCCATTGCGGGACGCATACTTCACCCCGCCCTCAATCGCTTCGGACTGGTTGGGATCGAAGGCATTGCCGCCGAAATCAGTGCCCGACAGCGGGCGGAAATTCTCGCCATAGGTGGCGTAGAACGCGATTTGCGGCGTCACCTGATAGACCAGCCCCGCTTGTGGGCTGAAACGGTCGGTTGCGAAACGGGTGATGCGGCCATTGGCGCGATTAGTGACGGCCTGCGAATAATCGTCATACCGCCCGCCGATGCGCAGCTGCAGGGCTTCGTTGAAGCTGATCTGGTATTGGCCATAGATGCCCGTGCTTTTCTGCACCTCGACCCGGTCAGTCAGCGGGCCGGGGGTTGCGGGCGGGAAGCGGCCATAGACCGGATTGAACACATCAATGGCCTGCAATTGCTGCTGGCTGGGATTGGTCGCAAGGCTGGGCGCGCGGACGCGCAGGAACACCTGATCGTTTTCGAACCGGTCGGTGTCGACGCCGATCAGGACCCGATGGCCGATATCGCCGCTCGTGAAATTGCCAGCGATCTCGCCGCGCGCGACGAAGTATTCGGCATCATACTGGCGAAAACGGCGCTGGCGGGTGAGCGTGCGACCATCGCGCAGCAACAGCTGGCGGCTGCCGGTGAGTTCTGCCTCGGTTGAGAAACCGCTCAGTTCCGTATCGCGGTAATTGACCCCGAACAGGGCGCTCCAATTGTCGGAGAAATCGTGCTGCAATTCGATTTGATGGCCGAAGACTTTCGCAATGTTCGGCCCATCGCCCGGCTCCCCCAGAAAACGGCTGCGTGGCACCGCGTCAACATCCCCGTTGATCGCCACCACCCCGCGATCGAACGGAACTTCCTGGCGAGCATATTCCAGTTCGTACACCAGCCGGGTCGCGTCAGAGAACTTGATCGCGACTGACGGCATGAACCCGTAACGCTGCGTCTCGATGGTGTCGCGGAAACTGCCCGCATCCTCGAAGAAGCCGACAAGGCGCACCCCGACGGCATCCGAAAGCGTGGTTTGGACATCAGCCTCGCCGCGCCAGAAATCGAACGATCCGCCCATCATGCGGACTTCGCCTGCGGTCTCGAACCGCGGGCGCTTGGTGACGAGGTTGATAGTGCCGCCCGGCTCGCCGCGCCCGAAGAGCGCGGCGCGGGGGCCCTTGAGCACTTCCACCGATTCGATCCCGGCGATGTCGCGGGGTCCGGCAAAGCCCCGCCCGGCGTTGAAGCCGTTCACAAGGTAATTGCTCGGCAGGTTTTCGTCGCCAGCGAAACCGCGAATGGCAAAGGCATTCCACAGCCCGCCAAAGTTGTTCTGCCGCGCTACCGAAGCTGAAAGATCAAGCGCACTGACCAGATCGAGCGCATTGACATCGCGCAGTTGCTGCTGGCCGATGACCTGTTCGGCCTGCGGAATTTCCAGCTCGGCAAATTCACCGCGATAGGCCTGCCGGGTGGCGGTGACGGTGATCTGGCCGCTTGCATTCTCGGGCGCGGTCTCCTCCAGGGTTTCAGCAAAGGCGGGCGCGGCGAGACCCAAAAGAGGCATCGCGACACTGACAAGAGCGTGCGTGCGGCAGAGCGACATGAAATTTCCCCGTTAACGATTGGCCCGGTTGAGGTTGCAAAACGAGCTTGCCGATCGCGCGGTCCGCCAGATGTTACAACGTTACATCGCGCTCTAGGCAAACAGAGTTACAAGTCAATCGGGTCTTTATTCGATCGGCACTCGTTCCGAACGGCGATAGGGCAGGGTCGATGCCAGAAGCCATCTGGTCATGCCAGCGTCACTGGTACGCACCCATCAAGACCGCCTGCAACTGATTGACAGGCTCGACGTCGATCAGATCGCAATGATGGGATCTTGAGAGCCCTCGATGCCCGCACCTTCGGGTGGACAACCGACGATGCAGTTCATTGGTCGCTCCGAGGGCCAAGCACTGCCTTCTTCGGGGAGCGGTTGTGGCAACACGAGCAATTTAAGCTGAAAAATTCAACGATTAGCGAGGGGTGGCGGAGCAGGAGGGATTCGAACCCTCGATACGCTTTTGACGTATACACACTTTCCAGGCGTGCGCCTTCGACCACTCGGCCACTGCTCCGTTTGCCGGCTAGGGCAAGGGGGGGCCGATAGCCGCGAATGGATTGCTTCGCAAGGCGCGTGGTGGCACCAAGCGCGGCCATGAGAACTCTGCTTCCGGCCGCCTCGGCTGCGCTCGCCCTGACCGTGCCGCTTGCCGCGCAGGACGCCGCGAAGCCGGCCGCGCCCGCCCCTTCCGAGATCGTCGCTGCTGCACCCCGGGCCGACTGGACGCCGATCCCGGCCGAGGACCTGCTGGTGATGACCCTCGCGCCCGATGCCGATGGCAAGCCGCGGCAGGTGGTGATCCAGCTTATCCCTGCGCCTTTCTCGCAAGGCTGGGTGCACAACATCCGCCTGTTGGCGCGGGCCAAGTGGTACGACGGCATCTCGGTCAACCGGGTGCAGGACAATTACGTCACCCAGTGGGGCGATCCCAATTACGACAACCCGGAAGCGACGGGGAAGCCGAAGCCCTTGCCCCAGGGGCTGAAGGTGATGACGCAGGCTGAGTATGCGGCTCCGGCAAGCATCATCTGCTGCGACATCAACGGCAACCACAACATCCCCAAGCAGGGCTGGTGGCCCAGATCGGACCATTTCCGGCTGAGGGATTCCTACTCGCAGAACCCCGGAATACTGAACGGGTTTCCCGCCGCACATGATCGCACCTCGGTCTGGCCCACCCACTGCTACGGGATGGTCGGCGTCGGGCGGAACTACTCGCCCGACACGGGATCGGGCGCGGAGCTTTACACCGTGATCGGTCATGCGCCGCGGCACCTCGACCGCAACATCGCGCTCGTCGGGCGGGTGGTCGAGGGGATGCAGTTCCTCTCCTCGCTCCCCCGGGGTTCGGGCGATCTCGGGTTCTACACCGCCGCAGAGGCAGACAAGCGCACCCCGATCCTGACGGTCCGGGTGGCGAGCGACCTGCCGCCTGCCGAGCAGCCGAAGTTCGAATACCTCTCGACCGAGAGCGGGACCTTCGCGGCCTATGCCGAGGCCATCGCCAACCGGCGCGATCCCTTCTTCATCGTTCCGGCAGGGGGCGCGGACATATGCAACATCAAGGTGCCAGTGCGGCGGGTCGTGGCCGGACAGTGAGCCCCGGCAGTGTTTCACGTGAAACACACAAGAGCGCCCGGCAAGAAGGGGTCTAAGCAGGGTCTGGGAGGGGTCTAGGCCGGGTCTGGGCCGGGTCTGGGCCCGGGCAAGGCCGCGTTGACGCTGCCCCAAGCGCCGCCTGGCATCAGCCGGCCGCGCGCTCCATCAGTTCGATGCGGTTGCCGAAGGGATCTTCGGTGAAGAACCGCGCGTAGCCGGCAATCGGCGCGTCGTCGCGCACCACGCAGCCCGCCTCGACCAGCCGCGCGCGCAGGCCGGCGAGATCCTCGACCAGGAATGCCGGGTGCGCCTTTCTAGCGGGGCGGAAGTCGGGATCGACGCCGATGTGCAGCGCCGCGCCGCCGCCGGTGAACCAGCAGCCGCTCGGCGACAGGCTCGAAGGCTTCGGCACCTCGACCATCCCGAGCAGCCCCACGAAGAACGTCCGCGCCCGATCCTCGCCGCCCGCCGGGATCGCCAGCTGGATGTGATCGAGCCCGATGACGCCCAAGCTACTGCCGCTCCGCCTGCGCCACCGCGTCGCTCGCGCGCAGGGCCGAAACGATGCGGTTCAAATGCCCCGCGTCCTGCACCTCGACCTCGATGTCGTAGGTCACGAAAGGCGGATCGAGCTGCGACTGCATCAGACGGATGATATTCGCCTTGTTCTGCGCGAAGATCCCCGCCATCTCGGCGAGCGTCCCCAGCCGGTCGTAGATCGTCACCGACAGCTGCCCCGCCGCCCCGACCGAACGGCTGCCCCAGGCAAGGTCGATCCAGTCGCTGTCGACGCCGCTCGCAAGCTCGAGGCAGTCGATCGCGTGGACCAGCACCGGCTCGCCCTTGCGGCGGATGCCGATGATGCGGTCGCCGGGCACGGGGTGGCAGCAGGTCGCGAGCTCGAAGGCGACGCCGGGGGTGAGGCCGCGGATCGAGATCGCCCGCTCGCGCCGGGTCCAGTCCTCGTCCTCGTCGATCCCGGCGGTGCAGCCGGGGACCAGCGCCTCCATCACCGCGCGGTCCGAGATCTTGGCCGCGCCGATCGCGTACATGAGGTCGTCCGGCTCCTCCATCCCGAGCCGTTCCACCGCCTCGCGGATCGCCTTCTTGCCGATCTTGGCGGGCACGCGGGCGGAGATCTCGTCGAACAGCTTGGCGCCGATGCTGGCGACCTCGGCGCGCTCCTTCATGCGCACCGCGCGGCGGATCGCGGCGCGGGCCTTGCCGGTGACGACGAAGGCGAGCCAGGAGAGCTGCGGGCTGGCGTGGGGGTTCTTGATGATCTCCACCACGTCGCCATTGGCGAGCGGCGTCCGCAGCGGCATATGGCGCCCGTTGATCTTCACGCCCGCCGTTTCCAGCCCCAGCCTGGTGTGGACCGCAAAGGCGAAGTCGACCGCGGTCGATCCCTTGGGCAGCTGGAACAGCGCGCCCTTGGGGGTGAAGGCGAAGATGCGATCCTGATAGATCGCCATGCGGGTGTGCTCGAGCAATTCCTCGGCATCATGGCTGGCATCGACGATCTCGATGAGGTCCCTGAGCCAGCCCACCTCGCCATCAGGCCGGTCGCCCTGCTTGTAGGCCCAGTGCGCGGCGAGACCGAACTCGTTGCGGCGATGCATCTCGCGGGTGCGGATCTGCACCTCCACGCGCATCGAGTTCTCGTACATCAGCGAGGTGTGCAAGGACCGATAGCCGTTCGACTTGGGGGTCGAGATGTAATCCTTGAAGCGGCCCGGCAGGAACTGCCAGGTGGTGTGAAGGATGCCGAGCGCCCGGTAGCAATCCTCCTCGCTTTCGGTGAGGACGCGGAAGGCCATGATGTCGGTGACCTGCTCGAAGCTGACATGGCGCTCCGACATCTTGTGCCAGATCGAATAGGGGTGCTTCTCGCGCCCGTAGACCTCGACCTTGAGCCCGGCCTCGGCAAGGCGCTGCTTGATCTTCAGCGCGATGGCATCGACCTGCCCGCCGTCCTGCGAGCGCAGTTGTTCGAGCCGGTTCGTGATGGTGGCATAGGCCTCCGGCTCCAGCTCGCGGAAGGCCAGCGCCTGCATTTCGTGCATATACTCGTACATCCCCACCCGCTCGGCGAGGGGGGCGTAGATATCCATCGTCTCGCGGGCGATGCGCTGGCGCTTTTCGGGCTTCTTGATGAAGTGGAGCGTGCGCATGTTGTGCAAACGGTCCGCAAGCTTCACCAGCAGCACGCGGATGTCCTCGGACATGGCGAGCAGGAACTTGCGCAGGTTTTCGGCCGCGCGCTCGTTCTCGGGCATGGCCTCGATCTTGGAGAGCTTTGTCACCCCGTCCACCAGCCGCGCGACCTCGGGGCCGAAATGGGCCTCGATGTCGTCGATGGTGGCGAGCGTGTCTTCCACGGTGTCGTGGAGCAGTGCGGTGATGATGGTCGCCTGGTCGAGCTTGAGGTCGGTCATTAGCCCCGCGACCTCGACCGGGTGACTGAAGTAGGGATCGCCGCTCGCGCGTTTCTGCGAGCCGTGCTTCTGCACGGTGTAAACATAGGCGCGGTTGAGCATCGCCTCGTCGGCGTCGGGGTCGTAATCGAGGACCTTCTCGACGAGTTCGTATTGGCGGAGCATCTTGGGGAATATGTGCGCCGCAGCATCACGGGGCAAGGGCGGAGTTGTCCTCGGCGCGAAAGGGCGTTATAACCGATGTATGAACAAGCCGTCAAATCATGCCCGCAGCATCAAGGTCACGCGCATCGGCAACTCGGCCGGCATCATCCTGCCCAAGGAGCTCTTGGCACGCCTCAGGGTGGACATTGGCGATGATGTCTATGTGTCCGAAGCGGCGGACGGCCTGCGTGTCACAGCCTCTGATCCCGATTTCGAGATGCTGATGGATATGGCCGAGGGCATCATGCGCAAGGACCGTGACATCCTCAAGGTTCTCGCGAAGTAGCATGACGGCTGGACGCCGGGAGCCGATCTGGCTCGACAGCCGCATCGCACACGCGGTCCACGACCGGCAGCTTGCCGAACACGGCGGCGGGGCCGGCGTGCGGGACGAGGGTGCGTTGGAGTCGGCGCTGGCACGACCGATCAACCAGTGGGCCTATGGATCTGACGATCTTGTCGCCCTGGCTGCGGCCTATGCCTATGGTATCGCCCGCAACCATCCCTTCGTGGACGGCAACAAACGCACAGCGTGGATTTTCGCCCGCCTCTTCCTCATGGCTAACGGGGTCGAAATCCACTTCGACAAGGTCGAGGCCATCAACATCGTCATCGCCCTTGCCGCAGGCGAACTTTCCGAAGAGGAACTCGCCGACTGGTTCCGCAAGCGGGTGGTCTCGGCCGGTTAGTCGCGCGCTATGACCACGTCGCTCTGGGCGGCAGGCTCATCAGGATCGCGTCGATGTTGCCGCCGGTCTTGAGGCCGAAGATCGTGCCGCGGTCGTAGACGAGGTTGAACTCGGCATAGCGGCCGCGGAATTCGAACATCTGCGCCTCGTCCGCCGCATCGAAGGGCTGGTTCATGCGCTTCCTGACGATCGCGGGGAAGACCTCGAGGAACTGCTTGCCGATGTCCTGGATGAAGGCGAAGTTCGCCGCGAAGCTCGTATCGTCGGTGCATTCGAGGTGGTCGCAGAAGATCCCGCCGACACCGCGATGGACCTTGCGGTGGGGGATGTAGAAGTAGTCCTCCGCCCACTTGGCATAGCGTTCGTAGTAATCGCTCCCGTGCGGATCGCAGGCGGCGCGCATCGCGTCGTGGAAGGCAGCCGTGTCCTCGGCGTAGGGGATCGGCGGGTTCAAGTCCGCGCCCCCGCCGAACCACGCCTTGGTGGTGGTGAGGAAGCGGGTGTTCATGTGGACGGCGGGCACGTGCGGGTTGGTCATGTGCGCGACGAGGCTGATGCCGGTCGCGGCAAAGCCGGGGTTCTCCGCGCTCGCCCCGTTGATGCTGCCGGCGAATTCCTTGGCAAAGCTGCCGCGCACGGTCGAGACGTTGACGCCGACCTTCTCGAACACCTTGCCCTTCATGAGGCCCTGCACCCCGCCGCCGGGATCGGGATTGCCCTCCTCGTGCCGGTCCCAGGCGGTGTACTGGAAGGCGGCGTCAGACCCCGCCTCGCGCTCGATCGCCTCGAATTCGGCGCAGATCTGGTCGCGCAAGGATTCGAACCACGCGCGGGCCTCGGCGCTCTTGTCCGACCAATCCATGTTCAGCCACCCTCCCGTTCGCCCTGAGCTTGTCGAAGGGCTGCGCTTCCTGTTGCCTGTCCGATAGAAGAAAGGGCAGGCCTTCGACAAGCTCAGGCCGAACGGAAATTTTCAGTTGTGCGAGACTTGGGCATCAGCCACAGCAGCCCGATGGTTCGCGCTATGTTCGCCCCCTTCGCCTTCGCCGGTCACGAGCTTGCCCTCGGGGCCGCGCGCGCTCTCTACTGGCCGGCGGAGCGGGCGCTGCTGGTTGCCGACCTCCACCTGGAGAAAGCGAGCTGGTTTGCCGCAAGGGGCCAGATGCTGCCGCCCTACGACAGCCGCGACACGCTCGAGCGGCTGGCCGACGCCGTGAAAGCGACCGGCGCACGGCGGGTCATTACGCTGGGCGACAATTTCCACGACGATGCGGGCGCGCTGCGGCTTGATCCCCACGCTTGCGGAATGCTCGAGGCGCTGACCCGTGCGCTCGACTGGGTGTGGATCACCGGCAACCACGACGAGGCGCTGCCACGCGGCTTCGGCGGCACGATCCTGCCCGAACTCGCCATCGGCGGCGTGATCCTGCGCCACGAGGCCCGCCCCGGAGAGACCGCCCCGGAGCTGTCCGGCCACTATCATCCCAAGCTCAGGATCAGCGTCAGGAACCGCAACATCGCCCGGCCCTGCGCCGTCTTCGGTCGTAGCGCCGGCGGGGGCGATCGGATGATCCTCCCCGCTTTCGGCTCGCTGACCGGCGGGCTCGATGCCGGCCATCCGGAGATCCTCGGCGCGCTGCAACCGGCCCGCCGCATCGAGGCGCTGATGCCCGCCGGCGGGAAGATCGCGCGCTTCCCGCTGTGGCAGGCAGCGGCGTGAGACTCCACCTAGCGCTGCCTTCGGTTTCGCACTACATAGCCGCCACCAGACACGACTTCAGGAGAATGCCCCATATCTCGTCCACCCCGGCGCTCGTTGGCCCCGCCCGTCAAAAGCGGCCCTCGCTACGATTTCATGATCAACGTCCCCAAGGTCCGCGTCATCGACGATGAAGGCGAAAACCTGGGCGTGATGTACACCCGCGAAGCGATCGAACAGGCCAACGAAAAGGGCCTGAACCTCGTCGAAGTGTCCCCCAACGCGGACCCGCCGGTGTGCAAGTTCCTCGATGTCGGCAAATATCGCTACGAGGCGCAGAAGAAGGCGAACCTCGCGCGCAAGACGCAGAAGACGCAGGACATCAAGGAAGTGAAGATGCGTCCGAACATCGACACGCATGATTATGACGTGAAGATGCGCAACGTCCACAAGTTCATCGACCAGGGCGACAAGGTGAAGATCACCCTGCGCTTCCGCGGCCGTGAAATGGCGCACCAGCACCTCGGGATGGACCTTCTGAAGAAGGTGCAGGACGACGTCGCCGAATACGCCAAGGTCGAGGCTTTCCCGCGCCTCGAAGGCCGCCAGATGCTGATGGTGCTCGCGCCGAAGTAGGCACCCGGCCGGCAACGAATCGGACAGGGGCGGGCCGCGCGGTTTCCGCCCCTTTTCCTTGCCCCTCATCCCGCTGCGGCTTGCGGTTCCGCCGTGCCTGCTGATACGCCCTCGCCCGATGCACGGGGGAGAGCGCACCGCATGATCGCACGCCGGATCGGCCTTGCGCTGGGGCCGCTGGCCTTTGCGCTGACGCTCCTTCTCGCTCCGCCTGCCGGGATGAGCGCAGGCGCCTGGGCCGTCGCGGGCCTCACCGTCTGGATGGCGGCCTGGTGGATGACCGAGGCGGTGCCGCTGACCGTCACCGCGCTCCTTCCCTTCATCGTCCTCCCCCTCGCCCGCGTCTCGAGTGCCGAGGCGACGGCGGCGACCTATTACTCGCCGATCCTGTTCCTGCTGCTGGGCGGGGCGTTCATCGCGCTCGCGATCGAGCGCACCGGGCTGCACCGGCGCCTCAGCCTCGCTATCCTGCGCGCGGTCGGGGCGAATGGCGGACCGGGGCGGCTGCTGCTCGCCTTCATGATCGCCGCCGCGCTGCTCTCGATGTTCATCTCCAACACCTCGACCGCGCTCATCATGATGCCGATGGCGCTGGCGGTGCTCGAAGGCGGCGGGAGCGTGCCTGACGCCGAGGGCGACGCGCCCTCAAGTAGCGAAGCGGTAGGGCAACAAGGAATCCAGCAGGATGGCATAGCGGGCGCCCTCCCCATGGGCGTCGCCTTCGCGGCGAGCATCGGAGGCCTTGGCACCATCGTCGGCTCGCCCACCAATGCCATCGCCGTGGGCCTGCTGGACAAGATCGTCGGCGTGCGGATCACCTTTCTCGAATGGTCGCTCTACGGCGTGCCGATGGTGCTGCTCGGCGTACCGCTCGCAGGCTGGATCATCGCCCGGGTGGAGCGGGTGGCGGCGCACCCGTTCGACATCGCCGCCGCGCGCGCCGCGATCGATGCCCATGCCCGCTGGACCGCGCCCGAGCTGCGCCTTGTGCCGATCTTCGTCCTCGCCTTCCTTGCCTGGGTCACCCAGCCGCTGGTCGCCCCGCTGCTGCCGCCGGGATCGTGGACCGACGGCACCATCGCTGTGATCGCGGCGCTCGCGCTGTTCCTGCTCCCCGACGGCACGGGCCGTCCGCTGCTGGTCTGGCAGGAGGCCGAGCGGGCGCCGTGGAGCGTGATCTTCATGTTCGGCGGCGGCCTTGCGCTGGCGGCCGGGATGCAGGCCTCGGGCCTTGCCGACTGGACCGGGCAGGCGCTGCTGCCGCTCGCCAGCTGGCCGCTGATCGCGGTGGCGCTGGCGGTGGTGGCGCTGGTGATCGTCGTCACGGAATTCGCGAGCAACGTCGCCACCGCCACGGGGATCGTGCCCGTCGTCGGCGCGCTGGTGGTGGCATTGGGGGCCGATCCCATCCTTCTTGCCCTCCCCGCCGCGCTCGCCTCGAGCTGGGGCTTCATGCTCCCCGCCGGCACCGGCCCCAACGCGATCGCCTGGGCGACCGGGCGCATCCGCATCGGGCGGATGGTGACGGCGGGCGCGCTGCTGGACGTGGCAGGCGCGCTGCTCATCGTCGGCGTGGTGTGGTTCATCGCGGCGCTGGTCTGAAATCTTCGGACCTGCGCTTGAAAGGATCGTGCGCGCGCGATACCTCCCGCCCAGCACAGCGGCGGCAGCGGAGAGGCGTTCCTGCGGAGGTTAGGAACGGGCGCCCTGCCTTGTCGCGACCGGCTCCCGCCTTCCTGGGAGCGTGAGCCATAGGAAGGAGCGTTGCCATGACCGACGCCGTCGATGCCGTCACCACCCCCACCCCCCGCCGCAAACCGAAGCCCAAGCGGCGCGAGATCAACGGCCGGCCGCTCAGCCCCGCCACGCTGATGATGGGCCACGGATTCGATCCCGTCCTCTCCGAAGGCTCGCTCAAGCCGCCGATCTTCCTGACCAGCACCTTCGCTTTCGAAAGCGCGGCCGCCGGCAAGCGCCATTTCGAGGGCATCACGGGCTTGCGCGAAGGCGGCGCGGAGGGCCTCGTCTATTCGCGCTTCAACGGCCCCAACCAGGAAATCCTCGAAGACCGCCTCGCGGTGTGGGACGGGGCCGAGGACGCGCTGACCTTCTCCAGCGGGATGACCGCGATCTGCATCCTGATGATGGCCTATGCCAGCCAGAACGACGTGATCGTCCATTCGGGGCCGCTCTATGCCGCGTCCGAAGGCTTCGTTGCCAAGGTGCTGAGCCGATTCGGCGTCACCTATGTCGACTTCCCGGCCGGCGCGACCCGCGAGGAGCTGGACGCGGTGCTCGCCCGGGCCAAGGCACAGGCGCAGGAGCGCGGGGGCAAGGTGGCGATGATCTACCTCGAGAGCCCCGCCAACCCGACCAATGCGCTGGTCGATGTCGAAGCGGTGCAGGGTGCCCGCGATGCCGCCATCCCGGGCACGCCCATCGCCATCGACAACACCTTTCTCGGGCCCCTGTGGTCGCGCCCGCTGGAGCATGGCGCCGACATCGTCGCCTATTCGCTGACCAAGTATGTCGGCGGGCATTCGGACCTCGTGGCGGGCTCCATCGCGGGCGCGAAGCATTGGATCGCGCCGGTGCGGGCGCTGCGCAACACGATGGGCGGGATCGTCGATCCCAACACCGCGTGGATGCTGCTGCGCAGCCTCGAGACGGTCGAACTCAGGATGCAGCGCGCGGGCGAGAACGCGGCGAAGGTCTGCGAATTCCTGCGCTCGCACCCGAAGGTGGATGGGCTCGGCTATCTGGGCTTCATCGAGGACGCGCGGCAGAAGGACATCTACGAGCGGCATTGCCTCGGTGCGGGTTCGACCTTCAGCCTCTTCATCAAGGGCGGCGAGGCGGAGTGCTTCCGCTTCCTCGACAACCTCACCATCGCCAAGCTCGCCGTCAGCCTCGGCGGGACCGAGACGCTGGCGAGCCACCCTGCCTCGATGACCCACCTCTCGGTCCCGCAGGCGAGGAAGGACCTGCTCGGCATCACCGACAACCTGGTGCGCATCAGCATCGGGATCGAGGATGCGGGCGACCTCATCGCCGATTTCGAACAGGCGCTCGAACACGTTTAGGTTGCTCGGCCCGCCCCGCTGCGACTAGCCAGCAACCTGGCAGGTCTCGCTCCCCTCCCGCCTTCGGGAGGGGGTTGGGGGTGGGAGGAGAACGACATCATGACCGACAGCCGCAAACCCGTGTTCCTCGTGATAGGCGCGGGCGCCGGGATCGGGGGCAACGCCGCTTTGCGCTTTGCCGCCGGGGGCTACCACGCGGTGCTCGCGCGCCGCTCGGACGAGGCGGGCCTCCAGCGCATGGTCGCCGCCATCGAGGCGGCAGGCGGCTCTGCCTCCGGCACGCTTCTCAACGCGGCCGAGGACGGCACCATCGAGGAACTGGTTGCGCGCACCGAGGCCGAGATCGGCCCCATCGCGTGCGCGCTCTACAACCTCGGCGCGCAGATCGGGACCCGCGCGCTGGACGAGACCCCGCACCGCATCTTCGAGCTCGGCTGGCGGCTCGGCACCTATGGCCTCTTCCGCCTCGCCCACGCGCTGTTCCCGCTCATGGTGGAGCGGACCCGCGACGGCGGCCCGCACGGCACCCTCATCGTCACGTCGGCGACGGCTTCGGTGCGCGGCAATGCCGGACAGCACAGCCACGCGGCGGCGATGGGCGGGCGGCGGATGCTGTGCCAGACGTTGAACGCCGAGTTCGCCCCCAAGGGCATCCATGTCGCGCACGTCGTGGTGGACGGCGCGGTGGACGCCCCCGACACCTTGGGAAAGATGCTCGGCGACAGGTTCGAGGGGTTCAAGCAGGCCAAGGGCGCCGACGGGGTGATCGACCCCGCGGCGCTGGCCGAGACCTACTGGCATCTCGCCCATCAACCGCGCAGTTGCTGGACCCACGAACTCGACGTGCGCCCCTGGACCGACGTGCCGTGGTGGAACGACAACCCCGATCCGCAGATCATGTCGGCCGGCAGGGGGTTCGCGGGGCCGCAGGGGGATTAGACGATAGCCCCATGCCGTTGGTTCCTACCCCCGCCACTCGCGCCGCTCCTCGGCGGCGCGCAGGACTTCATACGAGGTCTGGATCAGCTGGAACCGCTTCGCCGCCTCCGCATCGCCGGGCTTCACGTCGGGATGCACTTCCTTGGCGCGCGCGCGGTAGGCCTTCTTGACGGCGGCGAAATCGGCATCGGGCTCGAGCCCGAGCACCTCCAGCGCGCGCATCTCGTCCGCCGAGCGCGATCCGTCACCCGAGCCCGCCCAGCCATAGTGGGCGCTTTCGGCAAAGCCTGCGCTCTCCTGCCGTTCGGCGCGGGCGCGCTCTTCCTTCTCGGCTTTGTCGAGGCCTTCGAAGTAGTCCCACTTGGCGTTGTATTCGGCGGCGTGCTTCTGGCAGAAATACCACCGGTCGCGGCTGTTGGGCGCCTTGGGCGCCGGGCAATCGCCGCGCTCGTCGCAGCCGTGGCGGTCGCAGATGCGCACGTTGGCCGCTTCCTGCGAGGAGCCGTAGCCCCGCCAGCGCGGGAAGCCCCAGTCCATCGACCGGCCGGCGCGGCTCATCGGCCGCGTCCGGGCGCGCTGGGCATCATGCTGTTGGTCGATGGGATCACGCCGCCAATCTAGGCGCTGTGGCAACGAATGGGAAGGCGTGAGAATACGGGAACCGGTTGCAATGTGAAATGTTGCATTGCGCAAGGACGGACCGCCATGAGCCAGCAACTGACCCTTTCCAGCCTGTTCTGCGTGCTCGCGCTCGCCGGGTTGTGCGTGGTCACCTCGGCGCGCGAGTTGGCCGGGGTCGAGCTTGCCCCGGTGGCCCGGCAGGCCGAACTTGCGTCCGGCCTGCTCGAGGGCTGATGCCTAGTTGATGATGACGCTCGCGGCGCGGCGGTTCTGCGCCCACGAGGATTCGTCGCTGCCCAGCGCCACCGGGCGCTCCTTCCCGTAGCTCAGCACGGAAATGCGGTTGGAATCGACGCCGAGGCTGACGAGATAGGCCTTGGCCGCATTGGCGCGGCGCTCGCCCAGCGCAAGGTTGTATTCGCGCGTGCCGCGCTCGTCGGCGTGGCCCTCGATGGTGAAGGTCAGCTGCGGGAAGCGCGCGAAATACTGCGCCTGCGCCTGGAGGGCGGCGGCATCCTGCGAATCGATGTTGTAGCGATCGGTGTCGAAATAGATCGTCGTCGACGATCCGACGGCCTGCGCGAAATGCGCCTGGGTGCCGACCTGCGGACCGGCGGGCTGGACCTGCGGCCCTGTCTGCGTCGGCGCGGCAGTTTCCTGCGGAGCCGGGGGCAGTTCGGCGGGCGCCTTCTTGGCGCAGGCGGAAAGCGTGGTGGCCGAGGCGAGCAAGAGGATCATGGCAATCTTCGTGTTCATCGCTGTTTTCCTTTCACGTGATTGTCAGGGACGGATCGGCCCCCAAGCAGGGTCGGAGGCATCGACCGGAGTCGGCAGGCGGCGTTCGTTCTGGCCGGTGAGGTCAACCTGCCAGATACCCGATCGGCCGGTATTTCGTTCCGTGCGGAAGAACTGGATGATGCGGCCATTGGGCGCCCAGGTCGGGGCCTCGTCCTGCCAGCCGCTGGTGAGCGTGCGCAGCCCACCGCCCGAGGTGTTCATGACCGCGATGTTGAAGTTGCCGGCGATCCGCGTGAAGGCGATCTGGTCGCCGCGCGGGCTCCATTCGGGCGTAGCGCAGCGCCCGCCGAAGAAGCTGATGCGGCGCTGGTCGGTCCCGTCGGCATTCATGATGTAGCATTGCTGGCTGCCGGAACGGTCGCTCTCGAAGACGATCTTGGTGCCGTCGGGCGAGTAGGAGCCGCCCACGTCGATGCCGGGGTTGTCGGTCAACTTCACGCTTGCGCCGCCCGTGGCCGGCACACGGTAGATGTCGGTATTGCCGGCAACCGCCATCGAATAGAGGATGAACCTGCCGTCCGGCGACCAGCGCGGGGCGATGGTGGGGTTCCTGTTCTCGGTCACCAGCGTCTGCTTGCCGGTGCCGATGTCGTAGACATAGATCCGCGGATTGCCGTCGACGTAGGAGAGGTAGAGGATCTTCGAATAGTCGGGCGAATAGCGCGGGGTGAGCGCGGTCGCGCTGCCGAGCGTCAGGAAGCGGTGGTTCGCGCCGTCGCTGTCCATCACCGCAAGGCGCTTCACGCGGCGGTCCTTGGGGCCGGTCTCGGCGATATAGGCGATGCGGCTGTCGAAGAACGGGCTCTCGCCGGTGAGGCGCGAGAAGATGAGGTCGGAACACTTGTGCGCCGCGCGCCGCCAGTCGCCGGGCGCGACCACCCAGCCTTCGCGCACCAGCTGGTTCTGGAGTTGCACGTCGTAGAGATAGCAGCCGACCACCAGCCGGCCATCTTCGCGCGCGCGGACATAGCCCTGCACCAGCATCTCGGCGCCGCGCCCGCTCCAGGTATCGAAGGTGGGCGCGGTGATCTGCGGGAAGCCGGGCGCGGGCAGGCTGTCGGGGCCGACCGGCTTGAACAAGCCGTTGTTGCGCAAGTTGGCGGTGATGACGCGCGAGATCTCGCGCCCGAGTGCCGCCGTGCCCGCCTCGTTCGCCGGGGTCGGACGGTTCGCGTCGGTGGCGAAGGCGGGGATGGCGATGCCGATGTCCGACCACGCGCTCTCGTCCGTCACGGTGCCGCGCAGCGGCCCTTCGGCATCGTCCTGGCCCTCGACCTGCACGCGCTCGACGCGCTGTTCGGCGCCGATCGGTGCGCCGAGGTCCTGTGCGGCCAGCGGGCTCGCGAACAGGGCGGCGGAAAGGAGCAGGGTCAGCTTCTTGGTCATGTCACAGCCTTCGGTCGAATTGCCACTCGAGCGCTTTCCAGCGATCGTAGAACTGGTCGGGAAGATTGAAAGGGGCCGCGCGCTGCACGGCGCGGATCGCGCGCTCGCAATGGAGGCCCGCCTGCGGACGGTTGCTTTCGGTGATGCTCGCCGGATCGGTGCGGCAGCGCGGCGTGCCCTTGAGCGTGCCGTCCGGGTTCAATTCCCACGAGACGGTCGAGACGAGCTGCTCGGCATCGAGACCGGATGGCGCGCTCCAGTTGGGGCGCAGCTGCCGGGTGATGGCGCTCGACAGCGCCGCGCGCTCGGCCGAACCGAACCGGGCTGCGGGTGCGCGCGTCTCCTGCGTGGTGGTGGACGAGCCCCTGCCCTCGAGGAAATCGTCGCCGATCCGGCTGCCGCCGGCAGGCCGCGCAGGCGCCGGGCGCGAAGGGGCGGGCGCGGCGCTGGGTCGGGCGGCGGG
>NZ_JAPFGY010000022.1 GCF_026586795.1 Erythrobacter sp. WG
CCCCCCCCCCCCCCCCCCCCCCCTTCTGCTTGACCCGCCGCCCCGGACCTCCGCGGCGGCGGGCCCTTACCTCACTTCGTCTTCTTCTGCTCCATCAGCAGCTTGAACTTGCTCCAGGTGGTCTCGTTGGGGCGGTTGTCGTCCCGGGGCGGCGCGTCCTCGTAGATCGGATAGTTGGCCCGGATCTCCTTCTTGAGCACCTCGGGCAGTTCCTCGAAGCCGCCGGGCAGCTTGCGGCCCATGGCGTTGAAGACCATCTGGCCGGGCCGATCGGCCATCTCCATCCACGGAGCCCATTGCGACACCCGCACCCAGCTTACCGCTGGATAGGCGGTCGGTGACTTGCGGCCGAACAATTCGCTCTTGAGCGCGACGAAATCGAAAATCTCCATCGCGTGATAGCTGCCGCCGACGTATTTCTGGTAATCGCCCTGAAGCGGGTTGGTGTAGAACAGCGGCGCTTCGAAGGGCATGAAGACGAATGGCCCTTCCTCGCGCAGGCTGGTGAGCCGGAGCGGCTTGCCGTCTGCGCTCGTCGCGTAGTTCGGGCGGCCGTTCACCGGGTCGTTGTGGATGTGCATCACGCTGACCTTCTGCCCGGTATAGGGGTTGGTCCATTCGCGCAGCACCTCGCCCGTAACCGGATCGAGCATCAGCATCACCTCGCGGCTGACCATCCGCCAGCCCTTGCCCTGCTTGGGATCACTGACCTCGACGCAGCGGCGGATGTTCATGCCTTCGCCCTTGAACAGCAGCTTGTCGGGCTGGCCGGGGCTGCGGCCGTAGATGTTGCCCGACCAGTGATACACGGCCGGCTTGTCTTCCGAAACGCCGCATTGCAGGCGCTTGGAGATCTCGAGTGCCTCTTCGGGCTTGTTCGGATCGAGCATTTGCGCAGTTCCCGGCGACGCGGCGACGGCGGCGGCCATCATGCTGGTAGACATGAGCAGCGAACGGATCGTCTTCATTCGTATTCCCTCCCTTTGGTGTGGCCTTGCGCCAGCGCGCCTTTCCGCGTCACGACACGGAAAATCGGGCTTGACTTTAGATTTGTCCGGACAAATTGTGAAGGCCTCAATTTCGCGGTTCCACCCCGTTGCGAAAAGGCCCAAAGTCGCCCTCATGTTCTCCGCCTGCAGCCTGCTTTTCGTGCCTGGATCGAAGGCCGAACGCTTTGCCAAGGCGAAGGCCAGCGGGGCGGACCTGACGGTGATCGACCTTGAGGACGCGGTGGCATTCGCCGACAAGGCGGGAGCCCGCGCGGCGGCGCTCAGCCAGATCGCAGCGGACGGCGAAGGCTGGGCGATCCGCATCAACGGGATTGCCACCGCCGCCGGCATCCGAGACCTTGCGGCGCTGGTCGATAGTCCGCTGCTGCCCGAGACGCTGCTCGTGCCGATGGTCGAGAGCGCGGCCGAACTGGCGGTGATCGCCGGGGCGCTCGGCGAACGCTGCCCCGATCTCGTGCCGCTGATCGAGACACCGCGCGGATTGCGCCTTGCCCTTGCCATCGCCAACCATCCGAGGGTGACGGCGGTGATGTTCGGCGGCGGGGACTTCTCGGGCGAACTCGGCGTAGCCCTCGCCTGGGAGCCGCTGCTCGCTGCGCGACAACAGCTGGTCCTTGCCTGCGTTGAGGCGAGAAAGCCCGCGATCGACGTGCCCTTCATCACGCTCGACGACGAAGCGGGGCTTGCCGAGGAGGCCGCCCGCGCCCGGGCCATCGGCTTTGCCGCCAAGGCCGCGATCCACCCCCGTCAGGTGCCCGCGATCCGCGCCGCCTTCGCGCCATCCGCCGCGGAAGTCGCCGAAGCCCGCGATGCGCTCGCGGCCTACGCGGCGGGCGGCGAGCGGGCGATCCGTCACAAAGGTCGGATGCTCGAGGCACCGATCATCAAGCACTACCGCGCGCTGATCGCGCGCCATGAGGAGTTGACCCATGCGTGACGCCTGTATCGAAGTCGCCCCCGGCCGCTTCCGCGAGACGCAGGGACGCTATTTCGAGGACTTCGTGGTCGGCCACGTCTATGAACACCGTCCCGGACGCACGATCACCGATGCGGACAACGTGTGGTTCACGCTGCTGACGATGAACACCCACCCGGCGCATTTCGATTACGAGCTCTCGAAGAACACCGAATTCGGCAAGCCGCTCGTGGTCTCGCCCTTCACCATTGCCTTGATGACCGGGATGAGCGTGTCCGACACCAGCGGGAAGGCGATCGCCAACCTGGGCTGGGACGAGGTGCGCATGGTGAAGCCGCTGTTCGTCGGCGACACGCTCTATTGCGAAAGCGAGATCCTCGAGAAGCGCGAGAGCCAGAGCCGCGAAGGCCAGGGGATCGTCACCTTCAAGACCATCGCCAGGAACCAGCATGGCGAGATCGTCAGCCACTACAAGCGCACCGTCCTCGTCTGGAAGCGCGGCTACGGCAATCTCGACGACTGACCCGCACGCGCCCCGACCGTTCAGCATCCGCACCATCAGGAACCCGACATGGCCACCGCCCCGAAAATCGAAACCCAACTTCGCAGCATCGACCCGGACGAGGAGCGCGCCTTCATGGACGCGATCGACCGCTGGCTCGAACGCGAGGTCATCCCGGTGATCCAGCATCATGACCACAACGATATCTGGCCCGAGAAGCTGGTCGAGCAGATGGCCGAGATGGGCCTGTTCGGCGCGACCATCGGGCAGGAATACGGCGGTCTCGGCTTGCCTGCGACGACCTATGCAAAGATCGTGATGCGCATCTCCAGCTACTGGATGGCGATCACCGGCATTTTCAACTCGCACCTCATCATGGCCGCCGCGGTCGAGCGTTTCGGCACGCCCCAGCAGAAGGCGAAGTGGCTGCCCAAGTTCGCGACCGGGGAGATCCGCGGCGGGCTCGCGCTGACCGAGCCCAATGCCGGGACCGACCTCCAGGCGATCCGCACCGTGGCGCGCAAGGATGCGAACGGCGACTACGTGCTCAACGGCACCAAGACCTGGATTTCGAACGCCCTCAACGGCCAGTGCTTCGCGCTGCTGGCCAAGACCGACCCGGCCGCCGAGCCGCGCTACAAGGGCATGAGCCTGTTCATCGCCGACAAGCGCGAGGGGCTGACCACCGGCAAGAAGTTCGACAAGCTCGGCTACAAAGCGATCGATTCTGCCGAACTCGTCATGGAGGACTACCGCGTCCCCGCCGACCAGCTGATCGGCGGGGTCGAAGGGCAGGGCTTCTTCCAGGCGACCGGCGGCCTCGAATTAGGGCGCATCAACGTCGCCGCGCGCGGGGTGGGCCTTGCCGAGGGAAGCCTTCGCCTCGCCACCGAATATGCCCAGCAGCGCGAGACCATGGGCAAGCCCATCGCCCAGCATCAGGCGATCCAGCTGAAGCTCGGCGAGATGGTGACCCGCGCGCGCGCCGCCCGGCTGCTGACGCTCGATGCCTCGGAGGCCTACGACCGGGGCGAGCGCTGCGACAAGGAGGCGGGAATGGCGAAGTACTTCGCCTCGGAGGCCGCGGTCGAGAACAGCCAGGAGGCGATGCGGATCTACGGGGGCTATTCCTATTCCAAGGAATACGACATCGAGCGCTACTACCGCGACAGCCTGCTTATGTGCATCGGGGAGGGGACCAACGAAATGCAGCGCATGATCATCGCCAAGCAGCACCTCGCCGAAAATCGCATCTGAGCGGCCGGGCCCTTCGCATGAATCTCCCGCTCGCCGGCTTCCGGATCATCAGCGCCGAGCAGTACGGGGCCGGCCCTTACGGCACGATGTTCCTCGCGCAGATGGGCGCGGAGGTCATCAAGATCGAGCCGCCGGGCACGCCCGGGCCCGACGGGCGACGACGCGGCGGCGGGGACACCGCGCGCGCGGTCGGCCCGCACTTCCTGCGGCCGGGCGAGAGCACCTATTTCCAGGCTTTCAACCTCAACAAGCGCTCGCTGACGCTCGATCTCAATTCCGCCGAAGGGCAGGAGGTGCTGCACCGGCTGGTGCCGACCTGCCATGCGGTCGCGAACAACCTGCGCGGCGACCTGCCGGCGCGGCTCGGCCTCGACTACGCGGCGCTCGGGCCGCTCAACCCGGCGATCGTCTGCGCGCACCTCTCCGCCTACGGGCGCGACAATGCGCGGGCCAAGTGGCCGGGCTACGACTACCTGATGCAGGCCGAGGCGGGCTACTGCCAGCTCACCGGCGAGCCCGGGGGCGAGCCGCAGCGCATGGGCCTCTCGATGGTCGACTTCATCACCGGCACGATCTTCTGCATCGGCCTTCTGGGCGCGCTCGTCGACGCGCAGCGCAGTGGCAAGGGGCGCGATGTCGACACTGACCTACTCTCGGCGGCGGTGCACCAGACGAGCTATCCGGCGCTGTGGTACATGAACCACGCCGACGAAACGCAGCGCACGCCGCGCAGCGCCCACCCCACCGCGACGCCGAGCCAGATGTTCCGCGCCGCGGACGGGTGGATGTTCGTGATGTGCCAGCTCCCCAAGTTCTGGGACATCCTCGTCGACCGCATGGGCCGGGCCGACCTCAAGGACGATCCGCGCTTCGCCACCAACGCCGACCGTCTCGCCCACCGGGAAGAGCTCACCGCCGTGCTCGACGCCGAATTCTCGCGCGAGCCGATGGCGCACTGGCAGGCGCTGCTCGCCGGCTTCGTCCCGGTCGCGCCGGTCTACACGCTGGGCGCCGCAATGGACAATCCGTGGCTCGACGCGATCGGCCTCAAGGACGAGGTCGCACATCCCGACAATCCCGCGCTCAAGGTGCTCGCAAGCCCGCTGAAGTTCGACGGCCGCCGCCCGCCCAATCGGGCCGCGCCCTTGCTCGGGGCCGACAGCGACAGCATCCTCGCCGATCTGGGCTATGAGCCGGGCGAGATCGCGCGATTGCGCACCGCCGGCGTGATCTGATCCGGCCCGTAGGAGGCACGATGGGCAAGCTTGACGGCATCAGGGTGGTGGACCTCACCCAGTTCCTGCCCGGTCCGATGATGACCGTGATGATGGCCGACCAAGGCGCCGAGGTCGTGAAGGTCGAGCCGGCCGCGGGCGATCCAGCGCGCGAGCAGGCGCCCTTTGCGGATTATGGCGGGGCGGAGAATTCGGTGTGGTTCGCAAACCTCAACCGCGGCAAGCGCAGCGTCGTGCTCGATCTGAAAAGTGCCGAGGGCAAGGCGAAGCTCGCGGAGCTGATCGCGGGCGCGGACGTGCTGGTCGAGGGCTTCCGCCCCGGCGTCATGGCCCGGCTCGGCTTCGACTATGCGGCGGCGCGAGCGATCAACCCGCGCATCGTCTATTGCTCGATCTCCGCCTTCGGCCAGCACGGCGCGCTCGCCCACCATCCGGCGCACGACATGGCGGTGCAGGCGCTCGCCGGGTTCCTCTCGGTCAATGACGGACCCGATGGCACCCCCGTGGTCCCGGGCGCTCCCAGCGCCGACCTCGCGGCCGGGCTCACCGCGCTCTCGGCCGTGCTCATGGCGCTGATCGGGCGCGAGCGGACGGGCGAGGGCGCCTATATCGACTGCGCGATGTTCGACAGCCTGCTGCCGTGGTGCGTCCACACCGCAGGCAGCGCCATCGTCGGGGGCGAGGCGCCGCGATCGGCGCGCCAGCGCTCGCTCGGCGGTGCGGCCTTCTACCAGGTCTACGGAACCGCCGACGGTCGCCACGTGGTCCTCGGCGGGCGCGAGATCAAGTTCGCGCGCAATTTGCTCGGGGCGCTCGGGCGGCCCGATCTCCTGCCGCTGGCCGAGGCGCCGGCGGGCGAGCAGGACGAACTCATCGCCTTCCTGCGCGACACATTCCGCACCCGCACCCGCGCCGAATGGGTGGAGTGGTTTGCGGACAAGGATGTGGCCTTCGCTCCGGTGCTCGATTTCCGCGAGACGCTGGACGAGCCGCACATCGCCGAACGCGGACTCGTGAGGGAGGGGCACATTGCCCCCGCGATCCGCTTCGCGGGTGAGCAATGGGCGCCGGCCAAGGTCCCGGGGCTCGGCGAGGATCGCGCGTGAGGGGCGGGTCAGGCCTCGACGTCGATGTGCATGGCGTAGGCGAAACGGTCGCCCGGGTGGTGGCTGACCGAAATCTCGAATATTCGTCCGCGCGGGTCGGAATAGCAGCGCAGGATGCGCAGCACCGGGCTGCCTTCCTCGACCTCCAGCGCGGCGGCAATCGCGTCATCGGCGGCGATGGCCTGGATGTCCTGCGTGATCTTGCCGATTTGCACCCCGGCGAGGCGCTCGATCTGGCTGAACAGCGTGCCCGCGCCAAGATCGAGCTCGCGCACCGCTTCCCCCAGCATCTCGTGGAAATAGGCGACGGTGGCGGCGATCGGCGGGTCGTGCTCGCCATGGCGGCGCACCCCGCGAAACGAGGTCCAAACGCCCCCGGTCGGCTCGGCAATCTGCTCCGCCACGGCTTCGGGCAATTGGCCCTCGCCATCCCTTTCGTAGACCACCTGGCTGCCTTGCGCATATTGCAGCAGCTCACCCACGTTGGAGAGCGGCTGGTGCAGCGCCCCGCCGCGCGCCGCAGCCGGCTGCACCGTGGTGCCCGATCCGCGCCGCCGCTGGATCAGGCCCTCGGCTTCGAGCCGTCGCAGCGCCTCGCGCACTGTGTAGCGACTGACATCGTAGCGGCCGCAAAGCACGGTCTCGGTCGGGAATTGCCGCCCGCCGGCGAATTCTCCTTGCAGGATCGCTTCGCGCAATTCGCCCGCCAATTGCAGATAGCGCGGGGTGCGTTTCGCCTTCGGCTCTTTGGCCTGCGTTGCCAAGATGGGCTCCAATATGCTGGCGGTCGGACGGCCCGGGCGTGGTGACCGAGCCGCTTCTGACCGGACTTGGCGCAAGGTTAGCGCGCCCCGTCGCCAAAAGCGAGCGCCAGCGTGCGCGGCTGCACCTGCTCGATTGGCTCGCCTGTGTCGCCGGCGCCCGCGGCACCGAGGCGGCGCTGCTCGGCGCCTCGATCGCCTTCAACGGGTGGGAGCGGGCAACCTATTGCGGCAACGTGCTGGAGATGGATGACGTGCATCGCACCGCGCTGCTCCACCCCGGCCCGGTGGTGTGGCCCGCGGCGCTCAGCATGGCGAGCGCAGGAATGGACGCGCGGCTCGATGCGGCGGTGCGCGGCTACGAGGCGATGATCGCCGTGGGCGCGGCCTTCGATGCGCATCACTATGCCCGCTGGCACCCGACCGCGACGATGGGCGGTCTCGGCGCGGCGGCTGCCTTTGGTTCGCTGATCGGCTTCGCGGGCGTCGAGTATGCCCACGCGCTCGCCAATGCCGGGTCGGTGGCGGGGGGGCTGTGGCATATGCGCCATGCCCCGGGCGTCCTCACCAAGCAGTGGCACATTTATCATGCGGTGCGTACCGGGCGCGACGCCGCGCTCCACGTTCACTACGGGGCGACCGGGCCGCTTACGCTGCTCGAGGGGCCGCAGGGGCTGTTCGCGTCGATGACGGAGCGACCCGGCACGCTTGGCGGAAGCGAGGAGGGCTGGCTGATCCACGCGGTCAGCTTCAAGCCCTTCGCCGCCTGCCGCCATGCTCACCCCGCGATCGACGCCGCGATGGAACTGCGCAAGGCCGGGCGGCTCGCGGCACCCTTCCATGTCGAAACCTATGCCGACGCTCTGACCTTCTGCGACCGGCCCGCTCCGATCACCGAGCTCGACGCCAAGTTCTCGCTCCAGCACGCGCTCGCCGTGGTGGCGGACGGCCGCAAGGCTGAGCCCGAGGACTTCACCACCGAGGCAATCGCCGCGCTCGCGCCGCTGCGCGCGCAGGTGACGGTGGCGGAGGACCCGGCCATCACCGCGCGCTATCCCGCGCACTTCGGCGCGCGCGTCAACGGGCTCGAACTGGTCGACACCCTCGGCGATCCCGAGCGCCCGGTGTCCGAGGAGCACATCGTCGCCAAGATGCACAGCCTCGCGCGCTGGGGCGGATTGCCCGCGAGCGCGGCGGAGCGTGCGGTGCGCCTCGCGCTCGAGGGCGAGGATGCAGCCGCCATCGACGCCATGCTCGAGGAATGGATCCGGTGAGCGCGACCGCCTGCCTCCTCGCCTTCGCGGGCGGCGATCACGTCCTGCCGCAAGCCGTGCGCGCCGATGCGCTGCGGCTGCTCGGCGACACGCTCGCGGTCGGCGCGGCAGGGGCGGGTGCGCCCGGCGCGGACGCAATCCTCGCCGCAGCGCGCGCGATGGGGCGGGGCGAGGAGGCGCGGCTTCTCGGCACCTCCGAACGCCTTCCAGCTCCGGCGGCAGCCTTCGTCAACGGCTATCGCATCCACTGCCTCGAATGGGACGCGGTGCACGAGCCGGCGGTGGTTCATGCACTCAGCACCGTGGTGGCGGCGCTCGGCGCGGCAATCGACCGGCGCGGCGGGTGCGATGCCGAGGAGGCGCTGGTCGCGCTCGCCGTCGGGGTCGATATCGCCGCGGGCCTGGGGCTTGCCGCCGATAGCCCGCTGACCTTCTTCCGCCCCGCCACCGCCGGGGTGATCGGCGCAGCGCTCGCTGTCGCGAGGATCGACGGTGCGCCCTTGGACGACGCGCTCGGCCTCGCATTCTCGAGCGCGGCGGGGACAATGCAGGCCCATGTCGAGGGGCTCGCGACGCTGCCCTTCCAGATCGCCAACGCCGCCCGCGCGGCGGTAACCGCCAGCGACCTCGCCCGCGCGGGCTTCCCCGGTCCCAGGGAGCCGCTGGAAGGCCAATTCGGCTATTTTCGCCTGTTCGATAGCGGCGACCTCACCCGCTACACGACGCATCTCGGCAAGGTCTGGCGGATCGCCGAGGTGAGCGTGAAGCCGTTCCCCTCGGGCCGCGCGAGCCACGCGATGATCGGCGCGATCCTCGAGGGCGGACTCACGACCGACGATGTCGAGGCGCTCGAGATGTATGTGCCCCCGCTGGTCCACCGCCTGATCGGGCGGGCCTACCATGCGGACATGACCCCCGCCTATGCGCGCCTGTGCGGGCCGCTGCTGGCGGCGCTCGCGCTGACCGACGGGACGATCGACCCGCGCCGCTTCTCGCCCGAAACCTTCGCCGATCCCGCCATCGCCGACCTCGCGGGCCGCATCGCGATCCGGGTCGACGACAATCCCGATCCCAACGCCCTGAGCCCGCAGCGCATGGTGGTGCATGTCCCCGATGGGCATCTCGACATGGAGATTCCCCACACGCTCGGCAGCCCGGCAAGCCCGCTCACGCCGGAGCAGGCCGCCGCCAAGCTCGCCCTCGCCCGCGACCTCGCGCTGGCGGACGCCGACCCGCGCATTTTCACCGATCCTCTCGCCTACTTTACCGGAACGCCATGACCTACCCGACCTATTTCGAAGCGCTCGACCACAGGCAGATCCTCGCCGACTATCCGATCGGCGAGGCCTTCACCGCACGCTATCGCGCCATGAGCCGCGACGAGCTCTTCGCGCTCCAGGATGCGCAGTTCAGGAAGCTCATGGCGCGGGGCTGGCAGGTGCCCTTCTACCGGCGGCTGTGGGGCGCGCGAGGCATCGAGCCGGGGGATATCCGCGGCCTTGCGGACATCGGCAAGCTCCCGGTCTACGACAAGTCGGAACTTATGGCCTCGATCGCCGACCACCCGCCCTACGGCGACTTCCACGGCATGGGCGAGGCGGCGATCCGCGCGCCGACCATCTTCCACACCACCTCCGGCACCACCGGCAAGCCGCAGACGCTCATCTTCGGGCCCAAGGGGAGGGAGGTCGGCAACCTCCTCGTCGGGCGGATGTACCGCTGGATGGGGCTGGAGCCGACCGACGTCGTCCATTCGGTCTACGGGCACGGCATGATCAACGGCGGGCACTACATCCGCGAGGCGGTGACGCACTTCACCAATTCGGTGTTCCTCTCCGCCGGCACCGGCATCGAGACCCGCTCCGTCAACCAGGTGCGGCTGATGGCCGATTTCGGCGTCACCGCGATCGTCGGCTTCGTCGACTATATTCGCAAGCTCGCCGAGACCGCCGAGGCCGAGGGGCTGTTCGACAAGATCGCCATCCGCATGATCATCGGCCACCTCGGCACCGAGGACCGCGCTTCGACAGAGGCCGCCTGGCACGGGGCCAAGGCCTATGACTGGTACGGCGTCGGCGACACAGGGAGCATCGCGGGCGAGGGGCCGGAGCGCGACGGGATGTATGTCTGGGAGGACGCGCAATATCTCGAACTGCTCGACATCGAGACCGGCGCGCCGGTTGCGAAGGGCGAGACCGGCGACATGGTCGTCACCTGCCTCTACAAGGACGACATCGCGCCCTGCATCCGCTTCAACACCCATGACATCACCCACGAACTCGACGGGCGCGGCGAGATCGTCTTCAAGCGCATCGCCGGGTTCAAGGGCCGCAGCGACAACATGGTGAAGTTGCGCGGCATCAACGTCTTCCCCCACGCGATCGGGGCGATCATCGAGAACCGGCCCGACCTTACCGGCGAATATGTCTGTCACCTGCGCCGCGACGAAGCGCAGAAGGACCACATGACCGTGACGCTCGAGAGCCGCGGAGGCACCGATTCTGCCGCGCTCGCCGACCTGCTGCGGCGCGGTCTCGGCGTGGAAGTCGAGGTCGCGCTGGTCGGCCCCGGCGATACGGCGGCCGCGACCGAGATCGATACCCGACAGAAGCCGCTGCGCCTCATCGACAAGCGCGGGTTGTAGGGCGCCGGCATGATCGATTTCGACGCCCTCGAAGCGGCCAACGCCCCGCTCAACGCCTTTAGCGATTTCGACCCGACGGCGGCGTTCGGCGAGGGGCCGCTGGCGGGGCTCGCCATAGGCGTCAAGGCCAACATCGCAGTGGCAGGGATGCCGTGGCACGCGGGGCTTGCCGCTTTCGAGACGCGGCTCGCCGAGCGCGATGCCGACACCGTCGCGCTGCTGCGTCAGGCGGGGGCGGCGATTGTCGGCGTGCTTAACATGGAGGAGGCCGCGCTCGGCGCAAAGACCGACAACCCGCATTTCGGCCCCGTCCACAACCCCCACCGGATCGGGTTCTCCCCCGGCGGATCGTCGGGCGGGAGCGGGGCGGCGGTGGCAGCGGGGCTCGTCGATGCAGCGCTCGGCACCGACACGATGGGCTCGATCCGCATTCCGGCCGCACATTGCGGGGTCTACGGCTTCAAGCCCGCGACCGCGAGCGTCAGCCAGGAGGGGCTGGAGCCCGCCGACCTCACGCTCGACGCGATCGGTCCGCTGGCGCGCGACCTGGATACGCTGGAGCGGGTGGCGCGGGTGATCTCGGGCTTCGGCGACGATCCGCTCGAAGACCCGGGGGCGACGCTGGTCGAGCACGGGGTCGCGGTGCATCCCGAGGTCGCGTCAGCCTTCGACGCCGCGCTCGCCGCGCTCGGCGAAGCGCCGGTGAAGGTCGCGCTCAGCCACCCGCAATCGCGCATCCGGTTCGCCGGTTTCATCGGCGTCGCGCGCGAGATGGCCGCGCACCTTTCGGGCATCGCCACCTCGGAGCGGCTCGCGAAACTCCTCGCCTATGGCCCGCGCCGCAGCCTTGCCGACTGGGCCGAGGACCGCGACGTCCTCGCCCGGACCCGCGACGAGGTGCGGTCGGTGGTCGAGGAGCACGGCTTCCTGATCCTCCCCACCGTGCCCAACCCGCCGTTCCCGCACAGCGAGCCCGAACCTGCCGCGCAGGCCGATTTCACCTGCCTCGCCAACATCGCGGGGCTCCCGGCCCTGTCGTTCCCCGCCGGTTGGACTGCCGACGGCCTGCCGATTGGCGTGCAGATCGTCGCCCCGGCGGGGGCGGAGACCGGGCTATTCGCGCTCACCCGCCATCTCGACGATACCTTGCGGGCCTATCGCCCGCCTAGCCAAGGAGTTTGAGCCATGCGCATCATCTGCCTGTTCAACCTGAAGCCCGGCGTCGACGTCGCCGAATACGAGGAATGGGCGAGGACCCGCGACCTGCCCACGGTGAACGCGCTCGGATCGGTCATCAACTTCACCGTCCACAGGGCGACCGGCGTGTTCGGGGACGAGGCGGCGACGCCCGTCTACCAGTATATCGAGGTGATCGACATCACCGGCATGGACGAATTCGTCGCCGACATCTCGACCGCCGACTTCCAGGCCGCCGCCGCGCCCTTCCAGGGCTTTGCCGACGCGCCGCAGTTTATCCTCACCGAGGATCTGTGACTATGGCCGGGGCGTTCGCGGGCAAGACCATCGTCGTCACCGGCTCGGGCAAGCACAAGGGGCTGGGGCAGGGCATCCTCCAGGCTTTCGCCGACGCGGGCGCGAACTGCGTCGTCTCCGACCTGGTGATCGACGAGGAGGCGCTGACCGTCGCCGAGGACCTGCGCGAGCGCGGAGCCGAGGTCGCGGCGATCGCCTGCGACGTCTCCAAAGCCGAGGATTGCTGCGCGCTGGTGGCAGGCGCGGTGGAGCGCTTCGGCGGGATCGACATCCTCGTCAACAATGCCGGGATCGGCTTCAAGATGAAGCCGCTGCTCGACGTCGACACGGCCGACGAGTGGGACCAAGTGATCGCCGTCAACCTGTCGGGCGCGTTCTACTGCACCCAGGCTGCAGCGCGGGCGATGGTGGCGGCCGCAAAGGGCGGGCGGATCATCAACATCGCCTCGCAGGCCGCCAAGACCGGCTTTCCGCACCTGCCTGCCTATGTCTCGTCCAAGCATGGCATGGTCGGGCTGACGCGGGCGAGCGCGGTTGAACTCGGCAAGCACGGCATCACCGTGAACGCGGTGTGCCCCAACCACGTGACCACCGGGCTCGGCGCGCAGCAGAACGAATATTTCAGCAAGCTGCTCGGTTTTGCGAGCGTCGAGGACTATCTCGCCAACATGGCCGCCAAGAACCCGATGGGCCGCCCGGGCCTCCCCTCCGACACCGCCGCCGCCTGCCTCTGGCTTGCGAGCGATGCGGCCTTCTATGTCACCGGCGAGGCGCTCAACGTCAGCGGCGGGGAGGAGATGCACTAGCCCCGCCTCACCCTCACCGTTTGCGCCGAGCGAAGTCGAGACACACAGGCGCGAACGGTTCTCGACTTCGCTCGAACCGAACGGAGAAGTTTGCGTGCTGACGGAAGAAAGAATGGACTGGCCCGGCGGGGCGAAGCTGGCGCTCAGCGTCGTCGTCAATGTCGAGGAAGGCAGCGAGATGACCATCGCCCGCGGCGACCGCGGCATGGAGCCGGTCGACGAGCTGGGCGTCTTCGTGAAGTCGAAGATGCGCAACTATTCCAACGAATCCAACTACCTCTACGGCATCAAGGCGGGCGCACCGCGGATCGTGAAGCTGCTCAAGCGCTATGACATCATGGCGAGCTGGACGGTCGCGGCCATGTCCCTCGAGAACCACCCCGAGATCGCCGCGGCGATCCGCGAGCTCGGCCACGAGCCTGTCAGCCACGGCTGGCGCTGGGTCCACCAGTTCAAGATGGACGAGGACGAGGAGCGCGACTTCATTCACAAGGCCGTTACCAGTATCGAGGCGACCTGCGGCGTGCGCCCTTACGGCTGGCTTTCGCGCTACCTCCTCACCGACAACACCCGCCGTCTGCTCTCCGAGGAGGGCTTCACCTATCACATGGACGATTACAGCGGCGACGTGCCCTTCTGGGACCGCGACACCGTGCCGGGCAAACCGATGTGTATCGTCCCCTATCAGCTCGACAGCAACGACATGAAGATGTGGACCGATCCCGCGCTCACCCCGCACCAGTGGCTCGACTACGCCAAGGCGAACTTCGACCAGCTCTACCGCGAGGGCGAGGAGGGCTTCGCCAAGATGATGAGCCTCGGCCTGCACCTCAGGATCATCGGCCGGCCGGGCCGGATCTGGGCGCTCGAGGAGTTCTTCCGCCACGTCCGCGCCCACGAGGGCGTGTGGGTGACGACACGCAAGGCGATCGCCGATCACTTCATGGCGAGCCACCCGGCATGAGCCTGCGACTCGCCATCGAGGGCCCGGTCGCCACCCTGCTGATCGACCGGGCGGACAAGCGCAACGCCTTCGACATGGCAATGTGGGAGGCGCTCCCGACGCTCGTCGCCGAGGCGGTCGCGGCCCCGGCGGCGCGGGTGCTGGTGGTCCGCGCGTCGCAGGCGGGCGGGGCGTTCTGCGCCGGGGCCGACATCCGCGAACTGCTCGCCAACAAGGACGACCCGGCGTGGCGCGCGGCGAACCAAGCGGCGATCAACCGCGCCCAGTCCGAACTTGCGCGCGCCGCGATCCCGACCCTTGCCTTCGTCGAGGGCGACTGCGTGGGTGGGGGCTGCGGCATCGCGATGGCCTGCGACCTGCGCGTGGCGACCCCGGCGGCGCGGTTCGGCATCACGCCCGCCAAGCTCGGCCTCGTCTATCCGCTGCATGACGTGAAGCTGCTGGTCGACCTCGTGGGGCCGGGGCAGGCGAAGCGGATGCTCTATACCGGCGCGCTTATCGATGCGGCCGAGGCGCTACGGATCGGGCTTGTCGAGCAGGTCGACGACAGTCCCGAGGCGCTCGTCGCCGATCTCGTCGCCGCCAGCCCGCATTCGGTCCGGCACCTCAAGTCCTTCGTGCGCCGCGTGCTCGACGGTCAGGCGGCGGACGATGCCGAGACCCTTGCCACCTTCGCCGCCGCCTTCGAGGGACCGGACTTCCTCGAGGGCACCAGCGCCTTCGTGGAAAGGCGCAAGCCGGAGTTCGGACAATGACGATCCCCCACGGCACCATCATGGGCGGGCTTTCGACCGTACCTGATGTCGCACAGGGCCTCGCTGCCTACCGTGACGTGCTGAGGCTCGACCTGATCGAGCAGGGCCGCCTCGATCCCGCGCTCGCCGCAAGCTGGGGCTGTCCCGCCAACGCCGATGCCCCCTACGCGGTGCTGCGCCCGGCGAGCGGCGCGCCGTGCTGGTTCCGGCTTGTTGAGCAGCCCGCGCACCCGGACTTCCGGCCCACCACCACCTATGGCTGGGCGGCCTTCGAGACCACGGTGGAGGACGTCTGGCATTGGCCCGAAGCCCTGCCGGAGGACCTTTTCACCATCGTCGGCCCGCCCAAGACAATCGCCAACATGAAACCCGCCTTCATCCCGATGCAGGCGCTGGGGCCGGGGCGGGAGATGGTCTACCTGAACCAAGTGCTCGACGACATGCCCGACACCGACCTGCCCCGCGCCCACGCGCCCGTCGACCGCATCTTCATCGTCGTGCTCGCCACCCCCGATCGCGAGGCGAGCGTCGCCTGGTATGCCGAGCGGCTCGGCCTCGCGCGCGGGGTCGACTACACCTTCCCCTATTCGATGATCAACAACGCCTTCGGCCAGCCTCCCGAGACGCAGACCACCATCACGATGGTGACCCACGGGCGGATGCCGATCGTCGAGGTCGACGACTATCCCGCCACCGCCACGCCGCGCCCGCGCCATCCGGGAATGCTGCCGCCGGGCAACGCTTTGGTGAGCCTTGCCGTGCGCGACCTCGATGCCTGCCGCGCCGACTGGATTGCGCCGCCCGCCGCGCGCGAGGGTGCGCTCTACGAGGGCCGCCGCGCCGCCACCGCGATCGGGTCCGGGGGCGAGCTCGTCGAGTGCATCGAGGTTGGAGGGTGAGGCTCTTCGCCTTCCACTGCCGCGACCATGCGGGAAGCGCCGCGCTGCGTGCCGAGGCCCTGGCTGCGCACCTTGCGCACATCGAAGCGCACATGGACCACTACGCCGTCGCCGGGCCGCTCAAGGAGGGCGACGCGACGGTGGGCTCGCTGCTCGTGATCAGGGCCGAAGATGCCGCCGAGGCGAAGGCGCGCTTCGCGGCCGATCCCTATGTCTCCGCCGGGGTGTGGGAAAGCATCACCTGCGACGAGTTCCGCGCGGTCGCCGGCGAATGGGTCGGCGGCGCGGCGTGGAAGCGCCCTGCCGGCTAGTCGCCAGTGCGCGTGCAGCTCCCCTGCATCCAGCGCAGGTTGATCCCTACCAGGCTCGCATCGGGAGAGGACCAGCTGTAGCTCTCGGCGCGCTCGGGGTCGTCCTTGTGGACGTAGAGCACCAGCGAGGGCTTGTTGCGGCTGCCCTTTGCCCAGGTGACATTGCGCAGCCGGATCGACACGTCGGGCGCCACGCCCTTGCCGGGGACAAGCACCCGCCCGCCCTGGTCGAAGCTCGCGAGGTTTCCCGCATAAGTCCAGTCGGGCGAGCCGTCGGGCTTGGCGGCGAACTTGCGGACCGAGACCCAGCAGGTGAAGGGCCGCGCCCGGCGGATCTCGCTGCCGCCGACTTGCCAGCCCGAGCCGCCTTCGCGGCGGGCGAGCCCCGGAACCGCGTCCTTGCGCCAGTCGCCCTGCGGCGCCCCGAAGGCGTCGATCGTCCGCCAGCGCCCGTCGGCCGCGACCTCGATCAGCACCGGATCGGGCCGCGTGCGACCCTCCTCCTCGGCGAAATAGGCGTCTTCGGTGTTGGTCCAGATGCCTGCGGGCAGGCGGTCCTGCGCGGCGAGCGGCAGGGTGCCGGCGGCGAGGGCGGCGGCAAGGAAGGTGCGCAGGGACCTCATGCCGCTTGTCTAGAACAATGGGGCGTGGTTGAAAAGATGTCCGGACAAATGGGGAAGGAGAGGCCATGCCGAGGATCGTCACACGGGCGCTTGCGGCGCTGATCGGCCTTGCCGCCGCCACGTTCGCCGGGGCCGCACCGCCGGAGCAGCCCGAGCCGCGCGCCGTGGTCGAACGCGCGGTCGCCGCGCATGGCGGGGCCGTGTGGCTCGATCCCGGCACGCTCGAACTCTCCGGCACCGCGACCTTCTACGATCCCGCCACGGGCGCTGTGCGCAGCACGGCCGATGACTACCGGATGTGGCGCACCTTCGAGGAGGGCCGAACCGCCTCGCACGAGGCCTCGGGCAAGGTCCGCATCGTCGCCAAGTCGGGCGGGAAGGTGATCTTCGAGGTCGGCTATGACGGCGCGACAACCTGGACCGAACGCGGGATCATGCCCAAGCCCGAGGCCGACGCCTACTGGGCCAGCAACTTCGGCTTCGGCATCATCCGCTCCGCGCTCGAGGACGGCTTCGCGCTGCACAATGCCCCGCCGCGCGATATCGGCGGGCGGTTCGCCCGCATCGTCAGGATCGTCGATCCCAAGGGGCAGCAGACGCTGTTCGGTTTCGACGCGGAGAGCGGCTTCGTCACCTACATGGCCTTCGACACGCCGCGCGGCTTCCACGAGCGGCTTTATGGCGATTTCGTCCGTCTGGAGAGCGGCTGGGTGCAGGCGCGGCGGGTGACGCTGCTCTACGACGGGATCATGGCCAATACCGTGTTTTGGCGCGAAACGCGGGTCGGCACGCCGCTCGATCCGGCGCTCTTCACGCCGCCGCGCGAGCGCTAGAGCGCTAGCGCATCCACGCGGTAGAGCCGCAAGGGGCAGCCTGCGGCCGGGGTCACAGGGAAGGTCGCCTCGATCCATCCCGCACGCGCCGGGTCGGCGGCCAGGATATGCGTTGCGCGCCAGGTCTCAACGAAGCGGCGGCTGCCTTCGGAGCCGAGCCGCCCCTCAGCCATGTTGCGCGGTTCCATCATCGTGGGCAGCCCGCCAAGGCCGCCCGCCCGCGCGGCAAGCAGATTGTCACCCACCACCAGGATGCGCGGCTCCGCCGTGTTCGCGACGCAGGTTCCGAGCGCCCGCACATCGGCAGGATCATCGAAGCGCGCCCACGCCTGTGCTCGCTCGGTCGCGGTCCCGGCGATCCGCCCTTGGTTTGCCACGAAACCGGCAGCAGCGAGCAGCGCCACCAAGAAGGCGGCTCTAGCGAAGATCCTGCGCTGGTGCAGCGTCCGGCCCTGCGCGATGCCCCAGCATCCCGCCGCAAGGATCGCGGCCCAGACGGGCACCGCCAAGTAGCGGTATTCGAGATAGCCGGTGAGCACCTGCGGCGCGAGCATGAGCCCGGCAAGCGCCGCCGTTCCGGCCAGCAGCCTTAGCGGCCCGCTGCCCCGCAGCCGGTCCCGCGCGGCGACCGACAGCGCGGCGGGCGGCGCCAGGTATCCGAGGATCGCCACGCCGAAGATGCTCGCCACAAGGCTCAGGGCGGTGAGCGAAAGCCCTGCGACATTCGCCGCCACCTTCGCGGCCCACGCCAGCGGATCGTCGGCCAGGGTCGGCTGCGGCGTCGGCCACCAGTCCGTCGCAAAGGCGCGCGGGTCGAGCGCGGCGGCAATTCCTGCATTGTCGCTGGCAAAGGGCGTGCCGAAGGTCGCAAGAGACCACAGAGCCCATGGCGCGTAAACGAGCGCGGCGGTCATCAGCACCAGTGCCCCGCGCTGCCATGAGCGGGCCAGCCAGCCCACGGCCAGCGCCACCGCCAAGGGAAGCAGCAGCGCATCGAAGCGGTTGAGCATCGCCAAGCCCACCAGCAGCCCGACCCCTGCGGCCCGTGCGTGGCTCATGGGATCCGCGCGCACCAGCGCCAGCAGCACGAGCGCATAAAGGAGCAATTGCAGCGGGATGGTTCTGCCTGCGCTCATCTCGATGAACAGCAGGTTGGGGCCGAGCAGCAACACCAGCGCCGCCCCGAGACCCAGCCAGGGTGCCCCCGTCACCCGTCGCCCGATCGCTTCCGAGGTCAGCGCGAAGCCGGCGAAGCAGGCGAAGGCGAGATAGAGCCCGGTGCGGGGCCCGGTTCCCATCGCCGCGTCGAGGATCGCGATGAGCACCGGGGTCAGCGGCGGAAAACTTGTCGAGAACGGCAGGTCGCTCGCATAACTGCGCCAGTGGGTGAAGCGATAGAAATCGCCGAACACGCTTTGCGCCAATTCCCACAGCGCCCAAGAATCGGGCGAGTAGGGCGGAGCGGCCACAACACTCCACAGTAGGGGCGCGAGCAGCGCCAGCAGGATCGCCACCGGGCCGAGCCATGATGTTCCGCCCCTTGCCGCAGCATCGGGGGTATAGCCTCCGGTTGCGGCCGTCACGGTCTCGCCGAGCAGCGCCAGCTTGGAGGCGAGGCCGCCGATCTTGGTCGGCACCTTCCCGTCATCGGGATAGCGCCGCGCGACGGGGACGTGGGCGACCTTCATCCCCAGCTGGCCTGCGCGCACCGTGAGGTAGAACAGCAGGTTGTAGACGGAGAAGACATCGCGGAACGGCTGAACGTCCGGGTGGGTGAGATAGCGCGTGGAATAGGCGCGGAACCCGTTGGTGGTGTCGGTGAACCAGTGCCGGCCGGCGATGCTCAGCACCGGGGCGTGGATCAGGCGGTTGGCGATGGTGCGTTCGAGCGGCGTGTTCTCCGCCGCGCCGCCCGGAAGGTAGCGCGAGCCCTGGACATAGTCGCAGCCCTCTTCGAGCTTCGCCACCATGTCGGACACCGCCTCGACCCCGTCCTTGCCGTTGCCGTCGATGGTGACGATCCCGGCATAGCCCTGCCTAAGGCACCAAGCGTAGGCCATCCGAAGCTGCGCGGAGAGCTTGCCGGGGCCGGTCTTGGTCAGCACCGCGCGCACGCCGACGCCTGCCACGAAATCAGCGTCCAGCGAGCCGTCGGTCGACCCGCCGTCGGCAATCACCACGTCGACCGGAAGCCCAGCGTCGGCGATCCGGGCGAGCTGACCGCGGATGCGCGCGCCCTCGTTGATGACAGGGATCACGAGCGCGTAGGCGTTGCGGCGCGGGCCGTAGAGCGCGACCTCATGCGCGGGCACCTGCCAGGCGGCATCGTCGAGGATCGGCGAGGGCTGCACGGTCATTGTCTCTCCCCTGACGAGGCTGGCTCGGCAGCGGCGAAGACGATCCGCTTGGAAAGCACGAAGTTGATGCAAAAGGATGCGCCCGCGCCGGCGACGAGGATCGCCAGCGGCCAGCGGCCTTCCGAGAGCCGCTCAAGCTGGGCGACGACCGCGACACGAACCGCCAGAGTCGCCAGCGCGACCAGCGCGTAAAGGCCGCCCCGCGCCAGCGACAAGTTGCGGGGGCCGTCACGGAAGCTCCAGGTCTGGTGGATGACGTAGTTCACGTTCGCCGCCAGCGTGAAGCCGATCACGGCGGCGAGCCACAGCGGCATCCCCGCCCAGCGGTTGAGCGCGAAAGCGACGGCAAGGTCTAGCACCACGCCGAGCACCGTCACCGTGAAGAAGCGCAGCACCTCGCTCACATCGCGCCTCCTGCGAGGTAGCGGTCGATCCCCTCGGGCAGCGGGGGCAGGGCGGTCACGTCGATCGCGGATTCGACCACGGCGGAGCAGCTGGCGGCGCCGATTGGCGAGCCGTCGAGGGTCTCCAGCGTCAGGCGGGTTGTCTGGCGGGGTGCGACCGGCGCCATCAGTTCCAGCGCAGGCACATTGGCGATCCCATAGTGTGGGAAATCGGCCCAGCGCTCGCGTTCGGCAGGCTCGGTGTCGGGCGAGTCCTCGAGCACCGTCAGCATCGCGCCGCGGCCGGTAGCGTAAGGAGGCCGGCGGGTGATGCTCACCGTGGCAAGGCCCGCATCGGCGGCGGCAATGTCCAGCACAATCTGGCCCTGAGCTAACGCCGCGACGCGGCAGGTCGCGGGAGCTGGCGGCGTGCGCGTGCCTCGGGCGCGGACCCAGAGCACCTGTTGATCGTTGCGCGCGATGGGCGTGTAATTCTCGTGCAGCGCGCGGAAGAAGGGCCAGCTGGCACGGGTCAGCCAGCCCTCCCACCCGCTGTAATCGGGCGCGATCGTGGTGACTGCGGCGACCTCTTTTCCGGCGACCAGCGCATTGAAGGCCGCGCGCTTCGTCGGCCCCAGCGCATGGATGAGCGAGCCGACATCGGCAGGGCTCCTGGCGCCAGCAGCGATATCGAGGGGGGAGGTATAGACCGACAGAAGGCGGCGGTCTTGCGGTACGCCTTGCGCGTCCCATGCTGCCGCCAACCGGCGCATCGCCGCCAGGTCGCGCGCGTAGGCAGGCGTTACGCGAAAGCCGAGGTCGGCGTCATGGACCGTTCGCTCGCTCCCGGAGTATGCCGCCGCGAAGCGAGCCGCTTCGGTCGCGATCATCGCCAGGGCGGCCAACCCGGTCAGCGTAGCGGCTTCGCGCGGACCGATTCTCCTCAGCACCGGTCGGGCCCGCCGCCAGAGCGCCGTCGGGGCGACGATCAGCGGCGCGCAGACGCCCAGCACGAAGACGATCCCGTTGTATTCTGCGCCGACGTGCCCGCCGATCTGCGGGACGAGGGCGGTGCCGAGCACGCTCGCGCCGACAAGCATGAAGGCGCTCGCGCGCACCGGGGCGTTCCGCCGACGCAGGCGTTGCACGGCTGCGAAGGCGATGCAGGCTGCAAGCAGGACCATGCTCAAAGCCGAGAGCGGGTCGGCGTGGCCCAGGATGGCGGGCAGGTCTGTCACGCCGAGAATGCGCGTGGATCGCTCCCATGGCGCAAAGAACCAGAACTGGTCGCCCGCCACGTCGCGGAAATTGTAGGCGAGCCAAGGCGAAGGCGCGGCGCGGGTCAGCGCCAGCAGGATCGCCGACGCAGACGCAAGAACGCCCAGCGCAAAGGCTGGCAGGGCCCAGGCAAGGCGCGCGGGATGGTCCCAAAGCGCCAGAACAAGCGCACCGGTCGTGGCGATCACCAGCGGAATTCCGGAATCGTTCGACCACAACAGGCCGATCCCCGCAACCAGACCCAGCGGAAAGCCGCCGGCGACGGCTTTCCCTTCAAGCCGCACCCGGCGCACCAGCACCACGAAGACCGGCAGGACGAAGAAGGCCAGCGCCCCCCGCAAGGGTCGCAGCGAGACGCCCGGATCAAGCGTGGCCGGCCACGCCAGCCCGATCGCCTGCCCGCAAAGCGCGCCCGCATAATAGAACAGGAAAAGCAGCACCACAGCGGCCTTCCAGCGTGCCCGCGGTGGCACCGGGCGGATCAGCCAGACACAGGCCCAGGCGGTCGCGACCGCTGCGGCGAGCACCATGACGTAAGCCGCCAGGGTCGAGGCGAACAGCGTCTTGCCGGCGAGCACGAAGACGGGGACCAGCGCCAGCACCATCGTTATCCCGAGATAGGACTGGAACGCCGTGCCCAGCTGCTCCCCGCGCGCGAAGTGATCGAGAGCGAACCACGTCTGCAATGCGCCGTCGAGCGAGTTGAGGCTGTGCGTATGCAGCAGCACGCCCCCCCGCAGCGCTGCGAGCAGAACTGTCACGCCGAGCAGGACCAGCATCCCCGTGCCGCGCATTCGCCAAACGGACCCTTCAGGCATGGACAGGACCGAAGACATGAACGGGATCGAGCGCGGCGAATTCGGGCGCCGTGTCCTTCACCGCCTCGAAAAGGTCGTAGATGTTGTCGATCTTCCCGCCCAGGACCGAGATTACCCGGCTGCGCTCCGGGGTGCGGTGGTAGAGGATCGGCCGCCCGTCGTCGGCCTCGTTCTTGATGAGGACGGTCTTCACCTCGTAGATCGACCGGCGGTAGGTCGCCCCGGCAAGGCAGGGGAGGTAGAACTGCGCGTCGCGCAGCATGAAGGCGTAGCGGCTCTCGGGCGCGAGCGTGGCGAAATGGCGGTAGGGGTCGCGCGCAGCGGCATTGTCCGCCCAGCTGTCGTGCGGGGTGTAGCGCACGTGGGTCAGTGAATAGAGGCCTTCTGCCGGATAGGGCATGGCGGAGAAGAACGGCCCGTCCATCACCGTCACCCCGATCCGGTCGAGCTCCCGCGGCGGTTCGATCAGCGCCAGTTCGGCAATCTCGTGTTTGAGACGCGCCGGGGGAAGGCTGGCCTTGGCCAGCACCGCATTGATTTGCGAATAGGTGATGTTGAAGGCGTATCGGGCGCTGATCTCGCTCGCGTCCGACAAACGTGCGACAACGCCGCTGCGGTGATCGGCAAGGCCGACGACTTCGGTCGAGAGGCGCACCTCGATCCCTGCCTCAGCCAGCCTTTCGCTCACCAGCCGTCCGAGGATCTTGTGATCGAAGGCGACCTCGTGGCAGGCGAAGACCTCCTCGATGCGCTCGGGGTCGAACAGCGCCCGGTGGCCTGCGCTGGCGGCGTCGATGGGCGCGCCCATGTCGCGGAACATGCGGTGGAACTTCTTGGCCGTCACCTTCGAGCGCCGCCGGGCGATGGCGTAGAGCATCTGGAAGTCGCCCACCACCGCCTCGGGAAAATCGGCGAGGAAGCGGCGGTGGAGCAGCATCGACTTCACCGCCGTCGCCGCGCTGCGCGGATAGTGAAAGCCGGTGTGCACCCGCGCCTGGTTGACCCGCGAGGCGCGGTCCATCAGCCGCTCGCCCGCCTCGACGAGCAAGACCCGGGCCGAGATCGAGCGCAGATAAAGCGCGAGGCAGCAGCCGTAGAAGCCGCCGCCGATCACGATGTAGTCGTAGTGGTTGGAGGGCCCTGCGCGCATCAGCCCTCGCGCGGTGGCAGCGGGGCGGCGGCGGGGTCGCTCTCCAGCACGACGTTGAGGTCGAAGGCGACCTGCTGGAACAGGTCGATCCGGTTGACCTCCTCGGGCACGATCCCGCCCTTCGCTCGCCGCTGTTGCTTGAGCAAGTGTTGCAGGCCGAGGCTCAGCCCGAGGGTGGAAAAGCCCATGAAGATCGCACTGACCGCCAGCATGGCGTTGGTGGTGAGCCACCCGGGCGCGAGCGTCTCGACCAATAACAGCGCCCCCACCACCCAGGCGGCGTAGGCGAGCCCGACCAGCGCCAGGATGCTCGAGGAGATCGCGACCACGGAAAGGATCGTCGGCGTCAGATAGACCAGCAGGGTCTGGAGAAGGGCGAGCCTGCGCCCCACACCCATGAAGGCGGTGCGGCTCGGGACGTTTACCCCGGTGCGGAACCACTCGCGCGGCAGGCGCGGATCGCGCGGCGGGAAGCGCAGCGCCAGGCGCGGCTCGTCATGCGCGAGCATCAGGTTGAGCAGCGTGCGCGGCACCGCGATCGACTGGAACTCGGCCGGATCGACGTTGAACCCGGCGAGCTTGCCGAGTGCGATGAAGGGCCATGCGAGCATACGCTTGATTGGACGACGCGCAGGGCGGAACGCCATCGTCACCGCGTTCTCCGCCTCGGCAAAATCGAGGAACCTCAGCACATCGAGCGCCGCGATCTCGTCGAGATTGCCGAGGATCACCAGATCGCCGATCGCCTCCTCGGCGGCGATCACTCGGCGGTCGTAGTATTCGGTGCCGCGCCGCACGACGAAGAGCCGCGTGTTCGCAATCTCGCGGACCAGCGGGAGGAACGCCTCGCGCTGGCTGTCGTCGACGACGAGGATGATCTCGCGAAAGCGATAGGCGGTGTCGAGTTTCCCGGCGAGATCGCGCAAGGCTGCGAACGTGCCGGCCGAGGCGGCAAGCTCCGAGAAGCACACCGAAACGACCACGTCCTCGCGCGGTTTGCGGAATGTTTCGGCCTCAGGCTCACGCATCGCCCGCCTCCGCCTGTTCGTGCGCCTCGACCAATCGCCGCACCGAAGTCCGCAGGGCTTCGAGGCCGTCTGCGTCTCGCCGCATCTCGATCGACACGGCCCTTGCGTATCCGCCCTCCCGCAAGGCCCGGAGCACCGGCACGAGCGGCGCGGCGGCGGCGGGGGCGGGGGCGAGGTCGGGTTCGCTGACGTGGACATGGGCGAGCCGAGGCGCCAACGCGCCGAGCGCAGACGGCAGGCTGTCGAAGTCGCGGTTCATGTGCATCGCGCCGAGATCGAGATGGATCTGCACTGCGGGATGATCGACCTTGCGGACAAAGGCATCCGCTTCGCCGAGCGTGTTGAGGAAGTTGGTGCCATAGGCGGCCGGAACGGGCTCGATCCCGATGCGCGTGCCCGCCTGGGCCGCCGCGTCGCCGAGCCTGCGAAACACCTCGGCTGCCTCGGCCATGGCGGCCTCTATCGTCATGCCCTCCGGCACGCGGCGCTGGAGCGGGGAGCCGAACACGAGGTTGGGGATGCCGAACCGTCCGGCAAGCGCGATGGCGCGGCGCATTGCGGTTTCGAACACCGAGCGCGCCTCGGGCCCCTGGAACAGCTCCGCGCCTGCTGCGCCGAACAGCAAGGACTGCATCGACACGAGAGTGAGCCCCGCTTCGGCGATCTCGCCGAGCGCCGCGCCGGCGCTGCTCTCGCTGGGGCGAAAGGGATCGTCGGCAGCGTGGAAGAACAGCCCCGGCGCGATCTCCAGCCCGGTGATCCCGGCTTCTGCCAGAATGGCATAGGCCTCCAGCCGTTCGTCCGGCTGCCATGCGATATTCGAGACGGCCAGCCTCATGCCGCGCCCCCTTGGACGGCGACGAAATCCGCGAGCCGATCGAGCGTGCGCGCGGCATCGAACTGGTAGGGCCCCTCGGCGCCCCACAGGCCCGCATGGCGGGTGTGCATATCCTCCCTGTGAACCCGTGCGGAGGTCTGCGGCATGGCGCGGCCCATCACCCGCTGATGGATGGCGGCTGCGGTGAGCGGCTCCGGGGCGAGATGCAGATGCTTGAGGCCAGCCGCGAGCGCGAAGCCGATGTCCTGCCACAGCCGATCAATCGAGTAGTATTGGTAGGTCGTTCCGGGGTGGTGGAACTGCACCGCCGTCGCCCCCATCACCTCCAGCGCAGCCTCGAGATCGGCCCGGCGCGGGTCGGCGCCTAGCGCCGCGCGGTCGAGTCGCAGCATCCCGGTCGCCGGATCGGGTGCATAGAGGCTGCGCAGCCACGCCCCGAGATCGCCCCTGAGCGCGTCCGCCAGCGCCGCGAGCTTCGCCTCGGGCAGCATCGAGGGCACAGGGTTCATGAGATCGAAGAGGAAGTTCTTGCGCAGGCCCGCCCCGAACAGGGCAGGCAGGCGCACGATCAGGCTGTCCGGAAAGCGGCTCTCGACGAAGGCTTCGAGCGCGCGGCGATGGCGGCCATAGGCGAGATCCTGCTGGAAGGCCTGCGTCGTCTCGTCATCGCCGCCGGCGAAATCGGCGAGCACCGCGATCGAGGAGATCAGCACGAGGCGCTGCGCCGTCACGCGCTCCAGCCGGGCGATCAGCGCATCGACCTGCGCCGCGTCGCGCTCAGGTGCGCGGTTCGCCTCGAGCATCGAGCCGGGCGCAGCCGCGCACACCAGCGTGCCGAACGTCTGACCGTCGATCGCGGCTATGTTGGCACTGTTGAAGCAGGCGTCGAAGCGCGCCTGCCGCAGCAGCGCACCGCCGACGAAGCCGGTGTGACCGATGAGCCCTGTGGGCGAGGGAGTGACATCGGAACCGTTCATCGCGTGGGCAGCTGGTTCTATCCGGGGGTTCGAAGACGCGGACAGCTGCAGGCCGGGTGGTGACAGACCACTCGGACCCGAACGGCCCTTGCGCCGCATCATAAAATCCATTCATTCCGATAAGGTTAACCAAGCGGCCACGGATGCGAGCGTGAGCACATCGATGAGCGGACGTGGCGCACCGAACCGGCAAGAGCCGCGCGACCGATTCATCTTGCCTCGCGCCGGGAACCCCATCAGAAATCGACCCCTATCGAATTCAGGGGGCTAGAAAATATGCGCAAGTGGGGTTTGCTCCTTGGCGGGGCACTGATGATCGCTTCGGCCGCGCAGGCAAAGGACAAGAAGGCCGAAGCGGCGAAGACGGACGAGCCGACGCTGGCGCAGTTCGTCAAGGACTTCGACCGGAGCGAGGGGCTGTTCCCCGTTTACCGCGACAAGAAGTCCGGCGAGGTCTTCATGGAGATCGACGCCGATCGCCTGGGCCGCGAATTCATCTACTTCACCTACACCGAGAACGGCCCGGTCGAGACCGGTCATTTCCGGGGCAACTTCCGCGACAATCGCATCATCGTGTTCAATCGGAACTACGACCGGATCGAGGTGGAGGCGGTCAACACCAGCTACTACTTCGATCCCGCCAATGCGCTGGCCCGGTCCTCGAGCGCGAACATCGCCCGCGCGCCGATCGGCAGCGTCGAAATCAAGGCGAAGAGCGAGGACGGCAAGAAGCTGCTGATCTCGGCCGATGCGCTGCTGAAGAGCGAGGCCCTGCACCAGATCTCCCCGTGGCAATCGCCCGATGCCAAGCCGGGTGCGAGCTTCGGGCTGGGCGAGCTTTCCAAGGACAAGACCCGCATCACCGCGGCGCGCAGCTTTCCCGCAAACACCGACCTCAGGGTCGAATATGTCTATGACAATCCCAAGCCGGCGAACTACGGCACGCTCGACGTGACCGATGCGCGTTCGGTCGCGGTGCTGGTGCAGCACTCCTTCCTCGCCATGCCCGAGCCCGGCTACGAGCCGCGGGCAGACGATTTCCGCGTCGGCTACTTCACCAGCCAGTCGACCGATCTCACCTCCAAGGAGCACGCTCCCTATCGCGACCTGATCCATCGCTGGCGGCTGGTGAAGAAGAACTCCGGGGCGGCGCTCTCGGACCCGGTCAAGCCGATCACCTTCTGGATCGAGAACACCACCCCGGTCGAATTGCGCGGCATCATCCGCGACGCCACGCTCGCCTGGAACAGCGCCTTCGAGAAGGCCGGCTTCACCAACGCGGTCGAGGTCAAGATCCAGCCCGACGATGCGGACTGGGACGCGGGCGACCTGCGCTACAATGTCCTGCGCTGGACGTCTTCGCCGACCCCGCCTTTCGGCGGCTACGGCCCGAGCTTCGTCAACCCGCGCACCGGCGAGATCATCGGCGCGGACATCATGCTCGAGTATGTCTTCCTCACCAACCGGATGCGCTACAACGAGATCTTCGAGACCGCAGGGCTCCCGGCGGAAATGCGCGGACCTGACGCGGCGCATCGGCACGGGCCCGGCGCAGGGCCGGCCTGCGATTTCGGCGCGCTCCTCCAGGCGCGGATGATGACCGCCCGCGCCGTGCTGCTCGCTCAGGGCGCATCGCCCGAGGCTTTCGACGCCTTGATCGAGCAGGAGCTCTACTACCTCGTCCTCCACGAAGTAGGGCACACGCTGGGGCTCAACCACAATATGCGCTCCTCGCACAGCGTGCCTTACGCGGCGCTGAGCTCGCCCGAGACCCTGCCGGTCAACTCGGTCATGGAGTACCCGGCGATCAACATCGCGCGGCCGGGCGAGACCCAAGGGCAGTTCTCGGTCAAGCGCCCGGGGCCCTATGATCTGTGGGCGATCGAATACGGCTACACCACCGACGCGGGCGCGCTCGGCAACATCCTTGCCCGATCGACCGAACCGCAGCTCGTCTTCGGCAACGATGCCGACGATATGCGTGCGCCCGGCGTGCATATCGATCCCCGGGTGATGGTCGGCGACCTTTCCGACGATCCGATCGGCTGGGCGCAGCGCCAGTCGCAGCTCATCAACCAGACCTTCGCGGCCTTGCCCGCAAAGGTGCTGAAGGCGGGCGACAGCTACCAGGCGCTGATCGACAGCTACTTCATCCTCACCGGACAGCAGGCGAATGCCGCGGTTGTCGCCTCCCGCTGGATCGGCGGGGTGTTCAACAACCGTGCGGCGGTGGGGCAGGCGGGGGCGCAGAAGCCGCTGGTGCCGGTTGCCGTGGCGGACCAGCGCCGCGCGCTCGCGGCCGTCACTGCGATCGCCTTTGCGCCCGCTGCCTTCGCGGCCAGCGAGGCGCTGCTCGACCGCCTCCAAGTCCAGCGGCGCAGTTTCGACAGCTTCGGCACCAATGTGGACCCCAAGCCGCACGCGCGCGCGCTGAGCATCCAGAGCGACTTGCTCGATCATATGCTGCACCCCAATGTCCTTACGCGCCTTACCGATGCGCGGCGTTATGGTGGGGAATATCCGGTCAGTACCTACATGGCCGAGCTGACGGCCGCCGTCTTCGACGCCGATCGCGCGGGGCCGGTGAACACCTATCGCCAGAACCTGCAGATCGAATATGTCACCCGGCTGATCGCTGCCGCCTCGGGCGCGGGGAGTGGTGCGGCCTAGACACCGGTGGGGCCGGTGCCGCTGCCGACCTACGACTATGTCGCAAGATCGGCCGCGCTGGCGAGCCTCGAGAGGATCAAGACGCTCGCGGCGCAGCCTGTAACCGATGCGGAAACGCGCGCGCACCGGGCGCATATCCGATCGCTGATCGCAGCCTTCGAAAGACGGTAGCGGACAGGGCGGCCATCGCGCGATATGGACGCGCGATGGCCCGCCTGATCCTGTTCAACAAGCCCTTCGGCGTCCTCTCGCAGTTCACCGACAAAGGATCGCCCGCGACGCGCGCGACCTTGTCGGACTTCATCGCGGTGAAGGGCGTCTATCCTGCCGGCCGGCTCGACCGGGACAGCGAGGGCCTGCTGCTGCTTACCGACGATGGACGGCTGCAGGCGCGCATCGCCGATCCGCGCTTCAAGCTGCCCAAGACCTATCTGGTGCAGGTCGAAGGCGATCCGCAGGAGGCCGATCTCGCGCCGCTGCGTGAAGGTGTCCGGCTCAAGGACGGCATGACTCTCCCGGCCGACGTCGCTCTGATCGACGCGCCGGATCTGTGGCCGCGCAACCCGCCGATCCGGGAGCGCAAATCCATCCCCGACCGATGGCTCAGGATCACCTTGCGCGAAGGTCGCAATCGGCAGGTGCGGCGCATGACGGCGGCGGTGGGCCTGCCGACCTTGCGCCTTGTGCGCTGGTCGATCGGCGAATGGACCCTTGCCGGGATCCCGCCCGGGACGTTTGCGGACATTTCCATATGAACTATCGCCACTCGTTCCATGCCGGCAACAGCGCCGATGTCGTCAAGCACAGCGTGCTGATCGCCCTTGTGCGGGCCTTGCAGCACAAGCCCGGCGCCTTGACCCTGATCGATACTCATGCCGGTTGCGGGCTCTACGATCTCGGCGGCGATCAGGCGCTGCGCACTGGCGAGGCGACCGGGGGGGTGCTGCGGGCCTTCGCTGACGCCGACCCCTTGCTGGACGACTACCGCGCGGCCGTTCGCGCGGTGAATGCCGGTGACGCGCCGCGCCTCTATCCCGGCTCGCCGCGCATCCTTGCGCAGCTGCTGCGCCCGCAGGACAGCCTGATCCTCAACGAGAAGCACCCGGAAGACGCTGCCGCTTTGCGCGCAGCGATGCGCGGCGTGACCGCAGCGATCCACGAGCGCGATGCCTACGAGCTGTGGCTCGCGATGCTGCCGACCCGGACCCCGCGCGGGGTTGTGGTGGTCGATCCGCCCTACGAGCAGACCGACGAGCGCGCCCGGATCGCTGCAACGCTTGCGGTTGCCATGCGCAAGTGGGCGCACGGCGTGACCGTGATCTGGTATCCGCTGAAGGACCGTGCCGCGCACACGCGCTGGAAGGAGCAATTGCGCCGGCTCGGCATCCCCAAGCTGCTGACGGTCGAGCACTGGCTGTACGATGCCGACCAACCCGGCCTCTACAACGGCGCGGGGCTCTTCATCGTCAACCCGCCATACGCGTTCACCCAGGCGCTGCCGCCGCTTCTTGAGGCCCTTCGCATCGCGCTGGCGCCCGAGGGGCACCGGGGGGCGATTGCGGCGCACTGGCTGGGAGGCCAGGGGTGATGGGGGCGTCTGCCCGCCGCCTTGGCAACTGCGATCCGCCGGCAGGGGCGACAGGACGTGGTGACCCGGCGAGGCAGCTCTCGCCGCGCGAAGTTCATCGCGCTTGGAACCAATTGCTGCCGAAGGCTCTATGCACACCCCTCGAAGCGAGGGATGCGAAGTGACCGATCAGACGCGCGCGCGCGGAGAAGAGGCATCATCTCCATGGGAGATGCCGATCGCCGCGTGGAAGGACGTTCTTGTCAGAACCTACCGGGAGGCATCGGCCGACAATGTCGGCCACCTTGCCGCTGGAGCCGCGTTCTACAGCTTCCTCGCGCTTTTTCCCCTGCTGGCAGCCGCGGTGCTGACCTACGGCCTAGTGGCCGATCCTGACCTCGTCCTCAGTCACCTCACCGCCTTGACCACGATGCTTCCTGCCGACGTTGCCCGGATCATCGGCGACCAACTGCTCAGCGTCGTCGAGACGTCGGGCGGCACGAAAGGGCTGGGGCTGCTTGTCGCGCTCGCAGTGGCGATCTTCGGTGCGCGCAACGCAGCCGGCGCAATCATCACCGCGCTCAACATCGCCTACGAAGAGGAAGAAAAGCGCGGGTTCCTGAAGACCAATCTGGTCGCCCTCGCGATCACGGTTTGCGCCGTGATCGCTCTGGTGATCGCCGCGATGGCGATGGCGGCCTTGGGCTATCTCGACGCGCTCATGCCGACGTCCGGGGCATGGGCGATCGCGGCCAGCAAGGCGCTGTCATACGCGCTGTTCGCGATGGCCGCCGCTATGGGCGCGGCGGTGCTCTACCGTTTCGGCCCTTCGCGGGAGAGGGCGAGCTGGAAATGGGTGACGCCGGGATCGCTGCTGTTCGCGGTCGCCTGGGTGATCCTCACGCTCGCCTTCGGCTTCTACATTGCGCGTTTCGGCAACTACGGAGCGACCTATGGCTCGCTCAGCGCCGTGGTCGTGCTGCTCACGTGGCTCTACCTCTCGGCCTATGCGCTCCTGTTCGGCGGCGAGCTCAACGCGGAGCTCGAGCATCAGACGGCGAGGGATACCACCACCGGTCCGGCCCAGCCGATGGGGACGAGGGGAGCGTGGGCGGCTGACAATGTCGCAAGCGGGCAGGCGGCGGTCCCGACCGCGCGGTGAGAGCGGAGATCGACAAACAGGCGCGCGCATCCAGCGCGTCTGTGCAGATTTGCAGATTTGCCCCTTGCCGCGCGGCATGGGACGGTTACGACCGGCGGATCAGTTCATCGCAACGGAGCACCGCCTCGTGACATTGACCCCAGCCCGCACTTGGCGAGCCGCTTGGCAGGCCTGCGTCGCGCTCGCGGCGCTCGGTGCAGCCTGCAGCCCTGCCGCAGCGCAAGACCGCGCCATCGCCTTTACCGGCGCGCGCATTCTCACCATGGCGGGCGAGCCGATCGAGAACGGCACGCTTGTGGTAAAGGGCGGCAAGATCATCGCGGTCGGCGCGAATATCCCCGTCCCCTCCGATGCCGAGCGGCGCGCGCTCGACGGGCGCACCATCATGCCTGGCATCGTCGATACCCACTCGCACATCGGCCAGGTTGCGGGTGCGGACGGCTCCGGCCCGATCCAGCCCGACGTGCGGGCGATGGATTCGATCGATCCGCTCGCGCCCAACATCGCCAAGGCGCGTGCGGCGGGGATCACCACGGTCAACATCATGCCGGGATCGGGACATCTTCTCAGCGGGCAGACCTTCTACATGAAGTTGCGTCAGGGCCGCACGGTCGGCGACGTCGCCTTCGCGATGAAGGACGGCGCGGCGCTGGGCGGCATCAAGATGGCGAACGGCACCAACCCGATGGGGCGCACCGGCTTTCCCGGCACGCGCTCCAAGTCGGCGGCGATGCTGCGCGCGGCGCTGACCGAGGCCAAGGCCTATTGCGCGGGCGACCGCAAGAAGCGCGATCTGGGCAAGGACGCGCTGTGCGAGGTGCTCTCGGGCGAACGGCTCGTGCACTTCCACAGTCACCGCGCCGACGACATCATGACGGTGGTGCGCCTGAAGGAGGAATTCGGCTTCGACGTGCTGATCCAGCACGGCACCGAGAGCTACAAGGTCGCCGATGAGCTCGCGCGCGCCAAGGTGCCGGTCTCGAACATCACGCTCGATGCGCCGGGCGGCAAGCTCGAGACGATGGACCTCAGGATGGACAACGCGGCGATCCTCGAGAAGGCGGGCGTGCTGGTGTCGATCCACACCGACGATCCGATCGTGGATTCGCGGATGCTGCTGCGCGAGGCCGGGCTCGCCGTGCGCGGCGGGATGACCCGCGAGGGCGCCTTGCGGGCACTCACAATCAATGGTGCCAAGCAGATGAAGCTGGATGCGCGGATCGGTTCGCTCGAGCCGGGCAAGGATGCCGATTTCGTGGTGCTCGATGGCGATCCCCTGTCGGTCTACACCCATGTGCTCGAAACCTGGGTGGAGGGACGCAGCGTCTACGATCGCAGCAAGCCGGAAGACCTGCTGATGGCGACCGGCGGCTACGGCGCGGGAAGTCCGCTGGAAGCCTCGCACCACCATTGGGAAATCGCGGAAGCAGGGGGAGATCACTGATGCGCCGCGCCGCCGCCCTGCTCGCCGCCGCCGCGGGTTTCGCCGTGTCCGCTTCGCCGGCGCTGGCCCAGGACATCGCCGTACGCGGGCGCGAGGTGCACACCATGGCCGGCCCCGTCATCACCGATGGCGTGGTGGTGATCGACGATGGCAGGATCGTCGCCGTCGGCCCGGCTGCAACCACGCCGATCCCGGCGGGCTTCAAGGTCGTGGAGGCGGCGGTGGTCACCCCCGGCCTCGTCGATGCGCACAGCACGGTGGGCCTTTCGGGCTATCTCAACCAGACGCAGGATCAGGACCAGCTCGACAAGAGCGCGCCGGTCCAGCCGCAACTGCGCGCGATCGATGCCTATAACCCCAACGAAGCGCTGGTCGCCTGGCTGCGCGGGTTCGGGGTGACGACGGTGCACACCGGCCATGGGCCCGGCGCGCTGGTCTCGGGCCAGACGATGATCGCCAAGACCGTCGGCAACACCGCCGATGCGGCCGCACTGGTGCCGGTGGCGATGGTCGCGGCCAATCTCGGCCCTGCCGCGCTCGCGAGTGAAGGCAAGGCTCCCGGCACCCGCGCCAAGCAGATGGCGATGCTGCGTCAGGCGCTGCTCGATGCCCGTGCGGGCGAGCGTCCGGCCGCCAAGGCGGGCGCCAAGCCCGGCGCCGAGGACAAGCCGCCGACCCTCGAAACGCTGGCGATGCGCGACGTGCTGGCAAGAAAGCTGCCGCTGCTTGTCACCGCCAACCGCGCGCAGGACATCATGAGCGCGCTGCGGCTGAAGGAGGAGTTCGGCATCGATCTTGTGCTCGACGGCGCAGCCGAGGCGCACCTCCTCACGCAGGAGATCAAGGCATCGGGGGTCAAGGTGATCCTCCACGCGCCCATGACGCGGCAATATGGCGAATATGAAAACGCCAGCTTCTCCACCGGCAGCGTGCTGCGCGCGGCAGGCATCCCCTTCGCCTATCAGTCGGGCTACGAAGCCTATGTGCCCAAGACCCGCGTCGTGCTGTTCGAAGCGGCGGTCGCGGCGGCCAACGGGTTGACGCGCGAAGAGGCGCTGGCGGCGATCACCATCGATGCGGCGCGGATCATCGGCATGGACAGCCGCGTCGGCTCGCTCGCCGTCGGCAAGGACGGCGATGTCGCGCTGTTCGATGGCGATCCGTTCGAATATGCCTCGCACACGATCGGCGTGGTGGTGAACGGGGTGCTCGTTTCCACCACGCCGCAGTAGTCGCAGGAGAGCGCCGAGCGGTTCAGCGCGCAGCTGTCCGGACAGGCTGGCTCCCGGAGGGCGTGACGCGCCAGATCGTATTCGAAAGATCGTCCGCGACGATGAGCGCGCCGCGCGGGTCGATCGTCACGCCCACCGGGCGGCCCATCGTGTCGCCATCGGCCTGGAAGCCGCCGAGAAAGTCGACGGGCGGTCCGGACGGGCGGCCGCCCCGGAACGGCACGAATATGACCTTGTATCCGACGGGCACTTCGCGGTTCCAGCTGCCGTGCTCGCCAATGAAGACGCCTTCGGCGAAGCGCGGACCCATCGCAGGGACCGAAAAGGCAAGCCCGAGCGGCGCGGTGTGCGACTGCAGGCTGTAATCGGGGCGCACGGTGGCCTTGACCAGATCGGGGCGCTGCGGCCTCACGCGCGGGTCGACGTTGGGTCCGAAATAGGCATAGGGCCACCCATAGAAGGCCCCTTCGCGCACCGAGGTGAGGTAGTCCGGCACGAGGTTGGGGCCAAGCTCGTCGCGCTCGTTGACCACCGCCCACAGCTGGCCGATGCCCGGCTGCATGGCGAGCGCCGTGGGATTGCGCAGGCCCGTCGCGAACGGGCGGGCGGCGCCGGTCTCGGCATCCACCTCCCAGACCATCGCCCGGTTCTCCTCGATCTCCATGCCGCGCTCGCCCACGTTCGAGTTGGAGCCGATGCCGACATAGAGAAAGCGGCCGTCCGGACTTGCGGTCATCGCCTTTGTCCAGTGGTGGTTCACTTCGGACGGCAGATCCGCAACCCTCACCGGCGGCCCGCTCGCCCGGATCTGGCCCGGCTGATAGTCGAAGCGGACGATGGCGTCCTGATTGGCGACGAACAGGCGGTTACCGATCAGCGCAAGGCCATAGGGGGCATTGAGGTTCTCCGCGAAGACCGCCCGGCCTTCGTAGCGGCCGTCACCGTCCGCGTCGCGCAGCAGCGTGAGGCGATTGCCGCCCTCGACCGGGCTCGTGCCCCGCTTCTTGATGAAACCCGCGATCAGGTCCTTCGGGGTCAGCACGGGCGCACTGTCCCCCCGGCCTTCGGCAACGAGGATGTCGCCGTTGGGCAGAACGAGGGTTTGGCGGGGGATCTTGAGATCGCCGGCGATAGCCGAGACCGTGAAGCCGTCCGGCACGGTGGGGCGGCGGTCCCCCCAACCGGCGGGACTGGCGATGGTCATGTTAGGGAGGAGGCCACGCTGTTGTTCGGGCAGGTCCGGATTGGGTCCGTACTGATTGGCTTCCGGCGAACCACCGCAGCCTGCCACGAGGGCTGCGCCCGTCAGGGCCAGAAAAATTCTACGCATGACGCGTCCTTTCGTGCGTCGGCGCGAAGCCGATCCAGATTGCAACGAGCGCCAGTGCGACGAGGATCAGCGAGAGGATAAGTCCTGCGGGCATGGCGGCCCAGCCATCCTTGGCATGGACGAGCGCATTGACGAGACCGAACAGGAATGTCGCCGCGAGCAGTCCCGCTCCGAGCCATCCGCCTCCCGTCCGTGCCCGGCTGCCGCGCAGGGCAGCGAGGATTGCCCACAGCAAGGCAAAGCCCACGAACACCAGCCCGCCGGCGATCAGCCACGCGGCGAAGTTCGTCCACTGCACTTCGTAGGTGGCGGAATAGGCCCAATCCGCCAGCAGCGCACCGAGGAACAGCGGCAGGGACCCGGCAAGGAGAATGGCATGGAGGGGATGAAGAGAGCGCGTGTGGTTCCAGGCTGGTGCCGTTGCCATCTGGGCTTCCTTTCTGTCACTTGGTGCGATCAACTCGCGTCATCGGGTAAGCAGCGCGCCCGAATTGGAGGGTCTTCGGCAGCGCAACCGTCGGGAAACTGGCGTCGTGCGCGCCGGGTGACCACGCGAAAGGTTTGCACCATATGTTAAAGGGGCGGGCGGGGCGGAGGGCGATTGCGCTGCCCTGGATCACCGGGCGCGCCGTCAGCCCCGGGGCTCGCACCGGGCGGACGCGACAGGTGCCGGGTCGCTATCGTCGCGCCGCATATGGAGCATCGGCCGCGCCACATCGATCACGGCGCGATGGTCGTTCATCACATCCTGTCCGATGATGCCATAGACCTCGCGACCCGCCGCATCTCCGAGCGTCTCGAGCAGCGGTCCCAGATCCGCGACGAGCACCCGGCGCTGCCGGATATCGATGTCGCCGAGTGTGAAGCTGTCGACCCTCACCTGTCGGCCCGCGCCGGACGCGCCGGCGATACGCGCGACCCCGGCGCCCAGAACACCGCCCGCAGCCTGCGAAAGCCCGAACCGCTCGGCGTGGACGGCGCTCACGACCGTCACGTTGGCGCCTGTATCCAGAAGGAAGTCGCCGACAACGCCATTGATGCGCGCTTCGACGAGTTGATGACCCGGCCTCACGTTGCGGATCGGCACGTGAACGAACCCCAGCAGGCACAAGGCATGATCGACGGTCCCCGCCTCGCCGGGGCGATATTGGACCTTCGCACTTTGCGATGAGGCAAAGGGATTGTCCTGCCCTTCACAGCCCGAAAGGATCACGCAAAGGACCACGAGCGGCAGCATCCGGCGCAGATCAATCCGGCTCACGATAGGCCTCCAACTCGTCCAGGAGGGCCATGGAAGCTCTACCCGGCGGGCGCGGCGGGGTTGCATGGCGACGATGCGGTTGGCCGCGATGGTCGTCCCGTTGATCGTTCTTCCGGGCTGTTCGGGGGAATTGTCCGCGCTCGACCCCGCCGGGCCGGCCGCCGCGCGGGTCGAGGTCCTGTGGCTGATCCTCGTCTGGGGCGCGGCCGCGATCCTGACCGGGGTAATGGGGACGGCGCTCTTTGCGCTGGCCACCGCCGAGCGGGAGCGGCGGTTCTCCACCCGGCGGGTGCTGATCGGCTGGGGCCTCGCTTTCCCGACCGTGACGCTGAGCGCGCTGATGGTGTTCGCCTTCGTGCGCGGCGATCAGCTGCTCGCCCGCGAGGAGGACGAAAGCACGGCCATCCGCGCGCATGGCGAGCAGTGGCGCTGGCGCTTCGCGTATCCGGGGGGCGCGCAATCCACCGGCGTTCTCCATGTCCCGGCGGGGCGCGAGTTCACGGTGATCGTCACCAGCGCAGACGTGATCCATTCCTTCTGGGTGCCGCGGCTCGGGGGCAAGATGGATGCCATACCAGGACGGCGAAACGCGCTGCGCCTCCAGGCCGACAGGCCGGGCGTCTATCTCGGCCAGTGCTCGGAATATTGCGGGCCGGGCCATGCGCATATGCACTTCGAGGTGCACGCCCATCCGCCCGACGCCTACGCGGCCGCGATGGCCGCCGCTGACGACGCCGCGCTCGCGCCGCTGCCGGTGCTCGAGCAGCGCCCGGCGCCTGCGGCGCGGACGATCGAGACATGGGCGGACCGCGTGCTCGACATGGTGGGCCTCAGATGAGCGAAATCTCGCAGCACAACCGCGCGCTCGAATTGCACCATGCGCTCCAGCCGCTCTATTCGGCGCCGCCCGGCCGCTGGGGCTTTTTGGCGGCGACCAACCACACGACGGTTGGGGTCCGCTTCATGCTGACCGCCATCGGCTTCTTCCTGGTGGGCGGGGTGCTCGCCATGCTGATCCGGGCGCAGCTGTCGGGACCGAACACGCAGTTCCTGAACGCTGCTGAATACGCGCAGGTCTTCACCATGCATGGCACGGTGATGATGTTCCTCTTCGCCATTCCGCTGATTGAAGGCTTCGCGCTGTATATGCTCCCCAAGCTGCTCGGCGCGCGCGACCTCGCCTTCCCGCGCCTTAGTGCCTTCGGCTATTGGTGCTACCTTCTGGGCGGGCTGATCCTGCTCGGCGCGCTGCTCGCAGGGGCGGCGCCGGACAGCGGGTGGTTCATGTACACGCCTTTGTCCTCCAAGCCCTATTCGCCGGGCATCAATGCCGACATCTGGCTGGTGGGCATCACCGTCGTCGAGGTCTCGGCGGTCTGCGCGGCGGTGGAGATCATGGTCACCGTGCTCAAGGTCCGCGCGCGCGGCATGGGGCTGATGCAGATGCCGCTGCTCGTCTGGTACCTGTGGGTGACGGCGGCGATGATGCTCGCGGGCTTCCCGCCGCTCATCCTGGGGTCGATCCTGCTGGAGATGGAGCGGGCCTTCGGGCTGCCGTTCTTCGACCCGACACGCGGCGGCGACCCCTTGCTGTGGCAACACCTGTTCTGGCTGTTCGGCCACCCGGAGGTCTACATCATCTTCCTGCCCGCCGCCGGGATCGTCTCGACGATCCTGCCGGTGTTCAGCGGGCGGCCGATGGTCGGCTACACCTGGATCGTCGCCGCCCTGATCGCGCAGGCGCTGATCAGCTTCGGCCTGTGGGCGCACCACATGTTCACCACCGGCATCCCGCATCTCAGCCTCGCGATCTTCTCGGCGGCGAGCCTTCTGGTGGTGATCCCGACGGCGGTGCAGATCTTCGCCTGGCTCGCGACCCTGCTGAAGGGCCGGCCCACGCTGCGCCTGCCGATGCTGTGGATCTTCGGCTTCTTCTTCGTCTTCGTCAGCGGCGGACTGACCGGCGTGATGGTGGCGGTGGTGCCCTTCGACTGGCAGGTGCACGACACCCACTTCGTGGTCGCGCACCTGCATTACGTGCTGGTCGGCGGGTTCGTCTTTCCGGTGATCGGCGGGCTCTACTACTGGACCCCGCAATTCACCGGCAGGCGGTCCGATACCGGGCTCGGCAAGCTCGCCTTCTGGACCGTGTTCACAGGCTTCAACCTGACCTTCTTCGTCATGCACTGGACCGGCCTGTTCGGAATGCCGCGCCGGGTCTACACCTATGCGGCGGGGCTAGGCTGGGAAGTGCCCAACCTCGTCTCCTCGATCGGCGGCTTCATCCTCACGATCGGCTTCGCGCTCATCATCTTCGACATGGCGGTGCAATGGCGCTTCGCGCCGCACGTGCGCCGCAACCCGTGGGGCGCGGGAACGCTCGAATGGGCAATGGCGACCCCGGTGACGGCCTACAACTTCGCGAGCCTGCCGCAGGTGAACGCCCGCGAGCCACTCGCCGCGGACCCCGATCTCCCGGCGCGCCTGGCAGCGGGCGAGGGCGTCCTCGCCACGCCCACCGCCCCCGGGCGTCGCGAGACCCTGGCAGTCTCGGCGATCGACGGTGCGCCCGATTACGTCATCGTCCTGCCCGGCCCAAGCTACCTGCCGCTGCTCGCGGCGCTTGCGCTGGTCGGAGCGGCGCTATGCTTCCTGTTCGGCCTCTACCCGGGCGCGCTCCTCGGCGGCGCGGTGCTCGTCGGCATCTGCGTGCGCTGGCTGTGGGAGACGGGCCTTCGCGATGAGGCGCATCCGCTCGATATCGGGGGCGGGCAGCGTCTCATGCCGCAAGCTGCCAGCAGCCAGCCGCCCGGCTGGTGGGCGATGGTCTTCACTCTGATCTTCGATGCGACATTCCTCGCCTCGCTGCTGTTCGGCTACATCTTCCTGCTGGTCGTCGCGCCCGGCGGATGGCCGCCCACGGTGTTTGCGCCGCCGTGGGGTGTCGTCGCGCTCGTGGTGGTGGGCACGGGAGGCCTGCTGGTCGGGAGCCAGGCCGCGGTTCTGGCCACGCCTGCCCAGCGGGAACGGCAGCGCGGGCTCTGGCTCTCGGTAGCGGCGCTCGGCGGCGCAATGGCGGCAATCGGCTTCGGCGCGGTCGTGGCCATGCTGGTTCCGCAGGCGACGGGCCACGCCTATACTGCCTGCCTCATCGCGATGGCGCTCTACGCCGCCCTCCATGCCGCCCTCGCCACGCTCGGCAGCCTGCTGCTCATCGCGCGGGGGAGGGCCGGGTTCATCTCCCCCGTCAAGCCCAACGAACCGCTCATCCTGCGCCAGTGGTGCCGGTTCGCTGCCGGCGCGGGCCTCGCGATCCTGCTTGCGATATTTCTTCCGGCCTGGTCGTGAGAGGCGCTGGCCGCCGCTGCTGCGAAGGGCGACCACGCCAGCGGCACGGATGGAACCACGCGGGGCGTGGATGGGTAATCGCCCCCATGCGCGTGCTTGCCGGCTTTCTTGCCATTGTCGCCCTGTCGGTTGCGGTTCCCCGCACCACCTTGGCGCAGTTGCCGATGCCGGAGGCTCAGGAAAGCGCCCCGGTGGCAAGGGATGCCTTCAATCGGCAGACACCGCGCTCTACCGTGGCGGCCCTGATCCGCGCCCTTGCCGAGCGCAATTATCTGCTGGCCGGAAACTATTTCGCGCTCGACAAGGACGACCCTGCGCGCGCGGCGGACTTTGCCCGGGCCCTGCAGATGTCGCTCGATGGCGGGGGCAATCTGGTGCCTTTCGCCGAGTTGTCGAACGATCCGGGTGGGCGTGTCGACGACGGCCTGCCGCTCGATGTGGAGAGGGTGGGCACGCTCGGCGGACCCGATCAGGTGCCGATCCTGCTCGAACGGACGACGCCCGGCGCCGATGGCGGCGGGGATGCAAGCTCACCGCCGATCTGGCGCATCTCGGGCGAGACGCTCGGCGCGCTCGACGCCCAGACCGAGGCGATTGCCCCCGACGATACGCCCGAGCAGTTCCTGTTCGCCGGAGCGCCTCTGGCCGACTGGACGCTGCTCGCCGGGTTGCTGGTGGGCACCTTTGCGGCCTTCTGGCTGCTTTCCTGGCTCATCCTGGCGGGCGTGCGGCGTCTGTCCCGAGACCCCGAAAGCAGCGGCGTCTATCAGTTCTTCTACGCTGCCTTGCCGCCGCTGAGCCTGCTGCTGGCGGTGATCGTCTTCCGCATCTCGAGCATCGATGCCCCGGCTTCAATCATCGCCCGCCAGACGATCTTGCGCTATGTCGGCATCTTCGCGTGGATCGCCATGGCGTGGTTCGCGATCCGCATGGTCGATGCGATCGCGGCCCTGCTGACCTCCAGGCTCGATTCCCACGAGCGGCGTCAGGCCGCCTCGGCCGTCACGCTGGCGCGCCGGGCAATCAAGCTGATCCTGATGGCGATGGCGTTCATCGCCATCCTCAACACGGTGGGCGTGGACATCACCACCGGCGTCGCGGCGCTCGGCATCGGCGGCATCGCGCTGGCGCTGGGGGCGCAGAAGACGGTCGAAAACCTCGTCGGAAGCGTCACCGTGGTCGCCGACCGGCCGATCCAGGTCGGCGATTTCTGCCGCGTCGGCGACGTGCTCGGCACGGTCGAAGATATCGGGATGCGCTCAACCCGCATCCGCACCAACGAGCGCACCGTCGTCACCATTCCCAACGGCGACTTCTCGTCACGGCAGATCGAGAACTACTCCCAGCGCGACCGCTACCTGTTCAATCCGGTCATCGGCCTAGAATACGGCATCAGCGGGCAGCAACTGCGACAGGGGATCGCGATCATCGAGCAGGTGCTCGCCGATCACCCGCTCGTCTCGGCCGACCCGCGCCGCGCGAAGCTGGCGCGGTTCGGTCCGAGTTCGCTGGATATCGAGGTCTTCACCTACATCACGGTCGCCGACTTCGCCGAAAGCCTCTCCATCCGGCAGGACCTGCTGCTATCCATCCTCGAGCGTCTCGAGGACGCGGGCCTCTCGATCGCCTTCCCGACACAGACCCTCTACCTGAAGTCGGACGGTAGCGATGCCGAACCGACGCACGCGGAAACAGAAAGGTCGGCGCACTGATCGCGTGACGACGGCATACATCCGCCTTCGCCATCCCCGCGTCCTGCTCCTTCGAAACAGCGAGGATCTGCTCCGCGCTGAACCTGCTTTGCTTCATTCGTGCGTCTCCTCGTCAGGGCCGGACACTAACCGAGCGCTTTACCCTGCTCGTGATCGCCGTTGATGGAAGCGCTCCAGCTTCAGTTCCTATGTGGGTCCATTTGCTCCATTCTGTGCCTGCCCTTCACGATGCTTCGCGCTGTGTCGGCGGGATGCACATGGTGCGCATTCCGCCGTCCACCTCCAGACCCAATCAGCCGCCCTTGCGGGAAGTCCCTTCCTCGATCAGCGCGAGCGCGCGGGCGCTGGCGGCCTCGGGGGTTTGCTTGCCGTCTTTGATCTGATCGGCGAGGGTCATTAGCTCGCCGGCGATCACTGTGCCCGCGCTCGGCTCCTGCGCGATGCGGATGCCGCCATGGCTCTCGGCGACCTCGTCCCACTTGCCGCGCACCGCGTTCCAGTAGCCCTTGGTGCGCTCCCAATAGGCCTCGGCGGCAGCGACATTGTAGCCGTTGAAGCGTTCATAGGTGTTGAGGACATATTCCTGCACGACCGGCTTCGCCTCGCGCGCACCGTCCGCAGGGGTCTGCATCTTGGTGTTGTCCTGCCAGTGGATCCACCCGGTCGGGGTCAGCTGGTGGCGGTTGATGCCCATGTAGTGGTCATAGACGGGATTGCGGATCGCATCGCGCCGGGCGAGCGGGCGGGCCGTCCAGTTCGATCGCCAGCGGCGGATGCCCTGGCTCGTCTCCCATTCGCCCCACCCGGCATAGCGCGGGCTGTCATCGGTCTGATACACGGTTTGCGACCAGCGCCCGGCGCGCATCTTTTCGGGCACGGGGGTCAACTCCCACGTATCGCCGCCCTTGAAGGCGAGGATCTGCGCGGGCTGATATTCCCAGTCCTGCCGCCAGTGCTTGACGACATAGGGGTTGGCCGCGTCGCCCGTGACGAGCAGGTGCTGGAGCACGATCCGCGTGCCGGTGTCCTCGATTACGCGGACGCTTTCGTAACCGCCCGAAATCTTGCGTTCGAGCGGGGTGTAACCTTCCATCCAGGGGGTCGATTCCTGCATGTCGAAGGTCACCTTGAAGTCGCCCGCCATGGCGAGGATAGTCTTGCGGTCCTCCTCGAAGGCGGCCTTGGCGGCCTCGGCGGATTGCACGATCGGGCCATCGGCGAGAGCCGGGGCGGGCGTGGCCGCCAGTGCCAACGCGGCAAGGCCGGAGGCGAGCAGGGTCCTGGTCAGTCGGTTCATAGTGTCCTCCATGCGGGGTTTAGAAGCGGTAGCTGGCCGAAACGCTGAGGTTGCGGCCCGGGCGGGTGAAGGCGTCCACGAGCCCCGCGTCTGCGGTGCGCAAGCCCCGCACGTCAGACCACAGGGCATAGGTTTCATTGGTCAGGTTGAAGAGCCCGGCGCGCAGTTTCAGCCGGTCGGTGACGGCATAGAAGGCGGTGAGATCGAGGATGGTCGAGGCCCCCGGCCGCACGAACAGGTCGCTGCCGTCGGCGGCGCGCTCCAGTTCGCTGGCATGCTTGCGGGCATTGTGGGTGAGGATCAGCTCGCCCCCGAACCGCCCTTGCGGATCGCGATAGCCGATGCTGCCGACGATGTTGAACGGATCAATCGTATCGAGCGGTGTGCGGCTTCCGACCGGATCAATCGTATCGCCATTGGTATAGGCCATCGCAACGCGCCCGGTAAGGCCATTGTCCAGCTTCATCTCTGCCCGCGCCTCGATGCCCTCTATCTGCGCGCTGTCAAAGTTGATGAACTGGAAGATAGCCGGGTTCTGCGGGGTGAAGCCGCCGCGCACGACCTGTTGGCTGATGAAATTGTCGTAGTCGCCGCGGAACGCAGTCAGTTGCAGCGAGAATCGTTCGCCGACATAGCGCGCGCCTGCCTCGAAGCTCTCGCTCGTCTCGGGGCGCAGGTCGGGATTGGGGATCGAGGTGTAGCCGCCCGCAATGAATTCGAAGAAGTTGTTCACCTGCGAAGGTGTGGGCGCGAGGAAACCCTGCGCGTAGCTGCCAAACAGGATCACATCGGCCGCCAGCTTCACCGTCGCGCCGAACTTTGGCGAGAGGCGGCTGTCGCTCTGCCCCTGCGGCACGAAGGTGGCGAGCAGAGGATCGTCGGTCGGGTTGAGGTCGTAGAAGTCGAAGCGCAGCGCTGGGAACAGCGTCAGCGTCCCATCGAACAACGTGATCTCGTCCGAAACGAACAGCCCCCCGAGCGTGAAGTCGGTGACAGGGAAGGCGCGCGTGGGAAAGCTCTCGCCGCGCCCGGGGAAGGTGCCGTCGCGCAGGCCCTGCTGGCGGGTCCAGCTGATGTCCCCGCCCAGCGCAATGCGGTGCTTCATCCCGCCCAGATCGAAGCCGGAGCGCAGCTCGCCGACCGCGCCGTAGACGCGGTTTTCGAAGGTGTTCAGCCGCTCACGATCTGGCGCAGGCGTGGCAGTGAGGGTGGTGCGCTCCTCGAAAGCGAACTGGCGATCCTCGGCGTCCTGCCAATAGGCCGAGAGGAAGGCATATTCGATCACGTCCCCGGGGTTGCCGTCATAGGTCCAGTCCAGCGAGGCGCGCTTCCTCTCAGCGGTATCGCGTGCGTTCAGAGCGTCGACGTTCCACACTGGTTGCGGACCGAACGTGAAGGCCGGACCGAGGCCGGTCAGCACCTCGGTTGCCACAGCGCTCTCGAGCCATTCGCCGGTCAGACGGATGCGGTGCGGGCCATTGTCCCATACCAGCTTGGCAAGCACGGCATCGCTGCTGCCATCCTGCGGATTGGGCAAGGTGCGGGCCGGGCCGGTGCCGCCGGTGGTGCCGCGGTTCTCCAGTTCGTTGAAGTCGCGCCGGCTGTAGGCGACGATCGCCGAAAGGTTGCCGGTCTGTCCGGCGAGGGTCGCGGTGTGGGCGAATTCGTTATCGTCGGACGAATATTGGGTCGAGACGAAGCCTCCAAGGCGTGTGCCCTTAATGATATCGACCGGATCGGCCGTGACGAAGCTGACCGCGCCCGCGAGACCGTCCGAGCCATAAAGCGCCGAGGCCGGGCCGCGCAGGATCTCGACCTGCTTGACCAGACTGACATCGGCAAAACCGTCGCGCCCCGCGCTTTGGGGGCCGAAGCTGAAGCCTTGCGGTGAACGGATGCCGTCGACCTGGATCAGCACGCGGTTGCCGCCGATACCCCGGATCGCGATATCCTCGTTGCCCGCACGGCCTGTCGCGCCAATCGCTGCGCCGAAGCGCGCAGGCGCACGGCGCACAGTGACGCCGGGTTCGAAGCGAACGAGGTCCTTGATGTCGGTAGCGAGCTGATCGGCGATGTCCTCGCTGGTGATCACCGTGACGGTCGCGGGCGCTTCCTCTTGCAGCACGGGCGTCCGGGTGGCGGTGACTATTATGCGGCCGGTCTGCTGCTGGCTTTCCGCTTCGCTTTCAAGGGTATCCTCAGCCGCGGCGGGCACTGCCAGCAGAGAAAGGGGGGCGGCGGAGAGGGCAAGGATCGATCTGAGATACACGCGAAGGGCTTCCTGCTGGGGTCACGGCCGAGACGCCCGGCAAATGACCTTATTGCGAATGAGAGTCAATACCACTTCAGCGATCTGAACCTTTGCGTAGCCTTTGGCAGGCGCCTCTCTGACCACTTTGATGAGTGCTCGGACTGGACCGCCGATACTATTTGCGGAAGCGTCTGTTGTAGCCCCGCTGCACGGCTCATCCGCGGGCGAGGTCCAGCTCCTTGGTGAAGAGGCTGAACTCACAGCTTATGGAAAATCTGTCGGGAGAAACTGGCGAAGGAAACCGTGCGGCGCCACCAGTAGGCGGTACCGCGGCGTTTGAGGTTGAGAAGGCAGAACGCGTCATCGGGCAAACCCCTCTCGAGGTCTGCTGTCCGCACCTTCCTGGGGGCAGCTGGTTGGGACAGTTGGTGGGGACAACTGCGGTTCCGTGGAGTTGCCACGAAAGAACCTGGCTTTGCCAGTGTTTTGAGGAGAATGGCTGGGGCGGAAGGATTCGAACCTTCGCATGGCGGTACCAAAAACCGCTGCCTTACCGCTTGGCTACGCCCCAGCAGACGATGCGCCTATAGCGGCTCCTTCGGCGTTGTGAAGGGGGCGAGGGCGCATAAATGATCGCGCCCTCGCGCCAAGTTCATTCGGGCTTGCTGGCCTCCAGCCGCTTGCCGGCGAAATCGGCTACGGAGTGGCGCTCGCGCAGCTGAGTGTCCTCGTCGCCCCACACCTTGTTGACGATCCGCCCGCGCTGCACCGCCGGTCGCGCGGCGATCTCGTCCACCCAGCGGGCGACGTTGCGATATTCGTGGATCGCCAGGAAGGTGTTGGCGTCGTTGTAGATCTGCCCTGCCACGAAGGGCGCGAGCCAGGGGAAGTTGGCGATGTCCGCGATCGTGTATTCGTCGCCGCCGAGGAAGCGCGACTGCGCGAGCCGCTGGTCGGCGACGTCGAAGATGCGCTTGGTCTCCATCGCGTAGCGGTTGATGGGGTATTCGTACTTTTCGGGCGCATAGGCGTAGAAGTGGCCGAAGCCGCCGCCCATGAAGGGGCCGCTCGCCACCTGCCAGAAGGTCCAGGACAGCACCTCGGCCCGCGCGGCCGGATCGGTGGGCAGGAACATCCCGAACTTCTCGGCGAGGTGGACGAGAATCGCGCCGCTCTCGAAGACGCGGAAGGGCGCGGCGGGATCGCTGCGGTCGAGAAGCGCGGGGATCTTGGAGTTGGGGTTGACCGCGACGAAGCCGCTGGTGAACTGCTCGCCGTCACCGATGCTGATCGTCCAGGCGTCATACTCGGCGCCCGTGTGCCCGGCTTCCAGCAGCTCCTCGAGCATGATCGTCACCTTCACCCCGTTGGGCGTGGCGAGCGAATAGAGCTGGAAGGGGTGTTCACCGACCGGCAGGTCCTTCTCCTCGCGGGCCCCGGCGGTGGGGCGATTGATGGTGGCAAAACGGCCGCCGCTGACGGTGTCGGGGCTCCAGACCTTGGGGGGAACATAGGGCGCATCGGCCATCGGCTTGTCTCCTTTCGGCGCGGGGGAAGCGCGCGCTGTCGCGATTGTCTAGCTGGCGCGCGAGGGGGACGGCTGCAAGGTGGAACATTGCAGGCCCCCGCCGGATTTCCTTGGCGATGGAGAAGCTGGTCTATGTTGACGATGCCCTGCCCGGCATCACCCGCAGGCGGGTGGGGAAGGGCTGGGCCTATTACGATCCGGCCGGCGTGCTGATCCGCGACGCGCGCGAGAAAAAGCGCCTCAACGCCATCGCGCTGCCGCCGGCCTACAAGGATGCGTGGTTCTGCCCCGCACCCAACGGGCATATCCTCGCCACCGGCTACGACGATGCGGGGCGCAAGCAATACCGCTACCATCCCGATTTCCGCGTCCAGCGCGAGAGCGCGAAATACGATGCCTGCGCGGGCTTCGGCAAGCTGCTGCCGCTGGTCAGGCAGCGCGTCGAGGGAGACCTCGGCGCCCGCGGCGTGCCGCGCGAGCGGGCGCTTGCCGCGGTGGTACGGCTGCTCGACTTGTCGGCGATCCGCATCGGCAACGAGCAATATGCCAAATCGAACGACAGCTACGGCGCGACCACGCTGCGCGCCGATCATGCCGAAGTCGGCCGGCGCAGGCTCAAGCTCCACTTCGTCGGCAAGGGCGGCAAGGAGCACGACCTGGCGGTGGAAGACGCCGACCTGGCGGCGGCGGTGCGGCGCATGGAGGACCTCGCCGACGCGGACCAAGGGGGCGACGATCACCTGTTCCGCTACGAGGACGACGAGGGCGAGGTCCACCCCGTCACCTCCGCCGACGTCAACGCCTATCTGCGCGAGACGATGGGCGAGGATTTCTCCGCCAAGCATTTCCGCACCTTCCATGCCAGCAGCCTCGCCTTCGAGAAGCTGGTGCAGGGGCCGGGCATCATCAAGCTGAAGGAGATGCTCGAGCACGTCGCCGAGCATCTCGGCAACACCCCGGCGATCGCGCGCAAGTCCTATATCCATCCGGCGCTGATCCAGCGCATCGAGGGACAGGAGGAATGGCGCTCGGGGCTGAAGCTGCCGCGCCAGACCCGCTGGCTGAGCCGGGCCGAGCGCGGGCTCATTGCCTTTCTGGAAGAATGCGGCGCGGCGAGCGACTATCTCGGCGGCGAGGCGGACTGAAGGGCAGGGCCTAGGCAGCACCCGCGCGCCGGGTTACAGCCGCGCCATCAAGGAGAACCTGCGCGGATGACCGAGGCCCACCCCTTCTACGACATGCACGAACACGGCTTCGTGCGCGTGGCGAGCGCGACCCCCTGCACGCGCACCGCGGACGTGCCCTACAATACCAGAGGCGTGCTTGCCGAGGCACGCAAGGCGCACGCGGCCCATGTCGATCTCGTCGTCTATCCCGAACTGACGCTGTCCTCCTACGCGATCGACGACCTGCTGCTCCAGAACGCGATCCTCGAGCGGGTCGAGGAGGCCATCGCCGAGGTGGTCGCCGCTTCGGCCGATCTCACGCCCGTGCTGGTGGTCGGCGCGCCGCTGAGGCGGGCGGACAAGGTCTACAACTGCGCGGTCGTGATCGCCCACGGACAGATCCTCGGCGTGGTGCCCAAGAGCTTCCTGCCCAATTACCGCGAGTTCTACGAGAAGCGCCACTTCGCCCATGGCCGCGGCTGCACCGACCTGTGGATCGACGTCGCGGGGAGCGAAGTGCCCTTCGGCACCGACCTGATCTTCGCCGCCGAGAACCTCCCCGGTTTCCGCTTCGGGGTGGAGATCTGCGAGGATTTCTGGGCGCCTGTCCCGCCGGGGATGCAGGCCGCACTCGCCGGCGCGCTGATCCTGTGCAACCTTTCGGCGTCGCCCGTCACCATCGGCCGGGCGGATGACCGCCACCTGCACGCGCGCTCCTCGGCGGCCCGCGCCATCGCCGCTTACGTCTATTCGGCCAGCGGGCACGGCGAGAGCACCACCGACCTCGCGTGGGACGGGCAGGGGATGGTCTATGAAATGGGCAGCCTGCTCGCGCAGTCCGAACGCTTCGACCGCTCGGGCGAATTGTGCATCGTCGACATCGACACCGAGAAGCTTGCCGCCGAGCGGATGCGCAACCAGACCTTCGCCGACGCCGCCGAATGGGCGGGGCGGCCCGAGGACTCCTACCGCAGGATCGAATTCGAGCACGGCTATGCGGCAGGCGACATCGGCCTTGTCCGCCCCGTCGCGCGCTTCCCCTTCGTGCCCGACCGGCCCGAGAAGCTCGACGAGGACTGCTTCGAGGCCTTCAACATCCAGGTCGATGCGCTGATGCGCCGCATCCAGTCGACCGGGGCGAAGAGCCTCATCATCGGCATCTCGGGCGGGCTCGATTCCACTCACGCGCTGATCGTCGCGGCCAAGGCCTGCGACCGGCTGGGCCTGCCGCGCACCACGATCCGCGGCTACACCATGCCCGGCTTCGGCACCTCGGAAGGGACGAAGAGCAACGCCCTCCGCCTGATGCAAGCGCTCGAGATCACCGCGGGCGAGATCGACATCCGCCCTGCTGCGCGCAAGATGCTGGAAGATATCGGCCATCCCTTCGCAGCCAATGAAACAGGGGGCGGCGAGCCGGTGTATGACGTGACCTTCGAGAACGTCCAGGCGGGCCTGCGCACGGACTACCTCTTCCGCCTCGCCGGACAGCATGGCGGCTTCGTGGTCGGCACCGGCGACCTCTCCGAGCTCGCGCTGGGCTGGTGCACCTACGGCGTGGGCGACCACATGAGCCACTACGGGGTCAATGCGGGCGTGCCCAAGACGCTGATCCAGTATCTGATCCGCTGGGTGATCCGCACGGGGCAGTTCTGCGAGGAATGCTCGGCGGTGCTGGGCGGCGTGCTCGACACCGAAATCTCCCCCGAACTGGTGCCGCCGGGCGAGGACGGGCAGGTGCAATCGACCGAGAGCCTCGTGGGCCCTTACGAACTCAACGACTTCTTCCTCCACCACATCATCCGCTTCGGCCAGCGCCCCTCCAAGGTCGCCTTTCTGGCGTGGCACGCGTGGAAGGAAGCGGGCGCGGGAATGTGGCCTGCGGGCTTTCCGGAAACCCGCAAGAACGCCTACGATCTTCCCACCATCGCCCGCTGGCTCGACAAGTTCTGCGCGCGCTTCTTCGGCTTTTCGCAGTTCAAGCGCTCGGCGCTGCCCAACGGGCCCAAGGTCTCCTCGGCCGGCGCCCTGAGCCCGCGCGGCGACTGGCGCGCGCCGTCCGATGCGGTCGCGACCGTGTGGCGCGAGGAGCTGCGCGAAGGCCTGCCGGACGAGATTGCGCGCGACCTTACCCCCTGATGCCCAGATCGCTCCCCCTCTCCGCGCTCGGGATCATGCTGTTCTGCAACGTGGCCTGGGCGATGAATATCGTGGTCAGCAAGATCGCGGTGGCGACGCTTGACCTGCCGCCGCTGTTCTACACCGTGCTGCGCTCGGCCACGGTGGTGGCGGTGCTGGTGCCGCTGCTGCTGCGCGGGCGGCCCGAGCGCCTGCCGCTGGTGCTGCTGATCGGCTTCGCTATCACCGGGGGGAGCTTCGGGCTGCAATTCATCGGCCTCCAGACCGCGAGCCCCTCGGCGGTCGGGATCGTCAACCTCTCGGGCGCGCCGCTGACCGTGCTGTTCGCGATCCTGTTCCTCGGCGAGGAAGTGCGCTGGCGGCGCGGGATCGGGATGGCGCTGGCGCTTGGGGGCGTGGGCCTCGCGATCGGCGCGCCGTCGGAGGCGGGCGACCCGGTGGGGCTCGGCTTTGCCTTCGCAGGCGTGCTCATCGGCGCTTTCGCCTCGGTCTTCGTCAAGCGGCTCGATATCGGCGCTGCGACCCTTCAGGCCTGGGCGGGGGTCGCCTCGCTGCTCGTCATGCTGCCCGCGACGATGGCATTGGAGACCGGCCAGATCGCCGCGATCGAGGCCGCGCCGCTGGCGGTGGCGGGCTGCGTGCTGTTTGCCGGGGTGATCGTCTCGGTCGGCGCGCATTCGGCCTATTTCATGCTGTTCCAGCGCTACGACGCGAACCTGATCGTCCCGCTGACACTGCTGACCCCGCTGCTCACCATCGCCTTCGGGACCTGGCTGACGGGCGACACGATCCACTGGCCGCTGATCGTCGGCGGAGCGATGGCGCTGACGGGGGTCGCGATCATCGTCATCCGCCCGAGCCGCACGGTCTTCAAGTCCTGGCTCGCGCGGCCCAAGGTGTAGGTCAGAATCGAGTTGGGTGGGGGACGGTGCGACCCTTGTCGTCCGCCCCCCGCCCATGGTGCCGCGATCAGGCGGCGAGCTTCAGCGCGGCGTCCCTGGCGGCGGCGATCTTCGCCTCGCCATCGACGCCCATGATGCCGTCAGCGGCGACGATGTCCACGTCGGTGATCCCGAGGAAGCCGAGGAAGAAGGTCAGCCAGCGGCTCATGAAGTCGAACTCCGCGCCCACCGGGGTGCCGCCGGTGGCGATGGCGAGGTAGGCCTTCTTGCCCTTGAGAAGCCCTTCGGGGCCGTTCGCGGTGTAGCGGAAGGTGGTGCCCGCGCGCGCCACCAGATCGGCCCAGGCCTTGAGCGTGGCAGGCGGGCCGAAATTGTAGACGGGGCTCGCGATCACGATGGTGTCGGCGGCCTGCAATTCGGCGATCAGCGTGTCGGCGATGGCGGCGAGTTCGGCCTGCTCCGGCGTGCGATCGGCGGCGGGCGTGAGGTTGGCGGCGAACCTTTCGGCGCTCACGAAAGGCAGGTCGTTCGCGGCGAGGTCACGGGTGGTGACGCCCGCGCCGGTCCTGGCGGCGAGGCCGTCGACAATGTTCTGGCCGAGCTGGCGCGAGACGCTCTCGGCGTCCGGGCGGATGCTGGCGGTGATGAAGAGGATGTTGCGCATGGGATGGCTCCTTGGGGTGAGAGGGGCAATCTCCCCTCCCGCTTGCGGGAGGGGTTGGGGGTGGGCCTGTTCCGCATTCCCACCCCCCGACCCCCTCCCGCGAGCGGGAGGGGGAGTTAGGGCTTACGCCGCGTCGACCAGCACGACCTCGCTGTCTTCGAGCGCGGTGATGGTCACCTCGGCCAGCTGCGTGATCGCCACGCCGTCACGGGCGACCGCTTCGACTTCACCGATCCGCACCCTGCCGGTGGCAGGCACGAGGTAGAGGTGGCGGTCGGCCGAGCGGGGCATGTAGGTCACGCTTTCGCCCGCCTTGATGGTCGCGCCCAGCACCCGCGCATCGGCACGGATGGGCAGAGCGTCGTCATCATTCGCCACGCCGCTGGCGAGCGGCACGAAGGCACCCGCACGGTCGTCCTTGGGGAACTGGCGCGCACCCCAGCTGGGCTGGCCGCCGCGGGCATCGGGGATGATCCAGATCTGGAAGATCCGGGTCTCCTCGTCCTCGAGGTTGTATTCCGAGTGGGTGACGCCGCTCCCGGCGCTCATCACCTGGACGTCGCCCGCTTCGGTGCGGCCTTCGTTGCCCATCGAGTCGCGGTGCGTGATCGCCCCGGCGCGGACATAGGTGATGATCTCCATGTCGCTGTGCGGGTGCGGCGGGAAACCCGACTTGGACGCGATCGCATCGTCGTTCCAGACCCTGAGCGCGCCCCAGTGGACCCGGGCCGGATCATGGTAGCCCGCGAAGCTGAAGTGGTGGTGCGCATCGAGCCACCCGTGGTTGGCGGCACCCAGGGTGTTGAAGGGACGCAGTTCGATCATGGCGTGTCTCCTCGTATGAGTGTGTGAACGCCAGATAGGCCAGCCGGTTCGTGCGGATAAGTGCGATAAAACTTGCCAAGATGTTCAGGATATCTGAACAAGGCGTCCGGGCGCAATGCGCCGCTTCCGTTCGTGTCGAGCGAAGTCGAGACACATTGCCAAGGCCTCTCGACTTCGCTCGAGGCGAGCGGAGGTGGGTGGAGGCCTCTGGCCTGCGCGCGGGTGGGTGGTCGGGACCATTTAAAGGACAGACGCACATGAAACTCGGTGACCCCACTCTCGATCAGCTGCGCATCTTCATCGCCGTCGCCGACCACGGCAGCTTCGGCGAAGCGGCGCGGGCGATGGGGCGGGCGGTCTCGGCGATCTCCTACGGCATCGCGCAGCTCGAGGCGGCGCTGGCGCTCACCCTGTTCGCGCGCGAGGGCTCGCGCCGCCCGGTGCTCACCCCGGCGGGTGAGGGGCTGCTCGCCGAGGCGCGGGCCGTGGCCGACCGCGCCGATGCGCTGCTCGCCAAGGCGCGCTCGCTCCATGCCGGGCTGGAAAGCGCGCTGACGCTGGTGATCGACGTGATGGTGCCCGGCGACGTCACCGCCCACGTGCTCGGCGAATTCCGGCGCTTCTTCCCGACCTGCGCGCTGACCTTGCGGATCGAAGGGCTCGGCGCAGTCGCCGCCTGCCTGATCGAGGGCGGCGCGGACCTTGCGATCGGCGGCCCGGTGATCGGCGACAACCCCGCGCTCGAACGCCAGGCGGTGGGCGAGATCGACCTGATCCCCGTCGCCGCGCCCGCCCACCCGCTGGCGCGCGCCGGGGCGGCGCCGGGGGAGAGCCGCCGCCACCTGCAACTGGTGCTGACCGACCGATCCCCGCTGACCGAGGGGCGCGAATTCTCGGTGCTCTCCCCGCTCACCTGGCGGCTGGGGGATCTGGGGGCCAAGCACGCGCTGCTGAGGGAAGGGCTGGGGTGGGGCAATATGCCGCGCGCGATGGTGGCGGGCGACCTTGCGAGCGGCGCGCTGGTCGAGCTCGACCTGCCGGAGAAGCCCGGCGCGCATTACCGCCTCAGCGCGCTGTGGCGGCGCGATACCCGCCTCGGCCCGGCGGCGAGCTGGCTGGTCGATGCGTTCAGGGCGGGGCTGGGTGGTTAGGTCTCGTCAGGCTTCGGCATAGTCCTCGCGGGCAAGGCTGCGCAGCACGAACAGGTTGTTGATGACAGCCGCACCGTGCATGAGCGTCAGGACGGCCAGCGTCGAGGCACCGAACAGGCCGCCGAACCAGACAATCGTCCAGACAATTGCCCAGAAGGTCCACAATCCGCGAATTCCGTAGCGTTCCATGATCCAGCGCAGCAGGCGGTTGCTTTCGAGCTCTGGCCCGGCCCGCCGCACGAACATCGTCGTGGTGACGTAGTCGGCAAGGCTCATGATGGTCGCGGCCAGCAGCAGCTCGAACCGCCACGGGGCGAGCGCCTGCCTCCACAGCGACGGATCGAGCCATTCGGGCATCAGGCGCCTGCCCCGTTGCGGCGCTGCATCATGCCAAGCGCAATCAGCGCGAGGATCGCCGGGAACACCCACGGCTGGACTAGGGCGACTGCCTCGCGGTGCGCCTCGATCCAGCTGAGGCTAGCCGTGCCCAGCCACCAGCCGGCAAGGCAGGTGGCCGCTGCGGCGATGAGCGCAGCGACCGCTGACATCGCTTTGATTGCGGGCCAGGCTCCTGTCATATTCACACAGGATATCAGCGTGTAACCGGGCGTTCAAGCGCTGCGGCAAGGCGCGCGCAGGCGGATCATGGGCCGAACAGCACCGGCGCATCGCCCTCGGCCCAAGGCGCGAACTTGGGCATGACGGCGGCGAACAGATCGCTCGCGCAGTGGCCTTCGAGCCACGCGGCAAGGCGCGGCACAGGCTGGCTCGCGAACCATGCGGGGTCGATTGCGGCAAACTGGCGGACGAAAGGGAAGAGCGCGATGTCGGTGATGCTGCGGCTTTCTCCGCACAGCTGGGCATGGGCTGCCAGCCGCTCCTCGAGCGGCCGCAGCTTGGCGAGCGCTTCGGCGCGGTGATCAATCGCGTCGGCAGCGTACCGATCCGGATATTTGGCGCGGTCGAGATGGTGCTTGAACGGCCCGTCGTTCGCCGCGATCAGCGCCGGATCATCGCCCGCGAGCCAGCCTTCGGGATCGGCCTGTGCCAAGGCCCAGCGCATGATTTCAAGGCTTTGGTCGATAACTTTTCCACCGGGTAACACCAGCACCGGAACCGTCGCCTTGGGGCTGGCAGCGGCCAGTTCGGGTGGCTTGGCTGCGAGCTTGACCTCGCGCAGTTCCACCGCGATCCCCGCCACCCACAGCGCCATGCGCGCCCGCATCGCATAGGGGCAGCGGCGGAAGGAATAGAGGATGGGACGCGCGCTCACGCCGCGGCCGGGCCGCACACCGGGCAGGCGCCGCCCGCAGGAAAAGGCCGCCCGCAAGGCTGGCAGCGGGTGTGGGTGCCCTGCGCGAGGCCATGACCAAGGCTCACGCGTTCGTCGAATACGAAGCATTCGCCCTGCCATAGGCTTTGCTCCTCTGGCACCGCTTCGAGGTATTTGAGGATGCCGCCCTTGAGGTGGTACACCTCCTCCACCCCCTCGGCGCGGAGCAGCGCGGTGGACTTCTCGCAGCGGATGCCGCCGGTGCAGAACATGGCGACCTTGGTTTTGCCTTCGAGCAGCGCCTCGCGGTTCGCGCGGAACCAGGCGGGGAAGTCGCGGAAGGAGGGCGTCGCGGGGTCAACCGCCCCGGCAAAGGTGCCGATCGCGACCTCGTAGTCGTTGCGGGTGTCGATCACGAGGGTCTCGGGATCGGCGATCAGCGCGTTCCAGTCGTGCGGATCGACGTAGTGGCCCACCACGAGCGTCGGATCGACCGGCTCGCCCATGGTGACGATCTCGCGCTTCACCCGCACCTTCATCTTGCCGAAGGGCATGGCGGGGGCCCCGGAGAACTTAACGTCGAGCTCGCCGCACCCCGGCAGCGCGCGGATCTTCGCGAGCACGGCCTCCAGACCCTCGGGCGGGCCAGCGATGGTCCCGTTGATCCCCTCGCGCGCGAGCAGCAGCGTGCCCTTGATCCCATGCGCCTCGCAGGCGTCCAGCAGGGGCGTGCGCAGGGCCTCCGGGTCGGCGAAGGCGGTGAACCGGTAGAGCGCGGCGACGCGCACGGGCATGGCCCTAGACCCGCGTCACCCAGCCGTGGGTGTCGGCGATGCGGCCGGTCTGGATGCCCACAAGGGCTTCGCGCAGGGCCGCGGTGGTCTGGCCGATGCCGCCGGCGCCGATGGTGAATTCGCCGTCGGGCCCCGCGACCTTGCCGACCGCGGTGACGACCGCCGCCGTGCCGCAGGCCATCACCTCGACGAGCCGGCCGCTCGCCGCATCCTCGCGCCACTGGTCGATGGCGTAGGGCTCCTCGCGCACCGTCAGGCCCCGTTCGCCCATCAGCGCGATCAGGCTCTCGCGGGTGATGCCGGGGAGGATCGTGCCGGTCAGCGGCGGGGTGATGACGGTGCCGTCCGCAAAGACGAAGAACAGGTTCATGCCGCCCAGCTCCTCGACCCAGCGCTTCTCGACCGCGTCGAGGAACAGCACCTGGTCATGCCCCTTGGCGAAGGCCTGGCCGGTGGGAACGAGGCTGGCGGCGTAATTGCCCCCGCACTTGGCCGCACCCGTGCCCCCGGGCGCGGCGCGGGTGTAGTCCGAGATCCAGATGCTCACCGCCTTGGCGCCCGATTTGAAGTAGTTGCCGGCGGGACTTGCGATGACGATGAACTTGTAGCGCTTGGCCGGGCGCACGCCGAGGAAGGCCTCGGTCGCGATCATGAAGGGTCGCAGATACAGCGCGCCGCCCTCCACAGCGGGATACCAGTTGCCGTCGACCTCGAGCAGCGCCTTGATCGCGCCGAGGAACAGCTCCTCCGGCAGGGCGGGCATGGCGAGCCGCTCGGCCGAGGCGTTGAAGCGCGCGGCGTTGGCCTGCGGGCGGAACAGGGCGAGCCCACCGTCGGGGTGGCGATAGGCCTTCAGGCCCTCGAAGATTTCCTGTGCGTAGTGGAGCACGGCCGCCGCGGGATCGAGCGGGATCGCCTCGCGCGGGCCGAGCACCGGCGTCTGCCAGCCACCGAGCGCCTCGTCGTAGTCGATCACCACCATGTGATCGGTGAAGACCGTGCCGAAGCCGGGGTCGGCGATCAGCGCTTCGCGGGCGGCATCGGGCGTGGGCGAGGGGTGGGGGAGGCGGGTGAAGTGCATGGGACGCGCCTAGTCCGGCGGTGGCCGAAGGGCAAGCATCCTCCCGGGCAGGGCGAAGGGATCGCCTGCGGCAGGATGGGCGTCATGGGCTCGATACCGGCGGCGGCTGCCTGGACAAGCCTCGCCCGCCCCTCCACCAGCTTCGCTGGTCCCCCTCCCCTGAAGGGAAGGATCAGGAGGCACCCAACCTCACTGGCTGCGCTGGATCGGTCGCGGCACGCGACCGCGAGCGCACGCGCGCGAGCCGCAGGCGATCCGGCGCGAAGCGCCGGAGGCTCGCCGAGGACGCTCGCCCGGATGGGCGAGCGCTAAACAAGAAATGAAAAGGGCGCCTCCAGCCCGTCGGTGGAAACGCCCTTTCATGGTCAGCGGCCAGGAAGTGCCGCTCACGAAGCCTCTAGAGGTAATGAATTACCGGTAGTGCCTCGCGCGGAAACTTGCCGACCTCTCTGCTGAACCATGAGACATCGGATCACCTCCTTTCGCGCTAGTGTGCCAAGACCCTGCCGTTTCACCGGGGGCCGAGGACCGCGTTCGCCGCTGGCCTCGCGTGCAATGTGATGGAGGCTGTGGCGCGCGACAAGACTTGTAATAAACTTTTCCCGCGTCATAATCGCGCTTCGCCGCAAGCCTCGTGCAGGCTGTCCGCCCGGGGGCAACCCCGGGCTTTTTCATGCCCGCCTCGCAGGTGTGGACAGGCTGGGGGCAAGCCTGTGGAAAACTGCGGGAGAATCGGAAGCGTCCGTCCGCGTGCCCGCGTGCCCGCGTGCGCTCGCGGTCGCTGCGCGACCGATGCCCCCTCATCGTCATTGCGAGGCGCCTCGCAGAGGCGGCGCGGCAATCCATCACCTGCCCTAGCCCGCGGGCGCGGCGTCAAGCCATGGATTGCTTCGCCTGCGGCTCGCAATGACGAGGCTCAGCGGCAATCCTCGATCACCCGGCTGACCTCGGCCCAGCTCGGAAGGTAGAGCGGCGCGAGCCCCTCGCTCTCCACCGCGAAACGCCCCTTGGAGAGCGCCATCGCATCGAGCAGCGGGTCGCGCGCCTCGAGCGTCACGGTCATCTCGCGCTCGGCGGTCTGGGCGGCGAGCGCGCGGGTCGCCGTCTCGGTGCGGATCGTCACCACCGGGCGGACCGCGCCGCTTTCCGGCAGGGACAGCACCATCCGCCCGCTTTCGCCGAGGCAGCGCAGCCGGGCGAGCGGAGCGCGCCCGGCGCCCAGGAAGCTTGCCTCGGTGCGCCGGCCCTGTGCGGCATAGGTCCAGGTGCCGGCGGTCAGCGGCAGGTCCATCCAGCCCGTCGCGGCGCGGGCGGGCAGGGCGGTCGACGGCGCGGGCAGCGGCGCCTGGCGCACGGG
>NZ_JAPFGY010000023.1 GCF_026586795.1 Erythrobacter sp. WG
GGCGCGGGTCGCTGCGCCGCGGACGGCGCGGCGGGCGGCGCCTGGACCGAGGGGGAGCAGGCGGCAAGCGCGAGGGTGGCGGCGGTCAGGGCTGCGGCGGCGGGGGCGCGGGGCGGAGCGGCTTTCATGGGCGCACATTGCGCGCTAGGGCCCATGCCTGTCCACCCCGGAACGCCCATGCCCGATCACACCCCTCGCGCCCCCAAGGCCAAGAAGCGCCGCGTCGACCAGCTGCTCACCGAGCGCGGCCTCGCCGAAAGCCGCGCGCGGGCGCAGGCGCTGGTGATGGCGGGCCTCGTCTTCGCCGGGGACACCAAGATCGACAAGCCCGGCCAGCAGATCGCCGAGGATGCCGCGATCGAGGTGCGCGGGCGCGATCATCCCTGGGTGAGCCGGGGCGGGATCAAGCTCGCCCATGCCATCGACCATTTCGGCCTCGACCCGGCGGGCGCGGTGGCGATGGATATCGGCTCCTCCACCGGCGGCTTCACCGATGTGCTGCTGACGAGGGGCGCCGCGCACGTCTTCGCGGTCGACAGCGGCACCAACCAGCTCGCCTGGAAGCTGCGCGAGGACCCGCGCGTGACGGTTCTGGAACAGCTTTCCGCGCGGCTGCTGACCCGCGAGCACATCACGCAAGCCTGCAATTGGGTGGTGTGCGATGCGAGCTTCATCGGCCTGGCCAAGGTGCTCGAGGTGCCGCTTGCGCTGGCGGCGGAGCGGTGCCGGCTGGTCGCGCTCATCAAGCCGCAGTTCGAGGTGGGTCGCGAGGAGGTCGGCAAGGGCGGGGTGGTGCGCGATTCCCGCCTGCACGCGCGGGTCTGCGACGAGGTGCGCGGCTGGCTCGAAACGGCGGGCTGGGAGGTCGACGGGATCACGACCAGCCCGATCACCGGGCCGCAGGGCAATGTCGAGTTTCTGATCTCGGCCCGGCGTGGCTGAGGGCAAAGAAAAACCGGCGGCCACCCGAAGGTCGCCGCCGGTATTCTGATACCTGGCGTCCCGCAATTGCGGGAACCGGCAAGCCGAAAGGCTTACTGGGCAGCCGGGGTTTCGGTCGCAGCCGGGGTTTCGGCGGCCATCGCGTCGGCAGCCGGGGTTTCGACGGCCATGGCGTCGGCGGCCGGGGTTTCGACAGCCATCGGCTCTTCAGCGGTCATGGTGTCGGCGGCGGTGTTGGCGTCTTCGGCCGGCTTCGAGCAGGCGGCGGTGGCGAGAGCGAGGCCGGCGACGGCGACGAGAGCGATCTTCTTCATGGCTTAGGTTCCCTTTGACCCTCGCGGGCCGATGATGAGCACACAGCGCGTTCTTCGATCTTCCTGCCGGCAACGCGCTTCGAATCACGGCAGGAATGTGGCAGCCTCTAGCAGACGGATTCGCCGCCTCACAGAGGAAATGTGACGACCTGCCCCATTTTTACCACATTTTTGCCGCGATCGCCGCAAACCGGGCGAAGTGCGGGATGGAACGCGCGCCGGAATGGGGCAGGGGCCGCTGGCCGGTTGGCGCGGCGTCGCGGCTCTGATATCGCGGGTGTTCCTCGTCTGGCGGAGACCCGATGAACACCCTTGCATCCCCTGCCCAATTGCGGGCGAGCTTCCTGCGCTGGGCGCTGTTCATGGTGCCGACGATCCTGCTCGTGGGCTTTGCCGCAGGGCAATTGGGCGGGCCGGACACGCCGTGGTTCGCCGCGCTGGCCAAGCCCGCGATCTACCCGCCGCCGATGCTGTTCGGGATCGTGTGGAGCGTCCTGTTCGTGCTGATCGGCCTGTCGCTAGCGACGGTGGCGAGCGCCTGGGGCGCGCCGGGGCGCGGGCTCGCGCTGATCGCCTTTGCGGTCCACTTCATCGTCACGCAGAGCTGGACCCTGGTGTTCTTCGGGTTGCAGGACATGTTCTCAGGGCTGCTGGTGCTCGGCTTCGGCATCGCCTCGCTGCTGGTGGTGCTGGCGTTCTTCTTCCGCGTCCGGCGCGCGGCGGCGCTGCTGCTGCTGCCCTATTTCGCCTGGCTGTGCTTTGCGGGGCTGCTGAACTACCGGTTCATCGCCGAAAACCCCGACGGCGGCCCGCGCGGCGCGAGCGGCGCCGAGACGCGCATCGAGCTTTAGGGCAGCCGAGCACGATTGTGGCTCAGGCCCCGCGGCGCGGCCGTGTGGCATTACACGGATGGCGCAGCATGTCCGCAAGGCCGAACGGCCGCCCGCAGCGACGCGCCCGCAGGGCGTGTGAGCGAGGATTGATGCTTGCCCTTCCGGGCAAGCATCTCCAAATAACCCGCATGCAAAGCCAGAACCCGATCATCGCCGACCTCGTCAAGCTTGCCAACAGCGCCGCCGGAACCATGGCGGGCATGACCCGCGAGGCGCGCGAAAGCGCGCGCGAACGGATGCGCGAGGCCTTCGGCGGCATCGACTTCGTCAGCCGCGAGGAGTTCGAGACGGTCAAGGCCATGGCGCAGAAGGCGCGCGAACAGGCAGATGCCCTCGAAGCGCGCCTCGCCGCGCTGGAAGCCAAGTCCGGCCAGTAAGCCGCTGCGGCGCGGGCCATGACCTCGCGCGCCTCCGCGATCATCCTTGCCCAGCGCCCGCAGGGCGAGACCGGGGCGATGGTGCGGCTGCTCACCCCCGACCAGGGCCTCGTCGCCGCCTATGTCGCCGGCGGGCGGGGCCGACAGATGCGCGCGGCGATGGTGCCGGGGAACCGCGTGGCGGCGGAGTTCACGATCCGGCCCGGCAGTCAGCTGCCCTTCGCCCGGCTGGAGCTCGAACGTTCGCTCGGCGCGCTCATCACCGAGCCCCTGCCGGCGGCCGCGATCCAGTGGGCCTGCGCGCTCGCCGCCGCCGCCCTGCCCGAGCGCCAGCCTTACCCTGCGCTCCACGCAGCGCTCGGCGGGCTGCTCGATGCAATCGCGCTCGCCCCCTCGGCGCGCGGCTGGGTGAGCGGGCTTGCCGCCTACGAGACATTGCTGCTGTCGCAGCTCGGATATGGCGGCGGCGCACCCCCGCCGCCCGCGCCCGACTGGGCCGGGCAGATGGCGCAGCTCGAGACCCTCGGCCGGCGCATCGCGCACTACCTGCTTGCAGGCCCCAAGAGCGATGTTATGGGCGCCCGGACGCTGCTGACCGAGCGGCTCCAGCGCATGGAATGAGGGCGAGACACCCATGAAGATTGCCATCCTGCCCGGCGACGGCATCGGCCCGGAGGTCACCGCCGAGGCGGTCGCGGTGCTCGAGAGCCTCGGCCTGCCGGGGCTCGTGCTGTTCGAGGGCGACGTGGGCGGCATCGCCTATCGCCGCCACGGCGTGCCCCTGCCGGACGAAACGCTGGCGATGGCGCGCGAGGCCGATGCGATCCTGTTCGGCGCGGTGGGCGATCCTGCCTGCGACGCGCTGGAGCGGCACCTCAGGCCCGAGCAGGCGATCCTCGGCCTGCGCAAGCACCTCGGCCTCTTCGCCAACCTGCGCCCGGCGCGGGTGTTTGCCGGGCTCGAGCATCTCTCGCCGCTGCGCGCGGACATCGCCCGCAGCCTCGACCTCGTGATCGTGCGCGAGCTGACCGGGGACGTCTATTTCGGCGCCAAGGGCCAGCGCGTGACCGACGCGGGCGAGCGTGAGGGGTGGGACGCGATGGCCTATGCGGAAGGCGAGGTGCGCCGCATCGCCCACGTCGCCTTCCGCGCCGCCGAGGCGTCCGGGCTCCCGCTCACCAGCGTCGACAAGGCCAACGTGCTCGAGACCAGCCAGCTGTGGCGCGACGTGGTGATCGAGACCGCCGCCGAGTATCCGCAGGTCGTGCTCGACCATATGTATGTCGACAATGCCGCGATGCAGCTGGTCAGCCATCCGGATCGGTTCGGCGTGGTCCTGACCGGCAACCTGTTTGGTGATATCCTGTCGGATCTGGCAAGCGCGGCAGTGGGCTCCATCGGCCTGCTCCCCTCGGCCTCGCTGGGTGAGCGGCGGACCGACCACGGCACCTTCGGCCTTTATGAACCCATCCACGGCTCCGCGCCCGATATCGCGGGGCAGGGCAAGGCCAACCCGATGGCGACGATTCTCTCGGCGGCTATGATGCTGCGCCACTCCTTCGGCCGCGAGGACGAGGCCGCGCGGATCGAGGCGGCGGTCGCCCGCACGCTCGCCGACGGCATCCTCGGCGGCGATCTGGGCGGAAGCCACGGCACGGCGGCGATCGGCGCAGGCGTGCGGGAACGGCTCTAGGCGCGCCATGCCCCTCGATCTGGCGATCATCCTCCCGACGCTCAACGAGCGCGACAACCTCGCCCCGCTGGTCGAGCGGATCGACCGCGCGATCGGCGATGCGGCGGCGTGGGAGGTCATCATCGTCGACGACGACAGCCGCGACGGCACGGCCGACGAGGCGCGCGCGCTGGCGCTCACCGATGCCCGCGTGCGGGTGATCCAGCGGATCGGGCGGCGAGGCCTTGCGAGCGCGGCGATCGAGGGCTTCTGCGCCACCGCCGCGCCCTATGTGGCGGTAATGGACGCCGACCATCAGCACGATCCGGCGCTCCTGCCGGGGATGCTGGCGGCGCTGAAAGAGGGCGAGGCCGAGATCTGCGTCGCCAGCCGCTTCGCCGAAGGGGCGAGCACCGCGCAATGGGCTGCGCCCGAACGCGAGAAGCTCTCGACCTACGCCAATGCGCTGGCGCGCCGGATCACGGGCGTCGAGCTCACCGATCCGATGAGCGGCTATTTCATGCTCCCCGCCGCCACCGCGCGCGCGCTGGTGCCGCGCCTGTCGGGGATCGGCTTCAAGATCCTGCTCGACCTGCTGGCCACCGCCGATGCGCCGATGCGGGTCAAGGAATTCCCCCTCGATTTCGCCGCCCGCCGCGAAGGAGAAAGCAAGCTGGACCGCGCCATCCTGTTCGATTTCCTCGCCGGGCTTTACGACAAGACGCTGGGCAAGGTGATCCCGACCCGCTTCGCCCTGTTCGGCACCGTCGGCGCGCTCGGCGTGGTGGTGCACTTCGCGGTGCTCTCGGCCCTGCTGTTCGCCTTCGGGGAACGCTTCTCCATCGCCCAGACGGGGGCGGTGCTGGTGGCGATGAGCTTCAACTTCTGGCTCAACAACTGGCTGACCTACCGCGACAAGCGCCTCACCGGCGCGCTGGCGCTGCTGCGCGGCTGGCTGGGCTTCATCGCAACCTGTGCGGTCGGGGCCTTCGCCAATGTGGCGATTGCCACCTTCCTCGAAGGGCAGGGCATCCACTGGGCGCTGGCGGCGCTCGCGGGGATCGTGGTGGGATCGGTGTGGAACTACGCTCTGTCGAGCCGCTTCGTGTGGGGGCGGTTTTGAGGACACTTCGTCATTGCGAGCGAAGCGAAGCAATGACGAGGGGGATGATGCTCTACCGCCACCCGTCGAGCCACATCCAGGTCTCGTAGCTCTGCGCGCCCTTCAGCGGGTAGGCGGAGAGGATCGGGTAGAACCATGCGAACACCGCCGCCGACGCGAGCGGGATTATCCAGCCGAGCCAGCGCGTGCGCGGCCCGGCGCGGGCGAGATCGCTGCACGCCAGCGCCAGCGCCGCAAGGAGGAAGATGCTGGGCGTGAAGTAGTGGTAGTAGAACTGCGTCGGCTTGGGCGCGACCACCCACAGGCCGAGCGCCGCCGCGTAGCCGAGCGCCGCTGCGAGCCGGGCCCGGTCCCGCACCCATGCCCCGCGCACCAGGCACCACAATGCCGCCGGCAACCCGATCAGCATGGTCAGCGGGTTGCCGATCAGCAGCACCCCGCGCTGGGCCCCGTCGACAGGCTCGTAGAGATACCAGATTCCGCGCGTGTTCAGCACCCAGTCGGGCCAGGTGCTCATGTAGCGGTGCGGGGTCTTGAGACCGCTCTGGAGCCGGAGCATCTCGCCGTGGAGCCCGACGAGGCCCTCTTCGGCCAGCGGTGAGGGGTGGAGCGGCGCGGCCAGCCAGTAGCCGGGGATGAAGGTGGCGGCATAGACGGCGAGCGGCACGATCCCCAGCCACACGAAAGCCTCCACCAGCGTGATCCCCGGCACCGGCGCGCCGCGGCGGCTGAGCAGGAGGCGCCGCCTTCCGGCCAGCGCGCGGGCGATGAAGAAGGTGATCCCCGGCAGCACCGCGAGCGGGATCGCGTTCCACTTCGCGCCCATTGCCACGCCCAGCGCCGCTCCCGTCAGCGCCAGCCGGCGGCGGCCCTGTTCGGGCTGCGCGACGGCGGCGGCGAACTGCCAGGCGGCGACCATCAGGGCGGCAACCATCACCATGTCGAGCATCGCGATGCGCGCGTGGACGAACAGCGGGAAGCCCGTTGCCAGCAGCACGGCGAAGGCCAAGGTGGCGAAGCGTTCGTGGCTCGCGTGCCACATCGCGCGGGCTGCGGCGAAGAAGGCGATCACGCCGGACAGCCAGGGCACGATCCGCCAGCCGAGCGGATTGTCGCCGAGGGCCAGCATGGCAAGCGCGATCAGCTCCTTGGCGAGCGGCGGGTGCTCGCGGTTGCGGAACATTCCCGCGCCTGTCTCGAAGAGCTTCACCCACTCGCGCGCGGCCGGGATGTAGTGGACCTCGTCGAAATAGAGGGTCGAGGGGGTGGCGAGCCGCCATCCGGCGAGCGCCGCGAACAGCCCGGTGAGCGCGAGGGTCCAGCCCAGCGGATCGCGCAAGGCGCGGGGCGGGACGGCGGCGGGAAGGGGGGACGCGTGCGCCTCGGCCATGGCGGGGCCGCGCTTAGGCAGCCCCGCCATCGAGGGCAAGCATCTGTTTGTTCCGCACGCCATCCGGCGTGCGAAATCCTTGCTCATGCGACCTGAAGGTCGCGTCGCTGCGGGCGGCCGTTCGGCTTGGCGGCGCCTTGGGCGCCGAGTTTCATGCCCGTTGCGGCGCGCCTTGCGCCTGTTCGAGCCAGAACAGCCGTGCGACCATGGCGAGCAGGCCGATGCTGGCGGTGGCAAGGACGAACAGCGTCCAGGGCAGGGCGTTCATCCCCGCCGCCCGGGCCCGCGGCAGGACGAAGAAGAAGGCAACGCCGAGCGAGAACAGCAGGTCCCACCACACCTGCACGCCCCACAGGTTGGTGGTGTGGTTGACGATCACCGGCCAGACGCCTTCGGTGGCGATGGTCACCGCGGTGAAGGCGGCAAAGCCGGCGGACAGCGCGCCGGCGACCAGCGCGCTGCCGGCTGCCAAGGGCCGCAGCAGGATCGACAGGATCGCGGCGACGCCGAACACGAGGCCGCCGGCGGCAAGGGCGATGAACGGGGCGGAAGGATCGGGCATGGGGGTGTCCTCTCTGAGGTGTGTAGCGAATGCTACGCCGGCTTGTAGCCGCATGGCGCGCCCGCTACAAGGCCGCATGGCAAGCGCTGCAAGAAAACCTCCCATGTCCAAGGAGAGCCTGCTGCCGCTGCTGATGGCCCACGTGCTCGAACATGGCATGGGGCAGGCGAGCCTCAGGCCGCTCGCCAAGGCGGCGGGCACCTCGGACCGGATGCTGATCTATCACTTCGGCACCAAGGAAGGGCTGCTGAAGGACCTCCTCGGGCACATCGCCGGGACCTATGCGCTGTTGCTTGACGCGGCGATCGCCGGGAGCGCGCCGCCGGCAACCCGATCGGAGCTGCTCGCCCGGATCCTTGCGCAGTTCGGCGATCCGGCGATGGAGCCGTTCATGCGGCTGTGGTGGGAGATCGTCGGCGGATCGGCGCGCGGGTCACCCGGCTTTCGCGCGGCGGCGCAGGCGATGGTGGACAAGCTTGTCGTCTGGCTCGAGGCGCAGATGCCCGCTGGCGATCCCGATCCGGCCGGGGGCGCGCGCTTCCTCCTCGCCGCGATCGAGGGGACCGCGATGCTCGCCGCGGTCGGGCATCTGGAGACCGCGCAGCAGGGCCTGCTTGCGGGCGGGCTTCTGCCATCCTAGAGGCGGGCCCATGAAGAAGACCACCGGCATGGACCGCGCCGCCACCGCCCATTGGCGCCCTGCCACCAAGGCGCTGCGCGGCGGCACCTGGCGCAGCGAGCACGGCGAGACCAGCGAGGCGCTGTTCCTCACCTCGGGCTACACCTACGACGACGCGGCGACCGTCGCCGCGCGCTTTGCGGGGGAGGCCGAGGGCATGACCTATTCGCGCCTCCAGAACCCGACCGTCGCGATGCTGGAGGAACGCATCGCGCTGATGGAGGGGGCCGAGGCCTGCCGCGCCCAGGCGAGCGGCATGGCGGCGATGACCACCGCGTTGCTGTGCCAGCTGTCCGCCGGCGACCACGTCGTCGCCGCGCGCGCGGCCTTCGGGAGCTGCCGCTGGCTGGTCGACACCCTGCTGCCCAAGTTCGGCATCGAAACCACGGTGATCGACAGCGCCGACAACGCCGCCTGGGAGGCTGCGATCCGGCCCAACACCAAGGTGTTCTTCTTCGAGACCCCGGCGAACCCCACGCTCGACATCGTCGACATGGCCCACGTCTGCGGCCTCGCCCGCGCGCACGCGATCACCACGGTGGTCGACAACGCCTTCGCCTCGCCCGCGCTGCAACGCCCGCTGGAGTTCGGCGCGGATGTCGTGGCCTACTCGGCGACCAAGCTGATGGACGGGCAGGGCCGGGTGCTCGCGGGCGCGGTGTGCGGATCGAAGCAGTGGATCGACGAGGTGCTGCTCCCCTTCCAGCGCAACACCGGGCCGAACATTGCCGCGTTCAACGCCTGGGTGGTGATGAAGGGGCTGGAGACGCTCCCCTTGCGCGCCATGAAGCAGTCCGAACAGGCCGTCGCGCTCGGCCGGTTCCTCGAGCCGCGCATAGACAAGGCAGGCGGGCGGATGCTCCACCCGGGCCTCCCGAGCCACCCGCGCCACAACCTTGCGAAAGCGCAGATGGATGCGACGGGGCCGATCTTCGCCTTCGACGTCGGCACCCGCGCCCGTGCCTTCGCGGTGCTCGACGCGCTCCGGCTCGTCGACATCTCGAACAATATCGGCGACGCGCGCAGCCTGATGTGCCACCCGGCCTCCACCACCCACGCCGGCATGAGCGAGGAGGCCCGCGCCGAGATGGGCGTGACCGAGGGTCTGCTGCGCATCAACGTGGGGCTCGAGGACATCCAGGATCTCACCGAGGACATGGACCAGGCGCTCGCCGCGGCGGGGATCTAGAGGGGAAAAGCCATGGGCAAGCGCGTTGAACTGGTCTTCGATTTCGTCAGCCCCAATGCCTACCTCGTCTGGTGGCCGCTGCGCGAAGTGTGCGACCGCCATGAGGCCGAGCTGGCGGTGATCCCCGCCTTCCTTGGCGGGATGCACAAGCTCACCGGCAACGCTCCGCCGATGATCCGCGACGCGGATGTGAAGGGCAAGAATGCCTACGCGATGCTCGAGATGAACCGCTTCATCGCCAAGCACGGGCTGACCAAATGGCGGATGCACCCGCAGTTCCCGTTCAACTCGATCCTGCTCCAGCGGATGCTGTTCGCCGCCGACCAGGACGGGCGGGCGGTGCAGTTCGCCCAAGGGCTGCTGCCCGCGATCTGGGAGGAGGGGCTCGACATCGCCTCGCCCGAGGCAATCGGCGCCGCGCTGACCGCCGCCGGGTTCGATGCCGCGGATCTCTTCGCCCGCGCGCAGACCGACGAGGTGAAGCAGGGCCTCGTCGCCAGCACCGATGCGGTGGTGGCGCGGGGCGCCTTCGGCATCCCGACGATGTGGGTCAAGGTCGACAACGGACCCGACGAGATGTTCTTCGGCAAGGAGCGCCTCGGCCAGATCGAGGACCTGCTCGCCGCCGGGTGAGCCTGTGGCCCCGGCGCTCTCCCGGGAAAACCCCTAGGCCGGCGGCAGGCAAGGCGCAACGCACCGGGCTTACCTCGAAGGGGCAGAAGGTAAGCGCAGACCCGGTCCGGAGAGCCCCGATGTCGATCCGCAAGCTCAGCCGCCAGGGCGCGGCTTTTCTCGGCGTCGTCCTCGCGCTTGCCACGCTGCTGTCCGCCTATGCCGTCAACACCGTCCGCTTCGGCGGCGAGATGCACCGCGTCAACCAGCAGCTCCACGAGTTCAACGCCGACATCCTGCCGCCGCCCGGCTACCTGATCGAAGCCTATCTCGAGGCGGCGCTGCTGGCACGCGACCCTGCAAGCGCGGCCGTGCGCGCGGAGCGGCTGGCCCAGCTTGAGAAAGATTTCGCCGCGCGCGCCGCCCACTGGGAAGCCTCGGACCTCGATCCCGCCTTGCGCCAGGCTTTCGCCGCCACCGCCGCGCGCGATGCGCCGGCCTTCTGGCGCGTGGTGAAGGACGATCTGCTCCCCGCCGCGCGCCGCGCCGATCGTGCGGCGATCGATCGTGCCACCGCCGAACTCGCGGTTATCTATGCCGCGCACCGCAAGGCGGTGGACGCGATGGTCGCGGGCGCCGCCGATCGCCAGGCCGTGCTGGTCGAGGAAGCCCGCTTCACCGTCGTGGCCACCGTCATCATGCTGGTGTTCGCCGTGCTGCTGATCGCTGCGAGCCTGTTCGCCGGGCTCCTGCAGCTGCGCAAGCGCGTGGTCTGGGCGCTCCACGACACCGCCTCGGTCATGGAGCGCATGGCCGCCGGGGACCTCGACGCGGGCGAGCGCGACGATCACGGCGACGACGAGATGGGCACCATGACCCGCGCGATAGAGATCTTCCGCGCCTCGGCCCGGGCCGAACAGGCGAGCGCGATCAAGCAGAAGCAGGTCGTCGATGCGCTCGGCGCGGCGTTGGAACGGCTTGCCGAGGGTGACCTGTCGCACCGCATCACCGCCGAGCTTGCCCCCGAATACGCGGCGCTGAAGGCCGGCTACAACACCTCCGCCGAGCGGCTCGCCGCGATGATCGCACAGCTGCGCGGCACCGCTGCCGGCGTGGCAAACGGATCGCGCGAGATCCATGCCGCCTCCGACGATCTTGCCGCGCGCAACGAACGCCAGTCGGCCAGCCTCGAGGAAGCGGCGGCCAGCATGAACCAGATCACCGCGCTGGTGTCCGAAAGCGCCACGCGGGCCGATCGGGTGCGCGCGGTCATGGACGGGGCCCAGGCCGAAGCCGGGAAGGGCGGTGCGGTCGTCGCCCGCGCAGTCGCGGCGATGGGCCGGATCGAGGCGAGCGCCGAGGAAATCCGCCAGATCATCGACGTGATCGACGGCATCGCCTTCCAGACCAACCTCCTCGCCTTGAACGCCGGGGTCGAAGCGGCGCGCGCGGGCCCTGCGGGCGCGGGCTTCGCGGTGGTCGCGAGCGAGGTGCGCGCGCTCGCCCAGCGCTCGGCCGACGCCGCACAGGGGATCAAGACGCTGATCCACACCAGCAGCGCCGAAGTCGGCGAGGGCGTGGCGCTGGTGGGCGAGACCGGCACCCTGCTGGGCGGGATCGTCGCGCGCCTCGGCGAGGTCGGCACGGGGATCGGCGAGATCGCCGATGCGGCCGCCGCGCAGGCGGCGAGCCTCGGCCAGATCAACACCGCGGTGCGCGAGATGGACCGCATGACCCAGCAGAACGCGGCGATGGTCGAGGAAGCCACCGCCGCCGCGCGCAGCCTCGCCGCCGAGGCCGGGGAACTCGCCGGGCTGGTCGCGCAGTTCCGGCTCGAGGGTGCCGGGCAGGTGATCAGTCACGATATCTGGCGCAATGCGGCCTGAGGCCTGAGCGGGCGGGGGCGAGGCCGTCAGCGGGCCGTCACATCCTCCAGCGGCACGTCCATCACGGGATAGCGCCGCCACTCGGCCCAGTCGTAGTGCCACCACTCGTTGGCGAGCGGCACGAAGCCCTCGGCGACCATCCAGCCCTCGAGCAGGTCGCGCAGGCGCAGCGCGTCTGCCGGGGCATCGGCGAAACTGCGGTAGGCGGCCGGGGTGAAGTCGTCATAGGGGCTGGGCATGGTGACTTCGACGCCGCTGCGGTGAAGCGAAAGGTCGACCGAGCACCCGCGATTGTGGCGCGATCCGGTGCGCGGGTCGGCCACGAACTCGCGGCTTTCGGGCGGGGTGGCGTCCCACATCGCCTTGGTGATCCGCCACGGGCGGTAGGCATCGAAGATCAGCAGGCCATAGCCCTCGGCCTCGGCGCGGGTCTGGACGCGGGAGAGCGCCTCGGCGACGGGCCGCTGCGCCACTGCCCGCGCAACCGGATAGAGCACCCGGCGCATGAAGTTGTCCGGCGTCGCGTAGCGGATGTCGAGCCTGAGGCGCGGATCGAAGCGCGCAAGGTCGACGAGATCGGGCGTGGCGGTGGCCTGCGGGTCGAGGGGCGGCCCGGACGGCGCGGGATCGGGACTGCCCAGCCGCGGCGCGCACCCGGCGAGCAGACCCGCGCCGAGCCCCGCCAGCGCGGCGCGGCGGGTGAGGGCGGCCGGGCCGGGGGCGATCTCCGCGTCGATCCGGGGCTGCATGGGTCCGCCTTCTCCTTCCCGTCATTCGGCGCCACCGCGCCGCGCGATGCGCGCCTGCGGCCCCGCGAGCCGTGCCGATCGGCACGCGCATCGCCTATGCCATCCGCCGCATTCCGGCAACGGGCCGGCAGGCGCGGGCCGCGCCTAGGGCATTATTCGTATGCCAGCCGGGATACGCTGGGCATTATGCGTGTTCATGGTCTTGTGACCCTGCAAAGAATCGCTAACTTCGGGGGCGACATGAAAGAATTCTTCCAGCACGCCGCCACCACCGACGGGGTCACCGTGAGGGTCGCCGTCAACTACCTGCCGGAGCAGTCGCACCCGGAGGCCGGCAAGTGGTTCTGGGTCTATCATATCCGCATCGAGAACGCCTCGCACGAGCCGATGCGCCTCATCACCCGTCACTGGCGCATCACCGACGGGCGCGGCATGGTCAACCATGTCGATGGCGAGGGCGTGGTCGGCGAACAGCCGCTGCTCCAGCCGGGGCAGAGCCACGACTATGTCTCGGGCTGCCCGCTGACGACGCCGTTCGGCTCGATGGAGGGCTTCTACACCTTCAAGCGCGCCGATGGTTCGCCGCAGGAAATCCGCATCCCCTTCTTCCCGCTCGCCGCGCCCGAGACCGCCGAGGGCCGCCCCTCCCGGTAAAGGCGCCGCGCTGACGCGGCGGCTTGCGATGAACCGCGCCCGCGCCTAACGCTCGCGGCGTGAAGCGCACGCACCTCCCCCTCAACGCCCTGCGCGTGTTCGACGCCGCCGCCCGGCACCTGTCCTTCACCCGCGCCGCGGACGAGCTCGCCGTGACCCCCGCCGCGGTCGGCCAGCAGATCCGCGCATTGGAGGACGTGCTCGGCGTCGTCCTGTTCCGCCGCACCTCCAAGGGTCTCGAACTCACGCCCGAGGGCGAGGCGGGCCTCGACCCCTTGCGCGAGGGGTTCCTCCGCTTCGAGGAGAGTGTTGCCGCGATGCAGGCCGGGCAGTCGTCGGACCGCTACACCATCGCCGTCCCGCGCGAGTTCTACGCCGAATGGCTCGCCCCGCGCCTTGCCGTGTTCCAGGCCGGCACGCCCAATGATTCAGGGGGGGGCGTCCAGTACATCCTCGCCCCCGACGAGCACGCCGATTTCACCGAGGCGAACCTCGATATCGCGATCCGGCTGGTCGACGGGCCGGGCGATCTCCAGGGCGTCCAGCTCGCCCCGGCGCTGAAGGTGACCGTCGCCGCGCCCGAGCACAGGAGCGCGTGGATCGACTGGCCGGGGATGACCATGCCCGATGGCATCAACCCGTGCATCCGGGCGGGCTCCCCCGGCCAGGCGCTCGCCTCGGCGCTGGCAGGGATGGGGCGCACGATCCTCCCCCACGCGCTCGCCGAGGCGGCCATCGCGCGCGGCGCGCTCGCGGCGCTCACCGAGCCCGAGCCTGCCCAGCGCGCCTACTGGCTCCTCGCCCCCGCGCCGCAGTGGCGCAGCAAGAAGGTGCGCGCGCTAGTGGCGTTCCTGTCGGCGTAGCACCGCGCGGCTGGCCGCAAGCGCGCGCTCCCGCGCTGCCGCCTCCGCCGCCCGCTCGCGCTCCCATGCCTCCTCGTCCTCGAGGGGGACGAGCGTCATCCCGAATTGCTGGCGGGTGACGTCCGGCCAGCGCCCCTCGGCCTTCAGCGCCTCGACGCGCGCGGCGTGGTCCGGCCCGGCGAGGTCGATGCCCAGCAGCGCCATCCGCCGCTCCCACATGTCCTCGAGCGCGCCGAACCACCGCCCGAACATGATGTCGAGGCTCCGGCGGGTCTGCTTGTCCTGCTCCGGGGTGCGCCGCTGCTCGGCGGCATAGGCGGCCGCGACCTTCTCGTAGAGCGGGTGCCCCGGCCCCACCTCCTTCTGCTGGTCGTAGCGGTGGGGGAGGCGGGTCTTGAGGAAGAACATCACCAGCGCCTCGTTGTGCCGCCGCTCGACGCCGACGACCTTGCCCGCGTGGAGGATCGGCTTCTCCTCGCCCTCGATGGCGCGGGCGAGCGCGCAGTCCTCGAGCCGGCTCACCCCCCGGTCGAGCGCCGCATCCCACGCCGCCCGAAAGCCCTCCGCCCCGGGCCGCTGGCGCAGCTTGTAGAGCGCCTCCATGCTCTTGCCGACATGGCGCGCGGCCTGCTGGACGATGCCCGTGGCGGCGAGCTGCGCGATGAAGGCGCGCTGCACGTCGGGCGTGATCGAGTTCGCCTTGGGCCGCACATGGGGCACCGGCATGAAGTCGAGCAGCGGATCATCGGGCGCGGGCGGCACGAGCTCGTAGGCGACCGAGGAGGTCGCCTGCCGCGGGATCTTGCGCTTGTTGCGAACGACGGTGGAGCGGGAGGGGCGGGGGGAGGGGGTGCGCGGCTGGGTCATGGCGCGGGAGGGTGACAGGTTTGCCGGGAGTAGGAAAACGATATCCCCCTCCCGTTCACGGGAGGGGTCGGGGGTGGGCGCGGAGCCACCAATGGCGCGCATTGCACCCCCGCTCTCCCCGAGCCAAGCACTACCCCCCTGTCCAACCCCGCCCTGCAGGCGGCAAAACCGGGCACCCGCAGGGTGCCCTCGATTGCGTGAGATAAAGTGTATTCACGAACGCGCCGGACCTCGGCAGGGCCACAGAAGGTCACTCGGGGAGGGTAGTCTACAAGTTAGGGAGCTTGCTCAAGAATAATTCGGATCGCATCGAATGAGGTGACTACATTATATAATAAATGCTCACCGCCGAAGATCGTTGGTGCGTTAGGATCAATGTCCAGTATTTTGAAACGACTTGCAATTTCACTTTTTGGCAAGTGCGCATCCTGAAGTCTGAGATCATAAGTTGCGAAAAGGGGACCGAAAATTTGATGAACGACATCAGGGTCGTGCAGCTCACTTATCGCATGTTGGAGTGCCTTCAGGCTTCGCAAATTCTCCTTTGGTGGAAATTTACTTGCCGCAACCACAGCTTTTTCATCAATTAAATCAGCTGAAATGCGCGCAACGTCCTTCGCTAGCGCATATAGTCCGTCAAGGTTCAATGCACGGAAGCGGTGGCATCTAGACAGAATCTCAAGATATTTGTCGTGCTTCCTGAAAAGCTCTGTCCCGAACTGTTGTCGCCAAGCGTCTCTGACTTGATCCAGAACAATGGGAAGCCATTTTTCGGGTGATTGTGTTTCGGCAGGCCGCACCTCGACCTGTGACATCAACAACTCGGCACAAACTTTGCCCTCCGGAGCGACATTATAGCCACCCCATAAGCGCCTTTCCCATTCCGGAAGGCGTGCCACGTCATTTGCATAGACAGTGACTAAGCCCGACGAGTTTATCCCGAAATGCACGGCCGGATCAGAGGGAGTGGAAATGCCGCCTGTGAACCGTGAGTACCAATTGAGTTCGGCGCCTCTCCGTTCCGCCAGCGAGGCGATGATATCGGGTTTAAACCACAGCCACTTGCCTACGTCTTCATTGTCTAATTGGTCGGCCGACATCCGCTGTCCGCTAGCATCAACGATGAATGTGACGTTAGATGGAACCTCGTCGCCTCGGACTCGGATGCTACCATTATTGGCCTCGAAGATTTCGTCCCTCCAGTAGTCTGCCATTAATCTAGCTGCGACAGCTTCGCCACGCGTAAACGACCAAGATTCACTGCTCGTGTTTTCGTTTGTTTCCGGCCCAAGTTCCGGCACGTCCTCCTCGGGATCAACGTCGGTGCGCGCCACTCTAAACACGGCCACTCCGGCGCCGGCCATGTCGCCGGTCTGGTCCAAGTCCATTCGCCGAATTGCGAGCCTACCGCCTTCAAATTCCTCTTCTAGTTCTTGAAACTCTTGTGGGATGTCGGAAATCCTTAAGACGGCTTGTTGGCTCGAAAAAGATGAAATTCTCAGAATTGAGTTCCGAGCTGAAAGATAATCGGCCAAAAACTCCGCTTTTGCTTCTATTCCACAAATCCTATCTTGAGAGTCGCGGATCTCCCTCGCGACCTCGATATAATTTTCACAGGGTCGAACCCACGAACCAGTTTCATAAGCAAGGTTCAAGGCGAAAATGAAATCATGATGTAAGTGGTATACTTGATCTCGATCCGGGAGGGATTGACGTGACACTAGGCGAAAGCCAAGGCGACTGTCGCTCTCATCTGACTCCCAATATTCATCGAATGGTTTATAGGTTTGTCGGCTCGCCCATGGTGCATGATGATAATCATTACTCCACCCATAAGATCCGAATTTTTCGCTTAAACTACGATGTATGACAAGGCTGTGAACACCTTCAAATGAGGATCGCCATCCGACGTGCGGATATTTACCAATGTCATTTGATCGCGAAAGAAGGATGGGGATCCACGTGCGACGCGCAATCTTTCGGCGCACCGCGTTTTTGAGGTCTGGCCAGCCCGGGATCATGTCGGCGCTGTTAGCAAGTTTGGCTGCGAGTCGTAAGTCTGTCGGCGCATCTCCGAATCCCTTGACCCCCACCCCAAACCCGCCTAAGGGCGCGCATCCTTCCGGGGGTCTCCCTCGGAAAGCGAGCTGAACATTGGCGGTGCGTCCTCCTCGTGAGGGCAGCCGGCAAAGTAACCCGGTGGCCGAAGGGCCTGACATGCGGGTGGAGCGTTTCGGCCTCGTCGTCGTCCCAGCGAAAGCTGGGATCTCATGCGGCAAGCGATATGCTTGCGGCCCTGGGTCCCAGCTTTCGCTGGGATGACGGTTGGGTTTGATCTCTCCTCCAGCATCGTCCGGCACCCGTGTCACCTTTATTCTGACCCGTCCGGGCGCCAAACCGGTGCCCACTTTGGCTGACGGGTCAGGCCACACGGTGAAGAGAGAAAGTTTTTTCACATGCCGACGATCAACCAGCTGGTCCGCAAGGGCCGCGTTCCGCAGAAGGCCAAGAGCAAGGTCCCTGCGATGGAGCAGAACCCGCAGAAGCGCGGTGTCTGCACCCGCGTCTACACGACGACCCCGAAGAAGCCGAACTCGGCGCTGCGCAAGGTGGCCAAGGTCCGCCTGACCAACCAGCGCGAGGTCATCAGCTACATCCCGGGCGAGGGCCACAACCTGCAGGAGCACTCGGTGGTGCTCATCCGCGGCGGGCGTGTGCGCGACCTTCCGGGCGTGCGCTACCACGTGCTGCGCGGCGTGCTCGACACGCAGGGCGTGAAGGACCGCAAGCAGAGCCGCTCGAAGTACGGGGCGAAGCGTCCGAAGTAAGGTTCAGGCGCGGGTTCGGCACGTTCCCCCACCCGGCTACCCTAACGAGGTAGTCTCTGGGTGGCCGGGTGGGGGAGCGGGCCGGAGCCGCAGGGCGCTCACGGAGGTGAGCGACCACTCCGAAGGAGTTTTCAAATATGTCACGTCGTCGTCGTCCCGAAAAGCGGGTCATCCTGCCCGATCCCCAGTACGGGGATCAGATCCTGTCGAAGTTCATGAACAACCTCATGCTCGACGGTAAGAAGGCTGTTGCCGAAAAGATCGTCTATGGCGCGCTTGCCACGGTCGAAGCCAAGGCCAAGGCCGATCCCATCCAGCTGTTCCACGATGCGCTCAACAACGTGAAGCCGCAGGTCGAAGTGCGCAGCCGCCGCGTCGGTGGTGCGACCTACCAGGTGCCGGTGGAGGTGCGTCCCGAGCGCGCCCAGGCGCTGGCGATCCGCTGGCTGATCACCGCCGCGCGCGGTCGTCCGGAAACCACGATGGCGGCGCGCCTGTCGGGCGAGCTGCTCGATGCGGCCAACAACCGCGGCAACGCGGTGAAGAAGCGCGAGGACACGCACCGCATGGCGGACGCGAACCGCGCCTTCTCGCACTACCGCTGGTAACTCGTGCGATTGTGGGCAGCCGGGGGCTCCAAGCTGTTGGGGTCTTTCGGCTGTCACAATCTTCCCTATATGGGGCCCTGACCGCACCCCGGCGGCCCCCTCACAGTCAAGGAACCTGATATGGCCCGCGAGTATCCGCTGGAGCGCTATCGCAATATCGGCATCATGGCGCACATCGATGCCGGCAAGACCACCACGACCGAGCGTATCCTCTACTACACCGGCAAGTCCTACAAGATCGGCGAAGTGCACGATGGCGCTGCGACGATGGACTGGATGGAGCAGGAGCAGGAGCGCGGGATCACCATCACCTCGGCCGCGACCACGACCTTCTGGACCGCCGAAGACGCCTCGATGGACCCCATGAGCGATCCTGACGCGCTGCGTGAAAATCAGCCCAAGCACCGCATCAACATCATCGACACCCCCGGCCACGTCGACTTCACCATCGAAGTCGAACGCTCGCTCCGCGTGTTGGACGGTGCAGTTGCAGTATTCGATGGCGTTGCCGGTGTCGAACCTCAGTCCGAGACTGTGTGGCGTCAGGCCGACAAGTACGGCGTGCCCCGGATGTGCTTCATCAATAAATTGGACCGCACCGGCGCCGATTTCTATTACTGCGTCCAGTCGATCATTGATCGTCTGGGTGCCAAGCCGCTTGTTCTCTATCTCCCCATCGGGGCCGAGAGCCAGCTGCAGGGCGTGGTCGACCTCGTCAACAACCGCGGCATCGTCTGGAAGGACGAGAGCCTCGGCGCGAAGTACGAGTTCATCGAGATCCCCGCTGACCTCGCCGACAAGGCCGCCGAATATCGCGAGCGCCTGATCGAGCTCGTCGTCGAGCAGGACGACGAGATCATGGAAGCCTATCTCGAAGGCAACGAGCCCGATGTCCCGACGATCAAGAAGCTGATCCGTCAGGGCACCATCGCGCGCGCCTTCGTGCCGGTGACCTGCGGCTCGGCGTTCAAGAACAAGGGCGTCCAGCCCCTGCTCGACGCCGTGGTCGACTACATGCCCTCGCCGCTCGACATTCCGCCGATCAAGGGCGTGCTGCCCGACAGCGATCAGGAAGACGAGCGTCCTTCGAGCGACGATGCGCCCTTTGCCGCGCTCGCGTTCAAGATCATGAACGATCCCTTCGTCGGCTCGCTGACCTTCACCCGCATCTATTCGGGCAAGCTCACCAAGGGCCAGGTCCTGAACTCGGTCAAGGACAAGAAGGAAAAGATCGGCCGCATGCTGCTGATGCACTCGAACAACCGCGAGGACATCGATGAGGCGTTTGCGGGCGACATCGTGGCGCTGGCCGGCATGAAGGACACCACCACCGGGGATACCCTGTGCGACGCGTCCAAGCCGATCATCCTTGAGCGCATGGAATTCCCCGAGCCCGTGATCGAGCTTTCGGTGGAACCCAAGACCAAGGCCGACCAGGAAAAGATGGGCATCGCGCTCAATCGTCTGGCGCAGGAAGACCCCTCGTTCCGCGTCTCGACCGACCACGAAAGCGGTCAGACGATCATCAAGGGCATGGGCGAACTCCACCTCGACATCATCGTCGACCGCATGCGCCGCGAGTTCAAGGTCGAAGCCAACGTCGGCGCGCCGCAGGTGGCTTACCGCGAATACCTCGCCCGCGAGGTCGAAGTCGATTACACCCACAAGAAGCAGTCGGGCGGCTCGGGCCAGTTCGGCCGCGTGAAGGTCACGGTCACCCCGGGTGAACGCGGCCAGGGCGTGATCTTCGAGGACCAGATCAAGGGCGGGAACATCCCGCGCGAGTACATCCCGGCGATCGAAAAGGGCTTCCGCGAGCAGGCCGAAAGCGGCCATCTCGTCGGCTTCCCGATCATCGACTTCTCGATCAAGCTGACCGATGGTGCCTACCACGACGTCGACTCGAGCGCGATCGCGTTCGAAATCGCCGCGCGCGGTGCCATGCGCGAAGTGGCGCAGAAGTCGGGCATCAAGCTGCTCGAACCGATCATGAAGGTTGAAGTCGTCACCCCCGATGACTACCTCGGCGACGTCATCGGCGACCTCAACTCGCGGCGCGGCCAGATCCAGGGCACCGACACGCGCGGCAATGCCCAGGCGGTCGAGGCCTTTGTGCCGCTCGCCAACATGTTCGGCTACGTCAACGAGTTGCGTTCGTTCACCCAGGGGCGTGCGCAGTACACCATGCAGTTCTCGCACTACGACGAGGTTCCGGCCAACGTCGCAGCCGAGGTCAAGGAGAAACTTGCCTAAGCTGCCACGGCAGTCTAGGGGCGGCGCCTGATTCTGCGGGCGCCGCTGTTCTCCCGCGAACACGCATTTTCATCCAAGAAGGTACACCAGAGAAATGGCCAAGGAAAAGTTCCAGCGGAATAAGCCGCACTGCAACATCGGCACCATCGGTCACGTCGACCATGGCAAGACCACCCTGACCGCGGCGATCACCAAGGTGATGGCTGAAACCTACGGCGGCAGCGCCGTGGACTTCGCCAACATCGACAAGGCCCCGGAAGAGCGTGAGCGCGGCATCACGATCTCGACCGCGCACGTCGAGTATGAATCGGCTGCCCGTCACTACGCGCACGTCGACTGCCCGGGTCACGCCGACTACGTGAAGAACATGATCACCGGTGCCGCCCAGATGGACGGCGCGATCCTGGTCGTGAACGCCGCCGACGGCCCGATGCCCCAGACCCGTGAGCACATCCTGCTCGCCCGTCAGGTCGGCGTGCCGGCGCTGGTCGTGTACATGAACAAGGTCGACCAGGTCGACGACGAGGAAATCCTCGAGCTCGTCGAACTCGAAGTGCGCGAGCTGCTGAGCTCCTACGACTTCGACGGCGACAATATTCCGATCGTCAAGGGTTCGGCTCTGGCCGCTCTTGAAGGCCGCGATGACAACATCGGCAAGGATTCGGTCATTGCCCTGATCGAAGCCGTCGACAGCTACATCCCGCAGCCCGACCGTCCGATCGACAAGAGCTTCCTGATGCCGATCGAAGACGTGTTCTCGATCTCGGGCCGCGGCACCGTGGTGACCGGCCGTATCGAAACCGGCGTCGTGAACGTGGGCGACGAAGTCGAAATCGTCGGCATCAAGGACACCCGCAAGACCACCGTCACCGGCGTGGAAATGTTCCGCAAGCTGCTCGATCGCGGTGAAGCCGGCGACAACGTCGGCGCCCTGATCCGCGGCGTGGCCCGTGAAGAAGTCGAGCGCGGCCAGGTTCTCGCCAAGCCGGGCACCGTGACCCCGCACACCGAGTTCAGCGCCGAGGTCTACGTGCTGTCGAAGGACGAAGGCGGCCGTCACACGCCGTTCTTCGCCAACTACCGCCCGCAGTTCTACTTCCGCACCACCGACGTGACCGGCGAAGTGATCCTTCCCGAAGGCACCGAAATGGTGATGCCTGGCGACAACGTGACCATCGGCGTCAAGCTGATCGCGCCGATCGCCATGGACGAAGGTCTTCGCTTCGCGATCCGCGAAGGTGGCCGCACCGTGGGTTCGGGCGTCGTCGCCAAGATCACCAAGTAAGGTCGCCGCTGCCGCGCGCAGCTGACTGAACGATAAAGAGGCCCGGCGCTCCTAGGAGCGGCCGGGCCTTTCTTGTGGGGGCAGGGCGCTCTTCACGGCTCGGACATGGTCGTTTCGCGGTCATGTAATTTTCGGTCCGGAGGCCCTTGCCAGAATCCAACTCGGCCCGTATAGGCGCGCATCCCCGACGGAGATTCGTCTCCCGACGGCACGAGTTTTGAGGAAGGCCGCCCGCTCACGGGAAACCGAAGCAAGCGGGGCGGTCTTTGTTTTTGGGAAATGCCGGCTCGCCGGTTGCTCCTTGGCTCTTTCGCATCGGTAGTAGGACATGGAAGCTCAGAATATCCGTATTCGCCTCAAGGCGTTCGACCACCGCGTTCTCGACCAGGCCACTGGCGAGATCGCCGATACGGCCCGCCGCACCGGCGCGCTCATTCGCGGCCCCATTCCCCTGCCGACGCGTATCGAGAAGTTCACCGTGAACCGCGGCCCGCACGTCGACAAGAAGTCGCGCGAGCAGTTCGAGGTGCGCACCTACAAGCGGCTGCTCGACATCGTGCAGCCCAACGCCCAGACCGTGGACGCGCTGATGAAGCTCGATCTGGCTGCCGGCGTGAACGTCGAGATCAAGCTGGCCTAAGAGGCTGGCCGAAATGCCCCTTGCTTCGGCAGGGGGCCTCTATCGTTGGAGCGCAAGACGCTCCGCCTGACGATAGGGTGGATACCGCCGGAGAACATCTCCGGGCTGCGTCCCCCGTCTCGCTCCCGAGGCCACCCGGCCGGCAGGAGCACTCAGCCCGGACGGGGCGATGCATCAAAATATGGGCTGAACGGGGCCGCAGGCGCATTCGTGTCTGCGGTCTCACACGCACCTGGCGGATGGTCCGTCGGGTGCCTCTGTTGAGGAGTGAACTGACGATGCGCACCGGCGTTATCGCAAAGAAAGTCGGGATGACCCGCCTCTTCCAGGAGGATGGACGGCACGTGCCCGTGACCGTTCTGTCGCTGGAAGAATGCCAGGTGGTCTCGCACCGCACCGAAGACCGCGATGGCTACTACGCCGTCCAGCTCGGCGCGGGCGAAGCCAAGCACAAGAACGTTGCCAAGCCGCAGCGTGAACAATTCGCCAAGGCCGATGTCGGCCTCAAGAAGCAGGTCGCCGAATTCCGCGTCGACAGCGCCGATGCGCTGGTCCCGGTCGGCGCCACCATCTCGGCCGAGCACTTCGTTGCTGGCCAGATGGTCGACATCACCGGCCACACGCAGGGCAAGGGCTTTGCGGGCGCCATGAAGCGCTGGGGCTTCGGCGGTATGCGCGCGACGCACGGCGTCTCGATCTCGCACCGTGCCCACGGTTCGACCGGTAACCGCCAGGATCCGGGCCGCGTGTTCAAGGGCAAGAAGATGGCCGGCCACATGGGCGACCGTCAGCGCACCCAGCAGAACCTCGAAATCGTCCGCACCGACGCCGAGCGCGGTCTTCTCTTCGTCAAGGGCTCGGTCCCGGGCGCAAAGAACGGCTGGCTGCTCGTTCGCGACGCGGTGAAGCTCAAGGCTCCGGCTGACCTGCCGTTCCCGGGCGCGATCCTTGACAAGAACAAGGCTCCCGTCGCCGACGAGACCCCCGTGGCTGTCGAGGCTGTCGAGATCGACACCGCGGCCACCGAAGAAAACAAGGAAGGCTGAGCCATGAAGATCAAGGTTCAGAACATCGCAGGCGGCAAGGCTTCGGGTGAAGTCGAGCTGTCGGATGACGTGTTCGGCATCGAGCCGCGCGCCGACATCCTCCACCGCGTGGTGACCTGGCAGCTCGAAAACCGCCGTGGCACCGCCCGCCCGACGCGTGAGCGTTCGGACGTGGCCCGCACCGGCAAGAAGTTCGGCCGCCAGAAGGGTGGCGGCACCGCCCGTCACGGCGACCGCGCTGCCCCCGTCTTCATTGGCGGTGGTAAGGCCCACGGTGCGCGCAAGCGTGACTTCGAGCAGTCGCTCAACAAGAAGGTCCGTGCGCTGGGTCTCAAGATGGCGCTCTCGACCAAGGCCAAGAGTGGCCTAGTGGTGGTTGACAGCCTCGAGCTGAAGGACGCCAAGACCAAGGCATTGAAGGGCCACCTCACCGCTGCCGGTCTCACGGGCAAGGTGCTGGTGATCGACGGCGAGCAGGTCGACGCGGGCTTCAAGAAGGCCGCCGGCAACCTGCCGGGCATTAACGTGCTCCCCGCGATCGGTGCCAATGTCTACGACATCCTCAACCACGACACGCTGGTGCTGACCAAGGCCGCCGTCGAAAAGCTGGAGGCCCGTTTCAATGGCTAAGAAGCAGACCGTCGACGCGCGTCACTACGACGTGATCATCGCGCCGCACATCACCGAAAAGTCGACCCTCGCGTCGGAAAACAACGCCGTGGTCTTCAAGGTCGCCAAGGACGCGACCAAGCCGCAGATCAAGGAAGCGATCGAGGCGATCTACGACAAGAAGGTCGTCGCCGTGAACACCCTGGTCCAGAAGGGCAAGACCAAGCGCTGGAAGGGCAAGGCCTATCAGCGCTCCGACGTGAAGAAGGCCATTGTCACCCTCGCCGAGGGTGAAATGATCGACATCACCAGCGGTATCTGAGGCCAAGGGACAGGACACGAACAATGGCACTCAAGAACTACAAGCCGACCAGTCCCGCCCGCCGCGGTCTGATCCTGGTCGACAAGTCGGCGCTCTACAAGGGCAAGCCCGTCAAGGCGCTGACCGAAGGCAAGCGCAAGACCGGTGGCCGCAACAACAAGGGCCACGTCACCTCGCGCGGGATCGCCGGGGGCCACAAGCAGAAGTACCGCTTCATCGACTTCAAGCGTCGCAAGTGGGACATGCCGGCCACCGTCGAGCGTCTGGAATATGACCCGAACCGCACCGCCTTCATCGCGCTGGTGAAGTACGAAGATGGCGAGCAGGCCTACATCATCGCGCCGCAGCGTCTGGCTGTCGGTGACCAGGTCGTGGCCGGCGAGAAGGTCGACACCAAGCCGGGCAACGCGATGCTGCTCGGTCAGATGCCGGTCGGCACGATCTGCCACAATGTCGAGATGAAGCCGGGCAAGGGCGGCCAGATCGCCCGTTCGGCCGGCACCTATGTGCAGGTCGTCGGTCGTGACCGCGCCTTCGTGATCGTCCGCCTCAACTCGGGCGAGCAGCGTTACCTGCGCGCCGATTGCATGGGCACGGTGGGTGCGGTGTCGAACCCCGACAACGCCAACCAGAACTTCGCCAAGGCCGGCCGCTCGCGCTGGATGGGCAAGCGTCCGCTGACTCGCGGCGTTGCGAAGAACCCGGTCGACCACCCGCACGGTGGTGGTGAAGGCCGGACCTCCGGTGGTCGCCATCCGGTGACGCCGTGGGGCAAGCCGACCAAGGGTGCTCGCACGCGCCACAACAAGCAGACGGACAAGATGATCATCCGTTCGCGTCACGCGAAGAAGAAGAGGTAAGAGACGATGGCACGTTCCGTCTGGAAAGGTCCGTTTGTCGAGCTGAGCCTGCTCAAGAAGGCAGAAACGGCGCAGGAAACCACGAATGCCAAGCCGATCAAGACCTGGTCGCGGCGTTCGACGATCCTGCCGCAGTTCGTCGGGCTCACCTTCAATGTCTATAACGGGCACAAGTTCATTCCCGTTTCGGTTTCGGAAGAAATGGTCGGCCACAAGCTTGGTGAATTTGCGCCCACGCGCACCTTCCCGGGTCACGCTGCCGACAAGAAGGGCAAGCGCTAATGGGCAAGGCAAAAGCACCCCGCCGCGTGGGCGATAACGAGGCGCTGGCCGTCGGCACCACGATCCGTGGTTCGGCGCAGAAGCTCAATCTCGTCGCGGCCCTGATCCGCGGCAAGAAGGCCGAAGAGGCGTTGAACATCCTCGCCTTTTCGAAGCGGGCGATGGCGCGCGATGCGAGCAAGGTGCTCGCCTCGGCGATCGCCAATGCGGAAAACAACCACAACCTCGACGTCGACGCGCTGGTCGTCGCTGAAGCGAGCGTCGGCAAGTCGGTGACGATGAAGCGCTTCCACACCCGTGGCCGCGGCAAGTCGACCCGGATCCTGAAGCCGTTCTCGCGTCTGCGGATCGTCGTTCGCGAAGCAGAGGAGGCGTAATATGGGTCAGAAGAGCAATCCGATCGGTCTGCGCCTGCAGATCAACCGCACCTGGGACAGCCGCTGGTACGCCGAAGGGCGTGACTATGCGCAGCTGCTCAAGGAAGATGTCGCGATCCGCAAGTACATCATGAAGAACCTGCCGCAGGCGGCGGTTTCTAAGGTGGTGATCGAGCGTCCGGCCAAGCTGTGCCGGGTGTCGATCTATGCGGCCCGTCCCGGTGTCATCATCGGCAAGAAGGGCGCGGACATCGAAAAGCTGCGCTCCAAGCTGGCGACGATGACGAAGAGCGACGTGAAGCTGAACATCGTCGAGATCCGCAAGCCGGAAATCGACGCCAAGCTCGTCGCCCAGGGCATCGCCGACCAGCTGGTGCGCCGCGTGGCGTTCCGCCGGGCGATGAAGCGCGCGGTGCAGTCGGCGCTGCGTCTGGGTGCCGAAGGCATCAAGATCGTGTGCGGTGGCCGTCTCGGCGGGGCGGAAATCGCCCGCGTCGAATGGTACCGCGAAGGCCGCGTGCCGCTTCACACCCTGCGTGCGAACATCGATTACGCCGAGACCGAGGCGCTGACCGCCTACGGGATCATCGGGATCAAGGTGTGGATCTTCAAGGGCGAGATCCTCGCTCACGATCCGACCGCGCAGGACCGCCTGATGATGGAAGCCCAGACTTCCGGCGTCCGCCCGGCCCGCTAGAGGTAACAGACCATGTTGCAACCGAAAAAGACCAAGTTCCGCAAGCAGTTCAAGGGCCGGATCAAGGGCGATGCCAAGGGCGGCACCACCCTGAACTTCGGCTCCTACGGGCTGAAGGCTCTGGAACCCGAGCGCGTCACGGCCCGTCAGATCGAAGCCGCGCGTCGTGCGATCACCCGTCACATCAAGCGTCAGGGTCGTCTCTGGATCCGCGTGTTCCCCGATGTGCCCGTGTCGAAGAAGCCTGCCGAAGTCCGTCAGGGTAAGGGCAAGGGTTCGGTCGAATATTGGGCGGCCAAGGTGAAGCCGGGCCGGATCCTGTTCGAACTCGACGGCGTCGCCGGCCCGTTGGCCGCCGAAGCCTTCGAGCGTGCAGCGATGAAGCTGCCGATCAAGACCAAGGTTGTCGCCCGTCTCGGCGACACCAGCCACCTGGGAGGCGAATAATGGCCGATATCGCGGACCTTCGCACCAAGACCGATGACCAGCTGACCGCCGAGCTCACCGAGCTCAAGCGCGAGCAGTACAATCTGCGGTTCCAGGCTGCGACCAACCAGCTCGAGGCCCCGTCGCGCATCCGTCAGGTGCGCCGGACCATCGCGCAGATCAAGACGCTGCAGAGCGAGCGTGCGGCCAAGGCCGCCGCCGCCAAGGCGTAAGGAGAAAGCACATGCCCAAGCGCATCCTCGTCGGGACTGTGACCTCCGACAAGACCGACAAGACCGTGACCGTGCTGGTCGAACGCAAGGTGAAGCACCCGCTCTACGGGAAGATCATCCGTCGTTCGAAGAAGTATCACGCGCACGACGAGCAGAACGAATACACCGTGGGTGACGTGGTGCGGATCGAGGAGACCCGCCCGATGTCCAAGACCAAGACCTGGATCGTCAAGGACCGGGTCGTGGCAGGCGGCGTGCAGGCGGTGGAAGCCGACCTCGACGTTGCGGCTGCGGGTAACTGAATTAGGCGTAAACGGAACTGCTGGGCCCCGGTCGGATCGGGCGTCCCGGTAAGCCAATGAGAAGGACAACGGATCAATGATCCAGATGCAATCCAATCTCGACGTCGCGGACAACAGCGGCGCCAAGCGCGTCCAGTGCATCAAGGTGCTGGGTGGCTCGAAGCGTCGTACCGCGGGCGTCGGCGATGTGATCGTCGTCTCCATCAAGGAGGCGCAGCCGCGCACCAAGGTCAAGAAGGGCGACGTTCACCGCGCGGTGATCGTGCGCACCCGCAAGGACGTGCGCCGTCCGGATGGCACCGTCATCCGCTTCGACACCAACGCCGCGGTGCTCGTGAACAAGAACGAGGAGCCGATCGGCACCCGTATCTTCGGCCCCGTGGTGCGCGAACTGCGGAGCAAGGGCTTCATGAAGATCATCTCGCTCGCGCCGGAGGTGCTGTGATGGCTGCCGCTAAGATCAAGAAGGGTGACAGCGTCGTCGTGCTGTCTGGCAAGGACAAGGGCCGCACCGGTACGGTCGCCCAAGTCATGCCGAAGGACGGCAAGGTCGTTGTCGAGGGCGTGAACATCGTCGCCCGTCACCGCAAGCCCAGCCAGGCCAACCCTCAGGGTGGCATCGACCGCTTCGCGGCGCCGATGGCCATCTCCAAGGTTGCTCTCGCTGATCCCAAGACCGGCAAGGCCACCCGCGTCCGTTTCGGAGTGAAGGACGGCAAGAAGGTGCGCGTTGCGGTCAAGAGTGGGGAGACCATCGATGGCTGATTACACCGCCCGGATGAAGGCCAAGTACGATAACGAAATCGTCAAGGCCATGACCGAGAAGTTCGGCTACAAGAACCGCATGGAAGTGCCCAAGCTCGAGAAGATCACGCTTAACATGGGCGTGGGCGAGGCGAGCCAGGACAAGAAGAAGGTTCAGACCGCCGCCGAGGAAATGGCGCTGATCGCCGGCCAGAAGCCGGTGATCACCATCGCCAAGAAGTCGATCGCGCAGTTCAAACTGCGTGAAGGCATGCCGATCGGCTGCAAGGTCACGCTGCGTCGTGAGCGGATGTACGAATTTCTCGATCGTCTCGTCACCGTGGCCATGCCGCGCATCCGCGACTTCCGCGGGCTGAACGCCAAGTCGTTCGACGGCCGCGGCAACTACGCGATGGGGCTGAAGGAACAGATCGTGTTCCCCGAAATCAGCTACGACAAGATCGAGAAGGTGCGTGGGATGGACATCATCGTCACCACCACCGCCAAGACCGACGAAGAGGCGCGCGAGCTGCTGCGCCTGTTCGGCTTCCCCTTCGCTGGTGAAGCCAAGACCGAACAGAAGGAAGCGGCGTAAGCCGCCTTCCGCTTAGAGACACGAAAGCAGAGAGCTTAAGTCCATGGCGAAACTGAGTTCCATCAACAAGAATGAGCGTCGCAAGAAGCTCGTCAAGCAGTACGCTGCGAAGTACGAGAAGCTGAAGGCGATCGCGAATGACGAGTCCCTCGACGAGACCGAGCGACTGGTCGCCCGGCTCAAGATGGCCGAGCTTCCGCGCAACGCGAACCCGACCCGGGTGCGCAACCGTTGCGCCACCACCGGCCGCCCGCGCGGCTATTACCGCAAGTTCGGCATCAACCGCATCGAACTGCGTCAACTTGGCAACAGCGGGATGATTCCCGGTCTGACCAAGTCGAGCTGGTGAGGACTGAACAATGGCAATGACCGATCCTCTGGGTGACATGCTCACCCGCATCCGCAACGGCCAGCGCGCCAAGAAGGACTCCGTCCTGACCCCGGCGAGCAACCTGCGTGCGAGCGTGCTCGAAGTGCTTCAGCGTGAAGGCTACATCCGTGGCTACAGCGAAGATACCTCGGGGAAGCACAAGGCGCTGCGGATCGAACTGAAGTATTTCGAAGGCGAGCCCGCAATCAAGCACGTGGCGCGCGTCTCGAAGCCGGGCCGCCGCGTCTACTCGGGTTCCAAGGAACTGCCGACGATCCGCAATGGTCTCGGCATCACCATCGTCTCGACGCCGCGCGGCGTGCTTTCGGATGCCGAAGCGCGCAGCCACAACGTCGGCGGCGAAGTGCTGGCGGAGGTGTTCTGATGAGCCGCATCGGTAAGAAGCCGGTGGCGATCCCGGGCGGCGTGACCGCCACGATCGACAACGGCACCCTCACGGTGAAGGGCCCCAAGGGCACCCTGACCCTCGGCCTGTCCGATCTCATCGACTACAAGGTCGAAGAGGGCGAGATCTCGGTGAAGCCCGCCAATGACAGCAAGCAGGCTCGGGCCTTCTGGGGCATGCAGCGCACGCTGGTGTCGAACCTGGTGGAAGGCGTCAGCGCCGGCTTCACCAAGGTGCTGGTCATCAAGGGCGTCGGCTACCGTGCCAACGCGCAGGGCAAGACCCTGAAGCTGCAGCTCGGTTACAGCCACGATGTCGATCTGCCGGTGCCCGAGGGCCTGGAAGTGAAGACCCCGGACCAGACCACGATCGAGATTTCCGGCACCGACAAGCAGGCCGTCGGCCAGTTTGCCGCCGAAATCCGCCGCTGGCGCAAGCCCGAGCCCTACAAGGGCAAGGGGATCGCCTATCGCGGCGAGTTTATCTTCCGCAAGGAAGGGAAGAAGAGATAAGATGGCAAAGCTTTCCCTTTTCGAACGTCGCCGTCGCCGGGTTCGCACTGCGCTGCGCGCGCGTGCCGGTGGCAAGCCCCGTCTGTCGGTGCACCGCACCGGCCGTCACATCTACGCCCAGATCATCGATGACGCGGCCGGCCGCACGGTTGCCGCTGCCTCCACGCTGGGTGCCAAGGCGAGCGGCGCGAACGTCGATGCCGCTGCCGAAGTCGGCAAGAAGATCGCCGAGGCCGCCAAGCAGGCGGGTGTGACGACTGTCGTGTTCGATCGCGGCGGCTTCCTGTTCCATGGCCGCGTCAAGGCGCTGGCCGATGCCGCCCGTGAAGGCGGGCTGGAGTTCTGATCATGGCTGACGAAAACACCATCGAGACCCCGGACGTGGCGCTCGAAGCTGGCGACGCCGGCGAGAACCAGGGCCGGCGTGGCCGTGGCCGTGGCGGCAACCGCGAAGGCGGCGATCGTGGCCGTGGTCGCGGGGGTCGTGACGACCGTCGCGGCGGCAAGCAGGAAGAAGATGACGGCATCATCGAGAAGCTGGTGCACATCAACCGCGTCTCCAAGACCGTGAAGGGCGGCAAGCGCTTCGGCTTTGCAGCATTGGTCGTGGTCGGCGACGGCCAGGGCCGCGTCGGCTTCGGCCACGGCAAGGCCCGCGAAGTGCCCGAGGCGATCACCAAGGCGACCGCTTCGGCGCGCAAGAAGATGATCCGCGTTCCGCTCAAGGAAGGACGCACCCTTCACCATGACGGCAATGGCCGTTTCGGCGCGGGCAAGGTGACCGTCCGCACCGCGCCTCCGGGGACCGGCATCATCGCCGGCGGTCCGATGCGCGCCGTGTTCGAGAGCCTCGGCGTCGCCGACGTGGTGACCAAGTCGGTCGGCACCTCGAACCCCTACAACATGATCCGCGCCACCTTCGACGCGCTTGCCGACCAGACTTCGCCGAAGTCGGTCGCCCAGCGTCGCGGCAAGAAGGTTGCCGACCTCCTGGGTCGCGGCGGGGCCAGTGCAGCCGAGGCGGAAGCCGACGCTGCCGCGATTGCGGAGTAACCCTCGATGGCTACCATCAAGATCAAGCAGATCGGCTCGCCGATCCGTCGCCCCGCCAGCCAGCGCCAGATCCTCATCGGTCTGGGGCTGAACAAGATGCACAAGATCGTCGAGCGTCAGGACACCCCCGAGGTGCGCGGCGCGATCGCCAAGATCCCGCATCTGGTGCAGGTGGTGGACTAAATCAGGCAAGGCCCCGCTAAGTCGGGGCCTTCCTTTCTTATCAAGCGCGACAAAAGCGAAAGCGAGTGCACACAATGAAACTGAATGACATCCGCGACAACGCCGGTGCCCGCAAGGGCCGCATCCGTGTCGGCCGTGGTATCGGCTCCGGCAAGGGCAAGACCTCCGCGCGCGGTCAGAAGGGCCAGAAGGCTCGTTCGGGCGTTGCCATCAAGGGCTTCGAAGGCGGCCAGATGCCGCTCCACATGCGCCTGCCGAAGCGCGGCTTCAACAACCCCTTCGCCAAGGATTACGCCGAAGTGAACATCGGCATGATCCAGAAGTTCATCGACGCGGGCAAGCTCGATGCCAAGGCCACCATCACCGAGGAAGCGCTGCGTGCAGCCGGCCTCGTGCGCGGCGGCAAGGACGGTGTGCGTCTGCTCGGCAAGGGTGAGATCACCGCCAAGGCGACCTTCGCCGTGACCGGCGCGACCAAGGGCGCGATTGCCGCGGTCGAGAAGGCCGGCGGCAGCGTCGAAGTGGCGCCGGCGCCCACTCCCGAGCACGAGAAGAAGCTCGCCCGCCGCGACGCCAACAAGGCGGCGAAGGCGAAGTAATCGACAAAAGGCGATGCGCGGGGGTTCGACAAGAGCCCCCGCGCTCCCTATTTACGCTCTCGCGCGCCGGATCGGCCCTTTGCGAAGGGCCCCGCAAGCAAGGCGCGCCCGGATCAAGAGCTAGGATCGACCCGTTCCCATGGCATCACGCGCCGACAATATCGCGAGCAACCTCAGCCTCGGCAATTTCTCCAAGGCGACCGAGCTCAAGCAGCGCATCTGGTTCACGATCGGCGCGCTGATTGTCTTCCGCTTCCTGAGCTTCGTGCCGCTGCCGGGCGTCAATCCGCTGATTCTGAGCGAGCTATACGATCAGACCCGCGGCGGGATTCTCGACCTGTTCAACGCCTTCTCGGGCGGCAGCCTCGAGCGCATGAGCCTCATCGCGCTGGGCGTGATGCCCTACATCACCGCCTCGATTGTGGTGCAGATGGCATCGGCCCTCCACCCGGCGCTTGCGGCGATGAAGAAGGAAGGCGCGAGCGGTCGGCAGAAGCTGAACCAGTACACCCGTTACGGCGCGGTGCTGCTGTGCGCGATCCAGGGCTACTTCCTCGCTGTCGGGCTCGAGAGCTTCGCCGCGCAAAACGGGCTTCAGGCCGTGGTCGACCCCGGCATCATGTTCCGCGTGGTCGCGGTCATCAACCTCGTGGGCGGCACGATGTTCCTGCTGTGGCTGGGCGAGCAGATCACCAGCCGCGGGATCGGCAACGGCATCTCGCTGATCATCATGGCGGGCATCGTCGCGCAATTCCCGACTTTCGCGACCAACCTCTTCGAAGGCGGGCGTACCGGGTCGATCGCGCCGTGGATCATCATCTTCTTCCTCGTCATGGTCGTTGCGCTGATCCTCCTGATCTCGTTCATGGAACGCGCCCAGCGCCGCCTCACCATCCAGTACCCGCGCCGCGCGACCGAGCGCGGGATGATGCAGGGCGAGCGCTCCTACCTGCCGCTCAAGATCAACACCGCAGGCGTGATCCCGCCGATCTTCGCCAGCTCGCTGCTGCTGCTGCCGCTGACGATCACGCAATTCGCGGGCAATTCGGTCGATACCGATAGCGGGTTCTACACCGTCCTTCAGGCGCTGAACCAGTATCTCGCGCACGGTCAGCCGCTCTACATGACGCTCTATGCGATCGGGATCGTGTTCTTCTGCTTCTTCTACACCGCAGTGGTCTTCAACCCCGAGGAGACGGCGGACAACTTGAAGAAGAACGGCGGATCGATCCCCGGCATCCGTCCGGGCAAGCGCACGGCAGACTACCTGGAATACGTCCTAACCCGCATCACCGTGGTCGGGGCCGGCTATCTCGCGCTCGTCTGCGTGCTGCCCGAATACATGATCGCGCAGACCGGCATCCCGCTGTTCCTCGGCGGCACCAGTCTGCTGATCGTGGTCAACGTCACGGTCGACACGATCAGCCAGATCCAGTCGCACCTTCTGGCGCTGCAATACGGCGATCTCATCAAGAAAGCTAAGCTCAAGGGCCGGATGCGCTGAGGCTGGCCGAAAGTCGGCTTGACGCGCCCGCCTGCTTGGTTGAACCCACTTGTCTGAAAGCGAGCCCCGGGCGTCGACCCGGGGCGGAATTGGGGGACGGTTCGTGAACATCATTCTTCTGGGCCCTCCCGGTGCTGGCAAGGGAACGCAGAGCGCTGGGCTGGTCGAGCGCCACGGTATGCGCCAGCTTTCGACCGGCGATATGCTGCGCGCTGCGGTCAAGGCGGGCACGCCCGTGGGCCTGCGCGCCAAGGAAGTGATGGAGCGCGGCGAACTCGTCTCGGACGAGATCGTCTCCGACCTGATCGACGCCGAACTCGCCGGCATGGCACCGGGGATGGGCGCGATTTTCGACGGTTTTCCGCGCACGGCGGCACAGGCCGACGCGCTCGACGCGATCCTTGCCCGCAACGGCCGCGTGCTCGACCATGTGATCGAGCTCGAGGTCGACGAGGATGCACTGGTCGAGCGTATCACCGGCCGCTTTTCCTGCGCCAACTGCGGCGCGCTCTATCACGACACCGCCAATCCGCCTTCGACGCCCGGCGTGTGCGACACTTGCGGCAGCACCGAGTTCAAGCGACGTCCCGACGATAACGAGGAGACGGTGCGGATGCGGATGCAGGAATACCGCGCAAAGACCGCGCCGATCCTGCCGGGTTACGAGGCGCGCGGGATCGTCACCCGGGTCGACGGGATGGCGCCGATCGACACCGTTGCGGATCAGATCGACGCAATTCTCGGCGGGTAAGCGCCGCGCCCCTCTTGCCTGCATCGCGCTTTTGCCGCAGCGTCGACCCATCGGCAAAGGGGTAAGGGCTATGGTCAAATCGAGGGCAATGGCGGCCATGCTCGCGTTCGGTGCGCTGGCGGGCACGCACCCCCTTGCTGCTGAAGTCGTCCAGACGACCCAGAGCGGCTTCGTCAGCCGGCACGAGGCCGTGGTCAAGGCGACACCGAAGGAGGTTTGGCTCGCATTGATCTCGCCGGCAGGCTGGTGGCAGGCGGCGCACACGTGGTCGGGCGATCCCAAGAACCTGACGCTCACCCCGCAAGCGGGCGGGTGCTTCTGCGAGATCATTCCTGAGAGGGACGGGCCGGGCGGCTTCACGCTCCAGGGCAGCGTCGAGCATATGCGCGTCGTCCAAGCCTACCCCGAACAGGCGCTGCGCATGGTTGGCAGCCTCGGCCCACTGCAGAGCGAGCCGGTGACGGGTGTCCTGACCATCGCGATCAGCAAGGTCGAGAAGGGGACGCGGATCGTGTGGGAATACAATGTCGGCGGCCCGATGCGCTACGAGGTGCCGGTGATCTCCAAGGCGGTCGATGCGGTGATGGGGGCGCAGCTCGGCGCCTTGGCCAAGCTGCTGGGCGTGGTGTCGCTCCCCGCAGCGCCCGCCTCGGCTCCGTCTCCCGGGGCGCCGAAGCCCGCAGCCGCCGGTCCGACCCAGGTCCCTTCCGCACCGCGCGCAGCGGCAGGGGCCCTTGCGTCGCCCGCCTCCAAGCCCGCCGGTTCCGTGCCGGCCGGGGCAAAGCCGGCCGCGGCGCCGACCACACCCGATGCCAAGACGCCCTCGGTGGCGGATGCCTTCGGTGATCTCAAGGAAAAGGAAAAGCCGAAGCGTTGACCGGTCCGGATGTGGGCCGTGTTGCCAGGCGAATCCGCTCGCCGCGAAGGCGTCCCGCTTGCGGTTGACGCTCGGTGCGAATCGGCCTATGCGCGCGGCTCATTCGACACGTTCGAAGTCAGTTCGGCAGGCATCGCCCTTGCGCGTGCCGACCGGACTTTTTGCCGTTTGCGATCCGGGCTCCTGCCTCGATCATGCCGGCATCGGACAGGCGGATGGATGAGCGATGAGATAGGGGTGGCCAAACGGCCATTTGCCCCTGTGGAGCATGGAGAAATAAGTGGCTCGTATTGCCGGGGTCAATATCCCCACCAACAAGCGCGTGATCATTGCGCTCACCTACATTCACGGGATCGGTCGCACGACCGCAGTCCAGATCGCCGACAAGCTCGGCATTGCGCACTCGGCGCGCGTCCAGGATCTGTCGGACGAGGAAATCCTCCGCATCCGCGAGACGATCGACGCCGATTTCACCGTGGAAGGCGACCTGCGTCGCAACACCGCGATGAACATCAAGCGCCTGATGGACCTGCGCGCCTATCGCGGCCTGCGTCACCGTTCGGGTCTCCCCGTCCGCGGCCAGCGCACCCACACCAACGCCCGCACCCGCAAGGGCAAGGCCAAGCCCATCGCGGGCAAGAAGAAGTAAGCGGGAGCTCAGGCTTCCACGCTTTTTCCTTCTGACGAGCTAGAGGAATTCAGACAATGGCACGCGAACCAGGCCGTATCCGGCGCCGTGACAAGAAGAACATCACCAGCGGCGTTGCGCATATCAACGCCAGCTTCAACAACACCATGATCACCATCACCGATGCGCAGGGCAATGCGATCAGCTGGTCCAGCGCCGGCATGATGGGCTTCAAGGGCAGCCGCAAGTCGACCCCCTACGCCGCGCAGGTCGCCGCCGACGATGCCGGCAAGAAGGCCGCCGAACACGGCGTGCGCACCCTCGAGGTCGAGGTCAAGGGTCCGGGCTCGGGCCGCGAGAGCGCGCTACGGGGTCTTGCAGCCGTGGGTTTCAACATTACCTCGATCCGCGACGTCACCCCGATCCCGCACAACGGGGTCCGTCCCTCCAAGCGTCGCCGCGTCTGATCCGCCGGGATGGCGGAGGCGCGTATCGCCTCCGCCACCCGATCGGGTCCGATGCCGCACCGTGTCTAACGCATCCGGCCCGCCCAAGTTTGAACCGCCCGAAACGGCGAATTAGGGGAAATCCATGTCCGTCAACACCAAGAACTGGCAGGAACTCAAGAAACCCAACTCCCTCGAAATCAAGGATGGCGGCGATCGTCAGCGCAAGGCGACCTTCGTGGCCGAACCGCTCGAGCGCGGCTTCGGCCTGACGCTCGGCAACGCGCTGCGCCGGGTGCTGCTGTCGAGCCTTCAGGGCGCCGCGATCACCTCGATCAAGATCGAGAACGTGCTCCACGAATTCTCGAGCCTCGCGGGCGTGCGTGAAGACGTCACCGACATCGTGCTGAACGTCAAGCAGATCGCGCTCAAGATGGAAGGCGAGGGCCCCAAGCGGCTTCAGCTTTCCGCGACCGGCCCGGGCGAAGTCCGCGCCGGCGATATTGCCGTGACCGGCGATATCGAGGTGATGAACAAGGACCTCGTGATCTGCCACCTCGACGAGGGCGCGACGCTCAACATGGAGCTGACCGCCGACACCGGGAAGGGCTACTCGCCCGCCGTCCAGAACCGTCCGGCCGACGCGCCGATCGGGCTGATCCCGGTCGACTCGCTCTACTCGCCCGTGCGTCAGGTGAGCTACAAGGTCGAGAACGCCCGCGTCGGGCAGGAGCTCGACTATGACAAGCTTTCGCTGACGGTCGAGACCGATGGCACCGTCACCCCCGACGATGCGGTGGCCTATGCCGCGCGCATCCTGCAGGATCAGCTGACGCTGTTCGTCCACTTTGAGGACGGCATCCCGCAGCCGGTCGGCCAGATGATCGGCCACGCGGTGCAGCCCGAAGAGAGCGACGCCAACCAGCTCAACCGCTACCTCCTCAAGAAGGTGGACGAACTGGAACTCTCGGTGCGTTCGGCCAACTGCCTCAAGAACGACAACATCATCTATATCGGCGACCTGGTCCAGAAGACCGAAGCCGAGATGCTGCGGACGCCGAATTTCGGCCGCAAGTCGCTCAACGAGATCAAGGAAGTTCTCTCGAGCATGGGCCTCCGCCTCGGGATGGACATCCCGGGCTGGCCGCCCGAGAACATTGAGGAAATGGCCAAAAAGCTGGAGCAGGAGCTGCTTGGCTAAGCCAAGCAGCAGCCGCCTGAGGCAACCGCAGGTTGCCGACGGACGGCGGCCTGCCGGCCAGCGAGCGAAGCTCGTCTGACGACACGGGATTTACTCCCGTGTCGGCCTTGCCGAAGAATGGGAAGGTCGAACCCTTTTCGACCAGCACTGGGCTACCTGACACGGGCCCTTTTCGAACGGAATAAAGAATATGCGTCATGGTATTTCGGGCCGCAAGCTGGGCCGCCGCACGGGTCACCGCAACGCCCTGTTCCGCAACATGGCCGCCGCGCTGATCAAGCACGAGCAGATCACCACCACGCTCCCCAAGGCGAAGGAACTGCGCCCCTATGTCGAGAAGCTGATCACGCTCGCGAAGCGTGGCGGCCTGTCGAACCGTCGTCTCGCGATGAGCCGTCTGGGTGACGAGGCGCAACTCAAGAAGCTCTTCGACGTCCTCGCCGAGCGTTATGCGGATCGCGACGGCGGCTACACCCGCGTGCTGCGCGCCGGCGTGCGTGCCGGCGACGCGGTGCAGATGGCGATCATCGAGCTGGTCGACCGCGACGAGGCGGCCAAGGGCCAGGATTCGGGCCCGGTGCAGTCCGAAGAAGAATACGAAGACGCGTAATCCGCGCTTCGCGCAATCAGGTGAAGGGCCGGGGAGTGCAGGCTTCCCGGCCCTTTCCTTTTGGCGAGCCGCGCATAGGATGCGCGCCCATGATCCGCCTTACTGTCGCAGCCGCCGCGCTGCTCGTCGCCGCCGTTCCTGCCGCCGCTCAGCTGCAAGAAGATACGCTTCAGGCCCGCTACGCACCCGCGCTTGCCGCTGGGTACAAGGCCCTCATGCTCTGCGGGGCGATCGCCAATGCCGAGGCGAACGGCGCCACGCGCACGCCCGCAAGCGTCGCCCGCTGGGAACTCAGCGGCATCCAGGCGCCGATGTCGAACCATGTCGCCGATCTTCCCGCGCGGATCGTCCGTAGCCCGTCCGGCCAAGTGACATATGTCGCGGTCGATTGGGCCGCCGACATGCCGCCGCGCCTTGCGGCTTACAGGGGCGCGCAGAAGGGCTGCTCGGTGCTGCCGATCGGAACGCCCGAGACCGCGCTGGAGGGGGCGCAGCAGAGGCCAACCCCGGTTCCCGCGACAGCAGCTCGCGCCGCTCCCAAGCCGGCAAAAGGGATCGCCGGACGCGACCTCCTAGCCATGGCCGCGCAGAAGGCGCTGGACGGATTCGCCTACGGGGTCGGCGCGCGGACCACCGCGGTCCTGATCCGTAAGGGAGGCGCAACGCTGCTCGAAAGCTATGCGCCCGATTTCGGACCGGATATCCCGCAGCGCACCTTTTCGGTCGCGAAGAGCATCACCGCGACGCTGGTCGGCGCGGCGGTCCTGCGAGGCGAGGCCGACGTGAATGCCTCGGCCGGCCTGGGTCTTTCGGACGCCGATCCGCGCCGCGCCATCACAGTCGATCACCTGCTGAGAATGGGCTCGGGGCGCTACACGGACGCGCCGGGGAACCGCTCCGACCCGCTCTACTACGGCGGCGCGAGCGTCGAGGAAGCCGCGCTCGACTGGCCGCTGGTCGCGCCCCCTGGTAGCACCTTCCGCTATGCCAATAACGACACGCTCGCTGCGGTCGCCGCGATCAAGCCGACCTTCGCCCGGCATCCGCCTGCCGAGCTTTTCGCCAAGCTCGGCATGACGGGAACCGTCGCCGAGACCGATTGGCAGGGAAGCTACGTCCTCTCCTCGCAGGTCTGGTCGACCGCCGGCGATCTGGCCAAGTTCGGGGAGCTCTACCTCAGCGACGGCAGGCTCCCCTCGGGCGAGCGCATCCTTCCCGAAGGCTGGGCCAGGTACGTATCCACCCCGAGCGGCCCGCAACCGGCAAGCGGTTTCGGTTACGGTGCCGGGTTCTGGCTGCTGAACAAGGAGGAGGGGGTTCCGCCCGACACCTTCGCGGCGGTCGGGGCGCGCGGGCAATATGTGGTGATCGTGCCCTCGCGTCAGGTCGTGATCGTGCGGCGGGGGGAGGACCCGGTGGGCACCCGCTTCGACATCGCCGGCTTCACCCGCGACGTGCTCGAGGCTCTGAGGCCCAAGTAAGTTGATGAAACACCAGCAGGCCCGTCTTGCCGGAATCTTCAACTTGCGACGAGCCGTTCATCTTGATCGTCCTATAAATTAACAACGCCTGTCATCCCGATTCAGCGAGGCCTCACGCCCAATCCCGCAGAACACCTCCTATGCCGCAAGCATTCAGGCCCGCGGCACCAAGACGAGGAGTGGATGGATGACGACCAGGACAACATCGGCGCGGCTGGTTCTCGGCGCCGTCACCGCGACCGCGCTGAGCGCGGCCGCCATCAGCCCGGCGGCGGCGCAAGGCCGCTTTGATCGCGACGATCGCGGCGGCATCGGCGCGGGCGAGATCATCGCCGGCGCGGTGGTGCTCGGCGGCATTGCGGCGCTCGCGGGCGCCTTCGACGGGGACCGTGGCCGCGATGCCTACTACGACCGCAACTTCCGCGGCGGTGGCTGGGATCGTAGCGGCGGCTGGGGCGTCTCCCCGCGCTTTGCCGTCGACCGCTGCGTGCGTGCGGCCGAGAACCAGGCACGCCGCGGCGGGTACCGCTTTGCCGACGTGATCGACGTGCGCGACATCGACCGCACCCGCGACGGTTTCCGTGTGCGCGGCCGGATTGATGTCGGCGGCGGCTGGGACCGGCGCGGCAATGATCGCGGGAACTTCACCTGCCGCATCGACGGTCGCGGCGCGCCGTTCATCAACTTCAGCGGCGTGCGCGGCCTGCGCTGAGGCCCGCGCCCGAAAGACCGCGCGCCACCTTTCCTTTTCGCGGCGCGCACCCTTGCCGCCTCGTGCTTCCTCCACCGGAGCACGGGGCGGTCTTGTATCGGAGGGGCGCAGCGGTTCAGCCGGGCGCAAGCTCGCCCCGGTTAGGCTCATGATCGACACCGGGGCGCATGGTGGAACGGCCCGGCCGCAACAGGAGAGTGCCATGCCTCAGATGATCCGCAATGCCGTTCTTGCCGCAGGGCTCGCCGCGACCACCGCGCTCAGCCTGCCTGCCTCCGCCGCGCCTGCCGCGCCGCCACAGGTCTTTGCCGCGAGCCGCTTCGACCCGGCTGATGCTGTCGCCGATCAGTGGCGCTGCCGCTGGAACTGCGGCTGGGGCGGGGGATGGGGCCGGGGCCGCGGCTGGGGTTGGGATCGGGGCTGGCGCCGCAACCGGGTGGATGCCGGGGACGTCATCCTCGGCGCCGTGCTGATCGGCGGCATCGCCGCGATCGCGAGCTCGGCCCTCCGCCGCGAGCGTGACCGCGACCGCGACGTCATCGTCTATGACCGTGTCCCCGATCGGCGCGATGGCGAGTGGGTGCGCCGCGATGTTCGTCCCACCCGCCCGGTCGGTGCGACCTCGGGAGCCATGGCCTCAGGTCTCGACAATGCCGCGGCCCTGTGTGTCGACGCCGTCGAGCGCGACTCCCGGGTCGCGAGCGTCGACAATGTCCGGCGTGATGCTTCGGGTTGGGAGGTCACGGGGGCGCTGGCACGGGGGCAGGGCTTCCGCTGCCGGATTGGCAATGACGGCCGGATCGCCGCTGTCGATCTTGGCGATGGCGCTGCCGCGGGGAGCTCCGCCGATGGTCAATGGAGCGGCGATGCCTATGCCGCGGCGCGTCAGGAGATTGGCGGAACCGTGCGGCCCGACATCGCCGTGCAGGAGACCACCATGAGCGCGCTCGGCCCGACGCCGCGCCGTACGGCGGCCGCGCAGGCAATGCCAGCCTATCCGGGCGGGCCGATCCCCGGCGAAGACATTCCCGAAGACGCGCCCGAAGGCGCGGGCGGCTGGTAACGCCTTAGCCCCCGCCGCGCGTCTCGTCGTAGATCGGGAGGCCCCACTCCCACCGGATCGCAGCGCTGCGCAAGGCGAAGCCGCAAGCGAAGGCGAGTGCCCATGCAGCCGCGTCCGGCAGGCCCAGCTCGCGCGCGGCGAGCATCCCGCCCACGCTCAGCGCGGAGGTCAGCGCCGCCGGGGTCACGTAGAGCTCGGGGCTCATGATGATCGAGGGGCGGCCCGCCACCACGTCGCGGATGATCCCGCCGACGCAGCCGGTGATGACCCCCATCAGCGCGGCCGGGACAGGCGGCACCCCGTAGGCGAGCGCCTTGGCGCTGCCGAGCACGGCATAGGCGGCAAGCCCCGCGCCGTCGGCATAGGCGAAACCCTTGCCCTCCCACCAGCGCACCGGCGTGAACCACGCGATCAGCGCGGTGCCCAGGCACACGGCGGCAACCCACGGATCGTCGATCCAGAACACCGGCGCGGCGATCAGCAAGTCGCGCACCGTCCCGCCGCCGACCCCGGTGACGAGCGCGAAGAAGGCCATCGTCACGAAAGTCTGCCTGAGGCGCGCCGCCAGCACCGCGCCCGACAGCGCGAACAGCGCGATGCCGGCGAGGTCGAGGAGGTCGAGGATCGGGGTCAGGACGGTCGGTGTCATTGCAGCGGCCGAATGCGCCGCGCCCTGCGGCGGCGGAACATCAGGACGCAGCCGATCAGCGCGCCCGTCAGCGAGAGGGCGGCGAAGGCGATCAGGACCGGGTGGCTGGTGTCCTCGCGCCCCGAGAGGTCCATGATGTGGAAGCCCCAGGCAAGGTCGAAAGCGCGCCACCAGCGGGTGCGCACCGCCTCGATCTCGCCGGTGTCGCGTCCGACATAGACGTTGGTGCCGTCAGCGAGCGCCACCCGCCACACGGCCACCTCGCGGCGGAAATCGGGCGGTGTGCGATCGGCGGGGAAGAGCGTGACGCTGTCGGCCTTGTCCCCGCCTGCGATGCGCGCGGCGACCAGCGCCTGTGCCTCGGCGGCCCCCAGCGCGGGGATGGCCGCGCCGCTCGCGAAATCGACCCGGCGCACCGACCCGTCGAGCCCGGTCAGGATCGCCACCGCGCGGCCCTGCTGCATCGTGACGCGCATCTCCTTGAGCTGTGCTTCCGCAGAGGCGACGGCGCTGCCCGGTAGCACCAGCGCGTCGGGTGCCTGCTTCAGACGCAGATGCTCGCCGCGCACCTCCTCGATCGGGCGCAGGGTCATGAACAGGCCGCTCGCCAGCCACATCACGATCGGCACGCCGACCAGCCAGCCGAGCCAGACGTGCCAGCGGGCGAGGGTGCGCATGAACAGGATGCCTTCTCCGGTTGATCGTCATTGCGAGGCGCCGAAGGCGACGCGACAATCCACGGAGCCTTGCTCGCGATTTAGGACCGCTGATCCATGGATTGCTTCGCCTGCGGCTCGCAATGACGAAGTCGAACTAGTTGTGCAACACCTGCCCGATCGCCTCGGCGGCGGCGATGCAGTCGAGGTCGGCCCAGCGCGGGCCGATGACCTGCATCCCGCAGGGCAGCTCGCTGCCGAGATAGGCGGCGCTGCCGATCGGCAGCACCGTGGCGGGAAGGCCCGGGAAGGTCGCGATCCCCGCCCAGACGAGGCCCTTGCCGCCCGGCTCCTCCACCCCGTCGATGCTGAGCGTGCCGCGGAACACCGCCTGATCGGCATGGGGCACGGCCAGAACCGGCGCGGGCGGGGCGAGGACGAAGTCGTAGGCGGCGAACAGCGCCTCCCACTGCGCGGCGCACGTCGCCTGCGCGTTCATCAGCGCGAACCAGTCAGCCGCGGTCGCGCGGGTGCCGTCGGGGGCGGGGGCGCCGCCCGACATGGCGATGTTCATCATCTTGAGATAGCTGCGATGATGCGCGGCGAGATCGGGGAGCAGTTCCGTGCTGCGCTCGATCCGCACCCCCGCCCGCGCGAGCGCCTCGAGCGCGGCTTCCATCGGCCCGCGCACGCTGGCATCGACCGGCGCGCCGGGCAGGTCGGTCAATACCAGCAGGCGGCAGTTCTCCAGAGGCTTCGCACGGGCCCGCAGCGGCACCTCCGCACCGGCCGCGGTCAGCACCGCAAGGTCGGCGGCATTCCGCGCCAGGGGACCGGCGATCGACAGCGGCCCGTCGGCGGCGGCGAGGAAGCCCTCGCGCCGGGACAGGGCAGGGTGGTCGTGCCCGTGCTTGGGGACGAGACCCCAGGTCGTCTTGTGACCCCACACCCCGCAGAAATGCGCGGGCACCCGCACCGATCCGCCGATATCGGTGCCGTAGTCGCAGGGCACCATGCCGCTCGCGACCGCGGCCGCGCTCCCGCCCGACGATCCGCCGGGGGAACGTTCGGGATCGTGCGGATTGCAGGTGCGCCCGTAGACCGGATTGAAGCTCTGCCAATCGGTGAGGTCGACGGGCACGTTGGTCTTGCCGATGATCACCGCGCCCGCCGCCTTCAGCCGCCGGACGAGCAGCGCGTCGCGCGGGGCGATCTGGTCCTTGAAGCGCGGGTGTCCCCAGGTGGTCGGGAGCCCGGCGACGTCGAAGCTCTCCTTGATCGTCATCGGCACGCCGAACAGCGGCTGGTCCTCGGTTGGTCCCGCCCTGTCGAGCGCGCGGGCAGCGGCGATGGCGCGCTCGAAGTCGGGCACGGCGAGCGCGTCGATCTCGGCATCGCGCTCCGCCACCCGCGAGATCGCGGCCTCGACAGCCTCAAGGGCGGAGAACTTCCCTGCGCGGATCGCCGCGGCGGTGGCGAGCGCGCCGGGCTCGCGGCTGAGTTGCGGATAGGCCATGCACGCTCCCCTCCTGCGCGTTTTCGCGTCGCGGGGAACCTATCGCCTTGCCCCGCCGCCGCAAGGGGAGGGCTGGGGCTATCCCCGCTCTAGGGCAGCCGCAGCGTGTCGGCCGCGATCCGCGCCTCGATATCCACCGGCAGATACAGGCCCTGCCCGTAGGCGGCGATTTCTCCGGTCCCGACCTTCACGATCTCGACCCGGTAGGACAGCGGCCCGTCCTGGCGCTGGGCGATGGCGCGGTCGATCTTGACCAGCAGTTCGGCGAAATCCTTCTCGAAGTTCTGCCGCAGCGCGTCGGCGATCGCCGCCTGGAAATCGGGCGCGTTGGCGAGGCCCAAGAGCAGGCTCTCCGACTTCAGCGAGGTCTCGCCCATCACCTCGAGATCCGAGAAGCTGACCTCGCGCGAACCGGGGGCATTGCGGGGGCGGGCGGTGAGCCAGATCCTGCCCTTGGCCTTGGGCACTAGCGACAAATCGGAGGTCGCGTCGAAATCCACGCCCACCGCGATGCGGTTCCCTTCGGTCCCATAGACCGTGACCTTGCCGAAGCGCGCGTTCACCGTCCCCAGCTCGCCGAGCGCGAAGGGCCGGGCGGACCGCTTCGCCAGCGCCTTGGCGATGACCGGCTCGAGCACGGCGTAATCCGCGATCACCGGCAGGTGCAGGCTGGCACGACCCGGCTTTTCGGCCAGCGGGGCGAGCGGCGGCAGCCGCGAGGGCGTGGGCGCGGCGGGCTGCTTGCCGAGCTTGGTTTCGATCCTCGCGTCGATCCCCAGCGTCGCGATCAGCTTGCGCCCCTCGATCCGGTAGCCGCCGTAACGCACCCGCTCGGGCGTGACCCGCGCCCACACGGCGGGGTTCTCGCGATTGAGCTCGAGCACGGTGTGCCCTGCCCGCCAGCCGCGCTCGGCCGCATCGCGCAGTGGCACCTTGGCGAGTTCGGCGGCGAGCGTGCGCTCGATCTGCCCGCGCACCTTGGCGAGCTCGGCATCGGCCTGGCGGGTGAAGGTGATGCGCTGACCGAGCAGGTCGATCCCCGGCTCGCGCGACCACTTGTAGGCGAGCTGGGGCTTGCCCGTGAGGCGCCAGTTGCGGGTGATGTCGAGCCGCACCGTCAGCGCCAGGTCGGCCGCAGCCGTTGCGGTCTTGCCCTTGAGCACCCCGGCCACGTCATGCGCGCGCACCGTGGCGCTGGCGGGGAGGGTCACGATCAGGTCCTTGCCGCGCCCCGCCACCCTCAGCCGGCCGCGCGTCACCACCCCGTCGATGTCGCATTTGATCTTGGGCGACTTGATCGTGACCACCGCCAGATCGACCTTTTGCGGCGAGACGCATTCGGCGTCGTTCTCGTGGATCTCCCACAGCCGGCGCGGCACCTCGCGTTCGAGCTGGCGTTCGAGATCGCCGAGGTCGAGCGCCAGCGCGGCGGCAACGGTGGAGGTCTCCTGCGGAAAGACGATCGGATCGGTGGCGCGCGGCGGGGCGCTCGCCGCCGCGTCGTCGGCGCCCGAGCAGCCTGGCAGCAGCATGGCGGCGCCGAGCACAATCGTCGATATCCTGCGCGCCAGCCCCACGCCTGTCCCCTGTATTGTCGGCTCTGGCCCGGGGGGATAGCGGATCAGGCGGCGGCTTGAAAGCGCGGCGGCGCAGGCGCTCGCAAGGGCAGCGCACCGATGCCAATCCCGAAGCCCAGGATCGGCGCGGCGCCGTAGCCGATCAGCGGGAAGGGGAAGGGGGCGATCACCGCCATGGCGGCGAAGCCGACCAGCAGGGCGGCCAGCGCATGGGTGTCCGGGTGGCGGACCTCGGACGGGATCACCAGTTGCCACAGCGGCTCGACGAACAGCAGCAGACCGAGCGCAACCGCCACGCCCATCGATCGCTCGGCGACGTGGGCGAGCACGCCTTCGGTGTAAAGCTGCGGCTCCAGCCCGCCGGCATCGAAGGTGAGCACGGCAAGGCCTGCCGCGCCCGCTCCGACCAGCGCGAAAGCCAAGCTCCGGCGCATCGCCGCCAGCACCACGCCGGCCAGCGCGAGGGCGGCAAGGGAGGCCGCGTCGGGTTGCAACGCAAGCGCGGCGGCCGCCAGTGCCAGGAGCGCCGGGCCGAGCCGAGGCGCATCGGCAGCAAGCACCACCAGCAGCGGGAGCAGCAGGGCGCCCGAATGCAGCTGCACCGGCCCGAGCGGAAACGAGCGCGCCACGCCGCCAGCCTCGGGACCGGTCAGCAGCGGCAGGAACAGGGACCCCGCCGCCAAGGCCGCCAGGCCGAGCCGCGCTCCATGCCCCGCCGGCAGGCGCCCCCACGGCGCGCAGACCAGCGCCAGCACCAGCGCCCCGGCATTGACGGCGATCAGCCGCGCGGGTGCATCGAAGCCGGCGAGGTAGGCAAGCCCTCCCAGCGCAGGGAGCAGCAGCGCGAGGGCGGGCCGCCAGCGATCGGAGATCTGCGCGCCCACCCCTGCCAGCTTACATATGGATCGGCTTGCCCGTCACCGCCATCGCCGCTTCCTTGAAGGCCTCGGCGTGGGTCGGGTGAGCGTGGCAGGTGTAGGCGATGTCTTCGGAGGTCGCGCCGAATTCCATCGCCTGCGCGGCCTGCGCGATCATCGTGCCGGCAAGCGAGTTTATCATCCACACGCCGACCACGCGGTCGGTCTCGGCATCGGCGATCACCTTCACGAAGCCGTCGGTGTCGCGGTTGGCCTTGGCGCGGCTGTTGGCCATCATCGGGAACTTGCCGACCTTGACGGCGAGGCCCTTTTCCTTGGCCTGTTCCTCGGTGATGCCGACGCCCGCGATCTCGGGCGCAGTGTAGACGACGCTCGGGATCACGTCGTGGTTCACGATGCCAGTCAGCCCCGCAATGTTCTCGGCGACCGCGATCCCCTCGTCCTCGGCCTTGTGGGCGAGCATCGGGCCGGGGACGACGTCGCCGATCGCCCAGATGCCGGGGACGGCAGTGTCGAAATCGTGACCCACCTCGATCTGGCCGCGGTTGTTCACCGAAAGCCCCGCCTTCTCGAGCGCGAGGCCCTCGGTGTTGGCGCGGCGGCCGATCGCGACGAGCACGTGGCTGGCGGTGATGGTCTGCACCTCGCCCCCGGCGGCAGGCTCGACGGAGAGGGTGACGGTTGTGCCATCCACCTGCGCTCCGGTGACCTTCTGGCCGAGCATCAGGTTCATGCCCTGCTTCTTGAAGATCTTGCCCGCTTCCTTGCGCACCTCGCCGTCCATGCCGGGGAGGAGCTGGTCGAGATATTCGATCACGGTGACCTTGGCACCGAGCCTGCGCCACACGCTGCCCAACTCGAGGCCGATGACCCCGCCGCCGATCACCACGAGGTGTTCCGGCACCTCGTCGAGGTCGAGCGCGCCGGTGGAATCGACGATCCGCTTGGCGGCATTATCGACCGGCACGCCGGGGAGCGGCATGACCGAGGAGCCGGTCGCGATCACGATGTCGCGCGCGGTGACGGTGTCATCCCTGACCTTGACGGTGTGCGCGTCCTCGAACGCCGCATGACCCTTGAGCCAGGTCACCTTGTTCTTCTTGAACAGGAACTCGATGCCCCCGGTCAGCTCGCCCACGGCCTTGGTCTTCTCGGCCATCATCTTGCCGAGATCGAGCGTGGGCGTGGCGGTGATGCCCCAGGTGGCGAAATGGCCGCCCGCGGCTTCCTCGAACAGCTCCGATCCGTGGAGCAGCGCCTTGGAGGGGATGCACCCGACATTGAGGCAGGTGCCGCCCAAGGTGGCACGCGATTCCACACACGCGGTCTTCAACCCGAGCTGCGCGGAGCGGATCGCCGCGACATAGCCGCCGGGGCCGGCACCGATGACAAGGACGTCGTAATCGTAATTCTCAGCCATTCTTCTTCTCCGTCGCCCCAGCGAAAGCTGGGGTCTCAGGCCTCAGGGGGCAAGACATGCCGCCCTAGGCCCCAGCTTGCGCTGGGGTGACGCGGGAGTGCGTGAACTTACAGGTCAATCAGCATCCGGGTGGGATCCTCGATCGCTTCCTTGATGATCTTCAATGCCGTCACCGCCTCGCGCCCGTCGATCAGGCGGTGGTCGTAGCTCAAGGCGAGATACATCATCGGGCGGATCACGATCTGGCCGTTACGCACCACCGGGCGGTCCTCGATGCGGTGGAGGCCCAGCACCGCCGACTGCGGCGGGTTGATGATCGGGGTGCTCATCAGCGAGCCGAAGACCCCGCCATTCGAGATGGTGAAGGTGCCGCCGCTCATGTCCTCCATGGTCAGCGTGCCAGCCTTCGCCCGCGCGCCGAAATCGGCGATGTCCTTCTCGATGCGCGCGAAGCCCTTCTTGTCGGCGTCGCGGATCACCGGGACGACGAGGCCGTTGGGTGCGGATACGGCCACCGAGATGTCGACATAGTCGTGGTAGATGATCTCGTCGCCCTCGATATAGGCGTTGGCGGCCGGCACATCCTTCAGCGCAAGGCAGGCGGCCTTGGCGAAGAAGCCCATGAAGCCCAACCGGATGTCGTGCTTCTTGGCGAACAGGTCCTTGTACTTGTCGCGCGCCTCGATGACCGCGCTCATGTCGACGTCGTTGAAGGTGGTGAGCAGCGCGGCATTGTCCTGGGCGGCCTTCAACCGCTTGGCGATGGTCTGGCGCATCCGCGTCATCTTGACGCGCTCGGTCGCGCGCTCACCGCCGGACGAGGCGGGTGCAGCTTGGGCGGGAGCGGCCGCCGGGGCAGCCGGGGCCGCGCCGCCCGCCTTCTTGGCTTCCGCCGCGGCGAGCACGTCTTCCTTGGTCAGGCGGCCATCCTTGCCGGTGCCCTTGATCGTCGAGGGGTCGACCCCGTGCTCGAGCACCGCGCGCCGGACGGCGGGCGACATGGTCTGGGCGGGGGTGAGGAGTTCCTCCTTGGCCGCCGGGGCGGGGGTGTCGGCCTTTGCGGCTGCGGGGGCGGCGGCAGGCGCAGCCGCGGCGGCCGGTGCCGGGGCGGGGGCGCTCGCCCCGTCCTCGACGATCGCGATCACCGCGCCCACTTCGACGGTATCGCCGACCGCGACCACGTGCTGCGACATGATCCCCGCAACCGGCGAGGGCACGTCGACCGCGACCTTGTCGGTCTCGAGGCTGGCGATCGGCTCGTCGACGGCGACCGCCTCACCGGGCTGCTTGAGCCATTCGGCGATCGTGCCTTCGGTGACGGATTCGCCGAGGACGGGGACTTTGATTTCGGTTGCCATTGCAATGCGTTCCTGAATTCTGTTCCGTTCGGTTCGAGCGAAGTCGCAAAACCGTTCGTGCGCGTGTCTCGACTTCGCTCGACACGAACGGCGGTGTGGTGTCGGCTAGAGCCCCAGCGCTTGGGCGACGAGCGCCTCCTGCTGGGCCTTGTGGCGGCTGGCGAGGCCCGTGGCGGGCGAGGCGGCGGCGTCGCGTCCGGCGTAGCTGGGGCGCATCCCCCGGTGCCCGGCGGCGGTGAGCGTGTCCTCGATCTTCTCGTTCACGAAGAACCACGCGCCGTTGTTGCGCGGCTCCTCCTGGCACCACACGACCTCCTCGAGGCCCGTCATGCGCTGGAGTCGAACGCTGAGCGGATCGCCCGGGAAGGGGAAGAGTTGCTCGATGCGCAGGATCGATACATCCTCCAGCCCCGCCGCGTCCCTCGCCTCGATGAGGTCATAGGCGACCTTGCCCGAACACAGCACCAGGCGCCGCACCTTCTCGTCGGCGATCGGCGTGCGATCGGGGAGGATGCGGCGGAACTGCTTCTCGCCGAGGAAGTCCGCCTTGCTGCTCTTGGCCATCGGGTGGCGCAGCAGCGACTTGGGGCTCATGATGACGAGCGGCTTGCGGAAGGACCGCAGCATCTGGCGGCGCAGCACGTGGAAGTAGTTGGCCGGTGTGGTGATGTTGCACACGCACATGTTATCGTCAGCGCACAGCTGGAGGAAACGCTCCAGCCGCGCCGAGGAGTGCTCCGGCCCTTGGCCTTCGTAGCCGTGGGGCAGCAGCATGACGAGGCCGTTGGCGCGCAGCCACTTGCTCTCGCCGCTCGCCACGAACTGGTCGATCATGATCTGCGCGCCGTTGGCGAAGTCGCCGAACTGGCCTTCCCACAGCACGAGGCTTTTGGGATCGGCCATAGCGAAACCGTATTCGAAGCCGAGCACGCCGTATTCGGACAGGGTGCTGTCGTGCACCTCGAACTTGCCGTGGGGCAGGGTCGAGAGCGGCACGTATTTGCGTTCCGACTTCTGGTCGACCCACACCGCATGGCGCTGCGAGAAGGTGCCGCGCCCGGAGTCCTGGCCCGAGAGGCGCACCCCGTAGCCTTCCATGACAAGGCTGCCGAAAGCGAGCGCCTCGGCGGTCGCCCAGTCAAAGCCCTCGCCGGTCGCGAACATCTCGCGCTTGGCGGCGAGCACGCGGTCCAAGGTCTTGTGGACCTGGAGATCGGCAGGGACTTCGGTCAGGACGCGGCCGAGCGCATCGAAGGTCTTGGGCTCGATCGCGGTCTCGACGCTGCGGCGTGCGGTTTCCGGGTCGGCGGGCTTGCTGAGACCCGACCAGCGCCCGCCGAACCAGTCGGCCTCGTTGGGCTTGTAGCTCTTGCCGGCCTCGAACTCCTCTTCGAGCAGCGCGGTGAACTCGGCGGCGACGCGGTCGCGGGTGCCGGGCTCTACCACACCCTCGCGGATCAGGCGCGCCTCGTAGCTCACCGAGACCTTGGGGTGGGCGCGGATCGCCTCGTACATCAGCGGCTGGGTGAACTTGGGCTCGTCGCCCTCGTTGTGGCCGAAGCGGCGGTAGCACCACATGTCGATCACGACATCGCGGTGGAAAGTCTGGCGATATTCGACCGCGAGCTTGCAGGCGAAGGTCACGGCTTCCGGATCGTCGCCGTTGACGTGGAGGATGGGGGCCATCACGCCCTTGGCCACATCGCTCGGATAGGGCGAGGAGCGCGCGAACTTCGGCGAGGTGGTGAAGCCGATCTGGTTGTTGATGATGAAGTGCACGCAGCCGCCGGTGTCGTAGCCCGGGACGCCCGACAGGGAGAGGCTCTCCCACACCACGCCCTGACCCGCAAAGGCAGCATCGCCGTGGATCAGCACGGGAAGCACCTGATCCTTCTTCTTCAAATCATCGCGGATCGCCTGCTGCGCGCGCGCCTTGCCGAGCACCACCGGGTTCACAGCCTCGAGGTGCGAGGGGTTGGGCACGAGGCTCATGTGCACCGAAATCCCGTCGAACTCGCGGTCGGTCGAAGTGCCGAGGTGGTACTTCACGTCGCCCGAGCCGCCGACATCGTCGGGGTTGGCCGAGCCGCCCGAGAACTCGTGGAAGATCACGCGGTAAGGCTTGGCCATCACGTTCGCGAGCACGTTCAGCCGCCCGCGGTGGGCCATGCCATAGATGATCTCGCGCACGCCCGCGCTGCCGCCGTGCTTGATCACGGCTTCCAGCGCCGGGATCATGGACTCGCCGCCATCAAGGCCGAAACGCTTGGTGCCGACATACTTCTTGGCGAGAAATTCCTCGTAGCCTTCCCCGCGCAGCACCGCGGCGAGGATCGCCTTCTTGCCCTCGGGGGTGAACTGGATCGTCTCGCCCGGCTTTTCGAACTTGTCCTGGAGGAAGCGGCGTTCCTCCGTATCGGCGATGTGCATGTATTCGAGGCCGACCTTGCCGCAGTATACTTCGCGCAGGCGCTGGTGGAGCTTGCCGACGGTGGTCCACTCCATGCCGAGCACGCCGCCGACATAGACCTCCTCGTTCTCCTTGCCCGCAAGCCCGTGCCATTCGAGCGTGAGGTCCGCAGGCCCCTCGCGGTTGGAGAGGCCGAGCGGATCGAGGTCGGCCGCCATGTGCCCGCGCACGCGGTAGAGGCGCACCAGCGTCATAGCCGCGATGCTGAGCGCGGCGGCCTTCTCGACCGCCTTCGGATCGAGCGCCTTGCCCGCGTCCTTCGCGGCCTTGGCGACCGCGAGCTTCATCTCGGTCGGGTCCATCGCGGACGTGAGGTCCGCGCCGCTGTCTGCCAGCGTGTCGAGCCAGCCACGCTTGGCCCATGAGGGGCCGGGCTGCGGGCCTTCCTGATCGGTGAAGGCGGGGATGAAGTTCTGCGGTTCGTTGCCCATGGTGGGACTCCCGGGGAGGAGGAGGGTGAGTGAGGGGCCCCGGCGGGGCGCGGCTGACGCCGCACCCGCCGGGGTCCGGAAGAAGTTAGGCGTCTTCCTTGAGCATTGCGGCCAGGGTTTCGCCGAGCAGGGACGGGGACGGGCTGACCCGAATGCCCGCATCCTCCATCGCCGCGATCTTGTCCTCGGCGCCGCCCTGACCGCCGCTGACGATGGCGCCCGCGTGGCCCATGCGGCGGCCCGGAGGGGCGGTGCGCCCGGCGATGAAGCCGACCATCGGCTTCTTGCGGCCCTTGGCGGCCTCGGCCTTGATGAAGGCGGCCGCCTCTTCTTCCGCCGAGCCGCCGATTTCGCCGATCATGATGATGCTCTCGGTTTCGGGATCGCCCAAGAACAGGTCGAGCACGTCGATGAAGTTGGTGCCATTGACCGGGTCGCCGCCGATGCCGACCGCGGTGGTCTGGCCGAGGCCCGCCATCGTGGTCTGGTGCACGGCTTCATAGGTGAGCGTGCCCGAGCGGCTGACGATGCCGACCGAGCCCTTCTTGAAGATGTTGGCCGGCATGATGCCGATCTTGCACTCGTTCGGCGTCAGCACGCCGGGGCAGTTGGGGCCGATGAGGCGCGACTTCGAGCCGGCGAGCGCGCGCTTGGCGCGGACCATGTCGAGCACCGGAATGCCTTCGGTGATGCAGATGATCAGCTCGATCTCGGCATCGATCGCCTCGCAGATCGCGTCGGCGGCGAACGGCGGGGGCACGTAGATGCAGCTCGCGGTCGCGCCGGTCGCGGCCTTGGCCTCGCGCACGGTGTCGTACTGCGGCAGGCCGATATGGGTGGTGCCGCCCTTGCCCGGCGTCACGCCCGCGACCATCTGCGTCCCGTAATCGAGCGCGGCCTGGGTGTGGAAGGTGCCGGTGTTGCCGGTCATGCCTTGGGTGATGACGCGGGTAGTCTTGTTTACGAGGATGGACATTACTTGCTCGCTTTCATTTCCCCGATCACGGCCATCGCAACCGTTCGATCTTGGGTTTGCTTGGTGCTGAATGATACTCTGAACTTACGAGAATTGATGGTCGCCACAGAGGACATACCGGAGGCCTGATCCTTCACCTCGGCCAAGGCAGAAAAATCGAATGCGGTTCGGGCTGCTTCAAGCAGGTTCTCGTAGGATTGACCCTCGTCGAGTACCGAAATCACGATGCAGATTGGGTCAGCCTCATCGCCAAGAAACTGAACCTGCACCGGAAAATCCGGTCGACTCTGTTCTGCGGCCCGGCGCTGCGCCTTCGGATCGCCCGCGTGGGCAAGGCAGATATCGCTCCATGCCGACACGACCTCGGTTGCTGGTGCGGTCATGCGGCTTTGTGATGCAGCCGGACTTGCAGCCAACATCATGGCGGGCAGCGCGAGCGCAGAAGCCGGGAGATGTCTAAGGCGCAGCATCACGCCAGCGAGCTATCCAGCGCCTTGCACGCCTCGAGCAGTTCCTTGACCGCATCGACGCTGACCTGGAGGTTGGCCGTCTCTTCGTCGGTGAGGTTGATCTCGATCACCTCTTCCGCGCCGCCTGCGCCGATCACCACCGGCACGCCGACATAGAGGCCATCGACGCCATACTTGCCGTCAACCTGCACCGCGCAAGGGAGGATGCGCTTCTGGTCGTAGAGGTAGGCTTCGGCCATCGCAATGGCGCTGGTGGCGGGGGCATAGAAGGCCGAGCCGGTCTTGAGCAGCGCGACGATCTCGCCGCCGCCCGAGCGGGTGCGCTGGACGATTTCGCCGAGGCGCGCTTCGGAGATGCCCTTGATCTTGGCCATGTCGGCAACGGGGATGCCGTTGATGGTCGAATAGCTCAGCACCGGCACCATGGTGTCGCCGTGGCCGCCGAGCACGAAGGCGTTCACATCCTTCACCGAGACGCCGAATTCCCACGCGAGGAAGGTCGCGAAACGCGCCGAGTCCAGCACGCCGGCCATGCCGACGACCTTGTTCGCCGGGAGGCCCGAGAACTCGCGCAGCGCCCAGACCATCGCGTCGAGCGGGTTGGTGATACAGATCACGAAAGCGTCGGGGCAGTTGTCGCGGATGCCTTCGCCGACCGCCTTCATCACCTTCAAATTGATGCCGAGGAGGTCATCGCGGCTCATGCCGGGCTTGCGCGCGACGCCCGCGGTGACGATCACGACGTCTGCGCCCGCGATGTCGGCATAGTCGTTCGAGCCGGTGATCGCAGCGTCGAAGCCCTCCACGGGGCCGCACTGCGACAGGTCCAGCGCTTTGCCCTGCGGAATGCCCTCGGCCACGTCGAACAGAACGATGTCGCCCAGGCCCTTCAGAGCCGCGAGGTGAGCGAGCGTGCCGCCGATATTGCCGGCGCCGACGAGGGCGATCTTCTTGCGGGCCATGTGTGGACTTCCTTCCCTGATCTTGCCGGGACGAAGTTGCGGGCTGCGCGCACGGTCTTGAGCGCAAGAGCGTGGCGCGAGTGCCAACCTCCCGTCCCAAGCGGCTGGGCACCCGTTACATGGCGCGCGGTAGGCGGCTAGAACAGGGATTGCAACCAGCAATAGCGCCTGAGGTAGCAACTATCTTTGCAAACAGTTCGCATTTGCAATTAAGCTTCGGATCGACCGGTCCCTCGCACAGCGCAGCGCAGCCGCCCTTACGGCAGCCTTAGCTCGCGAGCGGTAGCAGGGCTTCAGGCCGGAACGAGAGCGGAGTCGAAGCGAGCGGCGAAGCGGCGATCGAACATCCGGACCACCGCCATCCAATGGTCGCGCGCATCCGCATCGTCGCGCGCCTGGGCCTCGGCCGCGAGGTCCGCCGCGGCCTCGGCCGAAGCGAGCCCGTGGACCGCGAAATGGCGCAGGGCATCGCTCAGAAGGGGATCGAACGCCGCGCCCACGGCCGCATCGGCAGCGGGCCGCAAGTTGTCGTTCGCCGCACGCGCCAGGGCCGGGGCGATCAGCCCGCGCCCGGAAGCGCGCCAGCCGAGACGACGGACGGGGTGGTTGGCGGAGGCGAAGCGGACGGACATGAAGCTGGCGATTTCCCGTTGGTCTGAGAGGCCGCCGGGCATGGCCCGGGGCGCTGCACCTGCTCTAGCCGTGCCGCGCTAAGGCTTGGTGTGGCAACAGGGTTTCGGGGCCCTTAACCACGCCCCTCGGGGTCGCACGGGGACGGCGTCAGTCCCGCCCGGAGAGCGCAGGCGCGGCGCCCGGCTGGGCCTTCCACTGTCCCGCGCGGGCATATTCGGGCTTCACCGTGCCGACCTCCGTGAAGGGCTCGCGCGGGGCTTCGACGGGGACCGAGGCGGCAGGCTTGCCGCTGCCGCGAGGGGCCTGCCGGGCGAGCGGCACCGGGCCGAGTTCATACGCGATCGCGGGGCGGGCCTGCGCGACGGCTGCGGGCGCGGCGATGGCCGGCGGCGGAGCGGTGCGCCCGCTTACCGCCGGCTCGAACCCGGCATAGCGACCCGCGAAGGCCGAAGCCGCACCCATCGCCCCGCGGCTGCGGTAGAAGCGGTGCGCACCAATCGTGCCGATATGGTCGAGGCTGCTCGCCCAGTAGGGATCGACCCACAGCGTGTGGTAGTGTGTGGCGAGGCCGACGGGGGCATAGACGCTCCCCGCCAGCGCCTCGGCAGCGATGCGCTGGGCCCGCGCCCAGCTCGCGCCGCCAGGGCGCCGGGCAAGGCTGCCGTCGCAGGTGAAGGTGAACTGGCACCCGGTCGAGCGTTCCGAGCCCTGATACACAACGCCGCACACGCTCGACGGCCAAGCCGGGTTGGCGACGCGGTTGAGGACCACTTGCGCCACCGCGCGCTGGCCCGCCTCGCTTTCGCTCGCGGCCTCGTACCACACGGCCTGCGCAAGGCACTCCTGCGCCCGGAATTGCGAGATGCCGCTCGCCGGGCCGAAGAACGGCCGGGCCGCAACGCCCACGTCGATCAACGCGCCGAGCTGGCGGCCGCTCTCCGCGCCGGTCGCCAGCGGGTTGTCGGTGGGGAGGGCGACCAGCGCGCTGCCGGCGGGATCGGCCATGTAGAAATAGGCCGAGCCCGGGAAGCTCATCCCCGGGCGTTCGAAAGACAGGGCGGCCTCGGCGGCCTGGCGGGTGGCGAGCGCCGCGGTGCTCTCGACCGCGTTGCCGGGCAGCGTCGTCAGCCCGCGCCCGGCGAGGTCGTTGGCGGCCATTGCCGGGACGGTGATCGCCGCGAGCAGCACCGCGAGCCGCTTGCGCCCCGCGCCGCCGCCGAGCCACGCGCGCCGCCCCCGTGC
>NZ_JAPFGY010000024.1 GCF_026586795.1 Erythrobacter sp. WG
CCGTGCCGCAAGCGCGGCGGTCCTGCGCACCACCAGCGAGGACGCGCGCTGGATCCGGGGCGAGCACCGCATCGGGTAGGGGCCGATTGCGGCGGCGACCGGCCGTCGCCGCCGTTCAGGCATCGTGCCGCAGATCATCCTCGGACCGCACATAGTCGAGGATGTCGCCCGGCGCGCAGTCGAGGTAGCAGCAGATCGCCGCGAGCGTCGAGAACCTGACCCCCTTCACCCTGCCGGATTTCAGAAGCGAGAGGTTCGATTCCGTGATCCCCACCGCCTGTGCAAGTTCCTTCGATCGGACCTTGCGGCGCGCCAGCATCACGTCGAGATTGACGACCACCGGCATCACACGATCTCCGCCAGGTCCTGCTCCGCCCGAAGGCCGGCGGCCAGCGCCCAGCTGACGGCAAGCGCCACCAGCGCCAGCAGCAGGTTGAGCGCCCAGCGGCCGAGGTTGACGCGCAGGGCAAAGGCGGCATCCGGATCGAAGGCCTGCGCCAGCTGGGTCGTCTGGAGCGCCTGACCCAGCGGGACGGCCATGACCGCGATGAGCGCGAACAAGGCCCCGCGCCGCAGCCATGGCAGCGACCTGTCGAGGGCGCGGCCCTCAGTTCTGCCCAGCGCCCAGATGCCCCACGCAACCGACAGCAGCAGGCCGATGACCGGCACATCGATCACCATCTGCCCGGCCAGCAGCACCTGCCGCACGCCCCGGCTGCCGAGGTGATCTTGCAGGACCCGTTCCGGATCGGGCCCGGTCTCCGCCAGCGCCCGCACATCGTCGGGAAGGAGATTGAGCGGCGCTGCTTGCGCTGCACACCCATGTCGGTCGCAGGCGATGGTCACGGCCATCAGCTGAGGGGCAAGGGCCGCGGCGCAGATGATTGCCAGGCGGAAGGCGGCAGCGGCGGCGAAGGCAATCGCGATGGCCTTGCAAGCGCGGCTTTGGCCCAAGGTCAGACGGGCTTCGATCATGGCAATCTTTCTGTTTTACGAAAAGTCATCCCTGTATTACCAAAGTTTCCAGCCCCTGCCGAGTCGGGATCGTCCGATCGGCCGCGCCTTGGAGCCCTGCCGTGCCGTTGCGATCTGTCCTGCTGATGTGCCCGCTGCTTCTGACCGCCTGCACGGTCACCGTCGGGGCGTCATCGCTTCTGCCGGACCTGCCCGAGCCCGCAGGCGATCGCCCCGCCGCGCCTCCGGCCGCCCCGGCGCCCTCCGCCGGCGCGGGCGATCAGCCGGTTGCGGCAAAGGAGATCGCGGTCGATCAGGCATCGCTGTTTCCCGCCCTGCCCGATCCGGACGAGCGCCGCGTCGCCCCGCCCGGCGGCTATGTGCGCGAAGATCGCATCCTTACCCTGCCGGGCCTTGGCGATGTGCACGTCGCGCGCCTCTCCCGGCCGGGCAACCGCGCGACCGTGATCTACAGCGGCGGCAACGCCTCCTTCATCGCCACCTCGGGCGAACGCCTGAACCGGCTGGCCGAGATCACGCAGGCCGATATCGTCACCTTCGACTATCCCGGCAGGGGCGGAACCACCATCGCCAACACGCCCGCCACCCTTCTGGGCTTGGGTCCGGCGCTCGTCGCCGCCTTGCGCCGGGAAGGATGGATCGCCGAGGGCAGGCTTTACGCCTACGGCTTCTCGCTCGGCGGGGCGTTCGCGGCCAACATGGCGCGCAGCGGCGGCTTCGACGGGATCATTCTCGAAGCGACCGCGCCCGATATTGCCGCGGTCGTCCGCAATGCCGTGCCGCCGGCGATGCGTCCTTTCATCCGCGTGCGGATTTCCGACGAGCTGAAGCTCTACGATTACCGCGGCTATGTGATTGAGGCGCGGGCCCCCGTCCTCGTCATCGCCGGGGAGGCGGACAAGACGGTGGATGCCGAATTATCGCGCCGCTTTGCCGATGATCTCGCGGCGCAGGGCCTTGCCGTCACGTTCCGGCAGGTGCCGGGGGGACACGGCGACGGCCTCGACGCCGAGAGCGGACGGGCCGCGGTGCAGGAATTCCTCGCCGCAGCCGCCGTGCGAGCGGACCGCTGAACGCGGCTAAGCGGCCATCATCCCCGGCTTCAGCACCACCTTGGTCCAGGTGTCCTGCTGCTGCTTGAAGTTCTTGTAGCCCCTGGGCGCATCCTCCAGCCCCAGGCGGTGGCTGATGAGGAGGGTGGTGTCGAGCTTGCCCTCCTCGATCATCGCCAGCAGGTCCGCGAGGTAGCGGTGAACGTGGGTCTGCCCGGTGCGTAGCTGCACCCCCTTCTCCATCAGCGCGCCCAGCGGGAACTTGTCGGTCATCCCGCCATAGACGCCGGGCATCGACACCCGCCCGCCGGGGCGCACCGCGAGGATCGCCTGCTTCAGCGCGCTCGCCCGGTCGGCGCCGATGCCGATGGTCTGCTTGGCGACGTCGATGATGTTGTCGATGGCAAAGCCGTGGGCTTCCATCCCCACCGCGTCGATCACCGCATCGACCCCGATGCCGCCCGACATCTCCATCAACGCCTCGCGCACGTCGGTGGTGCGGAAGTTGATGGTCTTGGCGCCGAGCTTCCTCGCCAGCTCCAGCCGGTGCGGATAGTGGTCGATCGCGATCACCTGCGCCGCGCCCATCACCAGCGCCGACTGGATCGCAAACAGGCCGACGGGGCCGCAGCCCCACACCGCCACCGTGTCGTCCGGGCCGATGTCGGCGTTCTCGGCCGCCATCCACCCGGTCGGCAGGATGTCCGAGAGGAACAGCACCTCCTCGTCGTCGAGATGGTCGGGCACGACGATGGGGCCGACATCGGAGAAGGGCACGCGCACATATTCGGCCTGCCCGCCCGAATAGCCGCCGGTCATGTGCGAATAGCCGAAGATGCCCGCCATCGGGTAGCCGTAGAGCTTCTCCGACATATCCTGCTTTTCGACCGGGTTCGAATTTTCGCAGCACGAGAACTGGCTGATCCGGCAGTGGAAGCAGCCGCCGCAGCTGATCGGGAAGGGGACGACGACGCGCTCGCCCTTCTGCAAGGTGCTGGCCGAGCCGGTCTCGACGACTTCGCCCATGAACTCGTGGCCGAGGATGTCGCCGGGCTTGAGCGAGGGGATCACCGCGTCGTAGAGGTGCAGGTCGCTGCCGCAGATCGCGGTCGCGGTGACCTTGATGATCGCATCGCGCGGGTTGACGATCTCGGGATCGTCGACCGTGTCGACGCGGACGTCTTGCTTTCCATGCCAGGTCAGGGCGCGCATCAGCGGGGTTCCTCCGTGTTGTATTCGGCATAGGTGCGTGCCGGGGTGGCGATCTCGCCGGTTTCCATCAGCATCTTGAGGCGTTTGAGGTCATGGCGCGCCTGCATCTCGGGGCTGCGCCCGGCGAGGGTTGCAAGGATGTCGCCGACCTTCCCGCCCTTTGGCTTGTAGGCGATGATGAGGCCGACGCGCGTGCCCCGGTCTCCCGGCGCGTCCTCGAAAGTGACGCGGCCCTCGGTGTCGATCTCCGAGCCTTCCGTCGAGCGCCAGGCGATGAGCTCGTTCTCGATCTCGCGCGCGATGCGGGTCTCGACGGCGAAGCTGGTGCCGAGCGGGCCCTTGATGTGCCAGACGCTCAGCGCCGCATCGCCGGTGACCGGCTCGACCCGCTCCAGATTGGCCATGAAGGTCGAGAGGTTTGAAAAGTCGCGCCAGAAGGCATAGAGTTCAGGCCGCGGCCTGGCGATGGTGACGGTGCGGCCGACCACCTGGTAATCGCCGAAAGAGCGCCGCGCAGTGTGCCCGGGCGCGCTTTCGTGGTCGTTGCCGCTCTCGCGGCGGCGTCGCCGGGCGGCGGCGGTCAGCCCTGCGGCGAGGGGGATGGTGGCAAGGCCGATCCCGGCCAGCGCGAGATAGGGCCATCGGCTCGCAGTGTCGTGACGCATCGGTTCCTCCGCGTGATGATCGAAGCCGCGAAGGTCGCACGCGGGCCGGGGCCGCCGGCTATCCTGCACTAGCGACCCGGCGCGGGCGAGCGGGTCGGGGGTGCAGCTCGGCGTCCCGCTGGCGACGGCCTGCGCCAGTGCGAGGCACGCAAGCGACAGGCAGAGCTATCGGGTCCGCGCGCTTCGTGCCACCATCGCCTCCGCGCCGCACGCGAGTCTTCGGGGGAGTGCGGCCGCGCTGCGGGGGCGCGTCCGACAACAGGGGTTCAGTCTGTCCGTTCCATCAGGGCCGCCCGCCGCCATGCCGCGCCGGGCGTGCCCCTCAGCGCGCGAAGGAGCCGCATCATGCCGACGATCACCACCGACGATGGCACCAGCATCTTCTACAAGGACTGGGGGCCGAAGGACGCGCCCGCCATCGTCTTCCACCACGGCTGGCCGCTGTCCGCGGACGACTGGGACAACCAGATGCTGTTCTTCCTCAATGAGGGCTTCCGGGTGATCGCCCACGACCGGCGCGGACACGGGCGCTCGGACCAGACCAACACCGGCAACGAGATGGACACCTACGCTGCCGACGTGATCGCGCTGGCGCGGCACCTCGATCTCCAAGGCGCGGTCCATGTCGGCCATTCGACCGGCGGGGGCGAGGTGATCCGCTATGTGGCGCGGGCCGAGCCCGGCCGGGTCGCCAAGGCGGTGCTGATCGGCGCGGTGCCGCCGATCATGCTCAAGACCGAAGCCTACCCGCTCGGCCAGCCGATCGAGGTGTTCGACGGCTTCCGCGCCGGGCTTGCCGCCAACCGCGCGCAGCTGTTCCTCGATGTGCCCAGCGGGCCCTTCTACGGCTTTAACCGCGAGGGCGCCGAGGTCAGCGAGGGGCTGATCCGCAACTGGTGGCGGCAGGGCATGATGGGCGGCGCCAAGGCGCATTACGACTGCATCAAGGCCTTCTCGGAGACCGACTTCACCGAGGATCTCAAGGCCGTCACCCAGCCGGTGCTGCTGATGCACGGCGTGGACGACCAGATCGTGCCGATCGACGCTTCGGCCCGCACCGCGATCACGCTGCTGCAAAACGGCACGCTCAAGGAATATCCGGGCCTACCGCATGGCATGGCCTCGACCCATGCCGACACGATCAACGCGGACCTGCTCGCCTTCATCCGGGGGTGAGCGGGAGCGGGCGCGGAGCGATGCTTAATTTCGCGCTCCGCGCCTCCTCCGCAGGCGTGCGCATCAAGAGGTTACCGCAGGATTGGGAGTCGGAGCGGCATAGGCGCGCCCATGAGCAATCTTGCACATCTCCTGTTTCCGCCCACCGTGTCCGACGCGACCGAAGTTGCCCTGCCCAATTCCTGCGTGCGCGAGGAAATCGGCGATATGCTGGAGGCGGTGCGCGCCCGGCTGGACATGGACGTCGCCTTCGTCTCGCGCCAGATCGGGGCCACGCACCGCATCTTCACCCACGTCGCCGCGCGCGGCCGTGCGCCGCTGACCACGGGCGATCACAACCCCAATGACAACAGCCTGTGCTGGCTGGTGATCCAGGGCAAGCTGCCCGAACGCGTCACCGACACCAGCCTCTACGAGGTCGCGGTATGCCTGCCGATCGTCGACCAGCTCAACGTGCGCTCGCACTTCAGCGTGCCGCTGCTCCGCCGCGACGGGCGGGTGCATGGCAGCCTGTGCTGCTTCAGCTACCGCCCGCGCCCCGACGTGGGCGAGCGCGAGATGCAGATGATCCGCTCGGTCGCGGCGATCGTCAGCGACCAGATCGAAACCCGCATCGAACTTGAGGAGGCCTGCGAGGAGGCGGGCCGCGAGATCGTGCGGCTGATCGCGGACGATACCCTCGCGGTGATCCACCAGCCGATCTACGACCTCACTGACTGGCACCTGGTCGGCCACGAGTGCCTGATGCGCAACCGCGCCGATCCGCAGCGCTCGCCGCTCGACCTGCTCGAGCGCGCGCGCGCCGCGGGCAAGACCAAGGAGCTCGAGCTGCACGCCGCAAGGAAAGCGCTGGCAACGCTCGACCCGGCGCATCCCGAACGCTTCATCGCCATCAACGTCTCGCCCGCGACGCTGGTCAGCGATGAGTTGGCGTCGCTGATCCCCGAGGGGCTCGAGGCGCGGCTGGTGATCGAGCTGAACCAACAGGAATCCGCCCCGCAGCGAGCGGTGGTCAAGGACGCGATCGAGGCGTGGAAGGCGCGCGCCTGGGTGGCGGTCAACTCCGAAGGGGCGGGCTTTGCCGGCCTGCAATCGCTCGTCGATCTCGGCCCCGATATCGTCAAGATCGACCGCGAGTTCCTCTCCGGCCTCTCCACCGACGGCGCGCGGCGGGCGCTGGTCAAGGCGCTGGTGCAGTTCGCGGCCGAAACCGGCGTGACGCTGATCGCGCAAGGGGTCGAGACCCGCGAGGACCTGCAGGCCCTGCGCGAGCTCGGCGTGCGGTTCGCGCAGGGCTACATCCTCGGCAAGCCGGCCGCGCCGGGGTGCGGCGTGGCGGTGTGCTGAAGGGCTAGATCTGCGCCCGTCGATAACGGCCCGGCGAAATCCCCACCTCCTTGCTGAAGGCGGCGGTGAAGTGGGCCTGGTTGGCAAAGCCGCATTCCAGCGCCAGTTCCGCTAGCGGCATGGCGTCCTCGGTCAGCAATTGCCGCGCCCGTTCGAGCCGGCGGGCGCGCAGGTAGTGATAGGGTGTCTCGCCCGTCGCCAGCTTGAACACCCTGAGGAAATGGTTGACTGAAAGGTCCGCTTCCCGCGCAAGGTCATCGAGGCCGATGCTCTCGTTGAGATTGGCCTCGATGAAATCCATCACGCGCTTGAGCTTTGCGGGCGCATGAATTCCGGCCTGTTGCCGGACGTGAACGGCAGATTGCTCTTTAGGCTCCGTCCCATGGATCCCCCCGATTGCCCCCCGCACAAACAATCCATCCGCGCGCAGGAAGTCAATTGACGAGAATTCGAAAATAAGGGGGTCCGCGATCGCGGTCAGGAGGGATCTGCGCCAGCCGTGCCGGAAGGGGCAGTATCGTACCCGGAGCCCAGCTCCTGCATGAGCTCGATCCGTTGCTTCCTGAACAACCCGGCGAGCTTGGCTTCCGCATCCACGCTGATTTCGAGCAGGCCCTTGCGCTGGCTGACAAACCCGCGCTCGGTCAGGGCATCGGCCCATCGCTGGGTCGTCGCGAGGCCCAGATCGATGGTCTGCGCCACATCGGCGAGCACACAGGGTTCCCCCTTGCGCGCCGCGATGAAGGCGCACAGCAGGATGTCCCAGCCCGGCTCACCAAGCAGATCGCGATCGACCACCAGTGCGCGCGTCTGCCGCTGCGCAAGGATCTTCTGCGCCTGCTTGAGAAGGGGATCGCGACCCCTGCCTGGGAACTGATCGATCAAGGCCATAGGAACATCCAGTCTTCGACAGTCGGTTGGCGGCTAACCCTCCTTTCCCTCGTCTGCCTCCAGGGCATCGAGAGCGTGCGAGAGGTATATGCCGACCATCGTCAGCTTTAGGCGATCTGCTTTTTTCAGAAGGGCTTTAAGCTCCGCTTTCAATTCCCGCTTATCAGCGTCCAAATCGTTATGGTTCACAAAGTGCTCACAGAAGTTATGCCGTTTATCGGAAACGGACGGACCCGGTAACTAACGAGAGGCTAACAGCCGCTTGCGATTCGGGGCGAACAGAAACGCGGATTTCCCGATTTGAAGCATATGCACGTGCGCAAATGAAAACCCCGGCGGATCGCTCCGCCGGGGTTTTCTTGTGTCCTGTGGCTGGGCCGCCTCGGGCAAAGCCCGAGTCGTCAGACGGGGCCTTGCGGCCCCGCTGGCCGGCCGCGGGCGTGTGCCGCGCCAGCCTTGGCTGGCACGGCCCGCCCTAGCGGCTTAGAACCCCATCCCGCCCATGTCGGGCATCGCGGGGGCGGCCGGCTTGTCTTCCGGACGCTCGACGATCGCCGCTTCGGTGGTGATCAGCAGGCCCGCAACCGAAGCCGCATCCTGCAGCGCGGTGCGCACGACCTTGGTCGGGTCGATCACGCCGGCCTTCACCAGGTTTTCGTAGGTGTCGGTAGCGGCGTTGAAGCCCTGCGTTTCGTCATTCTCGCGCAGCAGGTTGCCCGCAACGACCGCGCCATCGTGGCCCGCGTTCTGGGCGATCTGCTTGATCGGGGCGGTGATCGCCTTGCGGACGATGTCGATGCCGCGGGTCTGGTCTTCGTTGGCGCCGGTGAGGCCTTCCAGAGCCTTGGTGGCGTAGAGCAGCGCCGTGCCGCCGCCCGGAACGATGCCTTCTTCCACCGCAGCGCGGGTCGCGTGGAGCGCGTCGTCGACGCGGTCCTTGCGCTCCTTCACTTCGACTTCGGTTGCACCGCCGACCTTGATCACGGCCACGCCGCCGGCGAGCTTCGCCAGACGCTCCTGGAGCTTCTCGCGGTCGTAGTCGCTGGTGGTCGCGTCGATCTGGGTGCGAATCTCGGCGACACGCGCCTTGATGTCGTCAGCTGACCCTGCGCCATCGACGATGGTGGTGTTGTCCTTGTCGATCGAGACCTTCTTGGCCTGGCCGAGCATCCCGATGGTGACGTTCTCGAGCTTGATGCCGAGGTCTTCGCTGATCATCTCGCCCTTGGTGAGGATCGCGATGTCCTGGAGCATCGCCTTGCGGCGATCGCCGAAGCCCGGGGCCTTGACCGCCGCAACCTTGAGGCCGCCGCGCAGCTTGTTGACCACGAGGGTGGCGAGCGCTTCGCCTTCGATGTCCTCGGCGATGATCAGCAGCGGACGGCCCGACTGCACCACGGCTTCGAGGATCGGCAGCATCGACTGGAGGTTCGACAGCTTCTTCTCGTGGATCAGGATATAGGGGTTATCCAGTTCCACGGTCATCTTGTCGGGGTTGGTGATGAAGTAGGGCGACAGGTAGCCGCGGTCGAACTGCATCCCTTCGACGACGTCGAGCTCGAACTCGAGGCCCTTGGCTTCCTCAACCGTGATCACGCCTTCCTTGCCGACCTTTTCCATGGCTTCGGCGATCTTTTCGCCGACTTCACGGTCGCCGTTCGCCGAGATGATGCCGACCTGCGCGATTTCGCTGCTGTCCGACACGTCCTTCGAACGGGCCTTGAGGTTTTCGACCACGGCGGTGACGGCCTGATCGATGCCGCGCTTCAGGTCCATCGGGTTCATGCCGGCGGCGACCGACTTCATGCCTTCGGTCACGATCGCCTGGGCGAGCACGGTGGCGGTGGTGGTGCCGTCACCGGCAGCATCGTTCGCCTTCGAGGCCACTTCGCGCAGCATCTGCGCGCCCATGTTCTCGTACTTGTCCTTGAGCTCGATTTCCTTGGCGACGCTCACACCGTCCTTGGTGATGCGCGGCGCGCCGAAGCTCTTGTCGATCACGACGTTGCGACCCTTGGGGCCGAGGGTCACCTTGACGGCGTTGGCGAGGATATCGACGCCGCGCAGAATGCCTTCACGGGCTTCGCGGCCGAACTTCACGTCCTTGGCAGCCATGATTGTTTCTCCTGAGATTGGTTGTGGTTAGAAAGAAAAGACGGGTGTCAGCGGCTTCAGCCGACCACGCCCATGATGTCGCTTTCCTTCATGATCAGCAGGTCTTCGCCGTTGATCTTGACTTCGGTGCCCGACCACTTGCCGAACAGCACGCGGTCACCGGCCTTGACGTCGAGCGCGATGCGGTTGCCGCTATCGTCACGGTTGCCTTCGCCGACGGCGATGACTTCGCCTTCGCTCGGCTTCTCCTGAGCGCTGTCGGGGATGATGATGCCGCCGGCGGTCTTGGTGTCGGCTTCGATGCGACGGACCACGACGCGGTCATGGAGCGGACGAAATGCCATGTGTATGACCTTTCCTTGAATGGATGAGTTGGCTTGGCACTCTCCGTCTGAGAGTGCCAACGCGGGCGCAGATGGTTCGCGCCTCGCATTGAGTCAAGGCGTGACCTCAAGATTTTTTTAGGTCGTCGACCCGATGTCTGGTAAGGTCGCGCGGGGATCATGTTCGGGACGCTCCGACCGGGGCGAGGGGTATGAATATGGCCGATGAAAAGCCGGCGCCCGATTGGGCCGCCGATGTGAAGCGTTATGCGCCCGATGCCGATGACGGCGTCATCCAGAAAATCGTGAACTATTGCGGGATCGCGCTCAGATCACGCGATGCCTCGCTGGTGTCCTTCACCGACCCAGCCGAGACTGATCGGGTGCGCGAGAATTACTGCAAGAAGAAGCTCGCGCTGGAAGATCCCGACGATGTGCTCGACGGCGCCATCGCGGAGGTCGGCAATCGGATGAGCGATACCAGTTTCCGCAACCGGGTGACGGTCTACTACCTGCTCGCCGAGCATTTCGGGAAGCTGGATGTGTTCGGCGGCGCGGCGAGCGCTGCTGTCCCGGTCGCGCCGCTCGCCGCCGCTGCGCCGCTGGCTGCGGCCGCTGCGCCGCCCGCCGCTCCGGCCGCCGCACCGCCTGCGCCCGCTGCGAGCCATGACGACCGTTCCAGCGCTGCCGCCGTTCGCCCACAGGCGCTTGCCTCCGGGGTTGGCGGTGGCGGCGCTGCCGATAGTGGCGGGTTCCTCGGCTTTGCTGCCGTGGTCTTCGTCGGAGCGGCGACGGTCATGCTGCTCTCCGTCATTCTCGGGAGCTACGTCGCCGGGCGCTTCGACAAGGAAGCCCCGCCACCTGCTGCGCCCGCCGCCGCCGCGCCCGCTCCGGTGGCGGAGCCTGCCCCAGCCCCTGTGCCCGAAGGGGCCGGGATCGTCTCCGAGGTGGTCGATGGTCGGCCCAAGGTCTCGGTCTATTTCGCCGTCGGCAAGAACGACATCGCGCCCGACTTTGCCGCCGCCGTCGCGCCGGTGAAAGCATGGCTCGACGCCAACCCCGCAGACCGCGCGCAATTGAGCGGGTTCACCGACCCCACGGGCGATGCCGCTGCCAATGCCGAGCTCGCCAAGAAGCGCGCGCAGGCAGTCGCAGCGGCGCTTACGGCGGAAGGGATCGCGCCTGAGCGGATCGATCTGGTCAAGCCGGAGGACACATCGGACGAGGCGAGCGACCTTGCGGGCGCGCGGCGGGTGGAAATCACCGTCACTCCCGGCTAGGCTTGCGGGGCAAGGCGGGGCGGCCAGCGTGTTGCCCCGCGCCCTCTCCTGCCCCGACAAGTGAGCTTCAGTGACATCTCCCGCCCCCAAACTGCCATCCAAGCTCGCCGCCCTGAATGACGAGATCAACGTCGCGCACGAGGCGTGGCTGTGGCTCAAGGTCAACCTTGCCTTCCTGACCGGCGCGATCGCGGTGACGCTGGCGGGGATCCTGCTCGCCCGGCTGCTGTCGCGTTGGGCCGACCGGGCGCTGACCAGCAACACCCGGATCGAGCCGACGGTCGCCAAGTTCCTCTCCAACCTTATCCGCTATGCCCTGTGGGTGGTGGTGGCGGTGACGGTGCTCACGCAGTTCGGGGTGCAGACCACCAGCATCATCGCGGCCCTGGGCGGCTTGGCGCTGGCAGTGGGCCTCGCGCTTCAGGGGACACTCTCGAACGTGGCGGCAGGCGTGATGATCCTGATCCAGCGGCCCTTCCGGGTGGGCGAGTTCATCACCGCAGGCACGGTATCGGGCACGGTGCAGGGGATCGGGCTGTTCACCACCGAGCTGCTCCAATTGGATGGCCTCTATGTCATGGTCCCCAACAACGAGCTGTGGAACAAGGCGGTGGTCAATGCCTCGCGCATGCCGACGCGGCGGTTCGAGCTGATTGTGCCGATCGCCTATGAGGACGATCTGACCGCGGCCAAGGCGGCGATGCTCGAACTGGCGAGCGCCGATCCGCGCGTGCTGGCCGAGCCCGCGCCGGTCGCCTTCGTCGCCTCGCTGGGCGACAATGCGGTGCGGGTGGGGATGCGCGTGTGGTGCAACGCGGGGGACTTCCTCGCGCTGTCATGGGCGCTGAACGAGGGCGTGAAGCTCAAGTTCGACGAACTCGGGATGCACATCGCGACCGGCGTCGCTGCGGCGGCAGCGCCCGCGCGCTAGATGGGGGCGTAGTCCGTCAGCCCCAGCCCATCGCGCCGCGCCCAGCGCCACAGCAGCAGGGCCGCGGCGAAGAACAGGCCGGTGGCGAGCCCGATCCACACCCCCGTCCCTTCGAGCGGGGTGAAGAAGCCGAGCCCGATCGCCATGCCGAAGCCCGGCACCCAGTAGGCGAAAATCGCGATCCACATCGGCACGCGGGTGTCCTGAAGCCCCCTGAGCGCGCCCGCGCCCACGGCCTGCACGCCGTCAGCCAGCTGGAAGATCGCCGCGAGCGTCAGATATTGCACCGCAAAGCCGACCAGCGCGGCGTTGGCGGCCGCATCGGGATCGACATAGACCCGCAGCAGCACCGTGGGCACCAGCATCATCGCCAGCGCGGTGGTGCACATGAACCCCGTCCCGATCGCGATCGCGACCCAACCTGCGCGCCCCGCCGCCAAGCGGTCGCCCGCGCCGTGGTGGAAGCCGACCCGGATGGTCGCCGCCTGCGCCGTGCCGAAAGGGATCTGGAAGGCAAGCGCGGCGAGGTTCAGCGCCAGCGTGTGCGCGGCAAGTTCCGTCTCGCCGAAGCGGCCCATGAGCAGCGCCGCGCCGCTGAACAGCCCGGCCTCGGCCAGCACCGTCATCGCGATAGGCGCGCCGATCACGATGATCTCCTTGAGGCGCGACCACTCGGGCCGCCACCAGCGCCCGAAGATGCGGTAGCGGTGCAAGCTGCGGTCGCGCCCGATCACGATGACATAGGCGGCGAGCATGGCGAGCGCGGTCAGCACGCTCGACAGCGCCGAACCCATGAGGCCCAAGGCGGGCAGGCCGAGATTGCCGAACACCAGCGCCCAGTTGCCCAGAATGTTGGTCCCCAGCGCCAGCAGGGTGATCGCGGTCGCATAGCCGGGCTTGCCCAGCGCGGCGACGAAGATGCGGAACACGCCCGCCAGGATCATTGGGATCATCGCGAAGGCGATCACGAACAGGAAATCGCCCGCGATCGCGGCAATCGCGGGCTCTTGCCCGGATGCCACCAGCAGCGGCTCGCCCGCAAAGGCGATCCCCATGCCGACGAGGCCGAAAGCGACCGACACCCACATCCCCATCCGCACCGTGCGGCGGATGTCGCGCACCGAGTGAAGCTTGCGCCCGCGCTCGGCCGCGATCAGCGGGGCGCAGGCACCGACGAGGCCGGTCATCGCCCACAGGGTCAGGCCGAAGATCGCGATCCCGAGGCTCGATGCGGCAAGCGGGGTGTCGCCGAGGCGCGCGATGAAGATCACGTCGACCGCATGGATCAGCATCTGGAGCAGGTTCGTCGCGGCAAGCGGCACCGCCAGCGCCAGCGTCGCGCGCAGTTCCTGCCCCCAGCCGGGCGTCGAGAGAGTGGTCGCCTGTGTCATCGTCTGTTCGCTGCCCGCGGTCAGGCGAGCCGGCCCGGATAGGGGAGGGGGCGATTCGGAGAAAGCGGAAAGGTTGGATGGGCGGGCGGCGGCGTGGCCCGGTCCACCTGCGCGTGTCGCCGACACCGCCCTTGCCGCGGGCGGCGCGGCGCGCGCTGTCGCGGCCCGATCCGTTGGTCGGCGCAGGGCTCCCTATTCCTGCCGCTTGCCCCCCCTTAGACCCCCGCCAGTGCCGTTTCGCCCCCCGTTTGCCCGGGGTTCGCCGAGGCTTGCAAGCCTGTTGGAGCGGTGCCCGGCACACCCTTGGCCGACAGGAGGTCAGGGAGCGTCACGCCTGTCGAAATGCACCGTCAAATCCCTGTTCGCAGAGGCGTTTTTCACGCCGCGCCCGGCTTTGGGAAAGCGGCCGAAGGACCGGATGTCCAACCCGCAGCCGCTTTCCAGGGGTCTCGCATGATGCCCGGCGCGCAGCGATGTTTCACGTGAAACATCCGCCGGACAAGGCCGGCGCACGAAAAAGGGCGGCGCCATCGCTGGCACCGCCCCCTTTTCGCGACGATCCGAAGATCGCAGGCAGAAGAGCTTACTTGAGCTCGACGGTGCCGCCGGCTTCCTCGATCTTCTTCTTGATCTCTTCGGCTTCGGCCTTGTTGACGCCTTCCTTGATGGCCTTCGGCGCGCCTTCGACGAGCGCCTTGGCTTCGGTGAGGCCCAGGCCGGTGATGGCGCGGACTTCCTTGATGACCTGGATCTTCTTCCCGCCGTCACCGGTCAGGATGACGTCGAATTCGGTCTGCTCTTCGGCAGCCGCGCCGGCGTCACCACCGCCAGCGGCGGGGGCAGCCACGGCAACCGCGGCAGCGGCGCTCACGCCCCACGCTTCTTCAAGCGCCTTGGCGAGTTCGGCGGCTTCGAGCACGGTCAGCTTCGAAAGTTCTTCAACAAGCTTGGCAATATCGGCCATGATGGTTCACTCCAAATTGTGGCGGGGCGAATGTGCCCCAACAGATTGTTTCGTCTGGCGAAAAACGTCTCTTACGCTGCGTCCTTGTCCGCGTAGGCGGCGAACACACGGGCGACCTTGGCAGCGGGGGCCGTGACGACCTGGGCGATCTTGGTCGCCGGGGCGTTGACCAGCCCGATGAGCTTGGCGCGCATCTCGTCGAGGCTGGGCATCGTGGCAAGCGCCTTGATCCCGGCTTCGTCGAGCACGACCGAACCCATCGACCCGCCGACGATCTCGAGCTTGTCGTTCGACTTGGCGAAATCGACAGCGGCCTTGGCAGCCGCGACCGGGTCCTTCGACCAGGCCAGCCCGACCGGGCCGGTGAGCATGTCACCGAGCCCGACATAGTCGGTGTTCTCGAGGGCGAGCTTGGCGAGACGGTTCTTCGCAACCTTGTAGGTGGCGCCAGCATCGCGCATCTTCCCGCGCAGGTCGGTGGACTGGGCCACCGTCATGCCGAGATTGCGGGTGACGACCACCACGGCAACCTCGTTGAAGACCGCATTGAGCTGGGCAACCGCGTCGGCTTTCTGCGAACGATCCATGCCATACTCCTTCACATTTGGCCGACCGGGATGGCTCCCGGACGACCGGCTACGTTTTGTCCATGCGCGAGGCCACGAGGGCTCCGCGCACGGGCGAGTCCGTCGATAGGGAAGGAGGGTGTGCCATCCGGCACGTCTCACGGTTCCCGCTGTGCGGGGCCGTGCGAAATCTCGTTTCCCCGTCTAGGCTGGAGATTAAGCAGGCCCGATTGCCTGCGCCAACTGTCTCGGACGGATGATCCTCGAAAGGATCGGGCGGGGCCAATAGCCGTGCCGGAGCCTGAGTCAAGCGGATTGTCCCCGTGCGGCCGCCGTGACGGGACGCGATCAACCCTTACGGGCTCCCGGGTCTTTGGTCTGCCGTTGCCTTGTTCTATAGGGCTACGTCATGACCGAACCCGATCCCGCGCATCCTTCCTCGGCCAATCCGGCAGCCCGCGCGCTGCGCTTCATCGAGCAGGCCCTGCTGATGGTCGCCGCGCTCATGACCCTGGGGGCGGCGGGGGCTGAGGTCGCGGCAGTGTATCAGCGCGGCAGCATCGTGCTTGCCGATATCCTGCTGATGTTCCTTTACACTGAGGTGATCGCGATGATCGCGGTGTTCTACACCGGCAAGGCGAGCTCCTTCGTCTTCCCGATCTTCATCGCCATCACCGCGATCGCGCGGCTGATCGTCTTGCAGGGGAAGGACATGCAGGCGGAGAATGTGGTGTTCGAGGCCGGCGCGATCCTGCTGCTGGCCTTCGCGGCGCTGGTGATGGGACGGGTGCGCGCGGACTGAGCCGATCCTACCCGGCAGGGCCGGAGCAGCGCCGCCCCGGCTCCGCCCCGATCAATCCGCGCTGTAGGCGAGAAGGTCCCCCGGCTGGCATTCCAGCTCGCGGCAGATCGCGGCGAGGGTGGAAAAGCGGATCGCCCTCGCCTTGCCGGTCTTGAGGATCGAGAGGTTGGCCAATGTCAGCCCCACCCGGTCGGCCAGTTCGGTCAGCGTCATGCGGCGGGCGTGGAGCAGGTCGTCGAGCTTCACCATGATGCGGGTGCCTTCGAGATCGTCATTGCTGGGGGGCATCACACGGTTCCTTCCAGGTCTTCGCGCATCGCGGCGCCGTGGCGGAAGACGCGGGCGAGAATGAAGAGCACCAGAACGATCAGGAAGCCAGTCAGATCGTTAGGGCTGATGTCGAATCCGCTCTCGCTTTGAGGGTCGATCAGACTGGCGGCGTAGACCCGCAGCTCGCCGACGATAACGGTCAGAACCTGCGAGCTGAGAAGCAGCCATGCCATTGCGTTAAGGCGCTGCGCGTTGTCAGGGATGAAGGGGTCGCCCTTGCTGGCGCTCTCGATGAGCGCGCGCATCTTGCCGAAGAAGAAGAACATCGCGGTAAAGTTGACGATGACCGTGAGGCAGATCGCGGCCGTCACAAGCGGGTATTTTGCGACGTCCGGTAGGCCCTGTGCGTCGACCAGCCCGGGCAGCATGCCCTGGCTCAAAAGCGCGACAAGCACGATTAGCGCGAAAAAAACGCCGCCCCCCAACACGCAAAGAGCCTGAAGGGCAAAAGCGACGATTTTTCCGAGTTTGAGCAGGGCGTCATCTTTAGCGAGGGTCATGATCGTGTCTCCGGTTGTGCGTTTAAGCGAGGGCGACGATTGCCAGTGCTACGGACGTTTCGGCGCGCGCCGGCGCAGCCGCAGGTTGCGCTTTGTTCGAGCTCAGAAGCGCAGGCAGCAAAAGCGAGGTTGGGGTAAAGGTTCATATCGAGTGTCGTGTGCAGGCACATTGTTATTCGATAAATTCGCCTTTGCACGATTTGCGATTTATCGTCAATCAATAATATTGAAAAACGATATTGCCCGTGTGGTTTCGCGGTAAGGCTTGGACGCCCGCCCTCCGTCGGTCGCACCCGCATTGACAGACGCGGGGGGCGCTCCTAAATCCCGCCCTCTCGCTCGCTTCGAGCAGGGCTGATTCATGCGCGGGAATCGGCCTCAGGATGGAAGCGGCGAAGGCCATTTACGCGACGGACACCGGGAGGCTGCTGCCGACACCGCTTCAAGGGCGGAGTCTGGCGTGCGGCTTTTGTGCGTTGGAATGGCCGCCTTTTCGCGTGGAACGACAGCGATTTTTACCCCCGCGCGGCATCCTCGCGCGGCCCAATTGAAGAGGCCCACTCCCTCATGGCAACCAAGGCGAAGCCGCCCGTCACCCGCAGCCGCAAGGCGCAAGGGACCGCCAAGAAGCGCATCCGCAAGATCTTCGGCGACATCCACGAAGTGGTGCAGATGCCGAACCTCATCGAGGTTCAGCGCGAAAGCTACGAGCAGTTCCTGCGTTCGGACAAGGCCACGGGCTATGTCTCGGGCCTCGAAAAGACCCTGCGCTCTGTCTTCCCGATCCGCGATTTCGCCGGCACCGCCGAGCTTGATTTCGTCCATTACGAACTCGAAGACCCCAAGTACGACACCACCGAGTGCCGTCAGCGCGGCATTACCTATGCCGCCCCGATGAAGGTGACCCTGCGCCTCATCGTGTTCGAGGTCGACAGCGAAACCGAAACCCGCTCCGTCCTCGATATCAAGGAGCAGGACGTGTACATGGGCGACATGCCGCTCATGACCGAGAACGGCACCTTTATCATCAACGGCACCGAGCGCGTGATCGTCTCGCAGATGCACCGCAGCCCCGGTGTGCTGTTCGACCATGATCGCGGCAAGACCCATTCCTCGGGCAAGCTGCTGTTCGCCGCGCGCGTGATCCCCTATCGCGGCTCGTGGCTCGACTTCGAGTTCGACGCGAAGGACATCGTCAACGTCCGCATCGACCGCAAGCGCAAGCTGCCGGTGACTGCGCTGCTCTATTCGCTCGGCCTCGATGCCGAGGACATCCTCGGCTACTTCTACAACACCGTCACCTGGGACCGTGCCAAGGATGGCTGGAAGATCCCGTTCGTGGCCGAACAGTGGCGCAACGCCAAGCCGACCTTCGCGCTGGTCGATGCCGCGACCGGCGAGGAAGTCTTCCCCGCCGGCCAGAAGATTTCCCCTCGCGCCGCGAACAAGGCGGCCAAGGATGGCCTCACCGAACTGCTGCTCCCCACCGAGGAAGTCGTCAGCCGCTATGCCGCCGCTGACATGATCGACGAGGCGACGGGCCGCATCTACATCGAAGCGGGCGATGAAGTGACGCTGGAGCATGTCGACATCCTCGACAAGGCCGGGATCGACCGCCTGCCGCTGCTCGACATCGACGAAGTCAACACCGGCCCGTGGATCCGCAACACGCTGAAGGCCGACAAGGCCGAGAACCGCGACGAGGGCCTCGAGGCGATCTACAAGGTCATGCGTCCGGGCGAACCGCCGACGAAGGAAACCGCCGAGGCGCTGTTCGAAGGCCTGTTCTTCGATGCCGAACGCTATGACCTGTCGGCCGTGGGCCGCGTGAAGCTCAATATGCGTCTGGGCCTCGAGTGCGAGGACACCGTCACCACGCTGCGCAAGGAAGACATCCTCGCGGTGGTGAAGGAGCTGGTCGGCCTCAAGGACGGCAAGGGCGAGGTCGACGACATCGACAACCTCGGCAACCGCCGCGTGCGTTCGGTGGGCGAGCTCTTGGAAAACCAGTACCGCGTCGGCCTGCTGCGCATGGAGCGCGCCGTGAAGGAGCGCATGAGCTCGGTCGACGTGTCGACCGTGATGCCGAACGACCTCATCAACGCCAAGCCCGCCGTGGCGGCTGTGCGCGAGTTCTTCGGTTCCTCGCAGCTCTCGCAGTTCATGGACCAGACCAACCCGCTCTCGGAAGTCACCCACAAGCGCCGCGTTTCGGCGCTCGGGCCGGGCGGTCTGACCCGCGAGCGTGCGGGCTTTGAAGTGCGCGACGTGCACCCGACGCACTATGGCCGCATCTGCCCGATCGAAACGCCCGAAGGCCCGAACATCGGTCTGATCAACTCGCTCGCGAGCTTCAGCCGCGTCAACAAGTACGGCTTCATCGAAACCCCCTACCGCAAGGTGGTGGACGGCAAGGTGACCGGCGACGTGATCTACCTCTCCGCGATGGAAGAGCAGAAGCACACCGTCGCGCAGGCCTCGGCCGAGCTGAACGCGGACGGCTCGTTCGTGGAAGAGCTGGTCTCGGCGCGTCACAATGGTGACAACCTGATGGCCCCGCGTGAACATATCACGCTGATGGACGTCTCGCCGAAGCAGCTGGTTTCGGTCGCGGCTTCGCTGATCCCGTTCCTCGAAAACGACGACGCCAACCGCGCGCTGATGGGCTCGAACATGCAGCGCCAGGCCGTGCCGCTCGTGAAGGCGGAAGCGCCGTGGGTCGGCACCGGCATGGAAGAAACCGTGGCGCGCGATTCGGGCGCGGCGATTGCGGCCAAGCGCGGCGGGATCGTCGACCAGGTCGACGCGACCCGCATCGTCATCCGCGCGATCGGCGATGTCGAACCCGGCCAGTCGGGCGTCGACATCTATACGCTCCAGAAGTTCCAGCGTTCGAACCAGAACACCTGCATCAACCAGCGTCCGCTGGTGAAGGTGGGTGACGTGATCGAAGCGGGCGACATCATCGCTGACGGTCCTTCGACCGACCTCGGCGAACTCGCGCTGGGCAAGAACAGCCTCGTCGCGTTCATGCCGTGGAATGGCTACAACTACGAAGACTCGATCCTGATCAGCGAACGCATCGTGAAGGACGACGTCTTCACCTCGATCCATATCGAGGAGTTCGAAGTCATGGCCCGCGACACCAAGCTCGGGCCGGAAGACATCACCCGCGACATCCCGAACGTCGGCGAGGAAGCCCTGCGCAACCTCGACGAAGCGGGCATTGTCTATATCGGTGCGGAAGTGCACCCCGGTGACATCCTCGTCGGCAAGATCACCCCGAAGGGTGAATCGCCGATGACTCCGGAAGAAAAGCTGCTGCGCGCGATCTTCGGCGAAAAGGCGAGCGATGTGCGTGACACCTCGCTGCGTCTGCCCCCGGGCGTCGCGGGCACCGTGGTGGAAGTGCGCGTGTTCAACCGCCACGGGATCGAGATCGACGACCGTACCCGTGCGATCCAGAACGAGGAAATCGAACGCCTGCGCAAGGACGCCGCGGACGAGCGCAACATTCTGAACCGCGCGACCTACAACCGCCTCAAGGACATGCTGCTGGGCCAGACTGCCTCGGCCGCGCCCAAGGGGCTGAAGAAGGGCGAGGTCATCACCGAAGAGCTGCTCGAAGGCGTTGACCGTCATGAATGGTTCAAGTTCGCGGTGGCCGAAGATGGCCGTCAGGCGCAGATCGAGGCGGTGAAGAGCCAGTACGACGAAGCCGTCGCGCTGATCGATGCCAAGTTCCATGACCGCAAGGAAAAGCTGGAGCGTGGTGACGAGCTGGCTCCGGGCGTGCTCAAGATGGTCAAGGTCTTCGTCGCGGTGAAGCGCAAGCTGCAGCCGGGCGACAAGATGGCCGGCCGTCACGGGAACAAGGGCGTCATCAGCCGCATCCTGCCGATTGAGGACATGCCGTTCCTCGCCGACGGGACGCATGTTGACCTCGTGCTGAACCCGCTGGGCGTGCCGTCGCGCATGAACGTCGGGCAGATCTTCGAGACGCACCTTGGCTTTGCGGCCCGCGCGCTGGGTCACGAGATCAAGGATATGCTGGAGGAATGGCACGCCGCCAATCCGAACGCTGCGCAAGACTACGCCAATGTCGCGCCGCCTGCCGCTGTGCTGGACCGCCTCAAGGACATCTACGGCGATCAGTATGTCGAAGACCTCGAAAGCCGCTCGACCGCCGATATCGTGGAGCTCGCGGGCAACCTCTCGGCCGGTGTGCCGATGGGGACCCCGGTGTTCGACGGCGCGCGTGAAGCCGACGTTTCGGATATGCTGGTCAAGGCGGGGATCGATTCCTCGGGCCAGAGCGTCCTTTATGACGGCCGCACCGGCGAGGCGTTCGACCGCAAGGTGACCGTGGGCATCATCTATATGCTCAAGCTCCACCACTTGGTCGACGACAAGATCCACGCCCGTTCGATCGGCCCCTACTCGCTCGTCACCCAGCAGCCGCTGGGCGGCAAGGCGCAGTTCGGCGGCCAGCGCTTCGGGGAAATGGAGGTCTGGGCGCTCCAGGCCTACGGCGCGGCCTACACCTTGCAGGAAATGCTGACGGTGAAGTCCGACGACGTGGTCGGCCGCACCAAGGTCTACGAGGCGATCGTCAAGGGCGACGACACCTTCGAGGCCGGCATTCCGGAGAGCTTCAACGTGCTCGTGAAGGAAATGCGCAGCCTCGGCCTCAACGTCGAGTTGAAGTCGATCCTCGACGAGGACGACGACGGCGAGATGCTGGAGGCAGCGGAGTAAAGGATGCGGAACCTGTTTAAGCGCGACGAGCGTGTCGTCATTACCCGGGGCTACCTGCTCGGGCAGCACTCCATCAGCCTTATGGTGGTGGGCGCGATGCTGGGTAGAAGTTCGGGCCTGATCCCGGACTGGGTCGCGATGGCGGTCGTCGCGCTTGGATTGGTGGGGATGGTCTGGTGCTTCTCGCACCTCTGGGATGCCCCGCAGCCGCTTGAACAGGATCGGCCTGCGACCGACTGACCACAGGGCGCGCCAAGCCCTCGATCACACACCGGATTTCATCCCCTTAAGGGAACACAGTCATGAACGACCTGACCAAATTCACCAACCAGCTGGCGAAGCCCGAAACCTTCGACCAGATCCAGATCGGCATCGCCTCGCCGGAGCGCATCCGCTCGTGGTCCTATGGCGAGATCAAGAAGCCCGAGACGATCAACTACCGCACCTTCAAGCCGGAGCGTGACGGGCTGTTCTGCGCGCGCATCTTCGGCCCCGTGAAGGACTACGAGTGCCTGTGCGGCAAGTACAAGCGCATGAAGTACAAGGGCGTCGTCTGCGAAAAGTGCGGTGTCGAAGTCACGGTGACCAAGGTCCGCCGCGAGCGCATGGGCCACATCGAACTGGCCGCGCCCGTCGCGCACATCTGGTTCCTGAAGAGCCTGCCCTCGCGCATCGGCCTGCTGCTCGACATGCAGCTCAAGCAGCTCGAGCGCGTGCTCTACTTCGAAAGCTATATCGTCACTGAGCCGGGCCTGACCCCGCTCGAGAAGTACCAGCTGCTGACCGAGGATGAACTCCTCGAAGCGCAGGACGAGTACGGCGAAGACGCCTTCACCGCCGACATCGGCGCCGAAGCCGTGCGCACCATGCTGATGCAGCTCGACCTCGAGGCCGAGCGCGATGCGCTGATGGACGAGCTCGCCACCACCAAATCGGCATTGAAGCCCAAGAAGATCATCAAGCGCCTCAAGGTCGTCGAGAGCTTCATCGAATCCGGCAACCGCCCGGAATGGATGATCCTCGAAGTGATCCCGGTCATCCCGCCCGAACTGCGCCCGCTGGTGCCGCTCGACGGGGGCCGCTTCGCGACCTCGGACCTCAACGACCTCTACCGCCGCGTCATCAACCGCAACAACCGGTTGAAGCGCCTCATTGAACTGCGCGCGCCGGATATCATCGTGCGCAACGAAAAGCGCATGCTGCAGGAAGCGGTCGATGCGCTGTTCGACAACGGTCGCCGTGGCCGGGTCATCACCGGTGCGAACAAGCGTCCGCTCAAGTCGCTGTCCGACATGCTCAAGGGCAAGCAGGGCCGCTTCCGCCAGAACCTGCTCGGCAAGCGCGTCGACTATTCGGGCCGTTCGGTGATCGTGACCGGTCCCGAGCTCAAGCTTCACCAGTGCGGCTTGCCGAAGAAGATGGCGCTCGAGCTGTTCAAGCCGTTCATCTACGCGCGTCTGGATGCCAAGGGTCTGTCCATGACCCTGAAGCAAGCCAAGAAGTGGGTCGAGAAGGAGCGCAAGGAAGTCTGGGACATCCTCGACGAGGTGATCCGCGAACACCCCGTGCTGCTCAACCGCGCGCCGACGCTCCACCGCCTCGGCATTCAGGCGTTCGAGCCCGTGCTGATCGAGGGCAAGGCGATCCAGCTTCACCCGCTGGTGTGTTCCGCCTTCAACGCCGACTTCGACGGTGACCAGATGGCGGTCCACGTGCCGCTGAGCCTCGAAGCCCAGCTCGAAGCGCGCGTGCTGATGATGTCGACCAACAACATCCTCTCGCCCGCCAACGGCAAGCCGATCATCGTGCCTTCGCAGGACATGGTGCTGGGGATCTACTATCTCTCGATGGAGCGGCAGGAGAAGCACCCGGAATACATCGAGGAAGCCGACGGCACCAAGATCGAAAAGCTCCCGCGCTTTGCCGACATGGCCGAAGTGCACCAGGCGCTCGAAACCAAGGCGGTCACGCTCCACACCCGTATCATCGCCCGCGTTCCGCAGGCCGACGAGCAGGGCGTGGTGTCGATGAAGCGCTTCGTCACGACTCCGGGCCGGATGCTGATCGGCGAGTGCCTGCCGAAGAACCACAAGGTGCCGTTCGACATCATCAACCGCCTGCTCACCAAGCGTGAAATCGGCGACGTGATCGACCAGGTGTACCGCCACACCGGCCAGAAGGACACGGTGCTGTTTGCCGACGCCATCATGGCGCTGGGCTTCCGCCACGCGTTCAAGGCAGGCATCAGCTTCGGCAAGGATGACATGATCATCCCCGACGCCAAAGAGAAGCTGGTCGAGGAGACCAAGGAACTGGTTGCCGGTTACGAGCAGCAGTACCAGGACGGTCTCATCACCCAGCAGGAAAAGTACAACAAGGTGATCGACGCCTGGTCGAAGTGCGGCGACATGGTCGCCGACGCGATGATGGCCGAGATCAAGGCGCAGCCGATCGATGCCGAGACGGGCAAGGAAGCCCAGATCAACTCGATCTACATGATGAGCCACTCGGGCGCGCGCGGCAGCCCGGCGCAGATGAAGCAGCTTGCCGGGATGCGCGGGTTGATGGCCAAGCCTTCGGGCGAGATCATCGAGACCCCGATCATCTCGAACTTCAAGGAGGGCCTCACCGTCCTTGAATACTTCAACTCGACCCACGGGGCCCGCAAGGGCCTCGCGGACACCGCGCTGAAGACCGCGAACTCGGGTTACCTGACCCGCCGTCTCGTCGACGTGTCGCAGGATTGCGTCATCGTCGAGGAAGATTGCGGCACGCAGAACGCGCTGGAAATGCGCGCCATCGTGCAGGGCGGTTCGGTGATCGCCTCACTCGGCGAGCGTATTCTGGGCCGCACGGTCGCAGAAGACATCGTCAACGCGGCGACCGGCGAAGTGATCGTGACCGCGGGCACCCTGCTCGACGAAGCGATGGTCAAGGCGATCGAGGCGGCGGAAGTCCAGTCGGCCAAGATCCGCTCACCGCTGATCTGCGAAGCGGAACAGGGCGTGTGCGCGACCTGCTACGGCCGTGACCTTGCCCGCGGGACCCCGGTGAACATCGGCGAAGCGGTGGGCGTCATCGCGGCGCAGTCGATCGGTGAGCCCGGCACCCAGCTGACGATGCGGACCTTCCACATCGGCGGCGCGGCGCAGCTCAACGAAACCTCGCACCTCGAAGCGATTTCGGAAGGCCGCATCGAGTACCGCGAAATGCAGACCATCACCGACAAGATGGGCCGCATCCTTAGCCTGTCGCGCAGCGGCGAAATCGCCGTCATCGACGCCGAAGGCCGTGAGCGCGAGATGCACAAGGTGCTCTACGGGACCGTCCTCAAGTTCAAGGATGGCGATCAGGTCAAGGTCGGCGATCGCATCGCCGAGTGGGACCCGTTTACCCTGCCGATCATCACCGAGCAGTCGGGCGTGGTGAAGTACCAGGACCTCATCGAGGGCATCACCCTCGAGGAGCAGATGGATGATGCCACCGGGATCGCGCAGCGCGTGGTGACCGAGAACCGGGCGACGGGCCGCAAGAAGAAGGAAGACCTGCGTCCGCGCCTCACCCTCTTGGGTGAAGCGGGCGGGGAGACCGAAGCGGCACGCTATATGCTCGCGCCGGGCACCACCCTGTCGGTCGAGGACGGTCAGACGGTCGAGGCGGGCGACATTCTCGCCCGTGCCAGCCGCGAAGCTGCCAAGACCCGCGACATCACCGGGGGTCTCCCGCGGGTGGCCGAACTGTTCGAGGCGCGTATGCCCAAGGACGTGTCGGTCATCGCCAAGATCTCGGGCCGGATCGAATTCGTCCGCGAATACAAGGCGAAGCGCAAGATCGCGATCATCCCCGAGGAGGGCGAACCCGTCGAGTACCTAATCCCCAAGACCAAGGTGATCGACGTGCAGGAAGGCGACTACGTGAAGAAGGGTGACACCCTGATTTCCGGCTCGCCCAACCCGCACGACATCCTCGAGGTGCTGGGCGTGGAGGCGCTGGCCGAGTATCTCGTCGACGAGATCCAGGAAGTCTATCGCTTGCAGGGCGTGAAGATCAACGACAAGCACATCGAGGTGATCGTTCGCCAGATGCTGCAGAAGGTCGAGATCACCGACGGCGGGGACACCACCCTGCTGCCGGGCGAGCAGGTGGACCTGGCGGAGATGCTCGAGATCAACGCCAAGCTGGCCCAGAGCGGCAAGGGCAAGCAGCCCGCCGAAGGCAAGCCGGTGCTGCTCGGCATCACCAAGGCCTCGCTTCAGACCCGTTCGTTCATCTCGGCGGCCTCCTTCCAGGAGACCACCCGCGTGCTCACGCAGGCGGCGGTCGAAGGGAAGAAGGACACCCTGATCGGGCTGAAGGAGAACGTGATCGTCGGCCGTCTCATCCCCGCCGGGACCGGTGCGGGCATGAACCGCCTGCGCGTCACCGCCAACAGCCGCGATGCGGCGCTCAAGGCGGCGTGGAAGAAGCAGCAGGAAGCCCTTGCTGCCTCGGGCCAGCGCGAGGTGGAGCCGGAAGCGGACGCGATCGGCTCGGAAGAGAAGATGAAGGCCGCGATGGCCGCTATGGCGGCATCCGCCCCGGCGGCCAGCGTCGAGGACGACGGCGAGGAGTAAATCCCGCCCCGCCTCGTGCGGCACGAAAGGCCCCGCCCGAGCTTCGGCTCCGGCGGGGCTTTTTCGTCGGCGCCGGGACCTTTGGCGAAATTCCGCTATTGCAAGTCAATCGCAATTAGCTAGGCTGCAAGGACCGCCCCGACTCAGCCCTCCCGCGAGGTTCCATGCCCGGCACGCCCATCTTCTTCGCCAAGTCCCAGAGCATCATCGAACAGCTCGCCACGCCGCAACCGCTCGATACGGTGGGGCCGATCGCCGGGCGCTTCATCCACGCGCTGCGGCTGATCGCCTTCTACGACAGGATCGGCCGTGACCCGGTGCCCGAACTCGCCGAAAAGCTGGCGAGCGTCGATGTCGCGGCCAAGGCGCTGATCCTCGCTCAGGCGATCGCCGCAAGCTGGCCGGAGAACATCACGCTCAAGCGCTTCTGCTGCCGCTACATGAGCCATGACGAGGCCACCATTGCCGCCTTCATGGAAGCCGCCGTGACGGGTGACCAGCGGGGCTTCGAGGCAGCGCTCTACGGCCTGGTGCGGCCCGAACGCGCGCATCGGCTGTGGGAGGGTGCGCTTGCGCTCGTCGCGGCGGAGATGCGGGCCCTGTGAGCGCTTGCGGGTGAAGGCGCGCCGCTTTACCGCGCCTGCCATGACCACCACCCGCTTCGCCCCCTCGCCGACCGGCCGGCTCCACGTCGGCAACATCCGCACAGCGCTCCACAACTGGATGCTGGCGCGGCAAGCGGGCGGCACTTTCGTCCTGCGCATCGACGACACCGACGCGGAACGCAGCCGTGAGGAATACGTCGACGGGATCAAGGTGGACCTGACCTGGCTGGGCCTGAATTGGGACCGCGAGGAGCGCCAGTCGGCGCGGCTCGATCGCTACGAAGCCGCGTTCGAGGCCCTGCGCGCGGCGGGGCGCATTTACCCGGCCTATGAAACCGCGCAGGAGCTCGACGTGAAGCGCAAGATCGCGCTCGGCCGCGGCTTGCCCCCGATCTATGATCGCGCCGCGCTTGCCCTGACGGACGAAGAGCGCGCGGCCAAGGAAGCGGCGGGGGAACGCCCGCACTGGCGCTTCAAGCTCGATCATGACGAGCCGATCACATGGGATGATGGCATCCGCGGCGCACAGAAATTTGCCGCCAGCCAGCTGTCCGATCCGGTGATCCGCCGCGCTGATGGCTCATGGCTTTACATGATGCCAAGCGCGGTTGATGATATCGACATGGGCGTCACGCAAGTCCTGCGCGGCGAGGATCATGTCTCGAACACGGCGGTGCAAATTCAGATCTTTACCGCACTTTTTGCTGCGGGCTTTGCTGCGCATGAGGGTGCAGCAAAAACCCTTCCCGCTTTCGCGCATGAAGCCCTGCTGGTGGGCAAGGAAGGCAAGCTGTCCAAGCGTTTGGGCTCGCTTGGATGCGATGCCTTCCGCGAACAGGGGATCGAGCCCGAAGCCATCATCGCGCTGCTCGCCCGGCTGGGCACCTCGCAACCGATCGAGCCGATTGCCGATCGTGCGGTGCTGACGGCGAGTTTTGATCTGTCGACCTTCGGCCGCGCCCCGGCGAAGTTTGACGAAGCGGATCTCGAACGGCTCAACGCCGCGATTGTCCACCACTTGCCCTATGACGCCGTCAAGGATCGCCTACCGGCGGGCATGGATGCGGCAGGCTGGCATGCGGTGCAGCCCAACCTTGCCCATGTCGCCGAGGCCGCGGAATGGTGGCGGCTGGTGACCGGGCCGATCGAGGCACGCGAGTTCACGGCGGAGGACCGCGACTTTCTGGCGCAAGCGGCGGATACGCTTGCATGGGGCGATGATCCGTGGGGCGCACTCACCGCCGCCCTCAAGGAGGCGACGGGGCGCAAGGGCCGGGCGCTGTTCCTGCCGCTGCGCCAGGCGCTCACCGGCCGCGACAACGGGCCCGACATGGGCGAACTCCTGCCCCTGATCGGGGAGAGCGAAGCCCGCAGGCGGCTGAGCGAAGCGTCCCTCTAGGCGGCGCGGGCACGGGCGTCCCAGCGAAGCGTTCGGCGAGCCGGGCACCGTGCTTCACCCGACCCTTGCCTCGGCGACGCCATTGCCGCAAAGGCGGGAGCCGTACGCCAAGGCCCTCACCACAGAGCACACCCCCATGTCCTCCACCCCGCACTCCCCCCTCGCCGGCCGGCTGGTCACTATCTTCGGCGGCAGCGGTTATCTCGGCAACTATGTCGCGCAGGCGCTGCTGACCCGCGGCGCGCGCATCCGTCTCGCCAGCCGGGCGCCAAGCAAGGCGCAGGCGCTGAAACCGCTCGCCAACCTCGGCCAGCTCCAGCTCATGCCGTGCGACATCACCAACGAAACCCACGTCGGCGCCGCGCTTGCGGGGGCGGAGCACGTCGTCAACCTCGTCGGCGCCTTCACCGGCAATCTCGACACGCTGATGGGCGAGGCGCCCGGCATCATCGCGCAGCACGCTGCCACAGCGGGTGTGGCGAGCTTCGTCCATGTCAGCGCGATCGGCGCGGATTCCGCCTCGCCCACCGCTTATGCGCGGGCCAAGGCGCTCGGCGAAGCCAATGTGCAGGCATCTTTCCCGAACGCGACGATCCTGCGGCCTTCGATCATCTTCGGCAAGGACGACAACTTCATCAACCTATTCGCTGGGATGATCGAGCTGTTCCCGGTGCTGCCGGTGTTCGGGCCCGAGGCGAAGCTCCAGCTCGTCTATGCCGACGATGTCGCCGAGGCGGTGGCCGTCGCGCTCGAGCATCCCGAGGCGCATGGCGGGCGCACCTACGAGCTGGGCGGCCCGCAGCAGTTCACCATGATGCAGATCCACGAGGCGATCGCCGCCGCGCAGGGGCGCAGGCGGACCTTCATCGCCATGCCCGACGGCCTCTCGGCGACCTTCGCAGCCCTGCCGCTGACGCCGATGAGCCGCGACCAGTGGATCTTGCTCAAGGCGGGCAACACCGTCGCGCCCGGCGCGTTGGGCCTTGCCGATCTCGGGATCGAGCCCAGACCGCTCGGCCTTTTCCTCGACAAGTGGATGATCCGCTACCGCAAGCACGGCCGGTTCGGCGCGGAGAACGAACGCGCCAAGGTGCGGCGGGCATAGTCGCCGGGTCGGGGAGGGGCGGGGCCGGGCCTGTGCCTGTGCCGGTTTGCCATTGTCACCGCGAGCCGGGCCGCCCTAAAGAGCACGCATGAACGCCGCGATCGCTTTGGGGCGACCTGCGAAAACCGCGCGGGGCCCGTCCATTCGCCACTGGGGAGCGATCGGCGTCGCTCTTGCGGCCTACTGCGCTCTGGCGCTTCCGCTTCGCCATTGGATGGTCGATGATGCCGCCATTTCGATGGCCTATGCCGCGAACTGGGTATCCGGCCACGGGCTGGTGTCCCAGCCTGGCATGGCGCCGGTCGAGGGCTACTCCAACTTCCTGTGGGTGGTCGTTCTCGCCGCGCTCGACGGCCTGGGAATGGCCAGCGTGCTGGGCATCAAGGCCGTATCGGCCTGCTGTGTGGCCGCAGCACTCGTCAGCCTGAACGCGACCTGCGCCGCGCTGATGAGCCACGCGGCGCGGGCCGCGGTTCTCGTGCTGACGGCAACGTGCTCCTCGATTGTCGTGTGGACCACGTCAGGCCTGGAAAACCCGCTGACCCTGCTCCTCGCCAGCGAGATCCTGCGCGCGCTGCTGCGCAAGAAGGGTGCCTACCTGGGCGCGCTGATCGCCGCCCTCGGGATGACGCGGCCCGAAGGCGTTCTGCTCGGCGTGCTGGCGCTCGTCTTTCTGCGCAGGCGGCCGCTGCTTGCCTTCCTCGGCGTGGCCTTTGCCATCTATGCCGCGTTCCTCGCGTTCCGATGGGCGACCTTCGGCGATATCGTCCCCAACACCTTCTATGCCAAGGAAGCGTCGCGCATCGATCCGTGGACGATCCTGTTCAACGCTGGCGATCTGCTGAATGCGCCTTTCGGTTTGGGGCTGGCGATGGTGGCCGTCCTCGCAGCCGCCCTGCGGGCCGAGGCGCGGCAGCGCGCCATTCCGCTCGCCATGATGGCCGTCACCGGCGGCATCTTCGCCCTCATGCCGCCCGACTGGATGGCCGATCACCGCTTCGCCACCGCCTTCCTTCCGGCCGCCTTCGTCCTGACCGGCGTCGCCTTGTCGGCCATGCCGAGGGTGCTGCTCGCCTTGCTGGTGCTCAGCATCGCCCTCAACGCACAGCGTCTCGTCGCCTTCTACGACGCCCCGACACTTCCGGTCACCCAGGTGAGGACGACGGTCACCGCCTTCGAGCAGCGGGCGAGGTCGCTCGGCATCGAAGACGCATCATTGCTGACACCCGACATCGGAGCCGCGCTGCTCCATTCGTCCCTGACGATCCATGATCTTGCCGGCCTGTGCGATCGCGTGATCGCCACGGCGCTGAGAAAGCCGGACAAGACCGTCCTGCACGACTATGTTTTCGAGCGGCTGCGCCCCACCTTCATCCACGCGCATACGGTGTGGGCCGACTATGCCGCCTTCGAGACCGATCCGCGGTTCGCCCGGGATTACGTCGCCCTCAACAAGACCGACTTCGTGCGCCGTGATGCGCTCGCCCGCGCGCCCGGGGCGGCCCCGCTGGCGCGCTGAGGCGGGACAGGCACACGGTGCCGGGGCGAAGGCGCCTTACGCCAGCGCCGCCTTGTAGAGCGCCAGCAGGTCGGCCTCGCCCTGCGCTGCCGCCGCCGCGTTGTAGGCGGGGCTATCGGGGACCATCCAGCCATGATCGCCGGCATAGACGTCGACCTTGGCCGGGCGCGCGGCGGCGGTCGCCGCTTCGCGCAGAGCATCCTTGTCGCCCGGCGCCTTGGCATCATCGTTCCTGGCGATGGCGATGAGATAGCTGGCCTGCGTCTTGCCGAGCAGCGCGTGCGGGCTCATCGGATCGCCGGGGCGCACCAGCCCGCCGCCGTGGAAGCTGGCCGCGGCCTTGATCCGGGGGCTGGCGGCCGCGCTCCAGACGGTGAAGGGCCCGCCCATGCAATAGCCCTGCGTCCCGATTCCGCGCGCCTGGCTGACGCCTTCCTGTCGGTCGAGCCAGTCGGCAATCGCCTTGGCATCGCGCATGATCGCCTCGGCGGTGAGCTTCGCGCGCCACGGCCCGACCTTCTGGAATCCGCCGCCCGCCGCGAAGGCGGCGAAGTCCGCGAACTGTTCGCCCGCCACGTCGCGGTAATAGGGGTTCACGACCAGCACCGCGTGACCCTGGCTCGCGAGCGTCCTAGCGATGTTGCGCTTGGCCTCGCGGATCCCGGCGATGTCCGGCCACAGGATGACGGCGGCATGGCTCCCGGTCTCGGGCTGCACGAAAAATCCGTCGAGCCGACCGTCAGGCGTGGCGAAGGTTACGCCCCGTTCCCTGAGCCCCGCCCTCGGTGCGGGCTGTGCCTTGCTCTCGCTTTCACCCGCCGTGCAGGCAGCGAGCGCGGCCGCCCCGGTCAAGGCGCCGAACTGGCGGCGGCTGATCGTGTCCTTCGCCCAGTCGGCGAGGTTTTTCTCGTCGCACATTTCGCATCTCCTTCCGGCTGTCCCGCCTGTGCGCCCTCTTCTGGCGCGGCCCGGCGCGCACGACAAGCGGGCAAAGCCCGCGCGCAGCGCGACGCGGCGAGATGACGCAAAAGCGCGGCCGAAAGGCAGGATCAAGGGATGGGTAGGAGCGGCGTCACCGCCCCAGTGCGGCCTCGCATTGCGCCATCAGCTCGGCAATGATGTCGGCAGCGGGTTCTTCCCTGGTGACCATGCCGACCGACTGACCGGCCATGACCGAGCCGTTCTCGACATCGCCCTCGATCACCGCGCGGCGCAGGGCGCCCGCCCAGAAGTGCTCGATCTGAAGCTGGGCCTCGGCCATGTCGATCCCGCCCTCGTCGAGCAGCGCGGCGACTTCGCGCTGCTTGGCGGTGAATTCCTCGGTGCCCTTGTTCTTCAATGCGCGCACCGGGATCACCGGCAGGCGCGGATCGACCTGCACAGAGGCGACTGCCTCGCGGGCCGAGGCGCGGAAGAAGGCCTTCTTGAAATCCGGGTGGGCGATGCTCTCGGTCGCGCAGGCGAAGCGCGTGCCGAGCTGAACGCCCGCCGCGCCCATTTCCAGGTAGCTCGCGATCGCCTCGCCCCGGCCGATGCCGCCGGCGACGAAGATCAGGTGTTCGCTCGCGAGCTCGGGCAGGATCTCCTGCGCCAGCACGGAGGTGGACACCGGGCCGATATGCCCGCCCGCTTCCATTCCCTCGATCACCAGCGCATCCGCCCCGGAACGCAGCAGCTTCTTGGCGAGCGCGAGGGTGGGGGCGAAGCAGATCACCTTGATGCCGCTCTCGTCCGCCTTGATCGCCTCGACGCTGCCCTTGGGCGGGATGCCGCCGGCCAGCACTACATGGGTGACGCCGTGCTTGCGGCACACCGCGATCAGATCGAACAGCGCAGGGTGCATGGTGATGAGGTTGACGCCGAAGGGCTTCGAGGTGAGCGCCCTGGTCGCGGCGATTTCGGTGTCGAGCAGCTCGGGTGTCATCGCCCCGCAGGCGATCACGCCGAAGCCGCCCGCGTTGCTGATCGCGGCGACGAGGTTGCGCTCGCTCACCCAGCTCATCGCCCCGCACAGGATCGCGGTCTCGCAGCCGAGAAACTCGGTGCCGCGCTGCATCAGCGCGGCGGTCTTGGGGTAGGTTTCCATGGGGGGCGCCCTAGTCGCTGGAGGGCGAATAGACAATCCGCACCGCATCCGCTGCCCGCTTGGCGAGGTCGACCGCGGCGGGCGCATCCCCGGCGCGGGCGAGCGCCACGCCCATGCGGCGGTAGGGGCGGGTGACGGGCTTGCCGAAGATCCGCACGTCGGTATCCCCCATCGCGAGCGCCTCGGCGAGACCCTCGAAAGCGAAGTCCTCGCAGTCGCGGTCCGCAAGGATCACCGCGGAGGCGGCAGGGCGGGCCGCAATCGCGGCGGGCATCGGCAGGCCGAGGATGGCGCGGGCGTGGAGATCGAACTCGGTGAGGTCCTGGCTGGCGAGCGTCACCATCCCGGTATCGTGTGGTCGGGGCGACAATTCGGAGAAGATCACCTCCTCGCCGCGCACGAAGAATTCGACCCCGTAGAGGCCCCAGCCACGCCCGTCCCCTTGCAAAGCGGTGACGACTTTGGCCGCCATGTCCTGCGCGGAGGCCAGCGCGGCGGGGGACATGGCGGCGGGCTGCCAGCTCTCGCGATAATCGCCGCGTTCCTGGCGGTGGCCGATCGGCGGGCAGAAGGCGATGCCGCCCGCGTGGCGGATGGTCAGCAGGGTGATCTCGTAGTCGAAGGCGATGAACTGTTCGCAGATCACCCGCGCCCGGTCGCCGCGCATATTGGCGACGGCGTAATCCCAAGCCGCTTCCAGCGCCTCCGGCCCATCGACTTTGCTCTGGCCCTTGCCCGAGGAGGACATGACCGGCTTCATGACCAGCGGATAGCCGATCCGCGCGGCGATGGCCTCGCATTCGCCGAAACTTTCCGCATAGCCGTATTGCGAGGTGACGAGACCCAGCTCGCCCGCCGCCAGATCGCGGATCGCATCGCGGTTCATGGTCAGCTGCGCGGCGCGGGCCGAAGGGACGACGGTGAACCCTTCGGCTTCCAGATCGCCCAGCACCTCGGTGCGGATCGCCTCGATCTCGGGGACGATGAGGTCGGGGCGGTGCTTCTCCGCCGCCGCACGCAGCGCCGCGCCGTCCAGCATGGAAAACACCTCGCGTCCGTCGGCCAACTGCATCGCAGGGGCATCGTCGTAGGAATCGCAGGCAATCACCCGCGCTCCCAGGCGTTTGGCGGCGATGACGAATTCACGGCCCAATTCGCCGGAACCGAGCAGCAGGATGGTCGCGATGTGGCTCATGGCGGGGGCATGACCGATCCGCCGGAGCGAGTCCAGTCAGGCTGCCCGGTGGTAGCTCGCAGCCGCCACCTGGTTGCCGCCACCCGCGCGCGCCAGCACCAGGCCGAGCTCGGCCTCGCGCAAGGTCCAGTCGACAGTGCATTCGGCCCGCGCCAGACCGGCGCTCGCGCTGATCCGGGGCGCGCGCGGCGAGGCGGGCGCGGCGAGCCGTGCGAAGGTCGCAAGCACGTCGCCCGCCCATTCGCGCGCCGCGTGCGATGTCCGCTCGGTCAGCAGCACCGCGAACCGCTCGCCGTCCAGCACCGCGAGCTCGTGGCCGGGCAGGGCCATCCCTTCGAGGAACCGGCCGAAGCCCCACACCACCTCGTCGGCGGTGCGCTGGCCGTAACGCAGCTGCAGCGCCCGCATCGCATCGAGCGCGAAGATCGCGACCATCTGCCCGCCGCCCGTCGCAAGATGGCGCCTGAGGCTCGCGCAGAAGGCAGCGCGGTTGGCGAGGCCGGTGAGCGGATCGGTCACCGCGCGGGCGTGAAGTTCGCCTTCGAGGCTGCGCACCTGCTGGACACAGCGCATCAGGCACAGCGCACCTTCTGGCCCGCCGGATTCGCCGCGCAAGGGACTGAGGCTCAGCGCATACCAGCGTCGGCAATGCGCCTCGCGGCAGGTCGTGCGGTCGGCGCAGGCAGGGACCGGGAACTCCAGCGCGCCGGTGGCCTGGCCTTCGGCCAAGGCGGCGCTGACATGCGCGCCCAAGACGGCGGCATGGTCGCGATCGGCAAGATCGGTGATGTGGGGCGGCAGCAGCGTTGCCGTCACGTCGAGGCCAAGTTCGGCGATGTTGTCGGACGCGTGAACGATGAAGCCCGATCGATCGAGCCTGATCACGATGTCGCCGGACGTCTTTTCCACCAGGCCATGCAGCGCATGACCTTCGAGATCACTAAAGCCAATCCTCATGCCCCAGATGCCCCAGCTACGTGAGAAAGTCTCCCTTCTTTCCCACTAAAGGTCTCGAGTATTAGTTAAACGAACTTGATGATTTGGAGATATGGTCCCTGTTTTTCTGAGAACTGTCCGAAAAACCGGTGAGCCGAGTAGGCTAACTTGGCTAATTTTCGAATCAGCTTTCTGTCTCGTTTACCATATTTTCCAATCGTGTCAGTCACTCCAATACGTATTGGGCACAGTAGGTAGGGCCCCCAGCTTCGGGAACCGGCGTGGGTCACAACTCGATCATGATCCGCACCGCCTCGGGGGCGATGTCGCAGGCCTCGGCAATCCGTGTCCGGCAGTCGGCGATCACCGCGTCGACCTCGCGGGCCGGGCCGGACGCAGGGGCGAGTTGCGCCGGATCGACACCCAGCGCGGCCGCGATGGCGGCCAGCCGTTCGGGCAGGGGGCGGGCCTTGCCCTTTTCCCATGCCCAGACCGTGGGCTTGCTGACGCCGAGCGTGGCGGCGACCTCCGCAAGGGTCAGCCCGGCTTCGCGACGCAGCCGGTTGAGACGCGTGCCGAGACCTTCGGCTGCACCCCGCGCGGGGACGGGAACTGCGGCGCGGTCCACGGGCCGCGTCGGCACGCCGGGCGCGAAACCCTGAAGCTGCGCTGCGGCGAGCGCCGCGCCGCTGATCGGAGCATCGAATGCGCAGCCGTAGAGCCGCTCGCTGCGCCATACGACCACGGCGCCGACCACGCCTGCGTGCGGCAGATCGATCGCCAGCGCCTCGCCCTCGGCGAGCGTGAGATCGGTCTCGATCAGCAGGCCGGCTTCCGAGATGTTGTGGATCGTGACGTTGGCTTCGGCCGTCTCCGCCTCGCCCGCGCCGGCAAAGCCGCTGGTTTCGAGCAGCAGCGCGCGGCGGGCGGCAGTGCGCTGGCCGTCCTCAGTGCCGGCAGCGGCAGGGGATTCGAGATGGGCCCTGATGGCCATGGAAGATGCCTTTCGTCCTCGGGTGAGAGGACGGCACAGTCCGGCCCAAAAGGTTAAACTGCGGTAACTTTTGGTGATTAATTCAGATGAAACGTATTTCTTTTCAGCTAACCGCATCAAGCCCATAGGCGGTGTGCAGCACGCGCACCGCAAGCTCGGTCTCGTCCTCGTCAATCATCACGCTGACCTTGATCTCGCTGGTCGAGATCGCCTGGATGTTGATGCCCCTTTCGGAGAGCGCGCGGAACATCGTCGAGGCGACGCCTGCATGGCTCTTCATGCCGACGCCCACGACGCTGATCTTGGCGATCTTGCTGTCGGTGATGATGCGGTTGAAGCCGATCGCATCGCGGCGGTCCTCGAGCAGCGCCTGGGCGCGGGCGAGGTCGGCCTGGGGGACGGTGAAGGTCACGTCGGTCTCGCCCTTGTCGCGCCCGACGTTCTGGATGATCATGTCGACATTGATCGAGGCTGCGGCCAGCGGCTCGAAGATGTTGGCCACCGCGCCGGGACGGTCGGGCACGCGGGTGAGGATCACCTTCGCCTCGTTCTTGTCATGCGCGATGCCGGTCACAAGCTGGCGTTCCATTTCACCCTTCTCCACCAATGCGTCCATTTCCTCTTCGGAGACGATCATCGTCCCGGGCAGATCATCGGCGGGCGGGGCGCCCTCGCCGATGAAGCTCGAGAGCACCTGCACCCGCACGTTTTCCTTCATGGCAAGGCCCACGCTGCGGGTCTGGAGCACCTTCGCGCCCACGCTCGCGAGTTCGAGCATTTCCTCGTAGGTCACCGCCTTCTGCTTCTTCGCCTTGGCGACGATCCGCGGGTCGGTGGTGTAGACGCCATCGACGTCGGTGTAGATGTCGCAGCGGTCGGCCTTGATCGCCGCCGCGACCGCCACCGCCGAGGTGTCCGATCCGCCGCGGCCCAGCGTGGTGACGCGCCCCTCCTCGGACATTCCCTGAAAGCCCGGGATCACCGCGATCTCGCCGGCCTCGAGGCTGGCGATCAGCGCCTCGGCCGCGATGCTCTCGACGCGCGCCTTGGCGTGGGCCTCGATGGTGCGGATCGGCAGCTGCCAGCCGAGCCAGCTCCTCGCCTTGCAGCCGAGCGCCTGGAGGGTGAGGGCGAGGAGCCCGCTCGTCACCTGCTCGCCGCTCGCCACCACCACGTCGTATTCCGCCGGGTCGTAGAGCGGGTTCGCCTCCCGGCAGAAGTTCACCAGCCGGTCGGTCTCCCCGGCCATCGCGCTCACCACCACCGCGACCTCGTCGCCGCGCGCGGCCTGCGCGCGCACGATGTTGGCCACGCGGCGGATGCGCTCCGTCCCGGCCATCGAGGTGCCGCCGAATTTCATCACGATCCGGGCCAAGAGATGCGCTCCCGCTGGTGAGTGTCCGCGCGCGCTGTTAGGAGGGGTTCATGGGAAACGCAAACGTCTCGAATGTTACAATTCGCCCCGAAGAGGCAGATTTTTTCGCAAAGTTGGCGCGCGACTGGTGGAATCCCAGGGGTCCGATGGCCTCGCTCCACCAGGTCAACCCGGTGCGGCTCGCTTTCGTGCGGGACGCGATCGACGCGCACTGGCCGGACGCGGCGGCGTCCGCGAAGCCGCTCGCGGGCAGGACGGCGCTCGATATCGGCTGCGGGGCGGGGCTGTTGTGCGAGCCGCTGGCGCGGCTGGGCGCGGCGGTGACCGGGGTGGACGCGGCGGCTGACAACGTGGCGGCGGCGGCGGCCCATGCCGAGGGCGTGGGGCTCGATATCCGCTACATGGCGGGCGAGGTCGCCGCGCTCGACATCGGCACCTTCGATCTGGTGACCTGTGTGGAGGTGATCGAGCACGTCGCCGACAAGACCGCCTTCCTGCGCGACGTGGCGGCGCGGCTCGCCCCCGGCGCGCTCATGGTGATGAGCACCCCCAACCGCACTGCCGCCTCGCGCGTGCTGCTGGTCGGCGCGGCCGAGGCGGTCGGCTACGTGCCGCGCGGCACGCACCGCTGGGAGGATTTCGTCACGCCCGAGGAGCTGGAGGAGATGCTGGCCGAAGTCGGCCTCACGGTCGTTGCCAAGCGCGGGATCGCATGGCGGCCGGGCAAAGGGCTCCACCTGTCAGAGGATATGGGGCTCAACTACATTCTGTCGGCGCGGCGGGTCTAGCCACCAACTCCGTTCGCCCTGAGCTTGTCGAAGGGCTGTTCTCATCTTCCGAGGTCGTCGAAGACAAGTGCAGTGCTTCGACCAGCTCAGCACGAACGGGTGAGGATCAGTTACACTTGCGGCCCTTCAGCGGACCGTCGGCGAACACGCCGGACACCCCGGCCGCCTTCAGCAGCGCGGCGAGCTTCACGTCGCCGCAGCCCTTGCCGCGCGGGTCGTCGCCGGTGCGCAGGGCCGTGGGGAGGAAGTCGTTCTCCGGGCGGATCGTCCAGGCGTGGACCGCCAGCCCGGCGGCCTTCGCATCGCCGACCAGCGCCGTCGGCGTGCCGTCCTCGTTCAGCACCATGGCGACGTGCGCGCCCACCGCGTCGGCATATTTCGCGACCTCGGCAAGCCCGGTGGGCGACACCATGTCGGCATAGCGCATCGCCGGCTCGTCCGCCGGGCCGCCGGTCGGGCCGACCAGCTGCACCAGCCTGAATCCGCCGCCGCGCTGCTTCAATCGCTGGAGCGGGGCAATCTCGAAGCTCTGCACGAACACCGGGTCGGCGGGCGTGATGCCGAGCTTGCGCAAGTCGCGCAGCAAGAGGTCGACCATGTCGATCCCGGCGTTCTGGAGCAGGAACTCCGGGTGCTTGAGTTCCGGGTAGATCCCGATCCTGCGCCCGGTCTCGGCCTCCTTCGCGCGCACCAGCGTCACGATGTCGGCGAGCGTCGGCACCTGCCACAACCCGTCGAAGCGCGCGTTGGCCGGACGCAGCGAGGGGATGCGCTCCTTGGCGCGCAAGGTGCGCAGCTCGGCGAGGGTAAAGTCCTCGGCGAACCATCCGGCAACGCGCTGGCCGTCTATGGTCTTCTCGCGGCGGCGGTCCTCGAACTCCTCGCGCGAGGCGACGTCGGTCGTGCCCGACAGCTCGTTCTCGTGGCGGGCGACAAGGACAAGGTCCTTGGTGGCGACAAGATCGGGCTCGATGTAGTCGGCACCCTGATCGATCGCGCGCTCGTAGGCGGCGAGCGTGTGCTCGGGCCGCTCGGCGCTGGCGCCGCGGTGGGCGATGATCAGCATGTCCTGCGCCTGCGCGGGCGCGGGCGCGAGGAGCACGGCAGCGATCAGGAGGGGCACTCGGGTCATGTCATCGCTCCTATCGCGGCGCGCGCCGCTGCCAGCCGCTCGGGGCCCTGACCCGCGATCCGCACGAAAGGCACGCCTGCGTCGATAAGCACCTGACGGGCGATCGTTGCGAACCTGTGACGCTCTTCGGCTGCGCTGAAGAACCGGGTGCCGTCGTCCACCCAAGGCAGATCGGGTTCGAGGAGCAGGTAGAGGTCGGCCTTGGGTGCGGCCATCAGTTCGGGGGGGCGCTCGCCCTGCAGCATCTCGCACCAGGCGGCGGTCATCAGCGCGTCGGTGTCGGCGATGAGCAAGGGGCCTGCCCATTCGGCGGCAGCGGCGATCATCGCCTGCTGGGCGCGCCCGATGAGTAGGAGGCTCTCCAGGGTCAGCGGCTCCCTGTGTGCCTCGCAATGGCTGCGGCCATATTCACCGACGGTAAGGGCCCCGGTGTCAGCCGCAAGAGCCGCTGCAAGGGTGGTCTTGCCGGTGCTCTCGGAACCGTGGAGACAGACCGTGCGGCGGTAATGCCTGCGGACCGGCCGGGGGAGGTAGGCCCAATGCGCTGCCGGATCGGCTCTGACGGCGCGCGCGGAAAGGCCCGCCACAGGGTCGTCCGCCAGCCCCAGCACGCGGCCGCCCAGCGGCACGTAGAGCCCGCCGACCTGGCGGGCCAGTTCCGCGCCGTAGGCTTCCCCTGCAAACAGATAGTCGATGGGCTGCGGATGCGCGGCAGCGACGATGCCGCGCCAGACCGGCCAGAAGTCGGCGCTGTCTGCGGGCCCCTGGGGGACGATCTCGCCGTGCCCGATCACCCGACAATCGGGCAGAAGCTCGCGCATCCATGCAAGCCGTGCCTCGCCCGGGATCGGATCGTCGGGCAGCCAGCAGACCAGCACGGTAAGCTCGTCCACCAGCGCGGCAGCGGCGCGGATCAGCGCCAGGTGCCCCGCGTGCGGCGGCATGAACTTGCCGAGGAGAAAGCCGCGCTTCATGCGGCCACCGCTTCGCCCGTTCGCGCGGCCTTCGCCCATTCCCTGAGGCCGAGCACGGCCAGTCCGAGGAACACGACGTAGAGACCCGCGGTGAGGTAGAGCTCGCGCTGGATGTAGACGCCCACCGACAGCACGTCGATCGCGATCCACAGCGCCCAGTTCTCGACCCTGCGCACCGAAAGCAGCACCTGCGCGACCACGCTCGCCCCGGCGATGGTCGCATCGGCATAGGGGAGCGCGGCGTCGGTGAAGCGCGCCATCGCCGTGCCGATGCCGAGTGCGGCGACGGCGACCAGCGCGATCGCGGCTGCGCGTGCAGGCCAGCCCATCCAGCGCACCTCGACGCTCTGCGCGAGGCCCCCGGCCCGCGCCCACAGCCACCAGCCCCAGCCCTGCACGACGAAGAAGAACACCTGCAAGGCCGCCTCGCCATAGAGCCGCGCCTCGCGGAAGATGACGAAGTAGAGCGCCACCATCGCCATGCCGAAGGGGTAGTTCCAGATCGACCGCCGCACCAGCAGCGCGATGTTCGCGATGCCGAGCATGACGGCGATGATCTCGAGCGGGTTCATGGATGCGGCGCGAGGCTCAGCCGAGGGCGGCTGTCCATTCCTCGGGCTTGAAGCCCACGAGAATGCCGCCCGGATGCTCGACGATGGGTCGCTTGATGACGCTCGGGTTGGCGGCCAGCAGCGCGGGCGCAGTGGCAGCGTCGGCGGCGCGGGCCTTGTCCTCCTCCGAAAGCGCACGGAAAGTGGTGCCCTTGCGGTTCACCACCACATCGAGCCCGGCAGCGGCGATCCAGCCCGCGATCCGCGCAGGGTCCGCGCCCTCCTTCTTGTAGTCGTGGAAGGTGTAGGCCTTGCCTTGGCTGTCGAGCCAGGTGCGCGCCTTCTTGACCGTGTCGCAGTTGGGGATGCCGTAGAGGTGGATCACTCTAAACTCCGTTCGGGCTGAGCCTGTCGGAAGCGAAGCTGACGCGAAGCGTCAACCCCTGCTTTTCACTTCGAAGCGCAGAGCGATAAGGAAGTGCGGCCCTTCGACAAGCTCAGGGCGAACGGGTCAAGGGCGATTTCCCAGATGCGCATCGGCAATCGCTACCGCGAGCGCGTCGGCGGCATCGCTTCCGGCGACAGCCACGCCGGGGAGCAGCACCTTGATCATCGCGGCGATCTGCTGCTTCTCCGCGCCGCCGGTGCCGGTGACCGCCTTCTTGACGAGCCGCGCGGCGTGTTCGTTGACCACGAGTCCCGCCGCGCCGCACGCGGCCAGCACTGCGCCGCGTGCCTGTGCAAGCTTGAGTGTCGACTGCGGGTTCTTGTTGACGAAGATCTCCTCCGCCGCCGCGCGGGCGGGGGCGTGGGCGGCGATCACTTCGGTGAGCCCCAGGTGAAGCGCGGCGAGCCGCTCGGCCATCGGCGCGGCCGGATCGGTCCTGATCTGCCCGTTGGCGACATGACTGATCCGCGCGCCCTCGGCGCGGATCACGCCCCAGCCTGTGGAGGATAGCGAAGGGTCGAGCCCGAGGATCAGCATCCCGCTAGAGCCCGATCAGGCCGAGGCGCCAGGCTGCGGCCAGCAGGAAGGCGCTACCGAGAGCGATCGCCAGCAGCCATTCCCGGAAGGTCAGCCCAACTTCTCCATCACCGCGTCGGGGATCTCGTAATTGCCCCAGACGGTCTGCACGTCATCGTCATCGTCGAGCGTGTCGATGAGCTTCATCAGCGTGCCCGCGACTTCCTCGTTGACCTCGACGCTCAGCACCGGCTTCCATGCGAGCTTCACGTTGTCGGCCGGGCCGAGCACCTTTTCGAGCTCGCCCGCCACGCCGTGGAGGTCTTCGGCGGCGGTCCAGATGGTGTGGCCGTCTTCCGAGGATTCCACGTCGTCCGCGCCCGCTTCGATGGCGGCTTCGAGCACCTTTTCCTCGTCGCCCGCCGCCGCGCTGTATTCGATCAGGCCGCGCCGCTCGAACCCGTGGCTCACCGAGCCTTCGCTGCCGAGGTTGCCGCCGTTCTTGCTGAAGGCGGTGCGCACGTTGGTGGCGGTGCGGTTGCGGTTGTCGGTCAGCGCCTCGACGATCAGCGCGACGCCGCCGGGGCCGTAGCCTTCGTAGCGCATCTCGACATAATCCTCGCCGCCCGCCTGGCTCGCCTTGTCGATCGCGCGCTGGATATTGTCCTTGGGCATCGACTGCGCCTTGGCGGCGTTGACCGCGAGGCGCAGGCGCGGGTTCATGTCGGGATCGGGCATACCCATCTTCGCCGCGACGGTGATCTCGCGGGACAGCTTGGAGAACATCGCCGCGCGTTTCTTGTCCTGCGCGCCCTTGCGATGCATGATGTTCTTGAACTTGGAATGGCCTGCCATGGGATGATGTCGCCGGAAAGGTTGGAAATATGAGGGCGGCCCTTACTCCGGCAGCCCCGCGCGATGCAAGCGCGGGCGTGAGCGATCCGATGACCTTGCGCGAACGACTGGCGGATGTGGGGCGGTTTGCCCTGCGGCCAACCTTTCTCGCCCGACCGATGCCGTGGGGGCGGGATGCGGCGCTGGCGCTGGCAGCCGTGTTCGCCGCCGCTTGCGCGCTCGACCGGTTGCTGTGGTGCCTGATCGGCTGGTGGGACGCACAGGCCGGATTTCTCCCGCCTTCGACCAGGACGTACGACAGCGTCGGCGACATGGCCTTCAAGGCCTTGCTGCTCGCGCCGGTGCTGGAAGAGGCGCTGTTTCGCGGCTGGATGAGCGGGCGGGTGGCGGCGCTGCGGTTTGCCGCTTATGGTTTCGGCGCGATGGCCTGCTTCATCGCGACGAGCTTCACCGGCGAGGGGTGGGGCATGGCGCTGTCGCTCGGCGGGGTTGCGCTGGTGTTTTCAGGCCTCTTGATCTGGCTTGACCGGCGCGGGCGCGAGACGGACGTGCCCGGCTGGTTCACGCGGCATTTCCCCTGGGCAGTGTGGGGCAGCAGTTGTGCATTCGCGCTGATCCACCTTGGAAACTACGCCCCGATCACCGACCCGCGTGGGGTGCTGGTCATCACTCCGCTGCTGATCGGCGCCCTCGTCCTCGCCTATGTCCGCACTCGGTTGGGGCTGGGCGCCGCCATGCTCTACCATGCAGCATACAATACGGTGTGGTTGGCGAGCGAATACGGCTGGCTGTGAATGCGCCGTTTCAGGGCGCGATATCGAAATGCAGCGCGGTGATCTCCTCCGAGGCGAGCTTGCGGTAGAGGCTGCGGGCGGGCTCGTCCTCGGGGACGGTGTCGGCCTGTACGAAGATCGTCCACGCGCCGACCTCGCGGGCGATGCCGCGCAGCTGCTCGATCAGCGCGGTGGCGATGCCCTGCCGCCGGGCGCTTTCCCGCACCGCAAGGTCGTAGATGTAGATTTCGCTTCGCGCCTGTTCGAACTTGGGCAGCACGTAGGCGGCGAGTGCCCCCACCATACCGCCTTCGCGTTCGGCGACCAGCGCGACGTGATCGGGATTGGCGAGCCACCGCGCCGCCCAGCACTCGTCGGGCGGAGCGGCGGCATAGGTATCGGCTTCGTCGAAGACCTCGGCGAAGAGCCGGTTCATCGCCCGAAAACCGGCAAGATCCCCGGCCGCGATGCGGCGCGTGGTGGCGGGACCGGTCAGATCTTCACCGCAGTGCCGGTCGCGCTGACCATCAGCATCGAGCCGCGGTCGCCGATCACCTCGTAGTCGAGGTCGATCCCCACCACCGCATTGCCGCCGAGCGAGGCCGCCTCGGCCTGCAATTCCTCGATCGCCTGCCTGCGCGCGTCGGCAAGGATCCGCTCGTAGCTCCCCGAGCGCCCGCCGACGATGTCGCGGATGTTGGCGAAGAGATCGCGGAACAGGTTGGCGCCGACGATCACCTCGCCGGTGACGATCCCGAGATAGTCCTGGATCGGACGGCCCTCGAGCGTCGGGGTGGTGCTGACGATGACGCCGCGCGCGTCTTTCCAGGGGGATGCCATTGCCGAGTCTCCTCTAAGTGTATTAACGTGATAACACACTATGTTGACGGGTGCAAATCTGTCCCGCCCGCATGAACTATGTCAACTTGGGAGCGGCAGGACCGCGCCTCACGCCATCCCGAGCGCGGTCTTGTAGGTCTCGAGCAGCATATCCTGTTCGCTGCGGTCGTCTGGCTTCATCTTCCTGAGGCGCACGATCTGGCGCATGATCTTGGGATCGTAGCCGACCGCCTTGGCTTCCATGTAGACGTCGCGGATATCGTCGGCGATGCCCTTCTTCTCCTCCTCGAGGCGTTCGATACGCTCGATCAGCAGGCGCAGGCGGTCGTCGGTGGTTTCGGCCATCGGGGGTCTCCATCGGATCTGAGAATCGGTTGGCCCTGCCGATAGCCACCCTCCGGCGAGCGGTGAACCGCCCGCGCGAATTATTCCTGTGCGTTCTTCGCCACGCTCTCGGCCATCCGGGCGAGCTGCTCCTCGGTCGCGGGGGTCTGGCGCGTGGCCTTCCACTCGGCGCTCGGCATCCCGTGGATGAGCGTGCGCGCGTCCTCCTTGTCGCCCGCGTAGCCCGCGTCGCGGATCCAGTCGGCGAGGCAGTTGCGGCAGAAGCCGGCCAGGCCCATCAGGTCGATGTTCTGCGCATCGTGGCGGCGGCGCAGGTGGCGCACCAGCCTGCGGAAGGCGGCCGCGGCCTGGGCATCGTCGAGCCTGTCGAGCGGATCGGCATTGCTATTCATCGCGGCTTTTCCTTGAGTTGAAATGCGCCTGTGCCATAGGCTTGCCCCAAGAGGGATAACCAGAATGTCACGTCGCATCGACCCGCGCGGCCGCAAGGTCAAGATTCTCGCCACGATCGGACCCGCGAGCCGATCGCCCGAGATGCTCGAGCGGTTGGTGCGCGCCGGGGCCGACGCCTTCCGCCTCAACATGAGCCACGGCAGCCACGCCGATCACGAGGCGGCGATCACCGCGATCCGCGCGCTCGAGAAGCAATATGCGCGCCCCATCGCCATCCTCGCCGATCTTCAGGGCCCCAAGCTGCGCGTCGGGACCTTCAAGGACGGGCAGGCGGTGATCCGCCATTCGGGCCACTTCACCCTCGACCGCGATCCGGCGCCGGGCGATCACAGCCGCGTGTGCCTGCCGCACCCGGAACTGTTCGGCATCATGGAGCGCGGGCAGCGCCTGCTGATCAACGACGGCAAGATCCGCCTCAAGGTGCTCGAGGCCGATGACAGCCGCATCCTGTGTTCGGCCGAGGTCGGCGGGGTGATCTCCGATCGCAAGGGCGTGAACGTCCCCGATGCCGAGGTCCCGATCCCCGCTCTAACCGAGAAGGACCGCCGCGATCTCGCCTTCGCGACCGAGCATGGGGCCGACTGGATCGCGCTCTCCTTCGTGCAGCGGCCTGAAGATATCGCCGAGGCGAGGAAGCTTATCGGCACCCACGGGACCGCGATTTGCGCCAAGATCGAGAAGCCCAAGGCGGTCGACCGGCTGGATGCGATCATCGAACTGGCCGACGGGATCATGGTCGCGCGCGGGGATCTGGGCGTGGAGCTCGAGCCGTTCGAGGTGCCGCCGCTCCAGAAGAAGATCGTCAACATGGCGCGCCGCGCGGGCAAGCCGGTGATCGTCGCGACCCAGATGCTCGAGAGCATGATCGAGGCGCCCACGCCCACCCGCGCCGAGGTCTCCGACGTCGCCAACGCCGTGTACGACGGGGCCGACGCGGTGATGCTTTCGGCCGAGAGCGCGGCGGGTGCCTGGCCCGAGGAATCGGTCGCGATGATGGACCGCATCGCCGCGCAGGTGGAGCGCGACGAGGGCTACAAGGCGCGCGTGCGGTTTCTCGACACGCCGCCCGATGCGACCACCTCCGATGCGCTCGCCCATGCCTGCATGACCATTGCCGACACCGTGCCGATCAGCGCGATCACGGTCTTCACCACCAGCGGATCGACCGCACGGCGGGTGGCGCGCGAGCGGCCGGCGACGCCGATGCTGGTGCTCACCCCCTCGACCCGCACCGCGCGGCGGACGGCGCTGCTGTGGGGTGCCCATGCCGTGGCGACCAAGGACATCGGCAGCTTCGAGGAGATGATCGGCAAGGGCAAGCGCATGGCGCTCCGGCACAAGTTCGCGAGTGCCGGTGCCAAGCTGATCGTGCTCGCCGGGGTGCCCTTCGGGACGCCCGGTGCCACCAACCTGCTTCACGTGGTGACGGTGAGCGGCGACGAGCTGGAGAAGCACAAGGGCTGACGCCCTCGCGCGCGCGGTCAGAATGACCATTCCGCGCCACAGCTTCATCGCGGTCGGGAGCGGCGCGGCACCACTTTGCAGCCTTGCCGGCAAGGACGTCATCATCGGGGCGACGGCAATCGAGCTCGGGGATCGCTACAACGTGCCCGCGCACGGGGTCATCCCTGGCGTGATCATTCAGCCCGTTGCTGCCGAGACGCTCATCGCGGGCGTGCCGGCCGATGCCGGGTGGCCGTTGCCGCTGATCCTCGGCACCTTGGCGACGCCCGCGATTTTGGCTGCGCGCCGTCGGCGTGTTTTCGCCCTGCGCACCGCCGGGGCGGTGCTCGCACCGGTCGCGGCATGACTGGCGGCGCGGGTCGGCTTCGACCGGTGGTTCGAGATCGTGCCCGCGCTGACCATCATTGCTGCGGCCGCAGCCATCGGCAGCCTCTTCATCGCCGAGCGCGCGGCAATCAGGCGGCGCTAGGTCGACCCGGAAAGCGGACTGCCCAACCGCCTCGCCTTTGCCGCCCGGGCGCATGATCCGGACAGCACCTTGCTGGTTGCCGCGCAGATCGACGAATTCGACGCGCTGACGCTGGCGGTCGGGAAGGCGGACCTCGGCGATCTCCTGCGGCGTATCGCCGAGCATCTCCAGATTGCGACCGGCGGTGCCGCGATCAATCCCACCGAGCCGCGCACGCTGGCATGGGTTTCCGCGCTTTCGGTGGCCGAGCTCGAGGCGCAGCTTTCGGGCATTCGTGCCATGATGCGCAGCCCCTTCGAGATCGCCGGGCGCCGGCTGGGCGTCTCGCTGACCTACGCGGTGGCGGGCCTCGACGCGGGCGATCCCGCCTCGCAGGCGGCGTGAACGAATTAGCCGGCTTGCATCGGGGCGTCCGATCGCTAACCCTTCCGCGCGAGCGGCTTGAGGCCTGCCGACCGGGACGAGGGAGATCGCCAATGACGAACGGGACATGGCGCTTGGCGCTGGCGGGGTTTGGCGCGCTGGGGCTGTCGGGCTGCGTGGTGAACATTGCGGACAGCACGCCGGACCGGGCCGAGGCAGTGCCGCCCCCGCCTGTGTCGATGATCTGCAATGCCGAGAAGGCGCAGTCCCATATCGGCCATGATGCCACCCAAGCCATTGGCACGGCGATCCTCAGGGATGCCGGCGCGCGCACTCTGCGATGGGGACCGCCGAACGGCGCCTGGACGATGGACTACCGCGAGGACCGCGTGAATGTCCGCTACGACGAGAAGATGAAGATCACCGGTATCACCTGCGGATGAGCATCGGCGGATCGCAGCGCGCCCGCGCCACCTCGGGATCGCCCTACGAGGCGCAGTTCGGCTTCGCCCGCGCGGTTCGGGAGGGCAACCGGATCTGCGTCGCCGGCACCGGTCCGGTGGAGCCCGATGGCTCGACGACGCCGGGAGGTGCGGCGGAACAGGCGGCGCGCGTGTGCACCATCATCCTCGCCGCGATCGAGGCGCTGGGCGGCAGCGCCGCAGACGTGGTGCGCACCCGGATGTTGCTCACCGATCCGGCCGATCAGGATGCGGTGGGCGCTGTCCATGCCCGCTTCTTCGACGAGGCAAAGCCTGCCGCGACCATGATGGGCGTGGCGTGGCTGTGCCGCCCGGAATGGAAGGTCGAGATCGAGGCCGAAGCGGTGATCCCCGGATGATGCGGCGCGCCCTAGCCTATCTTGCGGCGGTGCTGGCGGGGAGCGCGCTCGGCCTCGGCAGTGCGCTTTTCATGGCGGGACTGTGGCCGCCGGGGCGCAATCTGGCGTTCGGCGATGTCGATGTCGGCGGCTGGCGCAGCGACTTCGCGGTGGGATCGAAGGCCGCCGATCCCTATACCCGCGCCCGCGTGGCGCGCCACGGTCTGCTCGCGCTTGCCAAGACCGAGGCGGTCTATTTCACCCGCGCAACCGACGACGCGGGCGGGCGCTTGCGGGAGAGCTGCACCTATCGTCTCTCGGGAGATCCGATGCCCGCCGCCTGGTGGTCGGTCACGCTGTATGACGGCGCGAGCATGCTTCCTGCCAACGACGATGATGCGCTCAGCATCGATGCCGAGGTCGCGGGCGAAGGCGCGTGGTCCGCGATCATCGCGCCGCGGCGGCCTGCGGGCGGCGCGGCGTGGATCTCGAGCCGCGCGGCGGGCGAATTCGACCTCACCCTGCGGCTCTATATGCCGAGCCGGGAACTGCTTGCGCAGCCCACCGCCGCGCTCTCCCCGCCCCATATCGAGCGCCTGTCCTGCGAGGGTGCGGGATGAGGCGTTGGATCGGGCCCTTCGTGGTGCTGCTCGTCTCGACTGTGGCGGCGCACGCGCTCACGCTCCACTTCGCGCCGAGCGTCATCATGGCGCAGGCCATGGACGCGCTGGCCGAGCGCGGGGTGGCGCTGCACGCCTTCACGCCGCCCAGCCGGGTCACGCCGCAGACCCAGCAAGTGGTGCGCTCCTCGCCCGATCTCTACTATGCGCTGTGCCGCTACGATCTTGCTAATCCCGGCGCTACGCTCGCCATCACGATGGGCGCCTGGCCCGATTACCAATCGCTCGCCTTCTTCGACGCCCGAACCGACAACTTCGCGACCCTGCGCGGCACCGGCCGGAGCGTGTCGATCCGCTTGCTCCCGCCCGGCAGCGCGCCCCAGCCAGGGGCGATCGTCAGTCCTACGGCGAGGGGCGTGATCCTGATCCGCCGTCTCGCGCCTGACGCCGCCCGCTTCGCCGCCGCCGCGCAGGCGGGCCGGTCCGATGCCTGCCGCCTCGAGCGGCTCGCGTCGTGACGGCGGCGGGCCGACGCACCGGATTTGCATCCGCCTTCCGCTGGGGGCAAAATTCATGACACATGAAGTCCCGCGCGGTCTTTTCCCTCGCGCCAAGGGTCGTTAGAGCACCCCGCCATGAACGGACAATTCCAGCTCACCGACGACCAGCTTGCGATCCAGGAGGTCGCCCGCCGGTTCACCGCCGACGCCATCACCCCGCACGCAGCCGAGTGGGACGAGAAGCACATCTTCCCGCGCGAGACGATCCAGAAGAGCGCCGAACTCGGCTTCGGGGCGATCTATGTTTCCGAGGAATCGGGCGGGATCGGCCTCGGGCGGCTGGAGGCGGCGCTGATCATGGAGGCGATGGCCTATGGTTGCCCCTCGACCAGCGCCTTCATCTCGATCCACAACATGGCCTCGTGGATGATCGACCGCTTCGGCGGCGCGGCTGTGAAGGCGAAGTACCTTCCCGATCTCGTGACGATGGACAAGATCGCCAGCTACTGCCTGACCGAACCGGGCTCCGGCTCGGACGCCGCGGCGCTGAAGACCACTGCGCGGCGGGACGGCGATCACTATGTGCTGAACGGCACCAAGCAGTTCATCTCGGGCGCGGGCGCGAACGAGGTCTATGTCGCGATGGTCCGCACCGGCGAGGATGGTCCCAAGGGCATCTCCTGCATGGTGATCGAGAAGGACATGCCCGGCGTCAGCTTCGGGGCCAACGAGAAGAAATTGGGCTGGCATTCGCAGCCGACCGCGCAGCTGATCCTCGAGGATGTGCGCGTGCCCGTGGAGAACCTCGTCGGGGGCGAGGGCGAGGGCTTCCGCATCGCGATGATGGGTCTCGATGGGGGGCGCCTCAACATCGGCGCCTGCTCGTTGGGCGGCGCGCAGCGGTGCCTCGACGAGGCGATCGCCTACACCAAGGATCGCAAGCAGTTCGGCCGGGCGGTCGCCGATTTCCAGAACACTCAGTTCATGCTCGCCGACATGGCCACCGATCTGGAGGCGGCGCGCGCGCTGCTCTACCTTGCAGCCGCCAAGGTCACCGACAACGCGCCCGACAAGACGCGCTTCTCCGCCATGGCCAAGCGCCTCGCCACGGACAACGGCAGCGCGATCGTCGACCGCGCGCTCCAGCTGTTCGGCGGCTATGGATACCTTCAGGACTATCCCATCGAGCGCTTCTGGCGCGACCTGCGCGTGCATTCGATCCTTGAGGGCACCAACCAGGTGATGCGCATGGTCGTCGGCCGGGACCTGCTGCGCCAGTGAGCGCAGCGACAAGGAAAAGCACATGACCGACGATGTCCTGATCCGCACCAACGGCCCGATCGGCCATATCAGTCTGAACCGGCCCAAGGCGCTTCACGCGCTGACCCTGCCGATGTGCCACGCAATGAGCGCGGCCTTGAGCGAGTGGGCGGCCGATGACGGTATCAAGGCGGTGATCCTCGACCATGCTGAGGGCCGCGGCTTTTGCGCAGGCGGCGATATCGCCTTCCTGCGGGATTCAGCGTTGAACGATGGCGGGGTGTCGGGGAGGAAGTTCTTCCACGACGAATATCAGCTCAACCACCAGATGCACGCCTACGCCAAACCCATCGTCGCCTTCATGGACGGGATCACGATGGGCGGCGGCGTGGGCATATCGCAGCCCGCTAAGTTTCGCGTGGCGACCGAGAACACCCGCTTCGCCATGCCCGAAACCGGCATCGGCCTGTTCCCCGACGTCGGCGGCGGTTGGTATCTCTCGCGCCTCGGCCAGCGGCTCGGGCAGTTCCTGGCGCTCACCGGCGCGCGGCTCGACGGGGCCGAGTGCCTGTGGACGGGCCTCGCGACCCACTACCTGCCCCACGATATGCTCGAGGACATCAAGGCGCGCATCCACGATCGCCCCGAACGCATCGCCGGCATCCTCGCCGAACCCGTGGGTACTCCGCCCAAGGCCCGGATCGAGGCGAATGCCGACCGGATCGCCAAGCACTTCGCCTCCGATCGCTACGAGGATATCCTCGCCAGTCTCGAGGTGGCGGCCGACAGCGGCGACCCTTGGGCGGCGACCGAGCGCGACACGCTGGGCACCAAGAGCCCGCAGACCTGCAAGGTGGCGCTCCGCCAGCTCGCCGAGAGCGCGCGTCTCACGGATTTCGCCGCCAATATGCGCATGGAGTATCGCATCGCCTCGCGCGTGCTCACCCGTCCCGACTTCGCCGAAGGGGTGCGCGCGGTGATCGTCGACAAGACCGGCGATCCCAAGTGGAACCCCGCCACCCCCGAGGAGGTCACCGAAGACCTGCTCGACGCGATTTTCGCGCCCCTGCCCGAAGGCGAGGAGTGGGCGCCGCTCGCAAGTTGAACGATCGTCATTGCGAGCGAAGCGAAGCTATCCAGAGCGCCGCGCGAAACGGCTCTGGATTGCCGCCTCGCTCCGCTCCTCGCAATGACGCGCCAAGGAGAACAGGATGACCTACGAAACCATTCTCGTCGAGACCGACGCCCGGGGCACCAGAGGCGTGACCCTCATCACCCTCAACCGCCCCCAGGCACTGAACGCTTTGAATTCGCAGGTGCTGGCCGAGCTGATCGAGGCTTTCGCCGCCTATCAGGCGGACAGCACGCAGCTCTGCGCGGTGGTCACCGGCAGCGGCGACAAGGCCTTCGCGGCCGGGGCCGACATCAAGGAAATGGCCGACAAGCCTGCGGCCGACTTCTACCTCGACGATTTCTTCGCGCCATGGACGTCCGAGATCGTCAGGAAGACGAGGAAGCCCTGGATCGCCGCGGTCAACGGCTTTGCGCTGGGCGGCGGGTGCGAGCTGGCGATGATGGCGGACTTCATCATCGCCTCGGACAAGGCGAAGTTCGGGCAGCCCGAAATCAAGCTGGGCGTTGCCCCCGGCATGGGCGGATCGCAGCGGCTGACCCGTGCCATCGGCAAGTCGAAGGCGATGGAGATGTGCCTCACCGGACGCATGATGGGCGCCGAGGAGGCCGAGCGCAGCAACCTCGTCGCCCGCGTGGTGCCGCACGAGGAGCTGCTCGCCGAGACGCTCAAGACCGCCGCGACCATTGCGGGGATGCCGCCGATGGCCACCATCGCCAACAAGGAGATGGTCAACGCCGCCTTCGATACCAGCCTCGACCAGGGCCTGATCGTCGAGCGTCGGATCTTCCAGATCCTTGCCGCGAGCGAGGACAAGGCTGAGGGCATGGCCGCCTTCATCGAGAAGCGCGAAGGGCAGTGGACGGGGCGCTAAGCCCGCCACGAAGGGAGAGCATAGCCATGAAAATCGCCTTCATCGGCCTCGGCAACATGGGCGGCGGGATGGCCGCGAACCTTGTGAAAGCAGGCCACGAGGTCCGCGCCTTCGACCTCAGCGAAGCGGCGCTCGCCGCCGCGCGTCAGGCGGGGTGTGCGACCTTCGGCACCGCCAGGGAAGCCTGCGCGGGCGCCGAGGCAGTTGTCTCGATGCTGCCCAATGGCGCGGTCGTGAAGCAGGTCTACTGGGACGACGTGATCGGCCATGCGCCCGAAGGCGCGATCCTGCTCGATTGCTCGACCATCGACGTTGCCACGGCGCGCGAGGTGATCTCGGTGACCGAGGCGCACAATTACCAGATGGTCGACGCGCCGGTCAGCGGCGGAATCGCGGCGGCAGCGGGCGGCACACTGACCTTCATGGTCGGCGGCAGCGACGAGGCCTTTGCCCGCGCGAAGCCGCTCCTCGCCGCAATGGGCAAGGCGGTGATCCACGCCGGGGCTGCGGGCAACGGGCAGGCCGCCAAGATCTGCAACAATATGCTGCTCGCGATCCAGATGATCGGCACCTGCGAGGCCTTCGCCATGGCCGACAAGCTCGGGCTCGACGCGCAGACGTTCTACGATATTTCTAGCGTCTCGAGCGGCCAATGCTGGTCGATGACCTCCTATTGCCCCGTCCCCGGAGTCGGTCCGGTGACCCCGGCGGACAACGGCTACCAGGGAGGGTTCGCTGTCGGGCTGATGCTCAAGGACCTGAGGCTGGCGATGGAAGCGGCCGAAGGCGCGGGCGCGACCGTCGCGCTCGGGCAGCACGCCAAGGCTATCTACGAGGCCTTCGCCGCCGAAAACGCCGCCACCGATTTCTCCGGCATCATCCGCACGCTGTGACGAGCGCTGCAAATTACTTGCCGGCGCGAGATTATCCGGCGATGCTTTAAGTCAGGGTTGCTTGCATATCCTTTGACAGCGCTTATGCAGCTTGACCGAGCTCTGACGTGCTTCCCTGACTGTTTGGGATAAGTGGTGGAGTTTGGTTCTTTCATGCGTTTTGGACGCGTTGAGGTTCACCGTGTCCGGCAGCCCGCCTCGAGGGCGCGGGGCAGATGGCAAACCGGCTTGTCGCTCAGCAGCGCATATGACCCATTCATTTTGGTGGCAATTGGCCGCGATGTCTAATCTTGCTCTTATGCCTGTTGCAGTGCGGTAACCCGTGTTTTCCGAGATCCGCTGACGCCGAGCGACCAAGGGCTCGGATGGGTTCGGGCGACCGGAGAAGTCAGGGTCGAACGGATCCAATCAATCGTTCAGATATGTTGGCTGACAGGATAAAGTAGCTTGAGCCAGTCGCCCTTGAGCGTGGAAAATCTGGCATGCTGTAAGCAATGTGATGCCCTCCTTAGCTGATATCTCCCGATGTGACCAACGACCTCGGAGAGTTCGATGTCCACAAGCCATGCAGAAGATCGTTGGCAAACTTGTGACGTAGGGCACCTTGATCTATGGCTGCAACTGGGGGCCGCGAACACTTATTGTCGACAGGTTCAGGATGGAAAAGCAGATCGCATGAGGCTCTTGAGATCTTGGATCGCAGGTATCTTCCAGATACGTGACGAGGCGGCTCAAGGCGGGGAATGGTGGGAGATCGATCTGCTCATTGTGCTCATCCTAGGCAGCCTTGCAGCTGGCGCGCTGGCCTGGCTTCAGATGTGACTTGGCAGGAGCGGCAGCGATTCCTTGCCGGGTGTGACGTGACCCCCTAATTTTCCTTCACGAACGATTAGAGTCTGGCCTTGAGGAAGGACAGACGTTGAAGCGTGCAAGGATTTCGGAAGAGCAGATCATTGGGGTGCTGAAGATGGCGGAATCGGGCGCGAAGCCCGCTGATTTGGCCCGGCGGCACGTGGTTTCTGAAGCGACGATCTACAACTGGAAGGCTGAGTATGGCGGGCTGGAGGTGTCGGAGGCCCGGCGTTTGCGAGAGCTCGAGAGCTAGAACGTGAAGCTCAAGCAACTGCTGGCCGATGCGATGCTGGACAACGTAGCTCTGAAGGATTTGCTGTCAAATAAGTGGTGACGCCCGCCGCGAAGCGGGAGGCTGCCGCTCATCTCCAGGCGTGCCGTGGGATAAGCGAGCGGCGGGCGAGCCGCGTCATCGATGCCGATCGCAAGAGCGTGCGCTACCGTTCCATTCGGGATGATCACGATGCCCTGCGCGAGAAGCTGCGCGGAATGGCCAACCAGCGATGCCGGTTCGGCTACCGCCGCCTGCATATCCGGTTGCGCCCGGAGGGCGTGATGATCAACCGCAAGAAGGCTCAGCGGCTGTATCGTGAGGAAGGTCTGGCGGTTAGGCGGCGGCGCAGCCGCAAGCGTGCTGTCGGGTCCAGGGCACCGCCTCCTGTGCTGGCGCTGCCGAACCAGCGCTGGAGCCTGGACTTCGTCCATGACCAGATGGTTTCTGGCAGGCGGTTCCGGGTGCGCAACGTGGTCGATGACGTCACTAGGGAGTGCCTCGCGGCTGTGCCGGATTCCTCGAGCCGGGCACCGCGTCGTGCGCGAGCTGACCCAGCTGATCGCCCAGCGGGGCAAGCCCGGCATGATCGTCAGCGATAATGGCACCAAGCTCACCAGCAATGCCGTGCTCGCGTGGTGCGGCCAGAGTGGCGTGGAATGGCACTACATCGCTCCGGGCAAGCCGATGCAGAACGGCTACGTCGAGAGCTTTAACGGCCGTATGCGGGACGAGCTTCTCTTTCATGAGCCTTGCCCATGCACGGGTCGAGATCGCCGCCTGGGTCGAGGATTTCAACCGGGAGAGACCGCACTCGGTCTTGGAATACGCTACACCGGCGGCGTTCGCCGCCGAACTGAACAAGCAACGGCTTGGTTCGCTCCGCCCTACGGCCTGCGCTACGCAGCCCCTTGCTTCAACCGCGCTGATGCCCAAGACAACCGCCCGGCTCTAATCCCAGCTGGGGAAAAGCTGGGGGTCACGTCAGGGCCGATCCGCGGCTGAGGCTGGTGATCCGTGACCGCGACGGGCCGACCACCAAAGCCGATTGTCTCAATCGGCTCTACGCCGCGCTTGTCGTCGACGAGGAGCGCGGCCAGCGCCGGTTCCGGGCGGTGGTGTTCCACGATGCCGAGGACATGGTCGATGCCGGTCCGCTGGACCTGCTCGACGAATGCATCACCGGCGGCGCGGACTTCGTGCAGCTGCCGGTCGAACCGCTGATCCCGCGCCACCGCGCCTTCTTCGCACGGCACGTCGGCGCGCCTTACTGCGAGGAGTTCGCCGAGGCCAATTACGCAACGGCGTTAGATTGCGCATAATGGCGAGTTCTCAGTTCACCCGATGCCAATTGAGGTCAAATCTGGGCGAAGCACCCCTATTCGTCCAATGCACCAAGTTACGGGGGAGAGTTAATCGCTAATTTGCAATATTTGTTAGGTTTCGGATTCTCACCTGATTGCTATAGATCGTATATGGAGCATCACAGGGGGTGGCCTTATGAACAAGAATGTAATTAAGCGGCTGGCCGAAACGCTGGACTCTGCGCAGCATATTTTGGAAGAACTCCGCTTGAGCTCTGGCTGCGACTCTTATCCGAAACTCCCCAACCTACCTGAAAGTCGCCATCAAGTCGCTTACGAGTCTGCCGTCCGAATGCTTGCAGATCGTCGCGCTCGGAATAATTACTTCACTGATCCTGATATGTTCGGAGAGCCCGCTTGGGACATACTGCTCGATCTATATATACATCAGTTCCAGAACGACGAGGTGAGCGTCAAGGCCGCGTGCGTCGGTTCAGTATCCATCCGGTGAGGGCCGCGGCGTGAAGCGGTGAGACTGTCTATCGGTCGTCGAGGAATGCCTCTGGCCCCTCT
>NZ_JAPFGY010000025.1 GCF_026586795.1 Erythrobacter sp. WG
GCCGACCCCCGCCTCCAGCTCGCCCCGTGCGGCGGAGCGCTGGCGGTGAGCTGGCACAGCCCCGCCCGCACGGCGGTGCAGGTCGCGTGCCCCGGGCCCACGCCCTGGCGCATCTTCGTCGCCATCGCACCCGCGCAGGGCACCTCCGTCGCCGCCCGCGCTGGCGCCCCGTCAGTCAAGCGCGGCGAGGCGATCACCGTCATGGTGCGCGGGCGCGGCTTCACCGTCCAGCAACCGGGCGAGGCGCTGGAAGGCGGCGCCGTCGGCGACTGGATCCTCGTGCGCAGCAACAGGAAGGCCGAGGCCCTGCGCGCGCGGATCGAGCGGCCCGGCCTCGCCGTCATCCCGGCGGGGTGAGCCGCGCCCCCGGACCCGCCTTGCAACGCCCCCCCTTAAACCCGCGCCCACGCTGCCGTTCTCGCCCGCAGAAACCTGATCGAAGGACACCCACGCCATGCCCTCCGTCGAACTGAGCAAATTGCCGAGCGTCGGCGCGGCCCGCGCCCCGACCGCCAGCGAGCGCGCGCAGGTCGAAACGCGCGCCGCTGCGCCCACTGCCGCATCCGGCACGCCGGGGATCAGCCTTGAGGTCGCCGCCGCCAGCGCCACGCCCTCGCCGCCGGTCGATGCCGAGCGCGTCGCGGCGATCCGCGCGGCGCTGCGCGACGGCTCCTACCCGCTGGTGCCGACCCGGATCGCCGACGCGATGATCGCCGCGCAGGTCAGCCTCTCGATCCCCGAGCGGAGCTGAGCACGTGGCCGAGACCCTCGTCCCCGCCCGCCGGCCCGAGCCTGTGCCGAACACCGATCCGCTGGCCGGCAACCTGCGGCAGATGATTGCCGTGCTCGAACGCGAGCGGCAGGCGCTTGCCGCGCTCGATGCCGACAGCCTGGTCTGCGCCGCGCAGGACAAGGAGGCGCTGTGCGATGCGCTCGCCGCGCTGGGCCCGCTGGGTCTGGTCGACGGCGAGACCCGCAGCCTCGCGGAAACCGCGCGCCAATTGAACGACGTCAACCGCCGGGTCCGCAACCTGCTGGCGGCCAATGTCGCCGCGCGGATCGAGGCGCTGGGCGGTGGGCGCCTGATGCCGCGGGCGACCTACGCCGCGATGCGGGGCCCTACCGCCTGAGGCGCCGTCGGGCGCGGCCACGGACGGTCCGCCCCGCACTCCACTTGGCACGGGCCTTGCTGCTTCTCCCGCGACAAGCGCGCCGCACCCCCGCGGCACGCGACACTGGCGGAGGACGCGTGAGCCAGCCCATCCCCTTCCCGAGCCTTCCTGCGGGCTCGATCCGCGCCGGCTTCGATGGCGCCGCGCAGATCCATGCCGCGGCGCGGGCCGAGATCGAGGGCCGCACGATCCCGGCCGATCGCCAGATCACGACCGCAGCCGGAGGCCCGGTCGAGGCGGCGATCGCCCGCGCGGCCGAGCGCACCAGCATCGATTTCAACTTCCTCCTCGCCCAGGCCGAGGTCGAATCCGCGATGAACCCCGCCGCCCGCGCCGCAACCTCGAGCGCGACCGGGCTCTACCAGTTCATCGAGAGCACGTGGCTCGGCACCATGAAGCGCCACGGCCACCGCTTCGGGCTCGGCGATCTGGCCGACCGGATCGACATGACCGCCTCGGGCAACGCCTGGGTCGCCGACCCGGGCCAGCGCGAGGCGATCCTCGCGCTGCGCAACGATCCGCAGGTCGCCTCCTTCATGGCCGCCGGGCTCGCCGAGGACAACCGCGCCTATCTGATGCCGATCCTCGGACGCCAGCCGAGCCATGCCGAGCTCTACCTCGCCCATTTTCTCGGCGCGGGGGGCGCGGGGCGGTTCCTGTCCGAACTGCAAGCCGATCCCTCGCAGAACGCCGCCGCGCTGTTCGCCCGGCCGGCGGCCGCCAACCGGGGCATCTTCTACGGCCCCGACGGCAGCCCGCGCAGCCTGGCACAGGTCATGAGCGTGATCGCCGGCAAGCTCGACCGCGCGCTCGCCCGGGCGAGCGACGGGCAGCAGGTGCGCTTCGTGCGCGCCGATTACCCGCGCACCGGCGGCCCGGCGCCGAGCGCGGGGGTCGCGCAGACGCCTTACCTCATCGCCGACGAGGCGGTGTTCGGCCCCGGCGTCCCGCCGCCGCTCACCCAGCAATCCGTGCCGGGAACGCGCCTGCGCCCCGCCATGTCCGACGTGCTGGGGAACACCTTCGGCAGCGATCCCGCCGCGGTTCCGCGCCAGGTGCGGCGCGCCTATGACCGGCTGAAGGCGCTCGGCCTGTGACCCCGGCCGCTGCTGTCACCCCCGCCGCGCGCCTCGCCCGGTTCGGCACGGTGCCGGCGGCGCTGATGCTGCCGGTCGGCATCTTCGCGCTGCTGGCGCTGATGGTGCTGCCGATCCCGGCGGTGCTGCTCGACATCTTCTTCGTGCTCAACATCGCGATCTCGATCGCGGTGCTGATGGTGGCGCTCAACGCGCGGCGCCCGCTCGATTTCTCGTCCTTCCCTTCCGTGCTGCTGTTCGCGACCCTGCTGCGGCTCGCCCTCAACGTCGCCTCGACCCGCGTGGTGCTGGTCCACGGGCACGAGGGGGGCGCGGCCGCCGGGCACGTGATCGAAAGCTTTGCGGCCTTCCTCGTGGGCGGCAATTTCGTCGTCGGGTTGTTCGTCTTCGCGATCCTGATGATCATCAACATGATCGTCATCACCAAGGGCGCGGGCCGCGTCTCGGAAGTCTCGGCGCGCTTCGTGCTCGACGCGCTGCCGGGCAAGCAGATGGCGATCGATGCCGATATCGCCGCAGGCCTCATCACTGCCGACGAAGCGCGCGAGCGCCGCCGCGAGGTCACCGTCGAGGCCGATTTCTACGGCTCGATGGACGGTGCCAGCAAGTTCGTGAAGGGCGACGCAATGGCGGCGCTGCTGATCCTCGGGGTCAACATCGTCGCCGGTTTCGCCATCGGGATGCTGAGCCACGGCCTCAGCGCAACCGAGGCGGGCGAGGCTTACGTCACGCTCGCGGTGGGCGATGCGCTGGTGGCGCAGGTGCCCGCGCTGCTGCTCTCGATTGCGGCGGCCGCGATCGTCACCCGGGTTTCCGACGCCCGCGACCTTGCCGGGCAGATCGGCGGCCAGTTCGCCGATCCCCGCGGGTGGCTGCCAGTGGCGCTGATCCTCGGCGCGGTGGGGCTGGTGCCCGCCATGCCGCAGGTGATCTTCCTGCCCGCCGCTGCGATTGCGGGCACGATCTGGTGGCGGCTCAAGGCGCGCGCGGCACGGCCTGCACCCGTCCCCGAACCGGTGGAGGAGGTCGCCCCCGATCACATCGCACTCGCCGACGTGGCGGATGCGACGCTGGTGACGCTCGAGCTGGGCTACGGGCTTGTCGGGCTGGTCGAGCCTGCGCAAGGCGCCCCGCTGGTCACCCGCATCACCGGCATCCGCAAGCAATTGTCGCGCGACCTGGGCTTTGTCCTCCCGCAGTTCCGGATCCGGGATTCGCTCGATCTCGCCGCACAGGACTATGCGGTTCTGATGGGCGGGGTGAGCATTGCGCGCGGGAGCGTGCGGCCCGGCAAGCTGCTCGCCATCGACGCGGGCGAGGTGCGCCCCGGGCACGGGCTGACGGGCGAGCCGACCCGCGATCCCTCCTTCGATTGTCCGGCGCTGTGGATCGCCCCGGCCGCGCGCGATCATGCCGTGGCCGAGGGGTTCCTCGTCGTCGACCCGGCCTCCGTCATCGCCACCCACGCCAACCAGGCGCTGCTCGCCGAGGCGCACCAGCTGCTCGGCCCCGACGAGGTGCGCGAATGGGTCGAAGGATTGAAGGCCCGCTCGCCCGCGCTGGTCGAGGCGGTGCATCCCGATCCCCTGCCGCTCGCCGCGCTGACCCGCACCCTGCGCGCGCTGATCGCCGACGGCATCGGCCTTGCCCATCCCCAGCCGCTGTTCACCTCGCTCGCCTTGGCGCTCCAGAAAACGTCGGAGTTCGAGGCGGTTATCGATGCCGTTCGGGCCGACATGGCGGCCCGGCTGGTCGCCCGGATCGCCGCGCCGGGCGAAACCCTCAAGGTGGTGACACTCGACGCAGGGCTCGAGGCGGCGATCCTTGGCGGGATGCACGATCCGGCCACCGGCCAGCCGCTGATCGAGCCTGATTGCGGGAGCATGATCGTGCGCGAGGCGGGGCGGATCGCGGATGCGGAAGGGAGCCCGATCGCGCTGATCGTCCAGCCCCCGGCGCGCCGCGCCCTCGCCGGGCTGCTCAGGACCCGCTGCCCGCGCTGTCTGGTGCTGTCCATCGCCGAGCTGCCGCCGAGCCAGCCGATCGCGGTGGTGGGCGTCATCGGCGCGCCTGACGAGCCCCCGGCATTGACCGCGGAGCTGGCCGCGTGAAGCACGATCACAGCCAATTCGGCGTTGCCTCTCAAGGGTTTGCCGTCCAGCCCTACGCCCCATCGCGGGCCGAGGTCGAGGACCGGGTGCGCCGCTTCCTCCCGCTCGTCCGCCGCACCGCCTGGCACATCAACGGGCGGGGGCGCGAGGGGCTGGAGATCGAGGACCTCGTGCAGGTCGGCATCCTCGCGCTCACCGAATGCGCGCAGCGCCACGCCGGGCCGACCGAGGATGGCTTTGCCGCCTATGCCAAGATCCGGGTGCGCGGGGCGATGCTCGACGAGGTGCGCCGCACCGCGCACGACAGCCGCACCGCGCGCGCCCGCCGCGCCGCCTACGAGCGGGCGCTCGCTTCGCTTCGCGGGTCCCTGGGGCGCGAGCCGAGCCGCGCGGAACTCTCTCAGATCCTTGATATTTCCGATGCCGAACTGCTCGCGATCGAAGCCTCGGGCATCCGCCTCACCCCGATCGAGGACGCCTATGACGAGACCAGCCTCGCCTTCGCCAGCGACGATCCCGACCCCTTCGAGGCGCTGTGCGCGGCCGAGGACCGCGAGCGGCTGATCGCGGCGATGATCCGGCTGCCCGACCGGCTGAAACTGGTGCTCCAGCTGTTCTTCGTCGAGGAGCTGAACCTCACCGAAATCGCTGCCGTGCTGGAGGTCAGCGTGCCGCGGGTCCACCAATTGCGGGCCAAGGCGCTGAAGGATTTGAGGGCGCTGCTCGAGGCCGATTGTTCCACGTGAAACATCCGCGTGACAGGCACCTGGCGGCACCCTGGAGGGGGTCTGGAGGGGGTCTGGCGGGGGTCTGTGGGCGGCGAAGCGGGGTCTGGGGCGGCCCTGGCCCGGTCTGCCGCCGCGAGCCATGGGCACTGCCGAGTGCGGCCCGCGCGGCCCGGGCCCGGCGGGCTGGGCTGGCCTTGCACCGCCGCCCGGTGACACTTCCTGCATCCCCCGACGGCGAGAATCCTACGGACCGCCGCTCGCCTGCGCATGGGACTGGCCCTCCCCGGCGCAGATGCTAGAGCGGTTCGCCGGATGGGGGCGGACCTAAGGGAGCGGGCGATGTTGCGCAGGATCACCGATAACTTCGCTGCGCTGACGCTCGCGGGGGTCGCGCTGGCGTGGCTTGTCCCATCCGCCTTCACCTGGATGACCGACGGCAGCATCCGCTTTGCCGGGCAGCCGCTGCTGAGCCTCGCGCTGGGGGTCATCATGCTGGCGATGGGCCTGACGCTGACCTTCGACGACTATCGCGGGCTTTTGAACATGCCTCGCGCGTTTGTGGCGGGCGTGGCGCTGCAATACACCGTGATGCCGCTGTCGGGCTTTGCCGTGGCAAGGGTGCTGGGGCTGGAGCCGGGGCTGGCGGTGGGCCTCATTCTGGTGGCGTGCTGCCCGGGAGGCACGGCCTCGAACATCGTCACCTATATCGCGCGCGGGCATGTGGCTTTGTCGGTGGCGATGACGATGGCCTCGACGCTCGCCGCGGTGGTGCTGACCCCTCTGCTGACGGGGTGGCTGGCGGGGGCCTATGTCGAGATCGACCGGCTCAACCTGCTGGTGAACATGATCGCGGTGGTGCTGGTGCCGGTGGTGCTGGGCACCCTGCTCAACCGCCTGTTTCCGCGCGCCGCGGAGGCGGTGAACGGCGTGCTGCCGCTGGTCGCGATCGTGCTGGTGGTGCTGATCGTGGGCGGGATCGTCGGCGGCTCCAAGGCGCAGATCATGGAGCACGCGGGCGTGCTGCTGCTGGCGACCTTCCTGCTCCACGCGCTCGGCTTCGGGTTGGGCTATCTGCTGGCGCGCTTTCTGGGGCTGGGCGAGATCGAGGCGCGCACGATCAGCATCGAGGTGGGGATGCAGAATTCGGGCCTCGGGTCAGGCCTCGCCAAGACCCCTGCCTTCGCCGCGCAATTCGCCAATGCGACGCAAGCCGCGCTTGCGCCGGTGCCGGCGGCGATCTCGGCGGTGTGGCACGTGCTGATCGGGAGCCTGCTGGCGGGGATTTGGCGGCGGCGGTAGACAACCCGTGAGTCCCCGCGCAGGCGGGGACCTCTCTCGGCCTTGCGCCAGTTTGCCCGAGATCCCCGCCTGCGCGGGGACTCGCAATGGGGTTAGCCGTACATCCCCCGCTTCGGCCCGAGATAGCCGAACAGATAGGCCCCCACCTTCCGCATCTGGATCTCCTCCGACCCTTCGGTGATCCGGTAGCGTCGGTGGTGGCGGTAGATGTGCTCGAAGGGCTTGTGGCGCGAATAGCCGATGCCGCCGTGGACCTGCATCGCGCGGTCCGCCGCTTCACACACCAGCCGGTTCGCCCAGTAATTGCACATCGAGACCTTGTCGGAGATAGTTTTCTCGATCGCCTCGTGGGGCATATTGTCCATCTCCCACGCAGTCTTGAAGATGAGGAGCCGCAGCATTTCCGCCTGGGTGGCCAGTTCCACCAAGGGGAACTGGATCGCCTGATTGCGCGCCAGCTCCTCACCGAAGGGCTTGCGCTCCCGCGCGTATTTCACGCTTTCATCGATGCAATAGAGCGCCGCGCCGCAGCTGCTCGCCGCCTGCCGGATGCGGTTCTGGTGGACAAAGCTCTGGGCGAGCGCGAGGCCCCTGCCCTCGACGCCGAGGATCGCGCTGTCGGGCACCCAGACATCGCGCACGCTGAGGCGCGGGTGGTCGGTGGGCATGTTGAAGGTCCACAGCCACTCCTCGATTTTGAGGCCCTCGGTGGGGTTGGGAACGAGGAAGCAGGTGATCCCGCTCGCATCCCCCGCCTTGCCCGAAGTGCGCGCGAACATCGCGCAGTGGGTCGCGACGTGCATCCCGGTGATCCACATCTTCTCGCCGTTGATGAGCCAGCCGTCGACGCCGTCATGGGTCTCGCGCACCGCATGGGTCTCCATGTGGGTGGCGTCCGAGCCATGGTCGGGTTCGGTCAGCCCGAAGGCGACGCGCCGCGTGCGTTCGAACCCGCCGGTGATGAATTCCTGCTTCTGCTCTTCCGTCCCCCACTGGTCGAACATGGCGACGAAGGGGAAGTTGCCGACAATGCTGTGCTCGTTCTGCAAGTCATTGTGCAGCCCGAGGCCCATACGCGCAAAATGCTCGCGGATCACCGCCATCCAGAGGTTGCTGCCGTCCTTCCCGCCATAGCGCTTGGGCGCGGAGAAACGCCAATGGCCGGCCTTGTCGGCGCGGCGGGTGGCTTCCTTGAGCAGTTCCTCCCACTCGTGCCGGGGCAGCCCGCCCGCCTCGAAATCCGTGCGCGCATATTCGCGGCGGTGGTCGAAGAAGCGGATATTGTCGTCCTGCTGTTCGAGCGGCTTGATCTCGGCGGCGATGAAGGCGTCGAGTTCATCGAGATAGGCTTGCAGGTCGGCGGGGATGGCGAAGTCCATGCGGCTATTCCTCTCCGGTCCATTTTTTGCGCGCATGAGCCAGCGCGGGGTATTTGGGGCAATCTATTGCGGCCCTATCCAAGGCCTCGCGGCGGAGAACCGACAACCAGCCTCCCTCCAATCTCACCGACCCGTTCAAGAAATTCTCGGCCCATTCGCTCGACCATTCGGCGTGAAAGGTACTCTGGCGCGCGATCATGCCCAACGCATTGCGCGCGACGGCGAGTTGAAACAGATCGTGGCCTGAGAGATGCGGCTTGATGGTGCCCAACCATTCAGAAATCGCGACGGCCAGTTCCCCGAATGTCGCTTCGCCAACCGGCAAAGCGAGCAAGTCGGGTTCGTGCACCTGACGCGCTCGCTCCGCCGTCGGCGCATCCTCCTCAAGCAGCAGAAGCAGGTCGAGCTCCTGCTCGCTCGTCCGCCGCGAGATCACCACGCGTTCGAGCATCCGGTCCGCGCCCCAGCGCCATTGCGCCGCCATCTTTAGGCAGCCGAGCGCCCACCAGACGGTGCGGTAGATGGTCCAGAAGCGGAAGCGCGCCGGGTCGATGGTCACCCCCGCCTCGGCCTCATAAGCGGCGAGATAGTCCTCGATACTCCCCAACCCCAGCGCGGGCCGGTGGTAGCGGGCGAAGCGCCACACGGCCATGCAGCCGAAGGCGAGGTCTTCGTGGCGATCGCCGAAATGGGCGAGTTCCCAGTCGAGCACGCCGGTCAGTGTGGAGCCTTCGACCAGCAGATTGCCCATCCGGTAATCGCCGTGGTTGAGGACGGGCTCGACTTGCTCAGGGCAATGGTCCTCCAGCCACTTGAGGCCCAGCGCGATGATCGGGCGATCCCCGCCCGCGTCCATGAACTGCTGCTTGAGGTCGGCGATGGCTGCGCGGTAATCCATCACCGGCATGCCCCCGGGCACATCGCCCTGCCGCAAACGATGGATGCGCGCCAGATCGCGAGCGATGCCGCGCAGCAGCGTGCCCGGATCGTCACATTGCAAAATGACCTTGGGATCGGCCGTTCCCGGCAGCGCGCGCATCACAAAGCCGCTGCCGAGCCCGTCGCCCTCTTCCAGCACCGCGACCACCTCCGGCGCGGTGACGCCCTTCGCGCGCGCGGCCTCGATCAGCGCAGCCTCGACTGCATGCCCGTAAGGCCGCCCCTCCATGAAGGCGAGGCTCGGCGCGCGGCGCAGCACGAACTGCTCCCCCTCCCCCCGGGGAGGGGGCTGGGGGGTGGGGGCTCCACCGCCTGCGGAAAAGCGCCAGCTCTCCATCACCGCCCCGCCGGTCAGGCGCTGCGGCTCCGACGACAAAGCGCCGAGCCCAGCGCGGGCACACACCCGCGCCAGCCCGGCGCTCAATTCATCAACCGTCATTGCCACAAATCAGGCGGTGACGGCGTCCTTCTTCACGGTGATCACCTGCGAATAGGTGAACTCCTTGAGGCCTTCCTTGCCATATTCGGCGCCGAAGCCCGACTGCTTGTGCCCGCCGAAGGGCGCAAACGGCGAGAGGTGAAGGAATTCGTTGATCCACACCGTGCCAGTTTCGAGCTGCTCGGCGATTGCCACGCCCTTCTCGGGATTGCCGGTCCACACGGCCCCCGCAAGCCCGTATTCGGAGTTGTTGGCGCGGGCGATGACTTCTTCCTCCGAGGAGAACTTCATCAGCGGCATGACCGGGCCGAACTGTTCCTCGGCGACGATGCGCGCATCTTCGGGCGGGTTGTCGAGGATGGTCAGCGGCACGAAGTAGCCGGTGCCGCTCGGGTCGACATTCCCGCCGAGCAGGAACTTGTAGCCGTTCGCCTTCGCGTCCTCGATCAGCTCCAGCACGCGCTCATACTGCTTCTTGTTCTGGATCGGGCCGACCCCTGTGCCCTGCTCGCTGCCGTCACCGACCTTCACGGTCTTGGCGTATTCGACGATCGCCGCGGATAGCTCGTCATAGATGTCCTCGTGGATATAGACGCGCTTGGCCGCGACGCAGATCTGCCCGGCATTCGAGAAGCTCGACCAGAACAGCTGTTCGGCGACCTTCTTGGGATCGGCATCGGGGAGCACGATCGAAGCGTCGTTGCCCCCAAGCTCCAGCGTGATGCGCTTGAGGTCGGCGCTCGCGCCTTCCATGATCTTCTTGCCCGTCGCGGTCGAGCCGGTGAAGGTGATCTTGTCGATATCCGGGTGGCTGGTCATCAGCGGGCCCAAATCGTCCTCGCCGGTGATGATGTTGACGACCCCGGGGGGCACCAGCGGGGCGATCAGCTCGGCGATCCTGAGCGTGGTCAGCGGGGTGAAGGGCGAGGGCTTCAGAACGATGGTGCAGCCCGAGAGCATCGCGGGCGCGATCTTCTGCATCGCCATCATCACCGGGAAGTTCCACGGCACGATCCCCGCGACCACGCCCACCGGCACGCGGCGGGTGCGGCTGAGGCGCTTGTCCGAATCCTCGGTGATCTCGTCGTCGAGGCTCAAGGTCGATTGCGCGGCGCTCATCGCGGCGGCGCCGTAGATCTCGCCGCGTGCCTGATCGTGGGGCTTGCCCTGCTCGCTCGTCAGCAGGCGGTAAAGCTCGTCGGCATTGGCCTTGATCGCGCCCGCAATCGCCTGGATCGCGGCGCGGCGTTCCTCGATGGGCGTGTTCTTCCACGTCTTGAAGGCGGCGCGCGCGGCGGCGACCGCCTTGTCGAGCTCCGGTTTGCCGCAGGCCGGCACCTGGCCGATCACCTGCTCGTTGGCGGGGTTCACCACGTCGAGCCAGCGGTCGGCCCCGACCATCTCGCCGCCGATGAGGTTCTTGTACTGCGTGACCATGGGTGTGTCCTCTCTCTCGTCCGATGGGGAGTCGTCCCTCTCGGCCCAAGGTTGGCGCGTTGCATCCGAAAACGCAATCGGGTTGCTGCAATGGTCCGGGGCGCGCCGCGCCGCGCCCGCGACCTGACGATTGCGCTTGCCGCAGGGCGGCCTATGGAGACGGCACAAGACAACGAGAGGAGCCGCCCGCATGACCGATCCCCGCCCCGATTATCTCATCTACGGCAGCCCACTCTCGCCCTTCACGCGCAAGGTCATGGGCGTCTGCATCGCCAAGGGCGTCCCCTACGATATCGAGGGCGTGAACATCTTCGATCCTCCCGCCTGGTTCCGCGACATCTCCCCGCTGAAGCGCATCCCGGTGCTGCGCGACCGATCGGTGGGGGTAGAAGGCAGGGCGGGCACCATCGTCGACAGCTCGGCGATCTGCGCGGCGATCGAGAAGAAGCACCCCGCGCCCGCCCTCTACCCGGATGACCCGATGGCGCTCGGCGAGGCGCTGTTCATCGAGGAATATGCCGACACCTCGCTTGCCGTCGCGGGCGGGGTGGGCATCTTCCGGGCGATCTTCGTCCCGCTCGGCAAGGGCGAGGCGCCGGGGATCGACAAGGCGCGCGAGGCCTGGGCGAACCAGGTCCCGCCGGTGCTCGACGTGCTCGAGACGCGGCTCGGCGGGAGGGCCTTCTTCGCGGGCGATGCCCTGTCGATCGCCGACATCTCGGTCGCCTGCGTGCTGATGCAGATGATGTTCGCCGCGACGATTTCGCTCGACCGCTGGCCGGGCCTTGCCGCGCATATCGCTGCGATGCAGGCGCTGCCGCTGATCGCCGAGCCCTTCGCCGCCGCCGAGCGGATCGCGCGCAAGGCCTTGCCGCAGCCCTTCGACCTGACCTAAGCCCCTCATCCCCAAGACACAGGACATATCGGCGCATGGCCAGCGAATGGTGCATCGGGATCATCGGCGGATCGGGCCTCTACGCCATCGACGGGCTCGAGGACGCGCAGTGGATCGCGGTTCAGACGCCGTGGGGCGATCCTTCGGACGAGATCCTGTTCGGGACCCTCGCCGGGGTGAAGGTCCGCTTCCTCCCCCGCCACGGGCGCGGGCACCCGGTGAGCCCGTCCGAGCTCAACGCGCGCGCCAACATCGACGCGCTGAAGCGCGCGGGCTGCACCGATATTCTCGCGATCAGCGCGGTGGGCTCCTTGCGCGAGGAGCTCGAGCCCGGGCGCTTTGCCGTGGTCGAACAGTTCATCGACCGCACCGTGGCGCGGCCCAGCACCTTCTTCGGCAGCGGCTTCGTCACCCACGTCTCGATGGCCGATCCGGTCTGCCCGCGCCTGTCCGACATGGCCGCCCACGCCATCCACGCCGCAGGCGGCAAGGTCGCGGTCGGGGCGACCTATCTCGCGATGGAAGGCCCGCAGTTCTCGACCCGCGCGGAAAGCCGGATGTACCGCCAATGGGGCGCCGACGTGATCGGGATGACCGCCATGCCCGAGGCCAAGCTCGCCCGCGAGGCGGAGTTGCCCTATGCGCTGGTCGGGATGATCACCGACTATGATTGCTGGCGGGAAGGCGAGGCGGTCGACGTCGCGCAGGTGGTCGGCCAGATGCAGGCCAACGGCGCGCTCGCCCGGGCGATGGTGAAGACCCTTGTCGCGAGCCTGCCCGAGGCGCGCGAGCCGTCGCCCATCGACTTCGCGCTCGACGATGCGGTCATCACCGCCCCTTCCGAGCACGATCCGGAACTGATGGCGAAGCTCGACGCGGTCGCCCGGCGGCTGTTCGCCTGAGCGCGGGCGCGACCAGCCCTCAGCCGAACAGGTAGAGCCGCGTGTCCGGGTTCTCCCGGCGCCACATCACGTTGTCCAGCAGGTAGTGGTGGATGTTGATGAAGATCCAGAACACGAACAGGAACAGCGCCCCGGCGATCGCCTGCCGGTCATAGGGGACCAGCCCCTCGGCGAGGATCGGGATGCCCCAGAAACCGAGATAGCCCAGCACCGCGCCCGTCAGCACGAACGCCGCCATGTGCCCGGCCGGGTTGGCGCCGAACACGGCGCGCACCAGCGAGCCCTTGCGGTAATCGTCCGAGGCGAGCTGCGCGCGCTCGTAATTGAGCTGGTAGCGCCACACCACGGTCAGATATTGCAGCGAATGGAGCGCCGGGACCACCAGCCCCCACAGCGGGTTGATCGTCACGAACAGCAGCCACAGGTAAAGGCTCACCCCGTAGGCGACGACGCCGTTGACCGGCAGCGTGCCCTTGGCCTTCCAGTGCATCGCCAGGACCCAGAGGCTCGCTGCGGTGGTGGCGATGGCGGCGATGACGGTGAGGACATAGAGCGGCTGCGGCAGGGCGAAGCTGTAATAGGCAAGGCCCCACAGGTCCTCCTTGTTGACCGCGATGTTGAGCCCCACCCACCCGGCGAGCCACACGGCGTAGCAGTTCGCGACCAGCACTTTCTTGGTCCGCTCGTCGAGGAAGCGCCGCTTGAGCGCCGCGTCGACCATCAGCATCCCGTAGCCCTGCTTGGCGTAGTGCCAGCCGACCGCGAGGCCCATGATATTGGCGCCATAACCGAGCAGCCGCGTGTCCGCCGCCAGCGCGCCCCAGGCGAGGAACGCCGCGAGCAGCGCCGGGCCGATCAGCCCCGCAAAGAGGTAACGCGCCTGCATCTCGCGCCCCAGCGTGCCGCCGAAGGCCTTGCCCGCGAAGCCGCGATAGAAAATCTGGTAACTGTGCGCGAAGTGCGGGTGATTGACGAGGTTCGCGAGCAGCAGCATCGCGGTTGCGATCGGTGCCCCGAAGCGCGCCTCGGGCAGGAGGTAGAGGAACGGCAGCAGCAGCAGCGACGAGCCGCCCAGACACAGGAAATCGGTGACCGGGCCGAACAGGTAGCCCGGCTGGCGCGTCGGGGCCGGAGCGGGCGCCGTCGTGGCCGCCGCCGCCGGACGGGCAAGCAGGTCGCCGATTGCCGTGGCTTGCGTGTCCATTGCCTCACCCTTCCGCTGGCGGCGCGCTCATGGGGCCGCGAGCGAGGCTTAGCCGATCATCCTTAACAATCGGTTCGGACCTTTGCCGACAGGCTGCGCTGCACGCGCAGATGCTTCCGGTCGGGATCGAACCGTGGTAGCCTTCGCTCCGGGGATGGCTCGGCCAGTGGGGGGACTTCGGATGAAATTTGGCAGAACGGGCCGCGCTGCGGCCTATGCGGCGGTGGCAGTGATGGTCGCGGCACCGGTCGCGGCGCGCAAGGCGGATTCGCTGCGCGACCTCAACGGCGAGACCGCCGCGCGCGCGCGGATCGAGCTGCAACGCCGGGGCTTCACGCTCGCCCGCGGGGACCGCAACGATTTCGCCGGGACCGACTACTGGTGGCATCGGGGCGACAAGGATTGCGTCGCCGTGCAGGTGATCCGCAGCCGGGTCTCGGACATCAGGGACGCGCGCGCCAGCGATTGCGGCGAGAAGGGCGGCGGCAGCGATGCGGCGTTGATCGCCGGCGCGATCGGGGCGGTGGCGATCGGCGCGCTGCTGCTCTCGCGCAAGGACAAGGACAAGCACCGCGAGCAATACCAGCAGGACTGGCAGGACGTCGAGGCGACCGGCACCCAGTCGGGCCGGGTGCGCATCTTCCGCCAGCCCGACAAGGATGCGCGGGTGGCCGGCGAAGTGCGCGAGGGCGAGCGGCTTCGCAACTACGGCTGCGAGAACACCAAGGGCGAAAGCTGGTGCGAGGTGACGACCATCGACCGGCGCATCAGCGGCTGGGCACGCGACCGCTACCTGCGCCCGGTCGGCGGGCAGGGCGGATCGGGGAGCGGCGGCTGGGGCGGATCGGGCGGCGGGTCCTATCCGGTTGGCTTCTCCGACCTCGTCGGCGAACGCACCGCAAACGCCGAAAGCACGTTGCGCCAGCGCGGCTTCCGCGATGTCGACCGGTTTGGCTCGGGGCGGACGGACTACACGATCTGGTATCGCAACGAATCCACCCAGTGCATCCAGATGGCAGCGACGAACGGCCGGGTCGAGGACGTGGTCGACATCCGCGCTCACCCCTCCTGCCGGTAGGGCGCGCCGGGCGCCGCCGCGCTCGCCTCAGATGGTGCTGATAGTGCCGCCGTCGATCACGAACGCGGCTACGTGGCTCGCCACTGGGTGGCCTGAGACGAGGCCGGTTACCTCGTGCGGCTCGGCCGCGCGGACATGAGCGGCATGACCGCCTTGCTCGAGGCATAGAGCGGTTTCCGACCAACCTGACCCGTGACGCGGAGCTGCCCTTGGGCCCTTGCCGACATGGTCACCGACGACGACTGCCGGTGGGAAAGCAAAGCCGCCGATGCCGCGCAGGAGGTCGGCCCGATGCAAGCCAAAGGCGCGCTTGCCCGCGCAATGGTCAGGAACTTCGACGCCGCCTTTCCGGCGACGCGCGAGCCCTCGCCCATCGTTCACGCGCTGGAGGATGCCGTTATCCCCACGCCTTCCGAGCATGATCCGGAACTGATGGCGATGCTCGGCGCGGCGACCTCGTTGTGATACCGTTGGGATCGCTCACCTCACTCCACGGGTAGGGACGCACCACGAGGAGATAATGACCAGACCGCCCCGCACTCTGCTGAAAATTGGCTGTGCTGCGGCGGCTTCTATCGCGAGCGTCCCGCACGCGCAGGTGGCGGATGTCCTGCCAAATCAGGTCACCATCCCGGATCGGCTCGACGAGATCGTCGTCTCCCGGCGCACGGGAGCCCCACCTGCCAGGCTGGACGCGATCGGCTACTTGCAGCGCTACTGCTTCGATGCCAACCGTCTCGCCGGGCGCTCCGCCCCGCCCGAGGATGATCCGGTCTGGGAGCCGCTCGACGAGGAGACGCGGGCACGTTTCGGCATCGCCGATGCAAGCGTACCCGCGTTCGGACTGGTGGACGAGGACCGCAGGCACACGCTTGCGATCAAGTTCGATACCCGCGCGTCGCGCGAAGGTCTGCGCGAGAACCGCTGCACCCTTGCGGTGATCGGCGGCGAGGATCATGCCCGACTGCCGGACCGGATCTCCGCGATGTTCCGCGGCCGCGGGACACAACGGCATGTCGGCCAGCGCGAGGGTTTCGAAAGGACCGAGGGTTGGCGGCAATGGTTATGGACCGCGATGCCGAACCGCCGGTCACGAAACTGGCAGTCGATCAACGGAGCGACTCGGGGCAGGGTTTCGGACACCTGGCTGGTGGTGACCGACGAAGCCTTCTACGACATGCACGATTACGTCGTTACCGACCTGAAGACACGCGACGGCGAAAACGAGAGCCTTAGCATCATCACCTTCGTCTACATGACGCGGGAAACGCGCAAGCCGGGGCGGTAAGCAGCGCCCGCAACGATCAGAGGCCTATCGCCTCAATCTGCTCGCGCATCGCCGGACCGGCCAGACTCAGTCGCCGACGAAATCGCCCGGCGTGCCCCGGTGCGGGACCTCGTGGGTCGCCCAGTCGACGCCGCCCGGCGGCGGCGCGGGCGTTCCGGCGGGGCCGGCAGGCGCGGTCGGCTCGTGCTGGCGCAGGCGGTGGAGGTGGACCTTGGCGATCATGTTGGCGCTGATCGGCGCGGTCATGAACAGGAACACCGAGACCAGCAGCTCGTGCGTCGTCCAGGTCCCGCGCGCGAGGTGAAACCACGCCACCGAAGCGACCAGCAGCGCGCCCAGCCCCAGCGTCGTCGCCTTGGTGGGCCCATGCAGCCGCTCCATCAGCGAGGGCAGGCGCACCAGCCCCCAGCTGCCGATCAGCGCGAAGCTGCCGCCGATCACGATCAGCGCGCTGACCAGCCATTGGGCAAAGGTCGCGGTGCTCATTCGATGATATCCCCCCGCAGCAGGAACTTGGCATAGGCGACCGTGCCGACGAAGCCCACCATCGCCAGCAGCAGCGCGGCCTCGAAGGCGGTGGCGCTGTCGGACGCGATGCCGATCAGGACGATGAGGCCGATCGCATTGATCACCATCGTGTCCAGCGCGAGAATGCGGTCCGCCACCCCCGGCCCCTTGAACAGGCGCCACAGGTTCATCGCCAATGCCAGGCCCAGTGCCGCGAAGCCGAAGGCGAGCGCTCCCTCAATCACTGAAGATCTCCTTGAGCCGCGCTTCGTAGCGAGTCTTGACCTTGGTGACCTCGGCGGCCGGATCAGGCGCGTGGAGCGCGTGGACCAGCAGGTAACGGCCGCAGGCGGAAACGTCGGCCGAGACCGTGCCGGGGGTGAGGCTGATCGTGCCGGCGAAGACGGTGATCGCCTCGGGGCTGGCGAGCTCGAGCGGGATGGCGAGCCAGGCGGGGCGCAGATCGCGGGTGCGCTTGAAGAGGATGATCCAGGCGACCTCGACATTGGCGACGAGGATGTCCCACAGCACGATGCCCGCATAGGACAGCGCCGGGACGAACCGCACCCGCGGGCGGCCCGGCCACCACGGCGCGGTGAAGATCGGCACGACGATCCCGAACACGATACCGAGGAACAGCGCGCCGAAGCTGACCTCGCCGACCATCACCATCCACATCACTACCAGCAAAACGCTGAGGCCGGGGTGGGGAAGCAGTCGCCGGGTCATGACACGGCGTCCTTGAGCACCGCGCGGACGCTCTGCGCGGGGTCGAGCACCTGCGCGGCGGCGGCGCCCGCATAGCCGCTCGCCCAGCCCGCGCCGACCGACCACGCCGCCAGCAGGGCGAGCGCGATGGCGGGCGCGGCGAGGTCATGGCGGGTCGCGGGGGCGGGCGGCACCTCGCAATCGGCGGACTTCCAGAACACCGCGCTCCCCACCCGCGCGAAGCCGACGACGCCGAGGAAGGTTGTGCAGAGGATCACGCCCCACGCCCAGCCCCAGTCGGGCAGGACGGCAACGGACTTCAGGATCAGCAGCTTGCCGATGAAGCCCGACAGCGGCGGCAGGCCGGAGGCGGCGATCGCGGCGGCCATGAACATCAGCGCGACCGTGCCTCTGCCGGCGAAGGCCGGGCCGGGGCTTGCCGCATCGCCGAAGCTCCCGCGCCGCCGCGCCGCGACATCGGCGACGAGGAACAGCGCGGCCGCCGCCAAGGTCGAGTGGACGAGGTAGTAGAGCGCGGCGCCGAGGCTCTCGGCGCTCCATCCGGCGACCGCGATCATCAGCGTGCCAGTCGATCCGATCACCGCATAGGCGGCCTGCTCGGCCATCGAGCGGGCGACGAACACCCCGGCAAAGCCGATCACGGCGCTCGCCAGCGCGGCGGGGAGGAGGAAGGGCGCCGGCACCCAGGCGGCCGCGCCCGCGCCCTCGCCGAACACCTGCGGGACGACGCGGATCAGCGAATAGACCCCGACCTTGGTCATGATCGCGAACAGCGCGGCGACCGCCGGGGTCGATACCGCATAGGTCCGCATCAGCCACAGGTGCAGCGGCGCGACCGCCGCCTTCAGCGCGAAGACGCTCACCAGCAGCAACCCGCCGATTCGCAGCAGCCCCTGGTCCGCCGCCGGCACCGCCGCGACCCGCAGCCCCATGTCGGCCATGTTGAGCGTGCCGGTCAGCGCATAGAGGATCCCCAGCGCGATCAGGAACAGCGAGGAGCCGACAAGGTTCACCACCACATATTGCACCCCCGCCTTCAGCCGGCCCGCGCCCTGTCCGTGCAGCATCAGGCCATAGGAGGCGATCAGCAGCACCTCGAAGAACACGAAGAGGTTGAACAGGTCCCCGGTGAGGAAGGCGCCATTGAGGCCCATCAGCTGGAACTGGAACAGCGGGTGGAAGTGCCACCCCTTGCGATCGGCGCGGGTCAGCACCGCGTGGGAAAAGGCGATCAGCGCCAGCACCGCGGTCAGCACCAGCATCATCGCCGCGAGCCGGTCGGCGACCAGCACGATGCCGAAAGGCGCCGGCCACGAGCCGAGCGCATAGGACCGGATCGTCCCGTCGCCCGCCTCGGCAAGCAGCGCCAGCGCGCAGGCCAGCAGCGACAGCAGCGAGGCGAGCCCGATGCCCACCGCCAGCACTCGCCGCCGCAGCATCGCCAAGAGCGCGAGCGGCCCGGCCAGCGCGGGGATCAGCACCGGCAGGATGGTGAGGTGCGCCGCCCAGCTCACAGGCGGGTCTCCTGCCCGCCATCGCCTTGGGGCGCGTCGCCAAGCCCATCCTGCCGGTCGCAGGGCACCTTGTCGCCGTCGACATGGTCGCTGCCGGTCTCGAGAAAACTGCGCAGCGCAAGGATCACCACGAAGGCGGTCATGCCGAAGGTGATGACGATCGCGGTCAGGACCAGCGCCTGGGGGAGCGGATCGGTGTATTCGCTCACGCCTGCGTCCCAGATCGGCGGGCGGCCGACGACCAGCCGGCCGCTCGCGAAAAGGAACAGGTTGACCGCATAGGAGATCAGCGTGAGGCCCAGCACCACCTGGAAGGTGCGGGCGCGCAGGGCGAGGTAGATCCCCGCGCCGACCAGCACGCCGATCGCGCTTGCGACCATGAATTCGTAGGTCATGGCTGGCCCCCTTCCGCCGTGCCGGCGGCGCGCGCGGCGCGCTGCGAGACATGGCTGAGCTGCGCCAGCGCCAGAATCACCGCGCCGACCACGGTCAGGAACACGCCGGTGTCGAACAGCATCGCGCTCGCCAGTTCGAACTTGCCGATCAGCGGCAGGCTGAAATAGTCGAACCACGAGGTGAGGAAGTCCGCGCCGAGCAGCATTGCGCCGACGCCCGTCGCCCAGGCAGCGAGGATGCCCCAGCCGATCAGCTGGTGCTCGCCGAAGGGTTTCCTCGCATCCGACCAGTCGAACCCGGCGGCGAGATACTGGACGAGGAAGGCGATCGCGACGACCAGCGCGGCGATGAAGCCGCCGCCCGGCTGGTTGTGACCGCGCAGGAACAGGAAGATGCCGACCATCAGCGTCAGCGGCAGGATGATCCGGCTCGCGGCGACCAGCATCATCGGATGGCGTTCGGGAGAGCGCGGCATTTCGTCCCGCCAGGCGCGCAGGCGTGCGCCGGCCGCCCCGATCGCGGCGGTGTCGAGCAGCGCGAAGATGCCGAGGCCGGCGATGCCCAGCACGATGATCTCGCCAAAAGTGTCGAAGCCGCGGAAGTCGACGAGGATCACGTTGACCACGTTGGTCCCGCCCCCACCCGGCTTGGCATTGGCGAGGTGATAGGCGGCGATGCTCGGGCCAGGATCGCGGGTCAGCATCGCCCAAGCGATCCCGCCGACCAGCAGCCCGCCGGTGATCGCCAGCCCCGCGTCGGCCCACTTGCGCGGCACGCTGGAGATGTTGGGCGGGTTCTTGGGCAAGAGGTTCAAGGCGAGCAGCAGCAGCAGCACCGTCACCACCTCGACCGAGATCTGGGTCAGCGCGAGGTCGGGCGCGGAGAACTGGACGAAGGCGAGCGACACGACGAGGCCGATCACGCTGATGTAAATCAGCACCCGCAAGCGGTTGGCGCTGTCGTTCACCACCGCTGCCGTCGCCCCGATCAGGAGCACCCAGGCGACGATGCCCGGAACGCTCGCCGGGATGCCGGTGCGCGCGCCGGTCAGCACCCCGCCGCTCATCGCGCCGTCGATCACCAGCAGCGCGGTGACGGCGAACGTGACGAAGAGCATGATCTGGAGCCGCGGCGTGTGCGTGGCGACGATTGCCTTTCTCACCCAGGTGTCGGCAAAGCGCATCACGAGGTCGAACAGCAGCTTGGCATCGGGCAGCGGCGCGCGCTCCCACGCGGCGAGGAGGCGGTGGTGGAGCCCCATCAGCAGCATCCCGCCGATCACCGCTGCAAGGCTGAGCGCGAGCGCGAGGTTGAGCCCGTGCCACAGCGCCAGCTCGACCACGGGCGTCGCGCCGCCCGTCACCGCGCCCGTCGCCGCCGCGACCAGCGGGGCGGCGAGACTCATCGGTACGAGCCCGAGCAGCACCGCCAGCGCCGTCAGCAGCGCCGGACCGCCCCACATCCCCGCGCCCGGATCATGCGCGCGGGCGAAGGGCTCCGGCTCGCGCGGGCGCCCGAAGAAGAGATGCAGCGCGAGGCGCAGCGAATAGGCGACCGAGAAGGTCGCACCCAGCGTCGCCAGCACCGGCAGCAGCCAGGCGACGCCGAACAGCGCGAGCTTGGGAGTCTGGTAGAGCATCAGCTCCTTGGAGATGAACCCGCCCAGCGGCGGCAGACCCGCCATAGAGGCGGCGGCGAGGGTTGCGATCACGGCGGTGATCGGCATCGCCGTGGCGAGCCCGCCGAGGCGGCGGATGTCGCGCGTGCCGGTCTCGTGCTCGACGATCCCCGCGCTCATGAACAGCGCGGCCTTGAAGGCGGCGTGGTTGAGGATGTGCAGCACCGCAGCCATCGCCGCCGCCTCGAGGCTGAAGCCGAGCAGCATCACCAGCATCCCGAGTTGGCTGATCGTTGAGTAGGCAAGGATGCTTTTCAGGTCGTGCCGGAACAGCGCGACGACCGCGCCGAGGATCATCGTCACCAGGCCGACGCTGGTGACGGTGACGGTGTAGAGCTCGGTCCCCGCCAGCACCGGCCACAGGCGGGCGAGGAGGAAGACGCCGGCTTTCACCATCGTCGCCGAGTGCAGGTAGGCGCTGACCGGCGAGGGTGCGGCCATCGCGTGGGGAAGCCAGAAGTGGAACGGGAACTGCGCGGACTTGGTGAAGCAGCCGATCAGGACCAGGGTCAGGATCGCCGGGTAGAGCGGCGAGGCGCGCACCACGTCGCCGCTCGCGAGAATCGCCCGCAGGTCGAAGCTCCCCGCCGCAAGGCCCAGCAGCACCATCCCCCCGATCAGCGCGAGACCCCCGCCCCCGGTCACCGCCAGCGCCATGCGCGCCCCCTGCCGCGCCTCGGCCTTGTGCTGCCAGAAGCCGATGAGGAGGAAGGAGGCGAGGCTGGTCATCTCCCAGAAGACCAGCAGCAGCAGCACGTTGCCGGCGATGACGATCCCGAGCATCGCCCCCTGGAACAGCATCAGGCTGGCGAAGAAGCGCCCGGTGTCTTCGTCCTTGTAGAGGTAGGCATGGGCGAAGATCACCACGAGGAGGCCAATGCCGAGGATCAGCAGGCCGAACAGCCACCCCAGCGGATCGACGATCAGCGCGAGGTCGAGGCCCAGCGCCGGGACCCAGGACCAGCTCGCCTGCGGGATAGCGCCGCCGCCCAGCGCAGGGCCGGAAAGGCTGGCAAGCAGTGCGAGGCCCCCTGCGCTCGCCCCGCCGGCGATGGCCGAATGCACCGCGCGCGGGGACCCATGCAGCAGCGCGATGGCGAGCGCGGCCGCGAAGGGAAGCAACACCAGCGTCAGAAGCGTCAAGGCTACAGCCATGGCGGCGCTCGTGGTCCTTCCCTTGGGTGATCGGGCGTCGTTGCGGAAAGCCGGGATGGCGGTCCCGGTCGGCATAGACGAGCGTCTCGCCTCAAGACAACCCGGTGCGGGCGGCGGCGTTCCCGCCGGGCGGCGTATGGGGCGTCAGTCGCCCTCGAAGTCCATCAGCGCCTCGACCGTGATGCCCGCCTCGCGCAGCCGCTGCGCGCCGCCGAGATCGGGCAGATCGATCATGAAGAGGGCATGGGTCACCTCGGCCCCCGCCTCGCGCAGCAGCTGCGCCGAGGCAAGCGCGGTGCCGCCGGTGGCGATGAGATCGTCGACGATCACCACCCTCTCGCCGGGGCTCACCGCGCCCGGGTCCATCTCGAGCCGGTCGGTGCCGTATTCGAGTGCGTAGTCGATGCCGATGGTGACGATCGGCAGCTTGCCGGGCTTGCGCACGGGCACGAAGCCGACACCGAGCTGCACCGCGACCGCCGCGCCGAAGATGAAGCCGCGCGCTTCCATCCCCGCGATCTTCTGCGCCCCCGCCGCTGCCGCCATCAGTGCAAGGTGGCCGACGCTCGCGGCGAGGCCCTGCGGGTGGCCGATCAGCGTGGTGATGTCGCGGAACTGGATGCCGGCGTGAGGGAAATCCGGCACGGTGCGCACGAGCGCCTTCAGGTCCTCGGGCGAGAGCGATGGTGCGGTCATGACGGGCAGGCCCCTTTCGGCCCCCTCAAAGCAGAGCGCCCCGCCATCCGCAAGGGATGACGGGGCGCCGCTGTGTCGGTGGCCGAGCCGCTTAGCGCTTCTTCGGCTTAACCCCGGCCCAGATCTGCTTGTAGCTGAGGAAGGCCAGCGTGGTGGCGAACAGCAGGAAGCCGATCACGAACCAGCCGGTCTGCTTGCGCTGGATCAGCGAAGGCTCGGCGGTCCAGGTCAGGAACGCGGCGACGTCCTTCGCCATGTCGGCGGTGGTGTTGGGCGAACCGTCGGCGAAGGTCACCTGCCCGTCGCTCAGCGGCGCCGGCATGGCGATCGTCACGTTCGGGAAGTGCTTGTTGAAGTAGAGCCCGTCGGGCACCTCGAAGCCGACCTTGGCGGCCTTCGCCGGATCGGGTTCGCCATAGCCCAGCATCAGGTCATAGACGTAATTCGACCCGTCGTGACGCGCCTTGGTGATGAGCGAGAGATCCGGCGGGACGCCCTGGCCGGCATAGTACACCGGCGGGAAGGCATCGGTCGGCTTGCCGGGGTTTTCGACCTTGTCGCCGGTGGTCGGATCGATGCTCGGGATCGTCCAGGTCGCCGCTTCGGCCGCGACCTCGTTCTCGGTATAGCCGAGCTGCTGGAGGTTGCGGAAGGCGACGAACTTCAGGCTGTGGCAGCCCGCGCAGACTTCCTTGTAGACCTGGTAGCCGCGCTGCAGCTGGGCATAGTCCCAGCGGCCGAACGGACCGTCGAAGGAAAAGCCGCCCTTGGGGCCGTGGCCATGCTCGTAGAAGGCATAGGACGGCTGCTGTTCCGGCTTGGGGCCGAAGGCGAGGTTGTAGGCACCGGGCAGGAGCGACCAGAACAGCAGCACCAGGGTGATGCCGAGGCCTGCGATGATGCCGCCGAGACGAATGGTCATGTCCGAACTCTTTCTCGTTGTCGGTTCAGATTGCGTGAGGGCTGCGGGGCTGGCCGATCACTCGGCCGGTTGCAGCGAGCCGTCGGTGGCGGTGCCGGGCAGGCCCTCGACAACGCTTTCGGGAGGGATCGCGCCGCCGCCCGAGGTGCTGCCCGGCTTGTCGCCGCCGAGCACCGCGTCGGTGATCGAGAAGGGCAGGGGCTTGGGCACTTCGATCTGGCTGACGATCGGCAGGATCACCAGGAAGTGGAGGAAGTAGTAGGCCGTCGCGATCTGGCTGATGATCACGTAGGGCTCTTCCGCCGGGGCGCCGCCGCAGATGAACAGCGCGATCATGCACGGGATCAGGCCGAACCAGAAGAACTTGCGGAACAGCGGGCGGTAGTGACCCGAACGCACCGGGCTCTTGTCGAGCCAGGGGAGGATGAACCACAAGAGGATCGAGCCGAACATCGCGATCACGCCGAGCAGCTTCGCCGGGATCAGGGTGATGCCGGTGAAGGGGATCGTGAGGTCGCCGGTGAAGGCGCGCAGGATCGCGTAGAACGGCCAGAAGTACCATTCGGGCACGATGTGCGCAGGCGTCGAGAGCGGGTTCGCCTCGATGTAGTTGTCCGGGTGGCCCAGCGCGTTCGGCAGGAAGAACACCATGGTCATGAACAGGATCAGGACCACGCCGAGGCCGAAGCCGTCCTTCGCCGTGTAGTAGGGGTGGAACGGCACGGTGTCCGATTCCTGCTTCACTTCCACGCCGGTCGGGTTCGACGAGCCGGGGATGTGCAGCGCCCAGATGTGCAGGATCACGACGCCCGCGATCACGAAGGGCAGCAGGAAGTGCAGCGAGAAGAAGCGGTTCAGCGCGGCGTTGTCCGGCGCGAAGCCGCCCAGCAGCCACACCTGCAGCGGCTCGCCAACCAGCGGGATTGCCGAGAACAGGCCGGTGATGACCTGCGCGCCCCAGAAGCTCATCTGGCCCCACGGCAGCACGTAGCCCATGAAGGCGGTCGCCATCATGAGGAGGAAGATCACCACGCCCAGCAGCCAGATCATCTCGCGCGGGGCCTTGTACGACGAGTAGAAGAACCCGCGGAAGATGTGCATGTAGATGACGATGAAGAAGAAGCTCGCCCCGTTGGCGTGGGCGTAGCGCAGCATCCAGCCGTAGTTCACGTCGCGCATGATGTGCTCGACCGTGGCGAAGGCAACGAGGCCGTTGGCCGCGTAGTGCATCGCCAGCACCACCCCGGTGACGATCTGCACCACCAGGAAGAAGCCGGCGAGCACGCCGAAATTCCACATATAGTTGAGGTTGCGCGGCACCGGATAGCCGGCGCCCACCGCGTTGTAGACGAGCCGCGGAAGCGGCAATTTCTCGTCAAGCCACTTGGTAACAGCGGTTTGCGGTTCGTATTGCTTGGCCCAGGCGAAACTCATGGCGTTCTCTCGGCTTGATCGATGTGGAAGGTCGGTCGGTTGTTGTTATTGGCTAGCTACGCAAGCTCAACCCACGCGGACGACGGTATCGGACTTAAATTCGTAATCCGGCACGACGAGGTTCTTGGGCGCCGGACCTTTGCGGATGCGCGCGGCGGTGTCGTAGTGGGAACCGTGGCACGGACAGAAATAGCCGCCGAAATCACCCTTGCTCTCGCCTTCGGCCGCGCCCAGCGGCACGCAGCCGAGGTGGGTGCACACGCCCATTGTGATCAGCATATCCTCGTGGCCCGGCTTGGTGCGGTCGGCGAGGGTCTGGGGGTCACGCAGCGAGGCGACGTCGACCTTGTTGGCCTCCTCAACCTCGGCCGGGGTCAGGCGGCGCACGAACAGCGGCTGCTTGCGGAACGAGGCCTTGATCGCCTGGCCGGGCTGGATCGCGCTCACGTCGATGTCGGTCGAGCTCGCCGCGAGCACATCGGCGGACGGCGACATCTGGCTGATCAGCGGCAGCAGCACCGATGCCGCGCCGACGCCAGCGGTGCTCAGCGCGGCAATGTGGATCCAGTCGCGGCGACGCACGCCGTCATCGTTGGTGAGGTCGGTCGTGGCGGCCGGTTCAGTAGCCATTTCGTCTTACCCTGCTCGTTTTGCCGCGGCGGAAAAAAGCCCGCGCGGCGTGTGTTCCCGTGGCGGGGCCGGGCCCCGGTCCGATCCGTCGATTGATCCCCGCTCCGGTCCATTCAGCGCCGCTGCGGCGCGCTTGGCCCGAAACTTGGGGGGCAATTAACGACAATCGAGCGAAAATCCAACATCGTTTTCGTCAAGCCGCGTTCGCCCGCGTGCAAGGCTCTCTCACGGAAGCGCGATCATGCTGATCTGCCGCCCATAATTCGCCTCGCCCGCCTGACTGGCGCGTCGATGCGAGTGGTAACGCGCGATGTGAGAGAATGTATCCCGGCCGATATCCGCAATTTTGCTAAGCCCCGCGTCCGCCAGCCGCGCAACAATAAACCCCGGCAGATCGAAGTGCCAGCGGGCGATCCCTTCACGTTCGGGGGCGGGCGCGAAGAAGCGCGCGGCGCCGTCGGGAAAGCGGGCGCGGAACGCCGGGTCGACCTCGTAGCTCGCCTGGGCGATCGTCGGGCCGAGCACGGCAGCGATGCGCGCCCGCCGCGCGCCGAGCGCCTCCATCGCGGCAAGGGTGTTCTCCAGCACGCCCTCCACCGCCCCGCGCCACCCGGCGTGGGCCGCCCCGACCACGCCTGCCTCGGCATCGGCGAAGAGGACGGGTGCACAATCGGCGGTGACGATGCCGAGCACGATTCCCGGCGCCGCGGTCACCACCGCATCGCCAACGGGGCGGCCGTCGGCGGCATCGTCCCATGTCTCGCCGACCGTGACCACGTCCGGCGAATGCACCTGATGCGGCGCGGCGAGAACACCGCCGGGCCGAATCGCTCCGGCCGCCGCCGCCCTGAGGGCGCGCACCTGCGCGCCGTCGCCCGGCCCGCCGAAGCCGAACTGGTGCGCGCCGCCGTTGCTGCCGAAGAAGCCGTGCCGCACGCCTTCGAGCAGCGGATGGGTCTCGACCTGGAAGTCGGCCACCTCAGCCCTCCAGCGATCGGCTGACCTGTTCGAAGGTGTCGCGCGACAGCTTGCCGCTCGCCAGGATCCGCTCCAGCTCCGCCTTCATCAGCGCCGCCCGCCCCGGCTCGATCCGCCGCCAGCGCCCGAGCGAGGGCACGAAACGCGCCGCAGTCTGCGGGTTGATGGGGTCCAGCGCGAGGATGACATCCGCGACCATCCGGTAGCCCTCCCCGTCCGCCTTGTGGAAGCCCTTGGGATTGCCCGCGAAGGCCATGTGCAGCGAACGCACGCGGTTGGGGTTCTTCATCGTGAAATCCGGATGCTCGGCGAGCTTGCGAACATGGGCGATGACGTCGGGGTGGAGCGACAGCGCCTGCAAGGTGAACCACTTGTCGATCACCAGCGCATTATCCCGGTAGCGCTCGTAGAAGGCGGCGAGCCGCTCCTCGCGCGCGGGATGATCGAGGCCGCACAGCACCATCAACGCGCCCTGCCGGTCGGTCATGTTGTCGGCGGCGTCGTACTGCGCCGCCGCCAGCGCTGCCGCCCGCGCCGGATCGGCCGCCGCAATGAGGCCCAAGGCGATGGTCTTGACCTTGCGCGCCCCGCGCCCGGCCGGATCGGCCAGCGCCACGCCCGATGCCCGCGCATGGAGCGCATCGAGCTCGCCCGCCAGCGCGGTGCCGATCCTCGCCTTCAGCCCCTCGCGCGCGGCATGGATCGCGCCCGGGTCGGCGAGCCGGTCGCCGGTCGCCATGGCCTCGAAGAGGTAGGTCTCGGAAGGCAGCACCATCAGCTCGCCCCGCATCGCATCGTCGAGCGCGTCGTCGGCAAGGCTCGAACGGAACGCGGCGATGATCGCCGCCTCGCCCGCAGCCTCGGCGTCCGCCGACAGGGTCCCGGCGGCGGCGCCCACGAGGTGCCCGACGGCAAGCTCCTGGAGCGCCTCCGAACGGGCGAAGGGATCGTCGTCATGCGCGGCGAGGAAGACGAGGTCCTCGCGCGCCAGATCGCGCTCGATCACCACCGGAGCGGTGAAGCCGCGGTTGATCGAGACCACCGGGTCGGGGCCGGCCAGCGGCAGGTCGAAGGTCTGCTCCTCCTGCTCGAGCACCACCAGCTGCTCCGCACCCAGCGCGCCGCTGCGGGAATGCACCGCGATCCTCAGCGGTATCGGCATCGGCAGCTTGTCGGGCTGGCCGGGGGTCGGAGGGACGGTCTGCCTGAGGGTAAGCCCCAGCGTGTCGCCCTCCACCGCCTGGCGCACCGCGACGCGCGGCGTGCCGGCCTGCGCGTACCAGCGACGGAAGCGGGTGAGGTCGATCCCGGCCCCGTCCTCGATCGCCCTCACGAAATCCTCGCAGGTCGCGGCCTCGCCGTCATGGCGGTCGAAATAGAGGTCGGTGCCCGCCCGGAAGCGCGCCTCGCCCACCAGGCTGCGCATCATGCGGATCACCTCGGCGCCCTTGTTGTAGACGGTCGCGGTGTAGAAGTTGCTGATCTCGCGGTAGGAATCCGGGCGGATCGGGTGGGCGAGCGGCCCGGCATCCTCGGGGAACTGGGCGGCGCGCAGGATGCGCACGTCCTCGATCCGCTTGACCGCCTCGCCCCGCATGTCCTGCGAGAAGAGCTGGTCGCGCAGAACGGTGAAGCCTTCCTTGAGGCTGAGCTGGAACCAGTCGCGGCAGGTCACGCGGTTGCCTGACCAGTTGTGGAAGTATTCGTGCGCGATCACGCCTTCCACGGCGTCAAAGTCCGCATCGGTTGCGGTGTCGGCGTCGGCGAGCACGTATTTGGTGTTGAAGACGTTGAGGCCCTTGTTCTCCATCGCCCCCATGTTGAAGTCGGAGACGGCGACGATGTTGTAGAGATCGAGGTCGTATTCGCGGCCGAACACCTGCTCGTCCCACGCCATCGAGCGGTGGAGCGATTCGAGCGCATGATCGGTGCGTGCGAGGTCTTCCGCGCGCACCCACACGTTGCACTGGACCACCCGGCCCGAGCGGGTGGTGAAAGGCTTGCTGTTCGCCAACAGGTCGCCCGCGACCAGCGCGAAGAGGTAGGAGGGTTTGGGCCAGGGATCGTGCCATTCGGCCCAGTGGGTGCCGTCGGGGTTGTCGCCCTCGCCGGTGCGGTTGCCGTTGCACAGCAGGATCGGGAAGGCCGCCTTGTCGCCTTCCATCCGCACCGCGTAGGTCGAGAGCACGTCCGGCCGGTCCGGGAAAAAGGCGATCCTCCGAAAACCCTCGCTCTCGCACTGGGTGCAGAGCATCCCGTTCGAGGCGTAGAGGCCCATCAGCTGGGTGTTGGCGGAGGGATCGATCTGGGTGACGACCTCCACGACGTGCTTCTCGCCGGGCAGCGTCAGGACGAGGTCGGGCCCGTCCATCCGCCACTCGGCAGGGACACCGTCCACCACGACGCTCTCGGCGGTGAGGCTGTCGCCGTTGAGGCGCAATTCCGGGGAGGCATCGGCGGCAGGGTTACGCTCCACGCTCAGGGTGGCGGTGACGCGGGTGGCCTCCAGCCCCAGCCGGAAATCGAGCCGCGTCGTCGGCACGGCCCAGGGGAAGGGCCGGTAATCCTCGCGCCGGATCACCGGCGGCTCGTGCGGGGTGGGCGCGGCGTCGGCGAGTTCGGGGTTGCCTTCGGGGGTGGTGGGGGTGGTGGCGATGTCCATGGCCTCCTCTCTACCCCTTGGTGTCGAGCCGCGTCGAGCCTGAATGCGCCGCAACCACCTCCGTTCGTGTCGAGCGAAGTCGAGACACTGTGTCCGGGCCTCTCGACTTCGCTCGAGGCGAACGGCAAGGTGCAAGCATGGCGAGCCTCCTGATCTTCGGCCTCGGCTACACCGCATCGCGCATCGCCGCCGATTTGCGCGCGCGCGGGTGGCGGTTGCGCGCGACGGGCAGCGCGGGCGACATCGCCTTCGCGGACCGCGCCGCCGTGCTGGCCGCGATCGGCGAGGCGACGCACATCCTTTCCTCCGTGCCACCGGACCGCGACAGCGGCGATCCGGTGCTGGAAGCCTACGGGGATGCCCTTGCGGGCAAGGCGCTGTTCTATCTGTCCTCGACCGGCGTCTATGGCGACCGTGCGGGCGCATGGGTGGACGAAGCGACGCCGACGGTCGCGCAGGGCGGAGAGGGCCGCCGCAACGCCCGCGCGGAGGCGGACCTTGCCTGGCTGAATCGCGGCGCGCGGGTGTTCCGACTTCCCGGCATCTATGGCCCGGGCCGCTCTGCGCTCGACCGCGTCCGGGAAGGCAAGGCGCGGCGCATCGACTTGCCCGGGCAGGTGTTCAGCCGCGTCCATGTCGAGGATATCGCCAGCGGGGTGATCGCGGCGCTCACGCAAGGCGCGCCGGAGGGAGCCTACAACCTCGGCGACGATCTGCCGTGCAGCGGCAATACCGTCACCGAGCACGCCTGCCGCTTGCTCGGCCTGCCGCTGCCGCCGCTCGAGACGCTCGAGCAGGCGAACCTTTCGGAGATGGCGCGCGGCTTCTACATGGAGAACCGCCGCGTTGCCACCGGCAAGGCCAAGCGGGTCCTGGGGTGGGCGCCGCGCTACCCGACCTATGTGGAGGGGCTCGAGTCCTTGTTTGCGCCTCAAGCGCCGGCGGGCGCGTGCGCGCCCTTGGCTACCGCGCCATAAGGCGCGACGGGCGTTCGCCCTTGCGGCCCTGCGGGCCGATCAATGCGTCACCGCCGCAGCGCGCCCGACTGCTGCACCTGCACCGCCTTCACCCGCCGCGCCCTCAGCGCCAGGGCCATCCCCAGCAGCGCCAGCGCCATGCCGCTCGCCGACAGCGCGTCCCAGCGAAACCCCTCGAACAGGGTCGACAGCAGCATCGCCACGCACACCGTGACGATCGCGTTGTAGGCGGTCTTGCCCGCCCCGATCTCGCGCACGAGGTTGTAGTGCAGCGGGAAGGTGACGACCGATCCGATGATCGCGAGATAGGCCGTCCCGGCCCAGAACTGCCAGGCGGTCGGCACAACCGGCGGCCCGTGCATCGCTAGCGCATAGAGGAAGTCGAAGGCCGTCCCGTAGAGCATCGCCCAGGCGAGCAGGCTCACCATCGGCACGCCGCGGCCGGTGGGGTTGGCCTGCACCACGTTGGCGATCGAGGCGGCGAGCATCCCGCCCACCGCCAGCACGATGCCTAGGCCGACATCGCCTTCCAGCGGCGCGGCGCGCCATTCATGGACCAGCAGCAGCGCCACCCCCGCAATCGCCACCAGGCTGCCGCCGACAAAGCCGCCCTGCACCTTCTCGCCGATCACCAGCCGCGCGAACAGGGCATTCGGCACCATCAAGAGGGCGAACATCACCGCGACGATGCCGGAGGTGATGTGGCTCTCGGCGTGATAGACAAACAGGAAGTTGCCCGAGAACTGCGCGATGCCGACGAGGAAGGCGAGAATATGCTCGGCCCGATTCAGGCGCAGACGGTTGCCCATCAGCATCGCCAGCGCGAACATCGCGGGCGTCGCCAGCATGAAGCGGAAGAACACCCCCCACGCGGCAGGCACCCCCGCGATCTGCCCGGTGATGACGAACCATGTCGATCCCCAGATCGTCCCCGTCGTCAGGAACGGGATCAGCACCTTCGGGCTGAGCATGGAGGGCGCCCCCGACCCGCTCACAGCGCCGCGATCGCCTTGCCGAGCGCTGCGGCATCCTCGGCCCGGGTGTTCCATGCGGTGACGAAGCGGGCGGAGTCCGTGCCCCAGTCGTAGAAGGCAAAGCCCTGCGCGCGGAGCCCCTCGCGTTCGGCGGGGCTGAGGCGGACGAACAGCTCGTTCGCCTCGACCGGGTGCATCAGGCGCGCACCGCATCCGGCCGCCACCTCCTGCGCGGCGGCATTGGCGGCGCGCGCGTTGGCGAGCCACAGGTCGCCGTCCAGCATCGCGAGGATCTGCGCGGCGAGGTAGCGACCCTTGCACTGGAGGTGCCCAGCGCGCTTGCGGCGGTAGCGGACCTGCGTGGCGGCCTCGGGGTCGAAGAGGATCACCGCCTCTGCGCCCATCCCGCCGTTCTTGATGAAGCCGAAGGCGAGGCTGTCGACCGCCCCGCTCGCCGCGCGCGCGGCCTCTTGCGCGCTGCCGCCTAGGAAAGCCGCAGCGTTGGCGAAGCGCGCCCCGTCCATATGCAGGCCAAGCCCGCGTTCCTTCCCAAAGGCCCCGAGCGCCGCCAGTTCCTCCGGGGTATAGGTCCGGCCATATTCCGAAGCCTGCGTGATCGCGATGGCGTGGGGCTGGACCTGGTGGACGTCGTTGCGGATCGGGTCCACCAGCGCGGCGATGCCTTCCGGCGTCAGCTTCGCACCCTCGCCGTCGGCCAGCATCAGCTTCGCGCCGTGGAGGAAGAAGCCGGGCGCCCCGCCCTCGTCCACCTCGATATGCGCCTCGCGGTGACAGACCACGCCGCCGTGGGGCTGGACCAGCGTGCCCAGCGCAAGGCAGTTCGCCGCCGTCCCCGTCGCCACCCACAGGCCTGCGCACTCCCGCCCGAATAGCGCGGAGAAGCGCGCGTCGAGCTCGGCCGAGAGCCGGTCCCCGTCGTAAGGGCTGTCCGACTCGTCCGCCGCGCGCATCGCCTCCCACAGCTTGGGGTGGACGGCGGCGGCGTTGTCGGACAGGAAGGGCTTGAGCACGGTCATGGGGCACGCCTCTAGCCGCACATTCGGACCTGACAAGCGGGAGCAGACGATCATGGGCGACGAAAGCGCAAAGGTGACAATCACCCATCACGTTCAGGGAACCGGGGGGCGCTATGTCGCCGCGCTCGAGGGCGAGGTCGAGCAGGGCTACCTCGAGTGGGAAGCGGGCGGCGAGCGCCACGGCAAGGAGGTGCGGATCGCCGCGCACACCATCGTGCCGCGCGAAATCGGCGGGCGCGGGGTGGCGGCTGCGCTGGTCGCGCGGCTGGTCGAGGATGCCGGGCGCCAGGACTTCCTGATCCGCCCCGATTGCTCCTACGTCGCCAAGCGGTTCGCCGACAACCCCGGCTGGGCCGCGCTCAAGGCCTGATCGCGCTCGTCGGTCAGCGGCGCGTCGAGCCGCGAGTAATCGGTCGCCGCGATGGTCTCGATGACCGCCCGGCGCAGCGCGCGCGCCTCGGGAAGCGGCACGCCGTGCATCGCGAAGGTGCCGCCGGCGAGCCCCAGATGCACGGTCGCATAGCCGCGCCACCGGGCAAGCGGCCCCTGCGCGATCTCCACCGAATGCAGCTTCAGCCGCGTTGCGACCTCTTGGCGGGGCGAGAGATAGCCGTGGCTGGCATAGACGTGCGCGGCGTCGATCGCATGGCGCCGGAACTCCCAGGCGTAGAGGTTCACCCCCACCGCGATCACCGCCGCGCCGAGCGGGATCAGGAACAGGCCGAGGGGCGCGAAGATCGCCGCGGGAATGGCGAGGAGGACGAAGGCCGCAGCATCGCGCACGGCAAGGTCGGTGCGGTGGCGCTTGCTCGCCCGCTGCCAGCGGGTCGCGGCGTCGGGCAGGCAAAAGCCCGCCGCGCCCGCGATCCGGGCGATCTCATCCATCCTGGCGAAGGGTGCGACCACGTGGCTTTCGTTCTCGGAGTCCTGCGCAAGGCTGACGAAGCTCAGCGAATGCCACCCGAAGCGGTGGCGCAGGATGCCGGTGCCGATCACCAGCCCCTGCACACGGTGCGCCGGCATCACCACGTCTGTGCGGGTGAGGAGGCCGCGCTGGCGGCGGAACCCGCGCGGCGAGCGGGTCAGGGTGAAGCCCCAATCGCGAAGGAACGTGCGAGCGACGCCTGTCACCACCCCGATCAAGACGAGGCCGACCAGTCCCGCGAGTGCCCCCAATGCCTGCGCCATCGGGCCGATAGTCGCGACGGTCTCACCCTGCTCGGCCAGCCATCGGCGCCACAGGTCGACGTCCCAGATGTCGACCGAAGAGATGTTGTCGACATATTGCAGAAGGCCGCCGAGCACCGCGAAGACCGCCAGCGAGAACTCGAAGAGGCCGAAGGTGAGCAGCCGGCGCGGGGTGAGGGCGTAGAGCACCTCGCCATCCTCGTCCTCGGGCCTCGCGGCGGCCGGTGCGGCGAGGCCGGGCGCCGTCTCGCTGGTGTCGTCGCGGCGCTCGCGGACCAGGCGGCGCAGCGCCTCGCCCTGCTTCGTGGTGAGGTATTCGAGCGCGAGATCCTCGCCCCCGCCCGCCCCGGTCTCGAACTTGACCGCGACGAGCCCGAACAGCCGCGGCAGCGGCTTGGCCTCGAGGCTCACGTCCTGGATGCGCTCGTAGGGGATGGAACGCGCCGCGCGGCTGAGGATGCCGCTCTCGACGCGGATGTCGGCCTCGCCGATGGTATAGGTGAGCCTGCGCCACTTCACGTAGGCCACGCCCGCGCCGATCACCGTGGCCGCGACGAGGGTGCCGAGCGCGATCCAGATGCGCCCGCTCCCGCCGATGCCGGAAAAGCCGATCGCCAGCGCGCCGATGACGGCGCTCTGCACCGAGGCCAGCGCGCCGAGCACGACGCTGACCGGCGCGGTGCGCTGCGGCTCGCTCACCGGACCGCCCTCACAGGGTCTCGCGGCGGATGTGCGCGCGGATCGTCTCGCGCATCTCGCGTGCCAGATCCTCGCCGAGGCCGGGGAGCGCAACGCTGGCATTGTGGTTGCCTGCGGTGTGCAGGGTCAGCGTGGCGATCCCGAAGAACCGCTCGAGCGGACCCTGGTCGACGTCGATGTGCTGGACCCGGCCGAAGGGCACCACGGTGTCGGAGCGGAACAGGATACCGCGCACCACCCGCAGCCGGTCGGCGCTCATCTGATAGCCGCGCGCGCCGTAGCGCCGGGCGGGGATGCGCAGGATCAGCAGGATCGCGATCAGCAGCACCGGGCCGGCGATGATCCCCTGCGCAATGACGCCCTCGTCGCGCACCACCAGTTCGAGCACCAGCGCGCCGATCAGGAAGGGGACCGCCATCAGCGTGGTGCGCACCCGCAGCGCGTGCGCATAATTGGGGTGGAGCTTGGTCAGCGTGCCTTCCCCGTCGTCGTCGGCATCGGCGAGCGGCTGGGCAGATAGGGCGGAAGCGGGGGCTGTCTCCATGGTGCCTTAGTGGCGCAATACAGCGCCCGCGCGCAAGCGGTTTCGCACGCGGATCGCCCCCGCGCGCGGACATCTGTCACCCCAGTCGGGCCGATGACAGGCTGCGGCAGGCGGTGTATCCCACGGTCATGGGAGAGAACACGGCAGCGGCCGCACAATCGTTCTGCGCCGTGGTGCGCGCGCACGCCGAGGCTGATGGCGATGTCGTCGCCTTCACCTTCGGCGAGGAGGAACTCGGCTTCGCCGCGCTTTCGGCCGGTGCGGACCGGGTGGCGAACGGCCTGCTGGCGCTCGGTGTCCGGCCCGGCGAGCGGGTCGCCTTTCTCGGCAAGAACCATCCGCTCTACTTCGAGGCCTTCCTCGGCGCCTCGCGGATCGGCGCGGTGATGACGCCGGTCAACTGGCGCCTCGCCCCGCCCGAAGTCGCCTACATCCTTGCCGATTGCGAGGCGCGCGTGGTGTTCGTCGGCGCGGGCTTTGCCGCGGCGCTCGCAGATGCCCGTGGCGAGGCGACCCGCGTCGCTCACGTGATCGGCATCGACGCTCCGGACTGCGCAGGCCCCGACTATCGCGGCTGGCGCGACAGCTTCCCGGCGACACCTCCACTCCACCAGCCGCGCGGCGAGGACGACGCCCTGCAGCTTTACACCTCGGGTACCACCGGCAAGCCCAAGGGCGCGGTCATCACCCACGGCGCGATCCTTTCCAGCCGCGCTGCCGATGCGAGCGGCGCGGCCGTGCGCGCGTGGCAGGAACCGGTCCCCGGCGATGTCACGCTCATCGCCATGCCCTGCTTCCACATCAGCGGGACCGGCAGCGGCCTCGGCACGATGGTGGCGGGGACGAGCGCGATCGTCCTGCCGGACTACGATCCGGCCAAGGCGCTCGACCTCATCGAGACCTACCCTATCTCGAAGATCTTCCTCGTGCCGGCAGCGCTGCGCATCCTGCTCGATCACCCGCGCATCGGCGAGGTCGATTTCAGCCGCCTGCGATACGTGACCTACGGCGCCTCCCCGATCCCGCTCGAACTGATGCGCGAAGCGATCCGGGTGCTGGGCTGCGGCTTCGTGCAGATGTACGGCATGACCGAGACCTGCGGGACGATCGTCGCGCTCGATCCCGAGGACCACGTGCCCGAGGGATCGGCGCGGATGCGCAGCGTCGGCAAGCCGCTCGCCGGGGTCGAAATCAAGGTGATCGACGAAAGCGGCAGCGAGGTTCCTGTGGGAACCGTGGGGGAGATCGCCACCCGCTCGGCCAAGACCATGCGCGGGTATTGGAACAACCCGGAGGCCACCGCCGCCGCGATCGATGCCGAGGGCTGGCTGCGCACCGGGGACGCGGGCTATCTCGACGCGGACGGATACCTCTACATCCACGATCGGGTGAAGGACATGATCATCACCGGGGGCGAGAACGTCTACCCCGCCGAGGTCGAGAACGCGCTCTATTCGCACCCTGCGGTCGCGGATGTCGCGGTGATCGGCGTGCCTGACGCCCGGTGGGGCGAGGCGGTCAAGGCCTGCGTGGTGACGAAGTCGGGCGCGGCCCTGAGCGAGGCGGAGCTGATCGCCCATGCCCGCACGCTGATCGCGGGCTACAAGTGCCCCAAATCGGTCGACTTCATCGCGGCCCTGCCGCGCAATCCTTCAGGGAAGATCCTGCGCCGCGAACTGCGCGCGCCCTACTGGGAGGGCAGGGACCGGGCGGTCAACTGAGGGACCGATTCGACCGCCCGGCTAAAGCCCCTCGGGTGCGTCCAGCCCGGCGTGGGCGTGCGCGGCGACCAGCGTGTTTCTGAGTAGCACCGCGATGGTCATCGGCCCCACCCCGCCCGGCACCGGGGTGATCGCACCTGCGACCTCCAGCGCCTCGGCAAAGGCGACATCGCCCACCAGCCGCCCCTTGGGCCGGTCTTCGGTGGGCGGCAGGCGGTTGATGCCGACGTCGATCACGCAAGCGCCGGGCTTGATCCAGTCGCCCCGCACCATCTCCGGCCGGCCCACCGCGGCGACCACGATATCCGCCCGGCCCACCACCTCGGCAAGGTTCCGGGTCCGGCTGTGCGCCAGCGTCACCGTCGCGTTCGCATCGGTCAGCAGCTGCGCCATCGGCTTGCCGACGATGTTCGAGCGGCCGATCACCACCGCCTCGAGACCCGCAAGGTCACCCAGCCGGTCCTGCAGCAGCATCAGGCAGCCCAGCGGCGTGCAGGGCACGAAACCCCGCTGCCCCACCGCCAGCCGCCCGGCGTTGATGACGTGGAACCCGTCGACGTCCTTGTCCGGGTCGATCGCGGCGATCACCGCCTGCTCGTCGAGCCCGGCGGGGAGCGGCAGCTGGACGAGGATGCCGTCGACCTCCGGGTCGCGGTTCAGCCGTTCGACCAGCGTCAGCAGCTCGGCGGCGCTCGTCTCGGCGGGCAGGCGATGCTCGAAGCTGGCGATCCCCGCCTCGGTGCAGGCCCGGCCCTTGGCGCCGACATAGACCTGGCTCGCCTCGTCCTCGCCGACCAGCACCACCGCCAGCCCCGGCGCACGGCCGGTGGCCTGGCGGAAGGCTGCGGCGTGCGCGGCCACGCGGGCGCGCAGTCCCTCGGCGAACGCCTTGCCGTCGATCCGCGCCGCCTCGCCCATCAGGCGAGCGCGCCCTGGAGGATGTAGCCGACCGCGTTGAGGAGCATCAGGAAAACCATCGGCGAGAAGTCGATCGCCCCGGTATCGGGCATCACCCGCCGGATGGGGCGAAGCGCGGGCTCGAACAGGCGGCTCAGCGCATCGTGGACGGCGGCGGCGAACTGGTTGCTCGGGCTGATCACGTTGAAGGCGAACAGAAGGCCGAGGATGAACCAGATGATCAGCAGCATATTGGCGGTGTTGATCACCATCAGGAAAATCTGGAGAATGGCGTCACTCATGGCCTGTGCGGCTCCCTAACGTGCGGCGCTGCCCGGCCCGTTGCCGTCGGCGCGTTATGTGATGTCCCTCGAACGAGGCGTATTAACCGGATAACACGCCTCGCGCCAGCCCGTTCCGCCTCAGGCCCGCACCAACGTGCCGGCGCCGCGCGCGGTGAAGAATTCGAGCAGCATTGCGTGCCCCACCCGCCCGTCGAGCACCACCGCCGCCTCGCAGCCCGATTGCACCGCGGCGACGCAGGTCTCGAGTTTCGGCACCATGCCGCCGCGGATCACGCCGTCCTCGCGCAGCTTGGCGATATCGGCGGGGGTGAGATCGGTGAAAAGCTCGCCGTCGGCGCCGAGCACGCCGGGCACGTCGGTCAGGAGGAACAACCGTGCCGCGCCCAGCGCCGCCGCGATGGCGCCCGCCATGGTGTCGGCATTGATGTTGTAGGTCGCCCCGTCCTCGCCCTGAGCGATGGGGGCGATCACCGGGATCATGCCGGCTGCGACCATCGTGTCGATCACCGTCGTGTCAACGCTCGCCGGCTCGCCCACGAAGCCGAGGTCGACCGCCTGCTCGATATTGCTGTCGGGATCGCGGGTGGTGCGCGTGACCTTGCTCGCCATGACCAGCCCGCCGTCCTTGCCCGAGATGCCGATTGCCTTGCCCCCGGCGGCGGCGATCCAGCCGACCAGCTCCTTGTTAATCGCGCCCGACAGGACCATCTCGGCGACCTGGGCGGTGGCCTTGTCGGTCACCCGGAGGCCGTCGACGAAGGTGCTCTCCACCCCGAGGCGCTTCAGCATCTGGCCGATCTGCGGGCCTCCGCCATGCACCACCACCGGGTTGATGCCGACTGCCTTCAGCAGCACGATATCCTCGGCGAAATCGCGCGCCGCCTCGGGATCGCCCATCGCGTGGCCGCCGTATTTCACCACGAAGGTGCGCCCGGCGTAGCGCTGGAAATAGGGCAGCGCCTCGATCAGCACCTCGGCCTTGGAGAGATCGGGGGAGAGATCGGGCGTGCCCGCCACGGGATGGTTCGGCTTGTCGGTCACCGGCGTCTTTCCGTTGTGCGCGGGCCTTACCGCGCGCTCGCCGGCGCCCTAGCGGCTTGCGAGGTCCGGGCCAAGCGGCTTGGTGCCCCGGGCACGATCCGGAGTGCGCCTGCAACGGACTGTTGACGCCCGGCGCGCAAGAGTGCCGCGCATGAGCGACATCTTTTCAAGCACTTCTCCCTCCGATCCCCCGGGCGGCGGGCGGCGCCGGGCCGAGCGGCGGCAGGCATCGGCTCCCTGCGAGGGGGCCGAGCGCCGCGACGTGGAGCGCCGATCGGGCCGGGATCGCCGCGCCGCCCCGCGCAGCGACGGCCTCGGCTGAACCGCCTCGCAGGCCTACCCGGCGGGCGCCTGTTCGAGGATCGCGGCGATCGTGTCGAGCAGGTGCAGCCGCTCTTTCCGCAATGTTTCCAAGCGCGTATCGCAGGCCGCCTCGACCCCTGCCTCGATCCGGTGGATGGCGCGGTCGACCTGGTGGTGCCGCTCGGCGAGGCGCGCGACGTGGGCATCGGTCTGTTTCAGCCGGCGCAGCGCGATCGCGTCCCGGGGGAAGATTTCGGCAAGCTCGTGGGGGGTGTGTGCGGACATCGGCGTCTCCCGTGTTGGAGCCCCCCGCCGAGGCCCCAACGCCGCAGCGGCATTTGACCGGGGTCAAAAGGGACTGGAAGCCTGCGCGCAGGCCGCTATTCTGGGGTCGGGATAAGTCATGCAGCGCCTGCCATCCATCCGTCGCTTTGCGGCTATCGCCCTGATTCCGCTCGTTTCCTTGAGCGCTCTTGCGCTGTGGCCGCGGGCCGGGGAGGCGCAGGGCACGCGCCCGCCGCCGCCCGCCGGAGAGCACCGCGCGCTCTTCCCCATCTGCGCCGGCCCCAGCCGGGTCACCTGCGTCGTCGACGGCGACACACTGTGGCTGCGGGGCACCAAGATTCGCATCGCGGACATTGATTCTCCAGAGATTTCAAGGCCTGGCTGCCCGCGCGAGGCGCGGCTCGGGCGGCAGGCGACCGAGCGGCTGCGCCAACTCCTCAACGCCGGACCCTTCACCCTCCTCCCCCCGCCGGACGGGCGCAGCGAGGACCGCTACGGGCGCCAGCTGCGGATCGTCCACCGGGACGGCGAATCGCTCGGCGAGACCCTCGTGAAGGAGGGGCTGGCGGCCCGCTGGGGCGGACCAAGGCCGCGCTGGTGCGGGTCTGAGGGGGTCTAGGCGGGGTCTGGAAGGGGTCAAGCGGGGGCTGGACCGGGGGTAGAAATCGCCCTCGCCGAGGCCAAGCGCCTGAAGGACAAGGGATTTTTCCGCAGAATGCCTAGCCGCAAGCGGTTTGCCGCGCCTTTTCAGGCAAATGCGCGAAGCACCCTGACGCGGACCGCCCGTCTAGGAAAGGCCGCAAGCCTCCGCGCCTGCCTACCGGCCGCTGCGCCCCGCCCTGTCGCGGCCCGCGCCGCGTAGGATCGGCGGGCGGGCGCGTGTCGTCCAAATTCGTGTAGGAATTCGCCCCCGGCGCGTGGGCTCACGGCGCGCCGCCGAGGCCGAGCCACACGGCAAGCGCCGCGCCGCCCACCACCTGGAGCACGGCGATCGCGTGAAGCTGGCCGGAGAAGGGCTGCTTCCGCGTCTTGTGCCGGAACAGCGCACGCCCGGCATAGGCCCCCGGGGTGCCGCCGATCAGCGCGAGCCGCAGCAGCGTCCCCTCCGAGATCCGCCACGCCCCTTGTTCCGCCCGCGCCTTGTCGATCCCGAAGGCGGCAAAGGCGCAGAAGTTCACCGCGATCAGCGCCGTGGCGATGTTGGCGGGGGTGAGGAGCGCGAGGAGGTCCATGCAGGAAAGCGATAGCGCGCAAGGGGTTGCGGAAGGGTTGAGGAGAAGGGCCCACCCCTAACCCCTCCCGCAAGCGGGAGGGGGACCTCCTTCTCCCCTCCCGCTCGCGGGAGGGGCCGGGGGTGGGCACGCCTTGCCCGCAAACCCGCCCGCTCGTATCCTACCCCCCCATGCCCACCTTCGCCCCCCGCGACACCGCCCGCGCCCGCAGGCTGCGACGCGAGGCGACGCCGGCGGAGCGGGCGCTGTGGGCCTATCTGTCGAAGAGCCAGCAAGGCGCGAAGTTCAGCCGCCAGATGCCGGTCGGCCCGTTCTTTGCCGACTTCCTGTGCCGGGAGTTGGCGCTGGTGATCGAGCTCGACGGCCACAGCCACGACATCGCCCCTGAGCGGGACGCGCGCCGCGACCGCTGGATGGCGGAGCAGGGATTTACCGTGTTGCGCTTCACCAACGACGATGTGCGCGGGAACGTAGAGGGCGTGGTAGCCGCGATCCGCGCCGAGGTCGGGCGGCTGCGGGGGTTGAGAGGAAGCTGACTCCCCTCCCGCTTGCGGGAGGGGCAGGGGGTGGGCCTGTCACAAGGCTCGCTGCGCTCGCGCCCACCCCTAACCCCTCCCGCAAGCGGGAGGGGGCCTACCGGCGGCAAGCGATCGGAGTCGGGCCTCTCCGACACCCCTTCCCGCCTGCGGGAAGGGCGCGAGACTTGGCGGCTCTGCCGCCTAGTCGCAGCGGGTTGGGCCTACGCCGAGGGCAAGAAATGAACCGATGAAATGACGGCGATTACGCGGCGGACCGCTTGGGTGCGGGAAGCGCAGGCAATTTGTATGCTGCGAGCGCGGCATTTGCAGCAGCTGCTGTAATGCCCTTCCTAGCGACTTGCCCCTTGATGTAGGCGACCAGCTTTCCGCCTCGGATGTAATCTTCGCGAAGCCACCGCTTGAACTCTCCGAGCGCAGCTTCCGGGTAGGCCCAAGGTGTCTGAGGATTGGAAGCCGCCTGCGGGAAATACGCCGGGTAATTATGCTCATAGTCAAGTCGCTGACCAAAGCGATCAGCAAGGCGGTTATCAACCCAGTGCTTGCTCCAGCACTTGCCGATGCTTATGTCAGGGATGACCCCGTCATCGGTGTACACCCCGCCCTGCCCGAGCGTAACCGTTACCTCCGCACTTTCCTTGAAGATGCTGAAGTAGCCGTCAGGCGCACTGTTGTAGACGAGTGAAACGCGATCGTGGAACGGCTTCCACAGGTCGTCCATTTGCCGGCTCGGCGTGTATCCAAGTGTCTCGTAGATCGCATCCCGGAAGCCCTTCCGAGCCAATATGCGGAAATTGTCTCGTGCTTCTTCTTGGCAAAACTGCCCAGCTTCAAATGCATAGTATTCTATGACCGCGAGCGAAATCTCTTCGCGATATGCGTAAAGCACTCTGCCGCCGACCTGAACGGGGACATGGGCTTCCGAAAGTGAATGACCGTTCTTGGCCAAGATATCGCGAATCTTGCTGATGCGGGGCTTGGGCAGGTCGTCCTGCCATTGAGTGCTGATGGTTCCGATGTGGGCGTTCTCAACACCGCAGAGTACTGCAAGACCGCGCTGAGTTAGAAATGGCGTGCCATCGCTCAAGATACCCATGCCGAAGGTGTTCAGACGCGCGCCATCCAGCTCCTCAAGAGCGAGTTGGCCCTGTGCTTCATCTTGCCTGAGGCTCGCGGGGAGCCGGAAAACTGAAACCATCTCGCTCTCGCTCCTTCTACCTACTCCGCAGCCTCAGCCCCAAACAGCCCAGCCTCGGCCTCTTCAGCCCCCGCCTCATTCGCAGCCTTCGCCTTCTGGCGCTTGTCGAAGCTCGACCAGACGTCGTTCCAGTTCCCCCGCGTCGCGCCCTTCGAGTATTCGGTCGCGCGGGTTTCGAAGAAGTTGGCGTGTTCGACGCCGTTCAGCAGCGGGGTCAGCCACGGCAGGGGGTGTTCCTCGATCATGTAGATCTCCTGGAGGCCCAACTGCTTCAGGCGCCAGTCGGCGATGTAGCGGATGTAGCGCTTGATCTCCTTGGCGCTCATGCCGTCGACCGGGCCCATTTCGAAGGCGAGGTCGATGAATGCGTCCTCGAGGCGGACGGTCTTCTGGCAGATGTCGATGAGGTCCTCCTTCACCGCCTTGGTGAGGCACTGGCGTTCCTCGCAGAAGGTGTGGAAGAGCTTGATGATGCCCTCGCAGTGGAGGCTCTCGTCGCGGACCGACCAGCTGACGATCTGGCCCATGCCCTTCATCTTGTTGTGGCGCGGGAAGTTCATCAGCATGGCGAAGGAGGCGAACAGCTGGAGCCCCTCGGTGAAGCCGCCGAAGGCCGCGAGCGTGCGGGCGATGTCTTCATCGGTGTCGACCCCGAACTGGCCGAGGAAGTCGTGCTTGTCCTTCATCTCCTCGTATTCGAGGAAGGCGGAGTATTCCGCCTCGGGCATCCCGATGGTGTCGAGCAGGTGCGAATAGGCGGCGATGTGCACCGTCTCCATGTTGGAGAAGGCGGCGAGCATCATCTTGACCTCGGTCGGCTTGAACACCCGGCCGTAGTTTTCGTGGTAGCAGTTCTGCACCTCGACGTCGGCCTGGGTGAAGAAGCGGAAGATCTGCGTCAAAAGGTTGCGCTCGTGATCGGTGATCTTCTGCGCCCAGTCGCGGCAATCCTCGCCCAGCGGCACTTCCTCGGGCATCCAGTGGATCTGCTGCTGGCGCTTCCAGAAGTCGTAGGCCCAGGGGTACTGGAAGGGCTTGTAGGTGTTGCGGGCTTCGAGCAGCGACATGGGCGGATACTCCTTCGCGTGTGTTCTTGGCAGATACGCGCGTGGGGCGCGTCCGGATTCAGGTTTCTAGGGCGCGTAGGCGACGAGGACGTAGAGGCAGAAGGGCGCGAACATCGAGACCATCGCGACGTGGATCATCGCCGCGTTGCGGGCGTGGCCGGGGCGGTTGCGCCTGAGCTCGCGCCACGCGTTGAAGGCGAAGACGAGGCAGGTGACGAGGCCGAACAGGCCCATGGCAAATGGCAGGTTCACGTCTTGCTTCTCCCCCTGAACGCGCGGTGCGGGCGTGGGCGGCAGGGCTGTCCCCGCGCCGCCCGGCCCGGCCCGGCCTTACTGGCAGCTCAGGCATTCCTCGTAATCGGTCTGCTCGCCATTGGCGGACAGCTCGATCTTGGGGGCTTCCGAGGTGTTGTCCGCCTCGACCCCGCCGGCGAACCCGGCGCGCTGCACCGACTTCGAGCGCAGGTAGTAGAGCGACTTGATGCCGCGTTCCCACGCCTGGTAGTGGAGCATCATCAGGTCCCACTTGTCGACATCGGCCGGGATGAACAGGTTCAGCGACTGGGCCTGGTCGATATAGGGCGTGCGGTCGGCGGCGAATTCGAGCAGCCAGCGCTGGTCGATCTCGAAGCTGGTCTTGTAGACCGCCTTCTCCTCCGGCGTCAGGAAGTCGAGGTGCTGGACGCTGCCGCCCCGCTCGAGGATCGAGTTCCAGACATTGGTCGAGTTCTTGGCCTTCTTCTCGAGCAGCTTCTCGAGATAGGGATTGCGCACGATGAAGCTGCCCGACAGGGTCTTGTGGGTGTAGATGTTGGCCGGGATCGGCTCGATGCAGGCGCTCGTGCCGCCGCAGATGATCGAGATCGAGGCGGTCGGCGCGATCGCCATCTTGCAGCTGAAGCGCTCCATCGCGCCCATGTCGGCAGCATCGGGGCAGGGCCCACGCTCCTGCGCGAGCAGCATCGACGCTTCCGAGGCCTTGGCGTGGATGTGCTTGAACATCTGCAGGTTCAGCGCCTTGGCCATCGCGCTTTCGAAGGCGACGCCCTTCTGCTGCAAGTACGAGTGGAAGCCCATCACCCCGAGGCCCACGCTGCGCTCGCGGCTGGCGGAGTACTTGGCGCGGGCCATCTCGTCCGGCGCGCGGTCGATATAGTCCTGCAGCACGTTGTCGAGGAAGCGCATCACGTCCTCGATGAACTGCTTGTCGCCCTTCCACTCTTCCCAGGTTTCAAGGTTGAGCGAGGACAGGCAGCACACCGCCGTGCGGTCATTGCCCAAGTGGTCGATGCCGGTCGGCAGGGTGATTTCCGAGCACAGGTTCGAGGTCGAGACCTTGAGGCCGAGATCGCGGTGATGCTTGGGCATCATGCGGTTCACGGTGTCGGAGAAGACGATGTAGGGCTCGCCGGTCGCCAGCCGGGTTTCGACCAGCTTCTGGAACAGCGAGCGCGCGTCGACCTTGCCGCGCACGCTCCCGTCACGCGGGGACTTCAGCTCGAATTCCGCGCCCTCACGCACGGCCTGCATGAACTCGTCGGTGACGAGCACGCCGTGGTGAAGGTTCAGCGCCTTGCGGTTGAAGTCGCCGCTCGGCTTGCGGATTTCGAGGAACTCCTCGATCTCCGGGTGGCTGATGTCGAGATAGCACGCCGCCGAGCCGCGCCGCAGCGAGCCCTGCGAGATCGCCAGAGTCAGCGAATCCATAACCCGCACGAAGGGAATGATCCCGCTGGTCTTGCCGTTAAGGCCGACCGGCTCGCCGATGCCGCGGACATTGCCCCAATAGGTGCCGATCCCGCCGCCCTTGGAGGCGAGCCACACGTTCTCGTTCCAGGTGCCGACGATCCCTTCGAGGCTGTCCTCGACGCTGTTGAGGTAGCACGAGATCGGCAGGCCGCGGTTGGTGCCGCCGTTCGAGAGCACCGGCGTCGCGGGCATGAACCACAGGTTCGAGATGTAGTCGTAAAGCCGCTGGGCGTGCTCCTGATCGTCCGCATAGGCGTCGGCCACGCGGGCGAAGAGATCCTGATAGACCTCGCCGGGCAGCAGGTAGCGGTCGGTCAGCGTGTCCTTGCCGAAATCGGTGAGGCGCGCATCGCGGGCGGGATCGGTGACAATCGTGAAGCGCCGGTCGTTGACCTTCTTGCTGTCCACCTTGGCCGCATCCTTGACCATTTCGGCCATCGCGCCGGCCAGCGCCTCGCCCGCCTTGGCGGCGATCAGCGTGTCGGTGCCCGCATCGCTCGTCTTCATCGTCACAGCCTTTCCGTCCCCCGTCGCAGGCGCGCCCGCATCTTGTTCTTCGATCACATCATCCGGCACGTTGTCGCTCGCCTTGAAATCCATAAGTCGCCCACCTTGTCCCCCGAATCGGGACCATGCCACAAGGGGCCGTGTTCCGATTCTGTTCTATACCGGCCAGTCCACAGACTTGCCAACATCCCGGCCCCGTCTCCGTCGTGTCGGCAGGTCGATCGACCCGGTTCGCGGCGTCGCCGCAATGCCCCGGCATTAGCGAATCCCGTTCTGCTTGCCCTCTGGCGGGGCGGCGGGATTTCACCATTGCTTGGGGTCGCTTTCGCAGCGAACCACTAGATGATGAATCAGCGCGGGAATCCCGTCAACGCCCGATTAAGCACTCGGTTACCATCCGGAGCCTTCATACCTGCGTCACAAACCCGCGACGCGTGGAGCAAGCTTGAGTCGCGGACCCCGCAAGCCCCAAATTGAATCTGTGCAGAAAAAGATGGGGTCTGAATCAATCGAATCCACCCGTGAATCTTTTGCACGCGCCAGGCTTAGAATGTTGCGCTGGCGGGCCCGCGATATGTGCGCCGGAAGGTCGCTTCCCGGCCTCGCGGCGCACCGGGTCATCGGGGCGTCAGGGTGAGGCTGATCGTGCAGACCAGCCCTTCGGGCGCAAATTCGAGTTCGGCAGACCCGCCGAATTCGTAAGCGAGCTGGCTCTCGACCAGCTCCACCCCGAGCCCACGGCGGGTCGGCGGCGTCACCGGCGGGCCGCCGCGCTCCTCCCAGACCAGCCGGAGCATGGGCGTCCCGGCGCCGGGCGCATCGCTCCAGCGCACCGCGATGCGGCCCTCGGGCGTGCTCAGCGCGCCATACTTGATCGCGTTGGCGGCGAGTTCGTGAAGCGCCACCGTCAGGCTCACCGCGATCTTCGGAGAGACCATCGTCGACGGCCCGCCGAGCGTGAAGCGGTCCGGGCCGAAGGTGCGCGCGGCGCTGGCGACGATGTCTGCGAGCGCGGTCGGCTCCCAGGCGTTGCGGGTCAGCACCTCGTGCGCCTCGGACAGCGCGGCGATGCGGTTCATATAGCTCTGCAAGGCCGCCGGATCGCTGCCGCCGAAGGTCTGGCGGGCCATCGCCTGCACCGTGGCGAGGGTGTTCTTGACCCGGTGGTCAAGCTCGTTGACCAGCACCTGCCGCATCGACGCGGCGCGCTTCTCCTGAGTGATGTCGCGCACCTCGATGACCGTGCCGATGGTCCGCGAGGCTTCGTCGCGCACCGGACTGGCGCAGAACGCCACGGGGTAGAAGTGCCCCCGCCGGTGCACGAACAGCTCCTCGCCGCGCATCTGGTTGTGTTCGGGAAAGGCGCGGTCGATGGCGCATTCGGCGAGCGGGTAGGGGCTGCCGTCGGGGCGGGTGTGGTGGATGATGTCGTGCAGCGGCCGGTCGGCGGCGAGGATCTCGGCGAGGGTGAAGCCGGTGAGCTGTTCGGCGGCGGCGTTCATGTAGATGCAGTGCTGGCGGTCATCCATCAGGAAGATCGCCACCGAGGCATTGTCGAGCACCGCCTGCAGCCGCAGGGTGGCGCTGGACAGGCCGGTGGCCGGGCCGCCCTCGTGACGTTGGTCGATCATCGGACCTTGCTCGCGCAAGATTTGTGTGCAGGGCACAAACTAGGTTGCCGCCGAGGGCGTCAGGTTCAACGGTTTACCGCATCGCCGGCGGCGTCCACGATGGCCTGCGCGGTCCTGTAGTCGGGCTTGCCGTTGTTGAGCCGCAGCGCGCTCTCGGTCAGCACGTAGCGGCGCGGCACCTTGTAGGCCGCGAGCCCCGCGCGAGCGTGGGCGTCGAGAGCATCCGCGAGGGAGCCCTCGGCTGCGCCTTCGGGGGGAATCCGGGGCTGCACCACCGCCACCACCTTGCGCCCGAAGCGCGGGTCCGGGAGGCTGACGACGCGCACGTCCCGGACCGCCGGATGCTCCATCAGCACCGCCTCGACCTCCTCGGGGAAGACCTTCTCGCCGCCGGTGTTGATGCACATGTTGTCGCGGCCGATGAATTCGAGGCTGCCGTCCGCCGCCCAGCGCGCGCGGTCGCCGGTCATCAGCCAGCGCTTGCCGTCGATCACGGGAAAGGTCGCGGCGTTCTTCTCGTCCTCGCCGAGGTAGCCCAAGGGCAGCGGGCCGGTGCGCGCGACGATGCCGACGCCCGGGGTGCCGGGCGGGATCTCGCGCAGGTTCTCGTCGAACAATCGCACCTCGCGGCCCGGACCGGGGATCGGCTGGAACCGGCCCCCGCCGCTCGATCCGGCGGCGGTGGTGAGCACCACCCCGGTGCCCGAGCTCTCCGACGATCCGAGGGCATCGATGATCGTCAGTCCCGGCGCATGGGCGAGCAGGCGTGCCTTCAGTGCGGGCGAGAACACCGCGCCCGAAGAGGCGACGGTGCGCAGCGAGGCGAGCGCCTCGGCGCCGTCGCCGCGCGCATCGAGCCGCTCGGCGAGCGGCAGGGCGAAGGCGTCGCCGACGATGAACAGGCTCCGCGCGCCGAGGCGGCGCACCTCGTCCAGCGCGCAGTCGGCGTCGAATTTCGGCGCGGGGAGCAGCGCCAGCGTGCCGCCCTTCAGCAGGTGGATCAGCGCGCTGAATAGCCCCGCCCCGTGCATCAGCGGCGAGAGCAGCAGCAGCGGCGAGGTGTTGGCCGGATGCCCGGGGGCGATGCGGACCGCCTCGGCGACCTGTTCGGCGAGGCTTCGGGCCATCAGCGGCGGGGTGCCGGGCGGGCGGGTCCAGACGCCGATGTTGAACGCCGCCCAGGCCGCGCGCATCGGCCACATCACCGCCTTGGGCATCCCCGTCGTGCCGCCGGTGGCGGTGAGGAACAGGGCATCGGGATCGTCGTGCACGGCGAAGCCTTCGGGCAGCGGGCCCGCGCACAGGCTGTCCCACTCGGCGCTCCCCACCGCGATCACCGCCGCGCCCTGCGGCATCGCCGCACGCGCCGTCCCGGCGAAGTCGCGCTCGGCGAACAGCGCCTTCATGCCGAACCGCGTGGCGATGTCGGCGAGCTCGCGGCGCTGGTAGTGGTAGTTGACGTTGACCGGCACCAGCCCCGCCTTGACGCAGCCGAACCAGGCGAGGAGGTATTCGGGCGTGTTGCGCAGCATCTGCCCGGCGATGTCGCCCGGCTTCAGCCCGCGCGCCGCAAGCCCCGCCGCAATTCGGTCGGTCAGCGCACCGAACGCGCCCCAGGCGACCACCCGCTCGCCGTGCACCAGCGCCGGGCGATCGGCCGGGATCGCCGCCGCCAGCGCCTTCAGCACCAACCCGAAATTCGCGCCCTCGAACATCCTGCGCGCGCCCTCCCTCGTCCCGAGCCCCTCGCCGGACCCGTTGTTCCGCAGGCGAGGGCCGAGGACAACCGCAAAGATCGCGCGGCGGCGGCGGGACCGGGGCCGCGCGCAAGAGCACAAGAGCAGGGGCGGGAGCGCAAGGCGGGCGCGGCGGCGCGTGCCGCCGCAGGCCCCGCGCCCGGATGCGCCCCCCGGACAGGGCATCGCTGAAGGTCCGCCCCGCCGCCGTCGCCGCCCCGGCGCGGCCCGATCGCCGCGCCGGGGGGCGAGGTTGCCGACGCGGAGCGCGCCCGGACAAAGGTCGCGGGCCGCGGTGCCGTTTGGCGCGGCACCTCGCTGCGGGCGACGCTCGGCGGTCGGCTCGCGACGCCTGCGGGAGCGGGCGCGGCGGCGCGTGCTGCCGCTGGCCTGCGCCCCGGCTCCGTCCTCGGACCCTGCACAGCCGCAGGTTTGCCCCGCAAGCGTCGCCGGAGCACGGCGCGGCCCGACCGCCGCGCCGAGGCGGCGAGGTTGCCGACACGGCGCACGTCCGGGGTGGAAGGTCGCGGGCGGCGGGTCACGGGCGGCGGGTGGCGGGACTGATCGCCCGTTCCATGTGGCGGCACCGGCAAGAACCGCGCCTGCACCTTGACGAAGCAACGCGCCGCCCGGCTCGCCCCTCACCAAGGCACGTAGACCGCTAGCACCCTGCACCCCGCGCCCCGCCACATCGGTGGCAGCCCTGCCTCGCAAGTGTGGCAGACCTCGAGGAAGCTGAAGCGGGGGGGGGGGGGGGGGGGGGGGGGGGGGGGGGGGGGGGGGGGGGGGGGGGGGGGGGGGGGGGGGGGGGGGGGGGGG
>NZ_JAPFGY010000026.1 GCF_026586795.1 Erythrobacter sp. WG
CGCCACGGCGAGCGCGCTCGCCGCGCTCGACAGCCTCGCCGCCGAGGCTGCCATGGCGCTGAGCCCCGATCCGGGCGTGGTCGCGGCACAGGGCGATGTCGCCGCGCAGCTCGCCCGCCAGGACGCGGCGATCGCACGGCTCTGGGAGGTGATGGGATCATGAACCTTGCTTGCACCACCTGCCCCGTGCGCGAGACCGCCGCCTGCGCGGTGCTCACCCCGGAGGAACGCGACGCGATGGCCGCCGCGGGCCGCACCCGCACACTGAAGCGCGGCGAGATGCTGTTCGCCGCCGGCGACGAGGAGGCAGCCTGCGCCACGCTGCTGACCGGCGCGCTCAAGGTCTCGGCGGTCGACGTCGAGGGTAACGAGCAGATCCTCGCGCTGGTCCACCCGGCGGGTTTCATCGGCGAGCTCTTCGCGCCCTTCGCGCATCACGACGTGGTGGCGCTGACGGATTCGCGGCTCTGCACCTTCGCGCGCGCCGATATCGAGCGGGCGATCGAGGACTACCCCGCCCTCGCCCGCGCGCTGCTGCGCCGCAGCCAGGCGGACCTCTTGGCGACGCGCAATCTTCTGGAGCTGACCGGCCATGCCAGCGCCGAAGCGCGCCTCGCCGCGCTGCTCCACGATTTCGCGGCGGCCGCGAGCGAAAGCTCGTGCCACCTCGCCCGCCATTTCGAACTGCCGCTGACCCGCGGGGAGATCGCCAACATGCTCGGCCTCACCATCGAGACGGTCAGCCGCAAGCTGGGCGAACTCGAGGACATGGGCGCGATCCGGCGCGAGGGCAAACGCGGCATCGCGGTGCGCAGCCCGGAGTTGCTGCACGAGATTTCGGGGCGGTAAGGCGCCGGGCGGACAATCGTCGCGCTGACCAAGCCAAAAAGAACTTCCGCGCCAACTCCCCACCCGATCGCCATACCCTGATGGTACACTTGGCGCGTCGGGTGGAGAGACGGAGCGGGAGGCCGGCAGGACCGGAAAGTGGCGGGGCGGCAGCAGGGGAGTGGGGCCGCCGCCCCGAGGGGAAGGCTTGGCTCAGCGCACCACGGCGGCGATCACCGCGACGGCAACGCCCCAGCTCACCAGCAGCAGCGGCAGGACCATCATCTGGATCGTCGCATCGCGCGCCGTCAGGCGGCCGGTGTTGGTCATGATGCCACGGGCCTCGAACTCGCCGAGCGTGGCGGGCTCGCTGGCATTGTCCCGCAGCCGGGTCCAGATCGCCGGTACGCCGAAGCCGGCGAGGATGAAGACCACGAAGATCGCCATCGGGATCGCAAGCTCGGGATTGGCAAAGGCGCTGCCGACGATCGCGAGGAAGGCGAGATAGCAGCCAACCGTCGCGCCGTAGAGCGCCTTGGGCAGGCCGAAATTGCGGTCGGCCTCGACCTGGTGGCGGACCGGGGCTTCGGCTTCGGGGTGGTCGACGACGCGCGCCGCGCCGCGGGCGATGAGGTCGTGGGCGATGTGGCTCATGGGGTGGTCCTTCCGTGATGTCGGGGAAGGATTACCCGGCGCCTATCAACCCGGCTTTGACGCGAATCAAATCGGCTCGTGCCAGCGCGCGAGGTCCGCGCGGTCCTGTTCGCGCGGCTCGATCCAGTGCCATTGCCCGCTGCGCTTCTCGCGCTTCCAGAACCATGCGGCGCTCTTGAGGTGGTCCATGCAGAAGTCCACCGCGCCGATCGCGTCGCGGCGATGGCGCGCGGCGGCCGAGACGCAGACGATCGGCTCGCCGGGGTGCATCACGCCGACGCGGTGGACCATGAGGAGGCCCATGAGATCGAAACGGGCGAAGGCACTGTCGGCCAGCTCGTGCATCCCCGGCAAGGTAAGCGGCTCGTAATGAGTGAGTTCCAGCGCCTCGACCCCGTTGTCGGAGCGCACCTCGCCGACGAAGGTGCACACGCCCCCGAGGCCGGGATTGGCGTTGGTGAAGGGCCCGATCAGCGCGCCGGGGATGAAAAGGCGATCGAGAAGGCGGATGTCGCGCAACCCATCAACCCCCCGACACGGGCGGCAGCAGCGCGATCTCGTCGCCCGCCCCGGCCCGCAAGCCCGCCTTGTCGGCGACGAGCACGCCGTTCACCGCCACCCGGTTGCGCGGATCGTCGAGAACCTCGGCCAGCGCCTTGGGCAACGCGGCCCTGAGTCCCGCCCAGTCGAGCGGCGCACCGAGCGACAGTGAAGGCGCGCCCGCAAGGTCGGCGAGCTTGCCGAGGAAGACGACGGTGACCACCGGCCTCACCCCCCCGTCATCGACATATGCCGCGCCAGCGCCGGGGCGGCGCCGCGGGCGTCCATGCGGAACGTGTGCTTCTCGGGCTTGATGCGCAGCGCCTCGTCGAGCGCGGCGGCGAGCGCCGTGTCCGGATCGGCCGAGCGCAGCGCCGCGCGCAGGTCGACCCGCTCGCCGCCGCCGAGGCAGGGGTAGAGCTGGCCCGTGGCGGTCACCCGCAGGCGGTTGCAGCCGTCGCAGAAATTGCCGGTGTGGGGCGTGATGAAGCCGAGCCTGCCGCCGGTCTCGGCGACGCGCACGTAGCGCGCCGGCCCGCCGGTGGTGTCGGGCAGGTCCGCAAGCGTCCAGCGCGCCGCCAGCCGCGCGCGGACGGTATCGAGGGGAAGATACTGATCGAGCCGCTCCGCCTCCACATCGCCCAGCGGCATGACTTCGATCAGGGTCACGTCGTGCCCTCGCGCGTGTCCCCAGGCGATGAGATCGGGCAACTCGTCCTCGTTGAGGCCCTTCAGCGCCACCGCGTTCAATTTCACCTTCAGCCCGGCCGCCGCGGCCGCTGCGATCCCCTCCATCACCTGCGGCAGCAGGTCGCGCCGGGTCAGCGCGGCGAACCGCGCGCGGTCGAGGGTGTCGAGCGAGACGTTGACGCGCCGCACCCCCGCCCGCGCCAGCGCCTCGGCATGGGCGGCAAGCTGCGTCGCGTTGGTGGTGAGGGTCAGTTCCTCGAGCCCCTCGCCCAGCCTGCGGCCGAGCGCCGCGAACAGATCGACGATATCGCGCCGCACCAGCGGCTCGCCCCCGGTGATGCGGATCTTGGTCACGCCGCGCGCGATGAACCCGGCGGCGAGATCGTGAAGCTCCTCGAGGCTCAGCACCTCCTTCTTGGGAAGGAAGGTCATGCGTTCGGGCATGCAATAGGTGCACCGCAGATCGCAGCGATCGGTCACCGACAGGCGCAGGTAGGTGATCCGGCGCTGGAAGGCGTCGATCAGCGGGCGCGGCTCGGCCTCGGCTTTCAGAAGGAGGCGATCGGGCTGGCGAAGGCGGGGCGCGGGCACGCGGTCATTCATCGCACACAAGATACTGCCCTGTCACCCCGGGCGCATCGGCCAGATAGCGCAAGGTCGCCGCGCGGCGCTCGCCATCAGGCCCCGCGACGACATTGACGCGCCGGGGCGCCGCCTCGCGCGCGAGATCGCGGGCGAGCGCGAGGCGCCAGTCGCGGTGATCGTGCCCCGCCGGCGGCAGAACTATGGCGAGCGCCGTGGTCTCGGCGTCTGCGAGCATCGCCCGTGCCGCTGCGAGGCGGAAGGCCATGAAGGCCCCTGCCGCGTCGAGCGCGCTTTCGGGCAGCCAATCGACCGCGAGTTCGCGTTGCACGCCCGTCAGCCCCCGTGTTCGGGGCGGCGCTGGCGGTGGAGGGTGATGCCGATCTGCTCCCCCGCCTCGGCGATCGCAAGCTTGACGATCTTGACCGTCACCGCCTCGACCTTGGCGTCCTGCACGAACAGCGTCTCGCAGATGTGGTCCGCGACCGCCTCGATCAGCTTGAAGTGGACGCCCGCCGGCAGGCCCTCGGAGGCGGCGAACTTGAGGTCCATGTAATTCTTCGATGCATCGAGCGGCGTGTCGGGCTCGTAACGGTCGGCCACCGCGTAGCGCGCCGCGACCGAGATGCGCAGCGGCTGGGGCTTGCCGGTCTCCTCGGAATAGATGCCGGTGAGCACGTCGACGACGAGATCGTTGACTTCGAGGGTGAGGGTATCGGCCATTGCCGCGCCCGTTGGCAGGATGGGGCGGTGAAGTCCAGAGGCGCAATCCGCCGCCGCCGTCCGAGGCCCACCCTGCTGCGACTAGGCAGCAAGCTGCCAAGTCTCGCTCCCCTCCCGCTTGCGGGAGGGGTTGGGGGTGGGCAGGTCAGGCGTTGCTCCACCGCGCAAAAATCGCCGTCGGCAGCAGCCTGCCCCCCTCCCCTTCCTCGCGCAACGCAAGGTCGCCGTGCTCGATCACCCCCGGCAGATGCGAGAGCGCCTCTTCCAGCAGGCCCGCAATCGCAAGGCTGCTCATCCGCACGGCGTAGACGGTGAGAAACAGGAAGCGGCTCTCGCTGTCCAACAGCCTGGCGCAATCGGCGATGAGGCCGGGCAGGTGCTCCTCCAGCCGCCACACCTCGCCCTCGGGCCCGCGGCCGAACTTGGGGGGATCGAGGATGATCCCGTCATAGCGCCGCCCGCGGCGCACCTCGCGCGCGGCGAACTTGGCGGCATCGTCGGTGAGCCAGCGGACCGGGCGACCCTCCATGCCGGACAGGGCGGCGTTCTCTCGCGCCTGGGCAACCGACTTCTTGGAGGCGTCCACGTGCGTCACCCGCCCGTGTCCTGAAAGCGCAAGCGTGCCGAGGCCGGTGTAGCCGAACAGGTTGAGGGTTTCGGCCGAGTCCATTGTCCCGAGCCGATCACGCATCCAGTCCCACACCGGTGCCATGTCGGGGAAGAACTGGAGGTGGCGAAAGGGCGTCGGCCGGGCGGTGAAGCGCACCTCGTTCCAGGCGAGCTCCCAACCGGCATCGGGCAGGCGGCGCCCGCCGAACTGCCAGCGACCGCCGCCGTCCTCGTCGGAGCCCGGGATGAACTCGCCGTCCGCCGACCAGTCGGCGATGCGCGGCTGCCACAGGGCCTGGGGCTCAGGGCGAATGAACCTGTAAGGGCCGAAGGCCTCCCACTTGCGCCCCGCCCCGCTGTCGAGGAGGCGGTAGGAATCCCACCCGGCGCATTCCATCACCAGCGGCTGCTGGACGAGGCGTGCCATCAGGTCCGGCCGGCGTGACCGAGCACGTAGTCGCGGCTCGCGGCGTAATCGCCGGGGATGGCGACAAGGCTCTCCGCGCGCCCGAACAGGTCGCCGACCCGCGCGGGGAGCGCGGGGCGCAGGCCCGTGGCGCGCTCGACGGCGTCGGGGAACTTGGCCGGATGTGCGGTTGCGAGGGTGACGAGCGGAAGCCCCTCGGGGAGCGCTTCCGCGAGCGCCTTCGCGGCATGGAGCCCGACGCCGGTGTGCGGATCGATCACCTGCCCCGCGGCGCGGTAGGCCCATTGCATCGCCCGTGCAGTCTCGACCTGCTCGGCGCGCGCGCTGGCGAAGAGCGCGCTCGCGCCTTGGGCTTGCGCGTTGGTGAGTTGCATCGCCTTGGAGGTTTCGAAGGCGCGCATCTGCTCGGCCATCGCCGCACCGTCGCGCCCGCCCGCATCGAACAGCAGGCGCTCGAAATTGGACGAGACCTGGATATCCATCGACGGGGTGATCGTCGGGGTGACGCCGCTCGCCGAATAGTCACCCGAGCCGAGCGCGCGGTGGAGGATGTCGTTGACGTTGGTGGCGACGATCAGCCGCTCGATGTTGAGGCCCATCTTCGCCGCGACATAGCCCGCAAAGACATCGCCGAAATTGCCGGTCGGCACCGCATAGGCGACCGCCCGCTCCGGCGCGCCGAGTTGCAACGCGCTGGCGAAGTAATAGACCACCTGCGCCATCAGCCGCGCCCAGTTGATCGAGTTGACCGCGCCGAGGTTGAGGACGCCCGTCACGTCGGCGTCGGTGAACATACGCTTCACGTGCGCCTGCGCGTCGTCGAAACTGCCGTCGATGGCGAGGTTGTGGACGTTGGGGCTAAGCACCGTGGTCATCTGGCGGCGCTGCACCTCGCTGACCCGCCCTTCGGGGTGGAGCATGAAGATCTCGACCCGGTCGAGCCCGGCTACCGCATGGATCGCGGCGGACCCCGTGTCCCCGCTGGTCGCGCCGACGATGGTGAGGCGCTGGTCGCGGCGGGCGAGGAAGGTCTCGAACAGCCGGCCGAGCAGTTGCAGCGCGATGTCCTTGAAGGCGAGCGTCGGCCCGTGGAACAGCTCGAGCAGCCAGTGCCGCGCGTCGACCTGCACCAGCGGGGTAACGGCGGCGTGACCGAAATCGCCATAGACCGTGTGGCAGATCGCCAGGAGCTCGTCGTCGGTGAGGCTGCCGGCGACGAAGGGCGCCATCACCCGGGCGGCGAGATCGGGATAGGCAAGGCCGCGCATCGCGCGGATCTCGGCCTCGCTGAAGCGGGGCCATTCGGCAGGCACGTAGAGCCCCCCGTCGCTGGCGAGGCCCGCCAGCGTCACCCCCTCGAAATCGAGCGCCGGTGCGCCCCCCCTGGTCGACACGTATCGCATGAGGGTGCCGCCTACTCCCGGCGGCGGCGCAAGGCCAGCACGTATATGACAAGCGCGCTCGCGGCGAACAGGAACCACTGTACGGCATAGGCCCAGGAGGAGTTCTTCTCGCCCGAAGGATCGGGCTGCTGGGACGGCGTGAGGCCCGAGGCGGCGGTTTCCGAGACGATCATCAGGCGCCGCGGCTGCTCGATCCGCATGACCAGCTCGTAGAGGCTGCGATCTTCGGGCTCGAAGATGCCGCGTCCCGAAACCTTGCCGCCGCTCCATTCGGGCCGCGCATCGGGGCCGAGGCCCACGCCGACATCGACCTTGAAGCGGTTGCCGGTGCGCGCGTCGAGGCAGGTCGCGATCTTGCTCCAGCCGGTGCGGCCCCTCGTATCCTTGCCGCCTGCATCCTCCCAGCCAAGGACCTGCGTGCAATCGGCCTCGAGCGTGCGGTAGTGGTATGCCTCGCCGAAGCCGGTCTGCGGATAGGCGACCGGGGGAAGCGCGGTGCGGCTGACGAGGGCGGCGTTGCGGCGGTCCTTCTCCTGCGCCCTGCCGACCTGCCACACGCCGAGGCCGATCATGGTAAGAACGGCGGCGAGGACGATGATCGTGGCGAAGACGGGCACCGGGCGCTTCACGGCTGGCGTTCCTCGTATTGGTGGTAGACCCACATCGTCTTGTAGAGCCTGAGGGCGACGAGCACGCTCCCCACGGTCAGCGGCGCGAACAGGGCGAAGATCAGCCACAGCGGTGGGCGCAGCCACTCGTCGATCCCGAGCGCGGCAAGGATCAGCACCAGCGCCAGCAGCATCGTCAGAATCCCCACGAAGCGCCCGCCGCGCTCCAGGCTGAGGAAATCGAGCCCGCAGGCGCGGCATTCGTCCGCCAGCCCGGCCGGGGCGGCGAACAGGGTCTTCGCACCGCAACGGGGGCACAAACCGGAAAGGGCAGCCGAGACTACTCCCGGCTGCCCTTTCTGTTCGCTTGGACCGGACGGCCCTGAGCGCATCAGTGGAGTTCGGCGCCCCAGCCGCCCCAGACGTAGACGGCGACGAACAGGAACAGCCACACCACGTCGACGAAGTGCCAGTACCACGCGGCCGCTTCGAAGCCGAAGTGCTGGCGCGGGGTGAAGTGGCCGAGATAGGCGCGGTAGAGGCACACGGCGAGGAAGATCGTGCCGACGATCACGTGGAAGCCGTGGAAGCCGGTCGCCATGTAGAAGGCGCTCGAATAGGTGTTGCCGCCGAAGCCGAAGGGCGCGCCGGCATATTCGTAGGCCTGGATCGCGCTGAACAGCACGCCGAGCGCAATCGTCGCCCACAGGCCCTGCTTCAGCCCCTCGCGGTCGCCATGGATGAGCGCGTGGTGCGCCCAAGTGACGGTGGTGCCCGAGCACAGCAGGATCAGCGTGTTGAGCAGCGGCAGCGAGAACGGATCGAGCACCTGCATCCCTTCGGGCACGAAGGTCACCGCAGCGACGCTTTCCTGGCCGAACAGGCTGGTCGTCAGCCCCGTCGCCTCGTCATAGGTGAGCGGCGCCGGGAACAGCGCGAAGTCGAAGAAGCTCCAGAACCAGCCAACGAAGAACATGACTTCGGAGGCGATGAACAGGATCATGCCGTAGCGCATGTGCAGCTGCACCACCGGCGTGTGATCGCCGCGCTGGGCTTCGATCACGATGTTCTTGAACCACATGAAGAAGGTCGCGATCAGCCCGGCGAGGCCGGCATACATCACGAACCCGGCCGCATTGCCGAAGAAATCCGGGTGCATGTACATCACGAGGCCGGACGTGAAGGTCAGCGCCGAGAACGAGCCGACGAGCGGCCAGATATCGGGTTCGAGGATGTGATAGTCGTGGTTTACCTTGCCAGCCATGTGGTCGTTCCCGTCCCTGGGTTTAGCGGATCAGTTCGTGCCGGTTGCCGCCGCTGCGAGCGGGGCTTCCGTGCGGTGGAAAGTGTAGCTCAGCGTGATCTGTTCGACACCCTTCATGTTGGGATCGCGCAGCATCGCCGGATCGACGAAGTAGAGCACCGGCATGGTCACTTCCTGCCCCGGTGCGAGCGTCTGCTCGGTAAAGCAGAAGCACTGGATCTTGTTGAAATACTTGCCGGCCTGTTCGGGCACGACGTTGAAGGTGGCGGTGCCGGCGATCGGCCGGTCGGAATCGTTGCGCGCGACGAAGGTCGCGATATCGCGCTCGCCGATGGTCACGGTGTCGGTGGCCTGTGAGGGGCGGAAGCTCCACGGCATCCCAGCCTCGGTCGAAGCGTCGAAGCGGATCGAGATTGTCTGCCCCGTCGCCGCAGCGGCGGCCTCGGCCGCTTTGCTTTCGGACGCAATCATGGTCGTCCCGCCGAAGCCGGTGACCTGGCAGAACAGGCGGTAAAGCGGCACCGAGGCATAGCCCAGCCCCAGCATCGCCGCCGCGCCCGCCAGCGCCATCAGCCCGACGCGCAGGTTGCGGCGGGCATCGTCACGGGTCACGGGCGGCATCGTCGCCATCAGTGCTGCGCCCCGATGCGCACGATGGTGATCGCGTAGAACAGCACGACGAAGAACACGAGCGTGCCTGCCACCACCCAGTTGCGCGCCTTGCGGCGGCGGATGAATTCGCGCTCCTCCTCGGGCGTCATGCAGGCCATCCCTGATAGGCCGCCACGCGGTCGGCGACGAGCGCGGCGAAGAGCACGAAGAGATAGACGATCGAGAACTTGAACAGCGCCTTTTCGGGCTGCATCGTGTCGGTCTCCTCGCGCATCCGGGTGAACACCGGAACCGCAAGGATCAGGAACAGCGCGGAGAGCACCACGGCGCACGAGCCGTAGATCCAGCCCGTCCCGCCGATCCACCACGGCGCGATGGCGATGGGGGCGAGCAGCACGGTGTAGGCCATGATCTGGCGGCGGGTGGCCTTCTCGCCCGCCACCACCGGCAGCATCGGGATGCCGACCTTCGCGTAATCGCTCTGCACGAACAGCGCGAGCGCCCAGAAGTGCGGCGGTGTCCAGAAGAAGATGATCGCGAACAGCAGGATCGGCATCGCGGTGATTTCGCCCGTCACTGCGACCCAGCCGATCAGCGGCGGGAAGGCGCCCGCGCCGCCGCCGATCACGATGTTCTGCGGGGTGCGCGGCTTCAGCCACATGGTGTAGATGACGGCGTAGTAGATGATCGCGCCCAAGAGCAGCGCAGCGGCGAGCCAGCCCACCGCAAGGCCCATCAGCACCACGGACACGCCCGACAGGAAGATCCCGAAGTCGCGCGCGTCCTCGCGGCGCATCCGCCCGCCGGGGAGCGGCCGGCTCCGGGTGCGCTTCATGCCGGCGTCGATGTCGGCTTCCCACCACATGTTGAGCACCGCGGAACCGCCTGCGCCCATCGCGATGGCGAGAATCGCGGTGAAGCCGATGATCGGATGAATGGTGCCCGGCGCCGCGAGCACGCCGCAGATCGCGGTGAAGATCACCAGCGTCATGACCCGCGGCTTGGTAAGCGCGAAGAAATCGCGCCATTCCGTCGGCATCTGCGCGGCGATCTGGGGTGCGGTGCTTGCCATCGTCAGCTCAGGTCCATTGCGAAGGAGCGCGACCTGCGATCAGCCGCGCTCCCTGCGTGTTTGTCATGCCCCCTCGCGGGAGCCGATCAGGCCGTCGCCGGACGGTGATCGTGATAGTCGTTCGCGTCGGTGATGACCGGCAGCGTTTCGAACTGGTGGTAGGGCGGCGGGCTCGGCAGGGTCCACTCGAGCGTGGTCGCGCCTTCGCCCCAGGGGTTCGCCTCGGCCTTCTTGCCCGCCAGCAGCGAATAGAGGATGTTGACGAAGAAGAAGATCATCGAACCGGCCATGATGTAGTAGCCGTAGGTGCTGATCTGGTGCCAGAAGTGATAGGCCTCCGCATAGTCCGGATAGCGGCGCGGCATCCCCTGCATCCCCAGGAAGTGCTGCGGGAAGAAGATCACGTTCACGCCGACGAAGAAGGTCCAGAAGTGGATGTGGCTGAGCAGCTCGGAATGCATCCGCCCGCTCATCTTCGGGAACCAGTAGTAGAAGCCGGCGAACATCGAGAACACCGCGCCCATCGACAGCACGTAGTGGAAATGCGCGACGACGTAGTAGGTGTCGTGCAGGTTGTCGTCGATCCCGCCATTGGCGAGCACCACGCCGGTGACGCCGCCCACGGTGAACAGGAAGATGAAGCCCAGCGACCAGACCATCGGCGACTTGAAGCTGAGGCTGCCGCCCCACATCGTCGCGATCCAGCTGAAGATCTTCACGCCGGTCGGCACCGCGATCACCATGGTCGCGGCGGTGAAGTACATCTTCGTGTTCACGTCGAGGCCCACGGTGTACATGTGGTGCGCCCACACGATGAAGCCGACCACGCCGATCAGCACCATGGCGTAGGCCATGCCGAGGTAGCCGAACACCGGCTTGCGGCTGAAGGTCGCCACGATCTGCGAGATCATGCCGAAGCCCGGCAGGATCATGATGTAGACTTCCGGGTGGCCGAAGAACCAGAACAGGTGCTGGTAGAGCACCGGGTCGCCGCCGCCCGCCGGGTCGAAGAAGGTCGTGCCGAAGTTGCGGTCGGTCAGCAGCATGGTGATCGCCGCCGCGAGCACGGGGAGCGCGAGCAGCAGCAGGAAGGCTGTGACCAGCACCGACCACACGAACAGCGGCATCTTGTGCAGGGTCATGCCCGGCGCGCGCATGTTGAAGATGGTGGTGATGAAGTTGGTCGCGCCCAGGATCGAGCCCGCGCCCGCAAGGTGCAGCGAGAAGATCGCGAAGTCGACCGCCGGGCCGACCGAACCCTTGGTCGAAAGCGGGGCATAAACCGTCCAGCCGGTGCCCGCGCCGGGCCCGGTGCCGCCGGGGACGAACAGCGAGAACAGGAGGCTGAAGAAGCCCGCGACGGTCAGCCAGAAGCTGACGTTGTTCATGCGCGGGAAGGCCATGTCCGGCGCCCCGATCATCAGCGGCACGAACCAGTTGCCAAAGCCGCCGATCATCGCCGGCATGACCATGAAGAACACCATGATCAAACCGTGCGCGGTGATGAACACGTTCCACATGTGGAGAGCGGTGTTCAGATCATTGCCGCCGCCCATGAACTGGGCCCACCACTGCAGGTACTGGATGCCCGGCTCTGCCAGCTCGACGCGCATGATGCCCGAAATCGCACCGCCCACGATCCCCGCGATGATCGCGAAGATCAGGTACATCGTGCCGATGTCCTTGTGGTTGGTCGACATGAACCAGCGGGCGAAGAAGCCCGGCTTGTGGTCGGCATGGTCGTGGGCGTGATGCCCGTCGCCATGATGGATGTCGAAGCCTTCAGCGGTGGTTGCCATGGTCAGCTACTCTTCTGCGTAAATCTTGGTCGTTCGGATCAGGTGGCGGGCTGCGTTTCGGGCGCGGCCGCCGCGCCGGTCGACGGACCGGCCTCGACAGGCGCCGCGGTCGGCGCGGCCGGGGCATCGCCAGCACCCGGCATCTCGCCGCCCTGCGCACGCACCCAGGCGGCGAACTGCGCCGGCGGCAGGGCCTCGACGACGATCGGCATATAGGCGTGACGCGCGCCGCACAGCTCGGAACACTGGCCGTAGTACACGCCCGGCTCCTTAATGGTCAGCATCCGCTCGTTGAGACGGCCCGGAACCGCGTCCATCTTGAACCACAGCGAGGGCACCGCGAAGGCGTGGATCACGTCGGAGGCGGTGGTCTGGATGCGCAGCGGCACGCCGGCGGGCACGACCATGCGGTTATCCACCGCCAGCTGGTGCGGCTCGCCGCGCTTCAGCGCCTCGGCCTCGTCGAGCATGTTCGAGACGACCTCGAAATCGCCGTGGTCGGGATAGGAATAGCCCCAGTACCACTGGTAGCCGGTCGCCTTGATCGTCACGGCATCGGCCGGCGCGGGCTCGTACTGGCGGGCGAGCAGCGTGATCGAGGGCACGGCGATGATGACGAGGATGATCACCGGAACGATCGTCCAGACCACCTCGATCAGCGTGTTGTGCGTGGTGCGCGAGGCGACCGGATTGGCCCGGCGGTTGAAGCGCACCGCGACATAGAGCAGCAGGCCGAGCACCAGCAGGCTGATGATGGTGATCACCGGCAGCAGGATCGCATCGTGCATCCACAGCGCATATTCGCCATTGGCCGAATACTGGTCCTGGAAGGTCAGGCTCTTGATCGCGTCGTCCTCGTAGGCCGTCGGCATCCCCTTGCCCTTGGTCGGGGCCATCGGGCTGTAGAGCCCCTCGCCCGCCGGCGCGGCGGACGCCTCGGCCGGGGTCAGGTTGCCGGGCAGCGCCTCGGGACCGGGAGCGGTCTGCGCGCCTTCAACCCGGCCGGCTTCGGCAGCGGTGGTGGCCGGAGCAGCCACGGGAGCCGCGTCCTGCGCGACGACGCTCAGCGGCGCGAACGCCGCGAGCCCGGCAGCGACGGCTGCCAGGATAGCCTTTTTCATACGGGTGTGCCTTTGACCCATGAGAATGTGTCCAAGTGGTTCGAATCTGGTCCCATACCGCCCGGCGGCAAGCCCCCTCGAGACCCGCTACAGACAGCAACTGGCCGGCCCCGGGGGCCAGCGTCTTCCTTGCCCTTAGCCGCGCTTGCCGGGGGCCTCAAGCGCTTCTAGGGAGAAAATTATGCACCGGCCCATGCCTGCCGCGCAAGCGCGCGCCTTTCCCTATCCCTGTTAAGGAGTTGCTCCATGAATCAGGAGGCCGTTCTGGCCGAATTCCGGGCCTCGGGCGCCCTACTCGAAGGGCACTTCAAGCTCTCCTCGGGGCGCCATAGCGGGCACTACCTGCAATGCGCGCGGGTGCTGATGAACCCCGCCAGAGCCGCCCGGATCGCCGAGGCGGTGGCGGCCGGCATCCCGGCCGAGGTGCGCGCGGGCGTCGACGTGGTGGTCTCTCCGGCGATGGGCGGGATCATCATCGGGTACGAGGTCGGCCGGGCGCTGGGCAAGGACGCGCTGTTCCTCGAGCGGCCCGAGGGCACCTTCCACCTGCGCCGCGGCTTCGCACTCGCGAAGGGCGCGAAGGTGCTGATGGTGGAAGATGTTGTCACAACCGGCCTCTCCAGCCGCGAAGCGATCGCCGCCGTGGCACGGGAGGGCGGCGAGGTGATCGCCGAATGCGCGATCATCGACCGCTCCTGCGGGTCGGTCGATCTGGGCGTGCCGTTCTACCCGCTGCTCGCCATCGATTTCCCGACTTACGACGAAAGCGACATCCCGGCAGAGCTGGCGGCCGTAGAGGTGACGAAACCCGGCAGCCGGAAGGAATGACTCTGACCCACAATCCCTCCCATCTGCGTCTCGGCGTCAACATCGACCATGTCGCCACCATCCGCAACGCGCGCGGCGGCGACCATCCCGATCCGGTGCGCGCGGCGGAGATTGTCGCGGCGGTCGGCGGCGACGGCATTACCGCGCACCTGCGCGAAGACCGCCGCCATATCCGCGACGAGGACTTGGCGCGCATTCAGGCGGCGACCGACTTGCCCCTGAATCTCGAAATGGCGGCGACCCCCGAAATGCTCGCCATCGCCTTGCGCCACAGGCCCCACGCCGCCTGCATCGTCCCCGAAAAGCGCGAGGAGCGCACCACCGAGGGCGGGCTGGATGCCGCAGGGCTGCACAACACGCTGGTGCCGATCGTCGATGAACTGCGCGCCGCAGGGATCCGCGTGTCGCTGTTCATCGAGGCCGATGAGCGCCAACTGGACGCCGCCCTGCGGCTCGGCGCGCCGGTGGTGGAATTTCACACCGGCGAATATGCCCACGCCTTCCTCGACGGCGACAGCGAGAAGGTGGCGCGCGAATTGAAGCGCATCGCCGATATGGCGGCGCTGGCAGCGAAGAACGGGATCGAGCCGCACGCCGGCCATGGCCTCACCTTCGACAACGTCCAGCCGATTGCCGCCATCCCGCAAATCGCGGAGCTCAATATCGGCCATTACCTGATAGGCGAGGCGGTGTTCGTCGGCCTCGAGACCGCGATCCGCCGGATGCGCGAACTCATGGACGACGCGCGGTGAACGAGCCGCAGCTCCCCGCCCTCACCGGCGAACAGAAACGCTGGGCCTTCGGCGCCGCCGCGCTGTTCCTGCTGGGGGTCGGCTTTCTCGGCTTTTCGCTCAGCAACGGGGTGATGCAGGTCTTCGCGGTCGGCTGGGTGGCGCTGATGATCTTCGGCTTCGTCGGCGCGGGCCGCGTCGCCAAGGGCGACTTCGCGCACCCGCTGTTCAAGAGCCAGGTGATGCTCCACGTCATGGCGCTGGGGCTGCTGGTGGCGGTCATCATCAGGGCGTTCAAATGATCATCGGCATGGGCTCCGACCTCTGCAACATCGAGCGGATCGCGAACTCGCTCGCGCGCTACGGCGAGCGCTTCGAGAACCGCGTTTTCACCGAGGTCGAGATCGCCAAGGCCCGCCGCCGCCCCTTCACCATAGCCGGCACCTACGCCAAGCGCTTCGCCGCCAAGGAGGCGTTCTCCAAGGCGGTCGGCACGGGCTTTCGGCGCGGCGTCTTCATGAAGGACATCGGCGTCGTCAACGCCCCCTCGGGCGCGCCGACCCTGATGCTCACCGGCGGGGCGGCTTTGCGGCTTGAAGAAATGACGCCGAAAGGCCATGAGGCGCGCATCCACCTGACCCTCACCGACGATCACCCCTGGGCGCAGGCCTTCGTGATCATCGAAGCCATCCCTCTGTAAGGCGGCCGATCCTCCCCATGGCAACCACCGACACCAAGCCCGCCGCCCAGCCTTCCGAGAAGGTCAACTGGCTCGCCGAGATCAGGGGCCTTGCGCTGATGCTGCTGGCGGTGCTGGCCTTCCACAGCCTCGTTGCCAAGCCCTTCTACATCCCCTCGACCTCGATGATGCCGACCCTGTGGGTGGGCGACCGGCTGGTGGTGAGCAAGTATCCCTATGGCTGGTCCTGGGCCTCGGCGAGCTTCCACCTGCTGCCGCGCAGCAGCTGGCGCGTGCTGGCGAACACCCCGGAATACGGCGACATCGTGATCCCCGTCCACCCCACCCGCGACGAGGACTACATCAAGCGCGTCGTCGCCCTGCCGGGCGACACCATCGAGGTGCGGCGCGGGCAGATCATCCTCAACGGCACCCCCATCCGCCGCGAGGTCGTGCCCCCGGTGCGCCTGCCCTTCGAGCCCGAGCTCCTGTGCAAGGGCGCGCCGTGCCTGTCCGCCTTCGAGCAATTTCGCCGCACCGGCCCGGACGGGCGCGACTACTACGATCCGCCGACCTGGCGCGAGACCCTGCCCAATGGCGCGACCTATCTCACCATCGACTACATGGACCAGCCATTGGACGATTTCGGCCCCTACAAGGTGCCCGCGGACGCCGTCTTTGTGATGGGCGACAACCGCGACCAGAGCGCCGACAGCCGCGCGCCGGCGATCGAGAACGGCCTCGGCGGCGCGGTGCCGCTCGCCAATATCGGGGGCCGCGCGGAGTTCATCACCTTCAGCCTCGACGGCTCGACGACCTGGAACCCGGCCTCGTGGTTCACCTCGATGCGCGGCGACCGGGCCTGGACAACGCTGCGCCCGCCGCTCGCGGAAGGCGCGGCGGCCCGGTAGGGCGGCGAGCGGATCATGGCCAGGAAATTCCTCTATGTGATCGCCGTGCTGATCGTGCTGGTGATCGGCGGGCGGATCGCCTTCGAGCTGTTCGGCAAGCAGTTCGCCGAAATCGCCCTCGTGCCCTCGGCCGAATTCGCGCCGGTCAAGCCGCTCGAGGCCAATGCCTACGAGGACAGCGCGCTGTGGTATTCGCGCCCCGGGATCGGCACCTCCGACCCGTCGCGCTGGCAGCCGAGTTATGCCGGCACTGGCGGCACCGCCGTCCCCGGCTCGCCCGCGCAGGCGGGCAAGCGCTTCGCGGTGTTCTTCGTCCACCCCACCAGCTATCTCAGCCGCTCGGCCTGGAACGCCCCGCTCGCAAACGGCGGCGACCCGGAGGCGGAGCGCGTCGCCCGCATCTACCTGCGCGGCATGGCGAGCGCCTTCAACCCGGCGACCGAAATCTGGGCGCCGCGCTACCGGCAGGCGACGATGGGCGCCTTCCTCACCTCGGCGCCCGAGGGCCGCCAGGCGATCGATGCCGCCTATGCCGACGTGCGCGAGGCGTTCCGCTACTTCGTCTCGAGCGTCGCGCCCGGCACCCCGATCGTGCTCGCCGGCCATTCGCAGGGCGCGCTGCACCTGAAGCGCCTGCTCGCCGAGGAGGTCAAGGGCACGCCGCTCGCCCCCCGGCTGGTCGCCGCCTACGTGATCGGCTGGCCGCTCTCGACCCTTCACGACCTGCCCGTGATCGGCTTCCCCGCCTGCGACGCGCCCGACCAGGCGGGCTGCCTCATCAGCTGGTCGAGCTTTGCCGAGCCGGCCGATCCGTCGCTGGTGCTGGGTGCCTATGGCAGCACCCCTGCGCTCGACGGGAAGGCGCCGGGCAATGATCCGATGCTGTGCACCAACCCGCTGACCGGCCGGATCGGCGGCTCCGCCCCGGCGAGCGCCAATCTCGGCACGCTGGTGCCCGACGACAGCATGGCGAAGGGCGAGCTTGTCCCCGATCTCGTGCCGGCGCGCTGCGACGAGCGCGGGCTGCTGCTGATCGGCCCCCCGCCGGAGATGGGCTCCTACGTGCTGCCCGGGAACAACTACCATGTCTACGACGTGCCCCTGTTCTGGGCGAACACCCGGGCCGACGTGATCCGCCGGGTGGATGCATGGACGCCGGCCCGCTGATCTTCGAGGACGCGCGCGGCTTTGCCGAGGCGGTCGGGGCCAATTCCTTCGATGGGGGCGGCGTGCTGCTCGGCCTCGATCTCGGCACGAAGACCATCGGCACCGCGACCTGCGATGCAGGCTGGCGCTTCGCGACCAACGGGACGACCATCCAGCGCGGCAAGTGGGGCCGCGACCGGGAGACGCTGGCCGCGTTGATCCGGCAGCGCAGCGTGCGCGGGATCGTCCTCGGTCTTCCCCGCAACATGGACGGCTCGGAAGGCCCCCGCGCGCAAGCCAGCCGCGCCTATGCGAGGAACTGCGCCGAGGCCTTCGCCCTCCCCCTCCTGCTGTGGGACGAGCGCTGGTCGACCCAGGCCGCCGAGGCCGCAATGATCGGGCAGGACATGAGCCGCGCCAGGCGCGCCGCCGCCATCGACAGCCACGCCGCCGCGGTGATCCTGCAAGGCGCGATCGACCGGCTGGCCGGCGGCGTGCTCTGACTAACTCCCGTTCGTGTCGAGCCCTTCGGCAGGCTCAGGATGAACTGCCGACTTCGTCGTAAGTCGAGACACCTGCGACCGGCCTCTCGACTTCGCTCGAGGCGAACGGATCTTGTGGAGGGGCGCCGCAAATCCGCCATTGCGCGCCGCCCTCCCCTCGCCTTAGACGTCCGCCCATGAACACCCCCACCCCCCGGTTCGACGCGCGCGAGGCCTCGAAGTGGTTCTTCCGCCACGGCCACACCGGCTGGCTCGGCCTGCGCTTCGCCGATCAGGGCGACAACTGGGTCGAGCTCGAACTGCCGTGGCGCGAGGATCTGCTGGGAGACCGCAGCCGCCCGGTGCTCGCCTCGGGCCCGATCATCAGCCTGATGGACATGGCGAGCGGCATGGCGATCTGGCAGACCCGCGGCAGCTTCCAGCCGGTCGCGACGCTCGATCTGCGCGTCGACTACCAGCGCCCCGCGCGCGAGCGGGCGAGCGTGCGCGGGCGGGTCGAATGCTACCGCATCACGCGCTCGGCCGCCTTCGTGCGCGGCATCGCCTATGACGATACCCTCGATGATCCGGTGGCGCACGTCGCCGGGTGCTTCATGACCATCGGCACCGATCCGCGCGAGGCCAACCCTGCCCTGAGGGGAGCTGCCGCACATGAGTGAGCCGCTCGAGCTGCCCGCCTATGCCCGCTCGCTCGGCATCGCGGTGACCGGCGAGGCGGAGCACGGGATGCCGGTGCTGACGGTCGATTTCGGCGCCAATGTCGAGGGCCGCCCGCAGCACTTCCACGGCGGGGCAACGGCGGGGCTGCTCGAGAACGCGGGCTATGCGGCGCTCAGGACCGCGCTGATCGCGGCCGGTCGCGACCCGCAGTTGAAGCCGATCAACATCACCGTGCAATACCTCGCCGCCGGCAAGTCCCGCCCGAGCTTCGCGGTGGGGCGGATCACCCGGCTGGGGCGGCGCAACGCCAATATCGCGGTCGAGGCCTGGCAGGAGGACCGCGACCGACCGATCGCGGCGGCGGTGATGAACATCCTGATGGTGTGAGGGGTGAACCAGACCCGTTCGCCTCGAGCCCTTCGGCAGGCTCAGGATGAACTGCCGACTTCGTCGTCAGTCGAGACACCTGCGACCGGCCTCTCGACTTCGCTCGAGGCGAACGGATGGGGGGCGATCAGGGCGGCGGTGCAGGGCTCGAGGCGGGCGCGGGCGCGGGCGCGCCGGTCGGCTGGACCACCACCCCGCCCTCGCCGACGCGCACCTCGACCGGCACGCCGGGGCCGCTGATCGTCACCCCGCCGTTCTCGATCCGCAGACTCGCGCCGTCCGTGCCGACCGGGATCTCCTCGCCCTCGAGCACGTCGAGCGGCTGCACCGGGCCTTCGGGATCGGGCGTCTCGGTGGCGCGCGGCGCGGGCGCGGCTTCGATGCCGAGCGCGCCGCGCATGAAATCGCGCCAGATCCGCGCCGGCAGGCTCCCGCCGGTGACGCCGTTCAGGGGCGAATTGTCGTCATTGCCGATCCACACCCCGACCACGAGATCGCCAGCATAGCCCACGAACAGCGCGTCGCGGTAATCCTGGGTCGTTCCGGTCTTGCCGAAGTTCGCCACCGGCAGCACCGCGTTGCGCCCGGTGCCGCGGTTGATCGCACCGCGAAGCAGTTCCTCGAGATCGGAATGGACCCCGCGCGACATCGACTTCCTGCCGCCGGTCAGCCACTCCCACCACCCCGGCTCGCCCCGCGCGATGGGGTGCGGCTCCACAGGGTATTCGTTCGCCGCGATCCCGGCATAGGCCGCCGTCAGCTCCATCAGCGTCATCGCCGAGGTGCCGAGCGCGAGGCTCGGGTCGCCTTCCGTCATCGGCGCGGTGATGCCGAGGCGCCGGGCGGTGCGGATCACCTTCTCGCTCCCCACCGCCTGGAACAGCCGCACCGCCGCGACATTGCTTGACGAGGCGAAGGCATCCTTGAGGGTGATCTGGTCCGAATAGGCCTCGCGGGCGTTCTTGGGGCGGTAGCTGCCTTGGGTGATCGGGGTGTTGGGGATGGTATCGTCAGGCTCCCAGCCTTCTTCCAGCGCTGTCAGATAGACGAAGGTCTTGAAGGTCGATCCCGGCTGGCGGCGCGCCTGCGTGGCGCGGTTGAAGGGCGACTTGGCGTAGTCGCGCCCGCCGACCATCGCCACCACCTCGCCGTTCCTGCGCATCGCGACGAGCGCGACCTGCGCGCGCCCCAGCGGCGCGCGCGCGACCACGCGGCTGGCGAGCGCCTGGAGCCGCGAGTCCAGCGTCGTCGTCAGCACCGTGCGCGCATAGCCCGCCTCCATCCCCTCGCGCGCCAGCGGCAGCGCCCAGTCGGCGAAGTAGGTGCCGGTCGGCAGGTTGTCGTCCCGCGTGCGCACGTCGATGCGCGGATCGGGCAGGCGCGCGGCCTCGGCCGGCGTCAGGTAGCCGACATCGACCATCGACTGGATGACGAGCTCCATGCGCCGCTGCGCCTTGTCGTAGTGCTTGGTCGGCGCATAGCGCGAGGGCGCCTGCAAGAGCCCCGCGAGCATCGCCGCCTGTTCGGGCCTGAGCTTTTCCGGCTGGCGGTAGAAATAGTGCAGGCTCGCGGCGCGCAGGCCATACTGGTTGTCGCCGAAATAGGCGTTGGAGAGATAGCGCTCGAGGATCTCGTCCTTGGTCAGCCAGCTTTCCAGCCACAGCGCGATCAGCGCCTCGCGCGCCTTGCGGGTGAGCGATTGCTCGGGCGTGAGGAAGGTGAACTTGGCGAGTTGCTGGGTGATCGTCGAGCCGCCGCCATAGCCGGTCCATGCCGCGCGGGCGATGCCGCGCGGGTCGATGCCCCAGTGGCTGTAGAAGCGCCGGTCCTCGATCGCGATGAAGGCCTGCACAACGTGCGGCGGCAGGTCCTTCACCCTGACCGGCGCCTCGACCACCGCCCCCTGCCGCGCGATCGGCGTGCCGTCGCTGGCGAGCAGCGTCACCTGCGGCGGGGCGACCGGCTCGAGGCTTTTCGAAAGCGGCGCGGTGACCGCCAGCCAGCCGACGATCAGCGCGAGCGCCGCGAAAAATCCGAGGACACCGCGCCCCGTCCACCACAGCCTGGAGCGGCCCCGCCAGTAGTCGCGCTGCCACCAACGGAGGCGCCTGCGCTGCTCGACGGCGAGCGCCTCGTCCACAAGGCCGAGCTTTGCGTCCCAGTGATCGAAGTCCGGCTTGCCCGATGCGCGCGGGCGCGGCGGGAGATCGTCGTCCTCGTCCTCGAGCGGGCGCTGGCTTTCGTAGAGCGCGTAGAAGCCGGGCGCGCTGGAAGGCTCCTCGGCGCGGGCCCGCGAGCCTCTCCAGAATCGGTCGAACAGCGCCATGGCGGCCGCTGTATTATCAGCCTATGACACTCGGGAGCAAGCGTGCTTAACGCTTCTTCGCGGCGCCCTCGGGCAGGTCCTCGCCGAACACCCGCTGGTAGTATTCGGCGACCAGCACCCGCTCGGCCTCGTCGCACTTGTTGAGGAAGGAGAGGCGGAAGGCGAAGCCGGTCGAACCGAAGATGCCTGCGTTCTGCGCCCAAGTGATGACCGTGCGCGGGCTCATCACGGTCGAGATGTCGCCGTTCATGAAGCCCTGCCGGGTCAGCTCGGCGACCTTGACCATGTCGGCGATCAGCTTGTCGTCCGATTGCGGGGTCTTGGACTTGACGATCTGCTGTTCGACGTCGGGCTTGAGGTAGTTGAGCGCCACGACGATGTTCCAGCGGTCCATCTGCGCCTGGTTGATCGCCTGCGTGCCGTGATAGAGCCCGCTGGTATCGCCGAGGCCCACGGTGTTGGTGGTGGCGAACAGGCGGAAGAACGGGTTGGGGGTGATGACGCGGTTCTGATCGAGCAGCGTGAGGCGGCCGTCGAATTCGAGCACGCGCTGGATCACGAACATCACGTCGGGGCGGCCGGCGTCATATTCGTCGAAGGTCAACGCCACCGGGTGCTGGAGCGCCCAGGGCAGGATGCCTTCCTTGAACTCGGTGACCTGAAGCCCGTCCTTCAGCACGATCGCGTCGCGCCCGACGAGGTCGATGCGGCTGATATGCGCGTCCAAGTTCACGCGGATCGAGGGCCAGTTGAGGCGCGCGGCCACCTGTTCGATGTGGGTCGACTTGCCGGTGCCGTGATAGCCCTGCACCATCACCCGGCGGTTGTGCGCGAAGCCCGCAAGGATCGCCAGCGTCGTGTCCGGATCGAAGACATAGGCGCCGTCCGTCTCGGGCACGTGCTCGTCGCGCTGCGAGAAGGCGGGAACCTGCCAGTCGACATCGATGCCGAAGGTCTCGCGGACGTCGATCGTGGTGTCGGGCTGGGTGGGCATGGCGCTGGCGCCGGAGGGGATCGTGGTCATTGCGGGCGGACGGTTAAACGGCATGGGCCGCGCCTGCAAGCGGTGGTTTGACGGGACGCGCCGCCGTTTGCGCGAGTGCCGGATGGCGGGGCCGCGGCATCGTCCCTATATCGGCTGTCATGGCCGATCCCGTCGAATCGCTGCGCCTCAGGCTGGTCGCCCAGGTGCGCGGCGTGTTCCACGATGCGAGCAAGGGCCACACCCCCACGCCCCCGTCGGACGAGGCGCTGTTCGTGCGCGACACGCCGATCCGGATGGTCCACGCGGACATCGTCGGGATGATGACCGGCGGGGTGCGCGCGCTGCTGCTCCAGATGCTCCACCCCCACGCCTTGCAGGGGGTGCTCGACCATTCCAATTTCCGCGCCGATATGCACGGGCGCCTGCAACGCACCGCGCGGTTCATCGCGGTGACGACCTACGGCCACCGCGACGAGGCGCTGAAGGCAATCGACCGCGTCAACCGCATCCACGCCAGGGTCGGCGGGACGCTGCCCGACGGCACGCCCTATTCCGCGACCGATCCGCGCACGCTCGCCTGGGTCCATGTCACCGAGGCGCAGAGCTTCCTCGCCGGCTACCTGCGCCACGTGCGGCCCTCCATGCCCATTGCCGAGCAGGACGAATACTACCGCCAGTTCGCAGGTGTAGCGCGGATGCTCGGCGCCGATCCGGTGCCCGAGACCCGCGCCGAGGCGGACAGGATTTTCCGCGAGTTGCGGCACGATCTTGCCACCTCGCGCGAGGCGCGGGAGGTCGCGCAGCTGGTGCTCTCGCAGCGGCCCAAGGGGACCCCGCTCGCGGTGCAGACGATGATCACCGCCGATGCCGTCGCGATGCTGCCGAACTGGGCGGCGGCGATGCTGAACCTCCAGCGCCCGGTGCTCACCGCGCTTCCGGCACGCGCTGCCACCTGGGGCATGGGCCGCACCTTGCGCTGGGCGTTCCGGCAGGGTTGAAGGGCACAAAGGGAGAGGGAGCGATGGCCGAATTCACCTTCTACACCGTCGCCATGAGCCGCGGGCAGATATCGCGATGGGCGCTGCACGAGGCGGGCGCGGATTACGATCAGGTCGTCATGGACTGGGCGAGCCGGCCGGAAAGCTTCCGGCAGATCAATCCGATGAACAAGGTTCCCGCCCTCGTCCATCATCACGGCGGCCACGATCACGTCGTCACCGAATGCGCCGCGATCAACCACTACCTCGCCGAGACGCACCCGGACCGGGGCCTGCTGCCCGACAGCCAGGAGCGCGCCGCCTATTTCCGCTGGCTGTTCTTCGCCGCCGGGCCGCTGGAACAGGCGGTGGTCGCGCAGGCGATGGGCTGGCAGGTTCCCGAAGGGCGCAGCGCGATGGCGGGGTTCGGCAGCTTCGAGCTCACTCTCGATGCGCTCGACGCGTGGCTGTCGGCCAACGATTTCGCCGCGGGCGCGCGCTTCACCATGGCGGACACCTATCTCGGCAGCCAGATCGTCTGGGGCCTGCAATTCGGCACTGTCCGAGAACGTCCGGCTTTCCGCGCCTATGCGACGCGCGTCACCCAGCGCCCGGCCTATGCGGAGGCAAAGGGCATCGACGATGCAATCATCGCGGCGGCGCAGGGCTAGGCCAGCGCCGCGCTCTTCTTCAGCAGCTGGTAGGCATCGACCACGGCGGTGAGCTGCGCCTCGTGGGCGCGGTCGCCGCCGTTGCGGTCGGGGTGGTAGCGGCGCACCAGTTCCGAATAGCGGCGCCGCAGCCGGGTGCGGTCGGTGTCGGAGCCCAGCCCCATCACCTCGAGCGCGCGCGCCTCGTCGGGCGAGAAGCGCGCGTCCATGCGCATCGTGTGCGCGCGGCCTTCCGCCTTCGCCCGGATGCCCCGCGCGCGGGCGCTGATCGCGTCCAAGGGATCGGCGTAGTCAGCCCAGCGCGGGCCATCGGCGATCCCCGCCGTGGGGCGGAACACCCGGCTTTCGGTCTGCCACCCGGCAATCGGCGACTGCGCGCGCAGGATCTCCTCGGCGCTCATGCCCTCGAACCAGTCGTAGCCGGCGTTGAACTCGCGCACGTGCTGGAGACAGAACCAGCGCCACTCGCCCGGCCCGTCGAAGCCGTGCGGGCGGCGGCCGGGCGCGCGGAATTCGCCCGCCTCGCGGCAGCCGGGGGCTTCGCATTGGCGCCCGGGGCTCTCGACGCGGCCGTGGAATCGTGGTGAAGGCATAAGCCGTCAGAATGGCGATTGGGCGGGCCAGTTCCAAGCCCGATCCGCCGGAATGCCTTGCAAAGAAGGAAAGCCGTGATGAGTGTCGCCGAGGAAATGCACGCCCTCTTGACCGAGGCCTTTGCCCCCACCCGCCTCGCGATCGTCAACGACAGCGCGAAGCACGCGGGCCACATGGGCGACGACGGATCGGGCGAATCGCACTTCACCGTCGAGATCGAGGCGGCGGCCTTCGCTCCCATGAACCGCCTCGCCCGCCAGCGTGCGGTGATCGCGGCGCTGGGCGACATCGTCGGCCAGCGCGTCCACGCGGTGGCGATCAAGGCGAGCGTGCCGGGGGCCTGAACGTGGCGCTCAACCCCGCCCTGCGTCTGCGCCGCGCGGCGCGGATCATCGTGCTCGACGCCGAGACCCGCGCGCTGATGTTCCGCTTCGACGTGCCGGACCGCCCGCCCTTCTGGGTGACGGCCGGCGGCGAGTGCGATCCCGGCGAGAGCTTCGAGGATGCGGCGCGGCGCGAGCTGTTCGAGGAGACCGGCATCGCCGCCGCTCCGGGGCCGCAGATCGCGCGGATGACCCCGGAGTTCGTCACGGTCGAAGGCGAGCCGGTGCAGGCCGACGAGCGCTTCTTCCTCGTGCGCGTCGCCGAGGCGCGGGTCGACACCGCGGGGCACACAGAACTCGAACAAAGGGTGATGACGCAGCACCGCTGGTTCACGCTGGACGAGCTGGAGAGCTGGCCCGAGGCGGTGTTCCCCGAGGCGCTCGCCGCGATGATCCGGTCCCATATCGCAACCTGATTGCGCGTCCCCGCCCGTCTCGCTAACCCTCGGCGAAACGGGAGAGAGACATGGACTATTCTGGCAAGGTCGCGTGGATCACCGGCGCATCCTCGGGGATCGGCGCGGCGCTCGCGCGGGAACTGGCGGCGCGCGGGAGCCACCTCGTGCTCTCGGGCCGCGACGAGGCGCGGCTGGCGGAAGTGGCAGAGGACTGCGGCGAGACGCTGATCCTCGCCTTCGACGTGCGTGACGAGGCGGCGCTCGCAGAGGCCACCGCCAAGGCCATCGTCTGGAAGGGCGGCGTCGACCTCGCCATCGCCAATGCCGGCATTTCGCAGCGCAGCCGTGCCTTGAAGACCGCGATGCAGGTCTACCGCGACATCATCGAGGTGGACCTCGTAGCGCAAATCGCTTTCACGCAAGGACTGATCGGCCACATGGCGGAGCGCGGATCGGGTGCGCTCGCCTTCATCTCCTCGGTCGCGGGCAAGGTCGGGGTGCCGATGCGCACCGCCTATTCCGCCGCCAAGTTCGGTCTCGCCGGCTATGCCGACGCGCTGCGCGCGGAGCTCACCGTCAACGGGGTGAGCGTCCACACGATCTACCCCGGATCGGTCCAGACCAACGTCTCCAAGAACGCGCTCACCGCCGAGGGCTCGCCTCGCGGCAAGTCGGATGCGGCGATCGACAACGGCATCCCCGCCGACACGGCGGCGCGCGCGATGCTCGACGGTATCGCCCGGGGCGAGCGCGAGATCATCGTCGCCGAGGGTGTGGAGCTTGCAATGGGCGAGGCGCGCCGCACGCCCGACACGCTGTTCGATCAGATCGCCGGCATGGTCGCCAAGGGCTACATGGACAAGCTGGAGCAGCAGTGATGAGCTTTGACCTCAAGCGCGTGGCGCTCCCGGGCGGCATCCACCTCGACATCGTCGACGAGGGGCCTACGCAAGCCCCCGCCCTGATCTTCCTCCACGGCTTTCCCGAGAGCCACCGGACATGGCGCCACCAGATCCGGCATTTCGCAGGCCGGTTCCGCTGCATCGCCCCCGACCAGCGCGGCTATCGCGGCTCCTCGAAGCCGCAGGAGGTCGCCGCCTACACGCCGGACAAGCTGATTGGCGACGTGTTCCTGCTCGCCGACACGCTGGGGATCGCCAACTTCACCATCGTCGGCCACGACTGGGGCGGCGCGCTCGCCTGGGGCGTGGCGCTTGCCGGGCAGCACACGCGGGTGAGCCGGGCGGTGATCGCCAACGCACCACACCCGGCGATCTTCCAGAAGCTGCTCTACACCAATCGCGTCCAGCGCGAGGCGAGCCAGTACATCCGGGGTTTTCGCGATCCCGCCAACGACGCGCTCGTCAAGGAACACGGGCTGACCGGCCTGCTCCTTCAGGAGGTGAAGTGGGACCGCCCGAACGCGATGGAGCCCGAGGAGCGCGACCAGTTGCTGCGCGACTGGCAGAACCGCGACGCGGCCTTCGGGATGCTCAACTACTACCGCGCGAGCCCCATCGACGTGCCGCCGATGGATGCGCCTTTTGCGGTGCCGGCAGGCTATACCCCGCCCGCGCTGCCGAAGCTGACGATCCCCACACTGGTGATCTGGGCATTGGACGACCTCGCCCTGCCCCCGGAGAACCTCGAAGGGCTGGACGAGATCATCGACCCGCTGACCCTCGTGAAGGTGCCGGATTGCGGCCACTTCGTGCCCTGGGAGGCGCCGGAGGCGGTTAATTCGGCAATGGAGGAATTTATGGCCTCCTGACTTGATCCCCGTTGGCTAGGCCACCCACTCCACATCCGCGCCGTGCGGGTGCGACCAGGCGAGCTGCACCTCTTCCGCGCCGCCGGGCCAGTAGCGGACCGTGAGCGCGTGGCGGTGGACGGTGCGGTCAGCCTCGACCCGGACCCAGGCGAGCGGGCTTGTCGCTGACGCCTTTGCGCCCGCCGCTTCCATCGCCGCGGTGACGCGGGCCTGCTGGTCTTGCGGCACATATTGCCAGACGATCGAGTGCATCAGCACGCGGGTGGTGGCGCTCGCCTGCGGCTTCGCGAGTTCGGTCTCGACGAAGTCGGCGGCGTTCATCCGCACCAGATCGGGCGCGCGTTCGCCCGCCGTGCGGATCGCGGCGTCCATGCGCGCGAAGCGGACCCGATGCTCGGGCCAGATATAGGCCTTGAGGCGCAGCGCCTGGGCCGGGTCGGTGAGGTCCACTGGCGCGACGTCGCAGCCCCTGGTGCTCACGATCTCGATGGCCTGCGCAGGCGGCGGCGCGCCGTGCCATGCGGGGCGGAACTCCATCACCGGCGCCTCGGGCCCTACCACCACCCCGCCGAGGTCGTAGCGGTAGCGGTCCAGCATCAGGTTGATCCCGGCGCTCGAGCCGATCTCGAGGCACTGGAACCGCGCCGGCAAGCCGCGCTCGGCGAGCCACAGCAGCGCGGCGATGAAGTTGGCCGAGCGCCCCGCCTCGTTGGTCTGCGGCGGGCCGTCGAGCCAAGGAAGCAACGCCGCCGCGTGCGACGTCATGACGCCGCCGATGACGCCCGCATCGTCCGCCGCCTCGCCGGCATAGATCGGGGCGAGCTCCGGCGCGGTGCCGGCGAGGTGCAGCGCGTGCAGGCCCCCCGCCACCCGCAGCGGCAGCGCATCGGCCAGCGGAGCGCCCTCCCACGCGCGCACGCGCCGCGCGACCTCGCCGCCCCCGCCGCTCGCCACCACCTGCGCGATGCCGCCCACCACCCGCGCGGTGATCGGCGCCCCGCCCGCCTCGCAATAGGCGACCTGGTTGGCAAAGGCGGTCGCCACCGCCCCTTCCCCACGCGTGTTCATGTCCACGAATTCGTAGGCGGGCCGCTCCTTGCGATCACCCATCACCATTGCCCTTTTCCCCTCCGACCCCTAAGTGCGCGCCCGATCATGACCCGCATCGGCCTTCCCGACAACCTCGGACAGCTGACCTTCGCTGTCCCCAAGGGGCGCATCCTCGACGAGGCGCTCCCGGTGATGGCGCGCGCCGGGGTGGAGCCTGCTGCCGACTTCCACGATCCCAAGAGCCGCGCCCTCGCCTTCGGCACCACCCGCCCCGATATGCGCATCATCCGCGTGCGCGCCTTCGACGTCGCGACCTTCGTCGCCCACGGTGCGGCGCAGGTCGGGATCGTCGGCTCGGACGTGATCGAGGAATTCGACTACGCCGATCTCTATGCGCCGGTGGACCTCGGGATCGGGCTGTGCCGCCTCTCGGTCGCCCGCCTCGCCTCGGACACGGACGAGGCCGCCAGCGTCAGCCACCTGCGTGTGGCGACCAAATATCCGAGCCTCACCCGCCGCCATTTCGAGGCCGCCGGGGTGCAGGCCGAGTGCGTCAAACTGAACGGCGCGATGGAGCTTGCCCCCTCGCTCGGCCTCGCGCGGCAGATCGTCGACCTCGTCTCGACCGGCACGACGCTGCGCGAGAACGGGCTGGTCGAGACCGCGACGATCCTCGAGATCTCCGCCCGTCTGATCGTCAACCGCACCGCGCTGAAAACCGACCGCCGGGTGGCCGCGCTGGTCGACGCCTTCCGCCGCGATGTCGAGGACAGGAGCGCCGCCGCATGACCGTGTCCCTCCTCCACGCCGATGCGCCCGATTTCGCGGCGCGCTTCGCCCGCATCGTGGACGCGCGCCGCGAGGCCGACAGCGACGTCGCGGGCCAGGTCGCCGGCATCCTCCAGGCGGTCAAGGGCCGCGGCGATGCGGCGCTGGTGGAATACACCCAGCGCTTCGACGGCTATGCGCTGGTCGATGAGGCCGACTGGACGATTTCGCGCGAACGCTGCGAGCAGGCCTACCGCGATCTCGACCCGGCCCTGCGCGACGCGCTCGAGCTCGCCGCTGCGCGCATCCGGGCCTATCACGAGGCGCAGCTGCCGCAGGACCGCGACTATGTGGACGCGGCGGGCGTCAGGCTCGGCGCGATCTGGCGCGCGGTCGATGCCGCCGGGCTCTACGTGCCGGGCGGCCGCGCGGCCTATCCGTCCTCGCTGCTGATGAACGCGATCCCCGCGCGCGTCGCCGGCGTCGAGCGGCTGGTGGTCGTCACCCCCACGCCCAAGGGCACCGCCAACCCGCTGGTGCTCGCCGCCGCGCACATCGCCGGGGTGGACGAGATCTGGCGCGTCGGCGGGGCGCAGGCGGTCGGCGCGCTCGCCTACGGGACCGAACGCATCCGCCCCGTCGATGTCATCACCGGCCCGGGCAACGCCTGGGTCGCCGAGGCCAAGCGCCAGCTCTACGGCGTGGTCGGGATCGACATGGTCGCGGGCCCTTCGGAAATCCTCGTCATTGCCGACGGGAAGAACGATCCCGACTGGATCGCCGCCGACCTCCTCTCCCAGGCGGAGCACGATCCCACCTCGCAATCGATCCTCATCACCGACGACGAGGCCTTCGCCCGCCAGGTCGAGGACTGCATCGACTTGCAGATCACCCAGCTGGCGACCGCGAAGACGGCGCGGGCGAGCTGGGACGCGCACGGGGTGATGATCGTGGTGGACGACCTTCTCGCCGAGGCCCCGGCGCTCGCCAATCGCCTCGCCGCCGAGCACGTCGAGATCGCGGTCGACGATCCCGAGCCCTACCTGCGCGCGATCCGCCATGCCGGGAGCATCTTCCTCGGCCGCATGACCCCCGAGGCGGTCGGCGACTATGTCGCGGGGCCCAACCACGTGCTGCCGACGGGCCGGCGCGCGCGCTTTGCCAGCGGGCTTTCGGTGCTCGACTTCATGAAGCGCACCAGCTTCCTCGGCCTCGACGCCGCCTCCTTCGCCAGCGTCGGCCCCGCCGCCGCGACCCTCGCCCATGCCGAGGGACTGCCCGCCCACGCCAGGTCCGTGGAACTGAGGATCCAATGAACCAAACCGCCCGCTCGCAGGCCCGCTCGGCCGCGCGTCTCGCCGCCGTCCAGGCGCTCTATCAGCAGCAGATGGAGGGCACCGCCCTCGCGCGGCTGCTCGACGAGTTCCACCAGCACCGCCTCGGCCGCACCATCGACGACGAGGACTTCGACGAGGCGGAATATGCCGACGCGGAGGTGCCGTTCTTCGACGACGTCGTGCGCGGCGTGGACGCGCGGCGCGACGAGATCGACGCGGCTGTCGCGAGCAAGCTGGCGAGCGGCTGGAGCCTCGCGCGGCTCGACAAGACGATGCTGCAGATCCTGCGCGCCGGGACCTACGAGCTCTTGGCGCGGGCCGACGTGCCGGCGGCGGTGGCGATCAACGAATATGTCGAGGTCGCCAAGGCATTCTTCGACGACGGGCAGGCGAAGTTCGTCAACGGCATCCTCGACGCCGTGGCGAAGACGGCGCGCTGAGGCCGACAGTGTGATCCCCGCACAGGCCGGGGTCCAGCTTTTCCGCAGCCCGATGGCCAGGCCCGGCCCGGCCCCCGCTCGACCCGCTCTCGCCCCCGCCCAGACCCCGGCCAGACCCCCTCCAGGCCGCCTCCAGACCCTCTCCAGCCCGGCGTCGCGGCGGTGTTTCACGTGAAACATCGCCAGCTTCGACAGGCCCGCCCGGAACGGGTATGGGCAGCCCCAATGAACGAGCCCGACTTCATCGCCGCCCTGAGGGCCCTCCCCCTTCATCCCGCCGCGCGCGGGTTGTTGGACGATTGCGCGGTGCTGCCGGTGGGCGGAGAAACCCTACTCGTCACGCATGACATGTTGGCCGAGGGTACCCACTTCCGCGCGGACGCCGACATGGCCGATGTGGCATGGAAGCTGGTCGCCACCAATCTTTCCGATCTCGCCGCCAAGGGGGCCGAGCCGGTGGGCGTGCTGCTCGGGCATATGCTGGGCCGCGACGATGCGCGGTTTCTCAAGGGGTTGGGTGAGGCACTTGAAACGCTTGGCGTGCCGCTGCTCGGCGGGGACACGGTGAAGGGGACAGGAGAGCGGGCCCTCGGCCTGACGGCCATCGGGCGGGCGACCCACGCTCCCGTGCCCTCGCGCAGCGGCGCGCGGGCCGGCGACGGGGTGTGGCTGACCGGCCCGGTCGGCCGGGCAATGCTCGGCTTCGAGGGCGATCGCGAACACCGCGCCGCCTTCGACCGCCCCGTCCCCCGCCTCGCCGAGGGCCGCGCCCTCGCCCCGCTGGCGAGCGCAATGATGGACGTCTCGGACGGACTGCTGCTCGACGCCTTCCGCATGGCCGAGGCGAGCGGGGTCACTATCGCGCTGGATTTGCGAGACATTCCCGTGGCCGACCGGGCCCGCGCCGAGGAATGCATCCGCTGGGGCGACGATTACGAGCTGCTCTTCACCGCGCCGCCCGAGGCCCGTTTGCCCGTCCCCGCGCACCGCATCGGCACCGTCACCGCGCGGGCCGCCGCCCCGCTGCTGCTCGACGGCAAGGCCTTCGCCGAACCCGCCGGGCTCGGCTACCGCCACGGCTGAACCGCCCTCCGCCCCGATCGCCGCCCCCCGCTCGCTTCCGGCCGATTTCGTCGCAAAAGGTGGACGCGCCCCTCGGGCGGGCTTGCCAGCCCCCCGCGAGCCCCTAGACTGCCCCCCGCGCCCGAGGGATCACAAGGCGGCGCTGCGCAAGCCGCACAGACGGCTGCGACACAGGGACGGGAGGGGATTGCCCATGAATCTATTGCTCATTTCGATTGGGCTGGGGGTGCTTGCCATTGCCTATGGCATCGTCACCAGCTCGCAGGTCCTCGGCGCCAGCGCCGGCAATGCGCGGATGCAGGAAATCGCCGCGGCGATCCAGGAGGGCGCGCAGGCCTACCTCAATCGCCAGTACACCACCATCGCGATCGTCGGCGTCGTCGTCGCCGCGATCGTCGCCGTGGCGCTCGGGACCACCGCCGCGATCGGCTTCGTCACCGGGGCGGTGCTGTCGGGGGTCGCGGGCTTCATCGGGATGAACATCTCGGTGCGCGCCAATGTGCGCACCGCCGAGGCGGCTTCGAAAGGCCTTCAGGCAGGCCTCACCCTCGCCTTCCGCGCGGGCGCGATCACGGGGATGCTGGTGGCGGGCCTCGCGCTGCTCGCCATCGCGGTGTTCTTCTCCGTCATGGTCGGGCCGATGGGCCTCACCCCCTCGAGCCGCACCGTGATCGACGGCCTCGTCGGCCTCGCCTTCGGCGCCTCGCTGATCTCGATCTTCGCGCGGCTGGGCGGCGGGATCTTCACCAAGGCGGCCGACGTCGGCGCGGACCTCGTAGGCAAGGTCGAGGCGGGGATCCCCGAGGACGATCCGAGGAACCCGGCGGTGATCGCCGACAACGTGGGCGACAATGTAGGCGACTGCGCCGGCATGGCCGCCGACCTGTTCGAGACCTACGTGGTCACCGTCGGCGCCACGATGGTGCTGACCGCGCTGCTTTTCCAGGGGCTTGGCGACCAGCTGCTGCCGATGATGGCCCTGCCGCTGCTGATCGGCGGCGTGTGCATCGTCACCTCGATCCTCGGCACATACTTCGTGCGCCTCGGCGGGGGGAGCAACGTGATGGGGGCGATGTACAAGGGTTTCATCGTCACCGCCGTCACCTCGATCCCGGCGATCTATGCGGTGATGCAGTTCGCGCTCGGCGACATGAGGACCGTGCTCGGCGCGGAGCCGGCGGGCCCGCTCGATCCGATCGACCCGGCGACAGGCGAGGCGGTGGCGCCGATGGGCTACACCGGCATGGACCTGTTCTGGTGCGCCCTGTTGGGCCTTGCTATCACCGGGCTCATCATCTGGATCACCGAATACTACACCGGCACCAAGTACCGCCCGGTGCGCTCGATCGCCAAGGCGTCGGAGACCGGCCACGGCACCAACGTGATCCAAGGGCTCGCGATCAGCCTTGAATCGACCGCGCTGCCGACGCTGGTGATCGTTGCCGGGATCATCATCGCCTACGGATTGGGCGGCCTCATCGGCATCGCCTATGCCGCGACCGCGATGCTGGCGCTGGCCGGCATGGTCGTGGCGCTCGACGCCTATGGCCCGGTCACCGACAACGCCGGCGGGATCGCCGAGATGGCGGGGCTCGACGATTCCGTGCGCGAGAAGACCGATCTGCTCGATGCGGTCGGCAACACCACCAAGGCCGTGACCAAGGGCTATGCGATCGGTTCGGCGGGCCTCGGCGCGCTGGTGCTGTTCGCCGCCTACACGACCGACCTCAGGGCCTTCTTCCCGAACCTGCTGGTGGACTTCAGCCTCGAGAATCCCTTCGTGATCGTCGGCCTGCTGCTGGGCGCATTGCTCCCCTACCTGTTCGGGGCGATGGGCATGACCGCGGTGGGCCGGGCGGCGGGCGACGTGGTGCTCGACGTGCGCAACCAGTTCCGCGACAATCCGGGGATCATGGCGGGCACCTCCAAGCCCGACTATGCCCGCACCGTCGACCTCGTCACCAAGGCGGCGATCAAGGAGATGATCATCCCCTCGCTGCTGCCGGTGCTCGCGCCCGTGGTGGTGTACTTCGTCATCACCGCGATCGCCGGGCAGGAAAACGGCTTCGCGGCGCTCGGCGCACTGCTGCTCGGCGTGATCGTGGGCGGGCTGTTCGTCGCGCTGTCGATGACTGCCGGCGGGGGCGCGTGGGACAACGCCAAGAAGTACATCGAGGACGGCCACCACGGCGGCAAGGGCTCCGAAGCCCACAAGGCGGCGGTGACGGGCGACACGGTCGGCGATCCCTACAAGGACACCGCCGGGCCTGCCGTGAACCCGATGATCAAGATCACCAACATCGTCGCCCTGCTGCTGCTCGCGGCGCTGGCCCACGGCGCGGCCTGATCCGCGCAAGCCGGTGACATCCTCCACCCCGCCGGGCGCGATCCCGGCGGGGTTCATCTTAACCACGGCGCGTGTCCCTGCCTTGGACAGGTCCCCCAGGCGCTGAGGCTTTCTTAATCGCCCTGTGGCATCACGCCCCGAGAAGGCCCGTAGCGACGCGGCCACGCAGGGTTAACGGCGATGGAGATGCAGTCCGCGCAAAGCTTCGCTCCGGCCGCCGAGCCGCCGGGCGAACTGCGTCTGCTGACCCATGCCGAGGTGGCCGAGCCCGCCTTCCGCGCCGCCTGGGAACGCCTCGCCCTTCGCGCCGTAGAGCCCAATCCCTTCTTCGAGCCGTGGTTCCTCCTCCCCTCGCTGCGGCAGTTCGATGCGGCGGGCACGGTGCGCGTGGCGGCGTGGTTCCGGGGCGAGCAGCTTGCCGGGCTCGTCCCGCTGCTGGCGAGCCGGTCCTATTACGGGCACCGCGTGCCCCATGTGCGCGGCTGGCTGCACCCTAATGCCTTTGCCGGCGTGCCGCTGATCGCGGCGGGCCATGAGGACGCCTTCTGGGAGGCGCTGATCGCCCACTTCGGTCGGCACGCCCGGGGCAGCCTTTTCGCGCACTTCCCGCTGCTCCCCGCCGAGGGGCCTGCGCACGCCGCACTGGAACGCGTCCTCGCCAGCGGGCGCCGGGCAACCTATGTCACCGGCGAGGAAACCCGCGCGCTCCTGTCGGGCGACATGAGCGCTGCGGATTACCTTGCAGCAGCCATGAGCGCCAAGAAACGCAAGGAGCTGCGCCGCCAGCACAACCGCCTTGCCGAAGAAGGCACGCTGACCTTCGAGCGGCTCGGCGGCGGGGAAGGACTGGCGGGATGGACCGCCGAGTTCCTGTCCTTGGAAGCCGCCGGATGGAAGGGCGCTGCGGGCTCGGCACTCGCGTCGGCGCCCGACACGCGCGCGCTGTTCGAGGAGACGCTGGCAGGCGCGGCGTCGGCCGGGCGGCTCGAGCGGCTCGCCTTGCGGCTCGACGGGCGGGCCGTCGCGATGCTCGTCAACTTCATCGCCCCGCCGGGCGCCTTCAGCTTCAAGACCGCCTTCGACGAACGCCTCGCGCGCTTTTCGCCCGGCGTGCTTCTGCAGCTGGAAAACCTCGCCCTGCTGGAGCGACCCGGCATCGCCTGGGCCGACAGCTGCGCCGCCGAGGGCCACCCGATGATCGAGCGCCTGTGGAAAGGTGGCCGCCGCATGGTGAGCCGCAACATCGCAATCGGCGGCCCGCTGCGCCGCGCCGCCTTCCGCCTGCTCGAGGCCTACGAGACACGACCGAGGAGGACCGCATGAACGCCCCCGCCCGCTTCACCGACGCGCTCGCCGCGCCGGTCTTCGATACCGCCGCGCGCAGCACCTTCGCCGCGCACTACCCGGAGCAGCCGCACATCCTGAAGCACGGCCTCACCGCCCATCCGCTGCTCGAGATCGAGGCTCTGGCGCAGCTCGCCGAGCGGCTGCCGATCGCCTCGGTGGAATACAACCGGGGCGACCTGCCGATCGGGGTCGACGGCAAGCCGGGCTCGAACGGCCTCACCATCGCCGAGACGATCCGCAAGGTCGCCGAGGCGGAAAGCTGGGCGGTGCTCAAGAACATCGAACAGGTGCCCGAATATCGCGACCTCCTGATGGGCCTGCTCGAGGAAATCCGCCCCGAAATCGAAGCGGCGACCGGCGCGATGCTGACCCCGCAGGGGTTCATTTTCGTATCCTCGCCCGGCTCGGTCACGCCCTATCACTTCGATCCCGAGCACAACATCCTGCTCCAGATCCGCGGCACCAAGGCGATGACCCAGTTCCCGGCGGGCGACACCCGCTTCGTGCCGGACGAGGCGCACGAGACCTACCATTCCGGCGGCCCGCGCGAGCTCAAGTGGAAGGAAAGCTTCCTCGCCCACGGCACCGAATTCCCGCTCGCACCCGGCGAGGCGCTGTTCGTGCCCGTCATGGCCCCGCATTTCGTCAAGAACGGCCCCGCGCCTTCGGTGTCGCTGTCGATAACCTGGCGCTCGGAATGGTCTTACCGGGAGAGCGACGCGCGGATCTTCAATGCGATCCTGCGCGCGCGCGGCTTCGCGCCCGCGGCGCCCGGTCGCTTCCCGCACCAGAACTACACCAAGGCCTATGCCTTCCGCGCCCTGCGCAAACTCGGATTGACGGGCGCGTAAACCGCAAGCATGGCCGCGTGCCATGAGCGAGACACCCACCAATGCAGAACTGGTCGCCGGCCTCGTCCGGCTCCTGACGGTCGAGAAGCGCGCCGCCGATATCTACGCCGGCCCCCCGCAGGACGACGGGATCGGGCGGGTGTTCGGCGGGCAGGTGCTCGCTCAGGCCTTGCAGGCGGCGCAGGCGAGCGTCACCGACGGCAAGCGGGCGCATTCGCTCCACGCCTATTTCCTGCGCGGCGGGCGCGAGGGCGCGCCGATCCAGTACCGGATCGAGCGCGATTTCGACGGGAGGAGCTTCGCCAACCGCCGCGTCGTGGCGGCGCAGGAGAACGAGGAGGGGATCGCGGTCCCGATCCTCAACCTCACCGCCAGCTTCCAGCAACCCGAAGAGGGGCTGGAGCATATCGACGCCGCCATGCCGGACGTTCCCGCGCCCGACGCGCTGCGCGCCGACATGGACCAGCGCCGCGCAATCGCCGAACAGTGGGGCGATCGCCTCAGCGAGCAGCAGCGCCGCATGATGCTGCGCCCGCGCCCGATCGAGATGCGCACCTGCGACGCGCTCCACTGGATGAGCCGCGAACCGCGCGCGCCGCGCGCCCACACCTGGTTCCGGGTCAATGCGCCGATCACGGGCGAGGCCGACACGCCCGAACTGCACCGAGCGATCATCACCTTTGCTTCCGACTACACCCTGCTCGGCACCAGCGCCCTGCCCCATGGCCTTTCATGGATGCGCAACGAACTGGTTGGGGCGAGCCTCGATCATGCGATCTGGTTCCACCGCGACGCGCGGGCGGACGAATGGTTGCTCTACGCCACCGACGCCCCGTGGAGCGGTGGCGGGCGCGGCTTCAACCGCGGGCGGATCTTCACGCAGCGCGGCGAACTGGTGGCGAGCGTCGCGCAGGAAGGCATGATGCGCAAGCGGGTGACGGGATAGGCTTACTGTTCGTCATTGCGACCCGAAGGCCGCGTCGCCTCCGGCTCCTCGCAATGACGAGGGCATGGGGTCTGCCCAAGATCAATGCGCCAGTAGCACGGGCATCGGCGGCTCGCTCAGCATCTGGCGGGTGACGCCGCCCAGCAGCATCTCGGCAAGCCGCGGGCGGCCATAGGCGCCCATCACCACCACCGCGCAGTCGCGCGCCCGCGCGGCGGCGAACAGCGTGTCGGCGACCGAGGCCTGCCCATCCGGCAGCTCGACCATCTCGCACGCGATCCCGTGGCGGCTGAGATAGCGCGCGCCTTCGGTGGAGGGCAGCGCGAGATCCTCGCCCGGATCGGAGTCGGTCACGCTCGCGAGCGTCACCTGGCACGAACAGGCAAGCAGCGGCAGCGCCGCGCGCAGGGCATGGGCGCTTTCCGGCGAGCCGTTCCAGGCGACCAGCATCGGCGCGCCGACATCGAAGCCGCGCGAGTCCTGCGGCACCACCAGCACCGGAGCGCGCGCCTTCAGAACCACATCGCCGACCAGCGAGGACGGGCCGCGCCCGGTGGTGCCGGGTTCGGCGGATCCGAGGATCACCACATCCGCAAGCGGGGTCGCGTCGAGCAGCCGTTCGGCGGCGATCCCGTAGGTGAAGCGCCAGTCCCACGGCACGCCCTCGTTGGCGAGATCGGCCTCGACCTCGGCACGCAGGCGTTCGGCGTTTTCCTTGATCACCGGGATCGCGGCGGCCATCGCCGAGCCATAGACATCGCCCGGCGTGAAGACCTCGTAGCTGATCGCCTCAAGGCAGGTGATGTGGCCGTTGGTGGCCCGCGCGATGTCGAGCGCGACCTGCAGGCGCGCGGCCATCGCCGGATCGTGGTCGATGTGCAGCAGAATCGATTTCATGGCCTGTCTCCCAATGATGGAGACGAGAATCGGTCGAAAATGCCCCGGCAGCCTTGATCGCGATCAAAATCGCCCCTCTTGCCAGCCCCGCCCCCGTGGCGCATCCTTCGGCGCGAGGGAGAGAGCCCATGCAGATCACGCGCCACCCGCCGGTCAGGACATCGCTGGAGCCGTCCAACCACCCCTATCTGTCGGGGCCGTGGACACCGCTGCACGAGGAGGTGGACGTTGCCGAACTGCCGGTGATCGAGGGCGCGATCCCCCCTGACATCGACGGCATCTACCTGCGCAACACCGAGAACCAGGTCCACCAGCCGCTCGGGCGCCATCACCCCTTCGATGGCGACGCGATGATCCACCAGGTCAACATCTCGGGCGGGAAGGCGAGCTACCGCAACCGCTTCGTGCGGACGCATTGCTTCGAGGCGGAGCAGATCGCGGGCCGCAGCCTGTGGGGCGGGTTGATGGACCCTTGGGGAACGAGCGTGCGACCCGGCTTCGGCGCGCATGGGGGGCTGAAGGACACGGGCTCGACCGACATCATCGTTCACGCCGGCATTGCCTATGCGACCCTTTACCAGTGCGGCGAGGCGTGGATGCTCGATCCGGTGACGCTGGCGAGCCTCGGCAAGGCGCCGTGGGTTCCCCTGGACGGGATCTCGGCCCACCCCAAGGTCGACGAGGGGACGGGCGAGCTAATGTTCTTCAACTATTCGAAGCACGCGCCTTTCATGCACTACGGCGTCGTGGGCCGTGACGGGCGGCTTGAGCATTATGTCCCCGTGCCGCTGCCCGGCCCGCGCCTGCCGCACGACATGGCGATCACACCCAATTGGTCGATCCTCAACGATATGCCGCTCTACTGGGACGAGGAGCTGCTCGGGCGGAACATCCACGCGGCGCGGCTCCATCCGGGCGTGCCCACCCGCTTCGGCCTGATCCCGCGCCGCGGCCAGCCGCAAGACATCCGCTGGTTCGAGGCCTCCCCCACCTATGTGCTCCACTGGACCAACGCCTGGGAGGAGGGTGACGAGGTGATCCTCGAGGGCTATCACCAGACCAAGCCCATGCCCGATCCGCTCGAGGAAATGGGCAAATACAGCCACATGATGGCCTATGTCGACGAGCACTCGTTCCAGAGCCGCCTTCACCGCTGGCGCTTCAACCTCAAGACGGGCGAAACGCGCGAGGAGCGATTGTCGGAGCGGATCGTCGAATTCGGGATGATCAACCCGCGCTTCGCCATGCGTCAGAGCCGCTACGTCTGGTCGACCACCTCGCGGCCCGGCTGGTTCCTGTTCAACGGCTACGTGCGCCACGACACCGGGACGGGCGAGGAGCAGGTCTATCGCCTCCCCGAGGGGGTCTATGCGAGCGAGAGCCCGATGATCCCCCGGAAGGGGGCGACCAACGAGGATGATGGCTACCTCGTCACCTTCCTGATCGACGAGAACGCCGGCACCTCCGAGTGCGCGATCCTCGACGCTGCGGACATCGCCAAGGGTCCGATCTGCCGGCTGGCCCTGCCGCACAAGATCTGTTCGGGCACCCATTCGGTGTGGGTCGAGCACGACCAGCTGCGCGCCGACGCGGCGTTTCACGCAGGGCGCTTCGCCGCGTCCTGACGACACCGGTCGAGACCTCTTCGCCCCTCGTCGCGCCTCGGGTTGTGCGCGCGCGCGCCCGGGCCTAACCGACCGCGACTGCACATATCGACGGGACTTTCCTCAATGACCTTGCGCCTTGCTCTCGCCGCCTCGACGGCGCTGCTCCTCACCGCCCAGCCCGGCTTCGCGCAGAGCGCACCTGCCCCCGCCGCTGCCGCCGCGGCCCAGTCCGAGCACGACAAGCTCTTCGCCCTGTTCGACGATGCCGACGCGCGCGAGCTCGCGCTCAATCCCCTGAGTCGGCTGTTCCGGGGCGATGACAGCAATGCAGGCCGCCTTGGCGACCAGCTGACGGATTCGGCCTTTCTCGCCGGCCGCACCGACATCAAGCTGAACCTCGCCCTCTTGGCGCAGATCGACCGCAGCAAGCTCAACGCGACCGATCAGCTCGCCTACGACGTCTTCAAGTACACGCAGGAGACCAACCTCAAAGGCTACAGCGACGCAATGCGCGCGCTCACCGAGGTGCGTCCGCTCAATCACTTCTTCGGGCTGCACACCTACTACCCGACCTTCGCCAGCGGCACCGGAGTGGCGCCGTTCAAGACGCTACAGAACTATGAGGATAACCTCACCCGGCACGACGATTACATCGCCTTCGTCGACCGGGCGATCGCCAGATTCCGCGAAGGAATGAAGAGCGGCGTGCTCGAGACGAGGCTGACGACCGAGATCATGGTCTCGCAGCTCGACACGCAGCTCGCCCAGCCGATCGCGCAATCGCAGTACATGGGTCCGACCACCATGTTCCCGGACAGCTTCTCCGCCGCGGACAAGGCGCGTCTCACCGCGGCCTACGAGGCGAAGACGAGGGCGATCTACGCCGCCAACACCCGCTTGCGCGATTTCCTGCGCGACGAATATCTACCCGCCGCGCGCGAGAGCATCGGTCTTTCGCAGATGAAGGGCGGCGACAAGCTCTACGCCCGCGCCATCGAGGAATCGACGACGCTGCCGCTCGATGCCGAGACCATCCACCAGCTCGGCCTGTCCGAAGTCGCCCGGATCAAGTCCGAGCTCGAGGCGCTGCAAAAGGAAGTGAAGTTCAAGGGCACACAGGCCCAGTTCTTCGATTATGTGCGCACCGATCCAAGGTTCCAGCCCAAGAGCCGCGAGGCGCTGACGCAGGACTACTACCGCATCGGCCGTGAAGTCGATGCCAGGATCGGCGCGCTGTTCTCGCTGGTGCCCAAATCTCCGCTCGAAATCCGGCCCTACGATCCCTCGACCGAGAAGTTCGAGGCGGGCGGGTCCTACCAGTCGGGTTCGCCCGACGGGAAGCGGCCGGGCGTGTTCTACTTCAACGCCTACGACCTGCCGAGCCGCCTGACGCCGGGCAACGTCACGCTCTACCTTCACGAAGGCGCGCCGGGGCACCACTTCCAGATCAGCCTCGCGCAGGAGAACGAGGCGCTGCCGGCCTTGATGCGCTTCGGCGGGACCACTGCCTTCGCGGAAGGCTGGGCGCTTTATGCCGAAACCCTGGGCAAGGAGATGGGCTTCTTCAAGAACCCCTGGAACCGCTACGGGACGCTTCAGGACGAGCAGCTACGCGCGATGCGGCTGGTGGTCGACACCGGGATCCACGCCAAGGGCTGGACCCGCGACCAGGCGATCGACTTCATGATGCAGAACTCGGGGATGACCCGCACCGAGGTCGTCGCCGAAGTCGACCGCTACATCGCCATCCCGGGTCAGGCACTCGCCTACAAGATCGGCGCGCTCAAGATCCAGGAGCTGAGGAAGCGCGCCGCCGACAAGCTGGGGGCGCGGTTCGACATCAAGGCCTTTCACGAGCAGGTGCTGAACACCGGCGCCCTGCCGCTGACGGTGCTCGAGGCCAAGATCGACCGCTGGATCGCCGCGCAGGCGGCTGGCTAAGCCCCCCACCCGGCCCCTCCGCGCACAACAGCCCGCCGCAAGAACTGCCCCGATGGCCCGCTCGCTGGGCCATCAGGAGCATCTTGTTCATCTGGCAGAAAGGTGGCTATCAACACGCACGCCTTGCGCAGACCCATTTCGGGCCGCTCAAGGGATCGCGGACCGCAGCGCAGGAGCATGAACAGTGAAACAGACCACTTTCCCCTACAGCCGCAATATCGCATTCGCCGCTGCTCTCGCGGCCGCCGGCGCCAGCGGCCTTTCGGCCCAGTCGAGCACCGCTACTGACCCTGCCGCCACCGGCGACCAGGGCGAGGTGCTGACCACCGTCTATGGCCAACTTCCCCCGCTTGCCGAACTGCAGGACGGGCCGAAGGTCACCGGCATGATCACCGCGCGCAAAGGCGGGCGGGTTCAGATCACTGCCGAAGACGGCAGCAACACCATCGTGACGCTGCACCCCGAAACGGAGATCCGCACCCGTGGCGGCTTCCTCGGGATCGGCAACAAGACGCTCGACCAGAGCGCGCTCGTCAACGGCCTGCCGGTGATCGTCAAGACGTCACAATACGGCGAGGGTCTCGTCGCCAGCGAGGTCCGCTTCACCAGCGACGACCGGCAGATCGCGGCCATGATCCGCGGCGGCACGCAGCAGCAGTTCGGCGAACAGGGTGAGGCCATCCGCCAGAACGCTGCCGCGACCGAGGCGCTGCGCGGGCGGCTCGGCGACATCGACAAGTACAACCTGGTGTCCACCTCGAACGTCTACTTCCAAACCGGCAAGGCCACGCTCACCCCGGCCTACAAGGCGGAGCTGTGCAATGCCGCCGCGCAGGCCGAGCAGAGCGAGAACTCGCTGCTGCTGGTGCTCGGCTATGCCGACATCACCGGATCGCAGGAGTTCAACCAGGCCCTGTCGGAAAAGCGCGCCGCGGCGGTGGTCAATCACCTCCAGCAGGTGTGCAAGTGGAAGCCCTACCGGATGCTGACGCCGACCGGCATGGCGACCGCCGATCCGGCGGCCGACAATTCCACGCCGCAGGGCCGAGCGCAGAACCGCCGCGTGTCTGTCAACGTGCTGGTGAGCAAGGCCCTGGACGACCGGCAGCAGGTCGCCCGCCAGTAAGCTTCGGGCAAAGCGTGATGCGGGGCGGGCCCAAAGGCCCGCCCCGTTTTTCGTGCGCGGGCGTCAGGTTCCGGTGTTGCTGCACAGCACGTCGGCGAGATAGGCCCGCCCGCGCACCGTCTCGATCGCTTGCCGCGCCGCCGTGCGCCATCCCATGCTGGAGCAGAACTGCTCGGCGCTGCGGCGCGCGCAGAAGGCAGTGGCGCTGCCGGTCTCGCACGCCTCGACGCGGTAGCCGTTCATCGCCGGTGCGGGATAGAACTCGGCCGCCATGCCGCGCAGGCTCGGGTTGCGGCCCGGTTCGCCCGGCCGCCCGCCGCCGCTACCGCCCCAGCCCATCGGCCGCATCGACTGCACCTCGATGCCGCGCAGCCCGAGGATCGGTGTATCGCGCGAGATGGTCCGGCAATTGCCGCCATAATTGCGCCGCTCGCACAGCTGCCACTCGCCGCTGTTGACGCGGATCGCGTTGACCCGCCAGGCAAGGCCGAGGTCCGGCTCCGCGCGGCTGATGTTGACCGCCGGACCCTTGTAGTTGGCGTCACGGTAGATGATAGCCTCGGCTTGGGCGGGCGGCCGCAGCATCCGATCGTCCTGAGCGGCCGCCACCGTCACGCCGGCGGCGGCCAGCAGCCCCCCGGCGACAAGCGCGTAGCGTTGCAAGGTCATAAATCCGTCTCCCCCCGAAAAGTGTGCTGTGTTCCATCGGCAGGATGGGACAAGCTGCGGGGAGCGACAAGAAAAAATGCTGCAAGCGAAAGGGGGACCAGCGCCGGTCAGCCGCCCGCGTGGTAGAAGTCGTAGATCTTGCGCGCGACCGTTGCGCTGACGCCGGGGGCGCGTTGCAGGTCCTCGAGCGCGGCGGCGCGCACCTTGCTGGCGGTGCCGAAGTGCAGCAACAGCGCGCGCTTCCTTGCCGGGCCGATGCCGGGGATCTCGTCGAGCGGCGAGGCGGTGATCGCCTTGGAGCGCTTCGCCCGGTGCGCGCCGATGACGAAGCGGTGCACCTCGTCGCGCAGGTTCTGCAAGTGGAACAGCAGCGGCGAGCCCGCCGGCAGCATCTTCTCGCGCCCGTCCGGAAAGTGGAACACCTCGCGCCCCTCGCGCCCGTGCCCCGGTCCCTTGGCGATGCCGACAACCGCGATCTCGTCGGCAAGACCGATCTCCTCCAGCACGCGCATCACGCTGGAGAGCTGCCCCTTGCCCCCGTCGATCAGCATGAGGTCGGGAAGAAGGGTCTCATGGCCCCCCTTGCCCACCCCGCTGGGACTAGGCTCGCCTTCGGCTCGCCAAGTCTCGCTCCCCTCCCGCTTGCGGGAGGGGCTGGGGGTGGGCCCTTCTTCTTCCTCTTCACGCCACGCCCGGAACCGCCGCGCCATCACCTCGCGCATCATCGCGAAATCGTCGTTCGATTGCGCCTCGCGGATGTTGAACTTGCGGTATTGCGACTTCTCGAAACCCTCCGGCCCCGCCACCACCATCGCGCCGACCGCCTTGGTGCCCTGGATGTGGCTGTTGTCGTAGACCTCGATCCGCTGCGGGGGGCTGTCCAGTTCGAGGAACTCGGCGAGCTCGCGGTTGAGCTTGGCCTTGGTCCCGCTCTCCGCCAGCCGCCGCTCGAGCGCCTCGACGGCATTGCGCTGCGCCTGCTGCATGAGCTTGCGCCGATCGCCGCGCTCGGGAACCGAGATGCCGACCTTCCGCCCCGCAAGCTCGCACAGCGCCGCCTCGATCAACTCGCGCTCAGGCACCTCCCGATCGACGAGGATCGTCGGCGGCGGCGGCACCTCCTCGTAGAATTGCAGCATGACATCGGCGAGCACCTGCGCCTCGTCGACCTCCGCCGTGTGGCGCGGGAAGAAGGCGCGGTGGCCCCAGTTCTGCCCGCCGCGGATGAAGAAGGCCTGCACCGTCATCTGCCCGCTCTTGGCGGCAAGCGCAAAGACGTCGGCATCGCCGAGCCCCGCGGCGTTGATCGCCTGGCTCCCCTGGATGAAGGTCGCCGCGCGCAGCCGGTCGCGCAGCATCGCCGCGGTCTCGAAGTCTAGGTTCGCCGCGGCCTCGGCCATCTGCCGCTCGAGATCGGCCTGCACAGCCGAGCTCTTCCCCGCGAGGAAGTCCTTCGCCTGGCGCACCAGCACGTCGTAGTCGGGCGCGCTGATCCGTCCCACGCAGGGGCCTGAACAGCGCTTGATCTGATACAGCAGGCACGGCCGGTCGCGGTTGTTGAAGAAGCTGTCGGTGCAACTTCGCAGCAGGAACAGCTTCTGCAGGGCATTCAGCGTTGTGTTGACGCTCCCCGCGCTCGCGAAGGGCCCGTAGTAGTTCCCCTTCGCCCGCCGCGCGCCGCGGTGCTTCTGGATACGCGGGAAGGCATGATCGGCGCGCAACAGGATGAAGGGGAAGCTCTTGTCGTCGCGCAGCAGCACGTTGAACGGCGGGCGGAAACGCTTGATGAGCTGCGCTTCGAGCAGCAACGCCTCGGCCTCCGACCGGGTGACGACGATCTCCATGCTGCGCGTCTGGCTGACCATCCGCTGGAGCCGCCCGGAGAGTTGGGCGATCTGGGTGTAGTTAGCCACCCGCGCCTTGAGGCTGCGCGCCTTGCCGACATATAGCACCTCGCCGCGCGCATCGACCATCCGGTAGACGCCGGGCACCGGCTTCAGGACCCGCACCGTATCGCGAATCGCCTTTACCCCGCCTTCGAGATCGGGCTGGGCGCTGGCCACCGTCCTGGCGGCCCGCTCCTCGTTGAAGCGTTCCGCACCGCGGGGGTCGTGGGGGGTGCCGGCAGGGGTTCGGGCCATGCGGGCCAGATAGGGACTGCAAGGGGCGATTGGCAATCGCCCCCTGCATCCTTGCGCAGCCCTGTGCGGTCAGGCTGCGGCGATGGTCTGCGCGATCTCGTCGATCGGCTGGTTGGTGACCGCCTTGCCGATCTCGCCGACCAGCCGCTTCTCCAGCTCGATATGATAGTGCCGCCGAAGTTCGCCGAGCGAGCGCTTGTCGGCGACCACGATCAAATGCTCGATAGCATTGGTCTTGGCCTGGTGGTTCATCCAGTCCGCCGCCGCCGCCACGTGCGCCGCCTCATCGAGATCGTTGCCGGTGTGCTGGTTGGTGGTGATCGAGTGGCGCATCTTGCCCGAACTCCGGTTGGTCGGATCGAGGTCCGGCGCGCCGAAGTTCTCGAGGTTGGGATGCACCGCATCGCCACTATTGCGCAGCCACAGGAAGCGCTCGCCGTCGATCACGGCCACGTGGGCCCCGTCGGGTATCTGCATGGGGGTGCTCCTACTTGCGGTGGCGGTCGGCTTTGCCGAACACCGTGTCGAGACGGGTGACGAGCGTGCCGAGCGCGGCGTTGACCGCCTCGAGCGGCTTTTCGGCCCGTTCGGCGACGAAAATCGGCTGGCCATCGCGCGGCCGGGCCTCGAGCCGGGCCTCGACACCGTCGGCGCGGTTGCTGTCGCCATCGACATCGCGGACGTGGACCTCGATGGTCGTCAGGCGCGATCCGAAGCGGGTTTCGAGCCGCTCCGTCAGGCGCTCCTCGACCGCCTGTGCCATGTCGGCGGAGCCTTCGATGGCGTTGTCGGAATTGAAGCGGATCTCCATGTCAGCGCACCTTTCGGCTGCGTTCGAGGACCGGGCGCTGGCCTTCGGCATCGAGGGCGCCCATCACCGGCTCCTCGCGGTTGCGCTCGGCGATCGGGCCGTCGCCGGCGGTGTCTTCCTGATGTTCGAGGTAATCCGGCGCCGCCGCGCCGTCGGCCTTCAGCTTCATGGCCTTCTCCGCGATGTCTTTCTGCGTTCTGTCAGTCACTTGGACAGCCTTTCCGTCGTATGTTCATCAGGCCGCCTCACGCGGCCCCATGCAGCTTCAACAGATGACGACCAAGCCCCGTTCCTCCTGCACAGCCCAGACACGACAGCCCGACGTCCTGCGCGGGACAGGCCGCACCGGCTGCGCGGGGAGCCTTGGCATCGGCCACGGTTTCGCCCTATCGCCGCAGCGGTGATCAACTATGACGTCATCATCCTCGGCGCAGGCGCGGCCGGGCTCTACTGCGCCGGACAGGCCGGGCAGCGGGGCCGCAGCGTCGCTTTGCTGGAGCGAGCCGAAGCGCCGGGGAAGAAGATCCTGATTTCGGGCGGGGGGCGCTGCAACTTCACCAATCTCGGTGCGGGGCCGGCCAACTACCTTTCGGCCAACCCGCATTTCGCCAAGAGCGCGTTAGCCCGCTACACGCCTGCCGATTTCCTCGCGCTGGTCGAGAAGCACGGGATCGCCTGGCACGAGAAGACGCTGGGACAGCTGTTCTGCGACGGTTCGGCCAAGCAGATCGTCGCGATGCTGCTCGACGAGTGTCCGGCGGACCGGGTGACGCTGACCTGCGGGGTCGATGTGGTCGATGTCGCGCGCGGCGAGGATGGCACCTTCACCGTCACCGCCGCCGATGGCCGCACGTGGCACGCGCCCGCGCTGGTGATCGCGACCGGCGGCCCTTCGATCCCCAAGATGGGGGCGAGCGATTTTGCCTACCGGCTCGCCCGTCAGTTCGGCCTCAAGGTGGTCGAGCCCCGCCCCGCGCTCGTCCCGCTGACGCTCGGCGGCGAGGATGCGCTGTTCCGCGAGCTGTCAGGCGTTGCCGCGCCGGTGCGCGCTCGGGCCGGCAAGACGGAATTCGCCGAAGCGGCATTGTTCACCCACAAGGGGCTGTCTGGCCCGGCGATCCTCCAGGTGTCGTCCTACTGGCGGCATGGCGAGCCGGTGGGGATCACTTTCCTGCCCCATGCTTCGAGCGACTGGCTGGTCGAAGCCAAGCGCGACCGCCCCCGCGCGCATCTTCGCACACTCCTGAGAGAACGCCTGCCGGGCCGCCTCGCCGATGCGCTGGCGGACCGGCTGGCACTGGACCGCGAACTCGGCAACCTCGGCGACAAGGACCTGCGCGCCGCGCAGGCCAAGCTCGCCGACTGGCGCTTCGCCCCGAATGGCACGGAAGGCTATGCCAAGGCCGAAGTCACCGCAGGCGGCATCGCCACCGCCGAACTCTCCAGCCGGACGATGGCGGCCACGAAGGCTCCCGGCCTCTATGCGATCGGCGAGGCGGTCGACGTTACCGGCTGGCTCGGCGGCTACAACTTCCAGTGGGCCTGGGCGAGCGGCCACGCCTGCGCCGAAGCGCTGGCAGAGGCGCTCGCCCGGCCCTGATCCTCAGAACAGCTTGCGGATGTCGATCCCGAGGTAGAGGCCGAGCGGGTCGATCACGAAGGGCTGGTAGTTGATCGGTGTCGCCCCGCTCGAATCCCGCACGCGGCGCTGGGCGTCGAACAGGTTGTCGGCGATCAGGCTGACGCGCAGGTCCTTCCACACGCCCTCGTTCTTGCCCGTGAGCTCCGCCATGTTGGCGAAGACGCGCAGGTTGAAGGTGACGATGTCGTCGAAAAAGATATCGGTGCTGCCCGGCAGGCCCGAACCGTCGAGCCGGGTGCTGCCGGTGTAGATGCCCGACACGCGCAAGCCGACGCCCTTGCCGAACACACCGGCCTCGAGGCGGCTGGAATTGCGCGGCAGGCCGAAGGCGCCGGTCGCCTGGCCGTCAAGCTGGTCGAGCGGCTGGAGGCCGGGGGCGATCAGGATCTCGTTGGCGAGCTCCAGCGTGTGCGTGAGGTTCACGAAATAGCGCCAGCCCTGCGGCCGCATGGCGAGCGGGTTGAAGCCCGGCCCGCCGCCCGGTGCACCACCGCGCGCACCGCCCGCACCGCCTGGTCCGCCCGGCGCGCCGGCTGCGGGAGCCTGCGGGGCCATCGCGCAGAACTGCTGCTGGAAGCGGGCAATCGCCTCGGGCGGGATCTTGCCGCTGGCATCGCGCGAACGGTCGAGCGCCATCTTGATGAAGGCCGGATCGACGCCGGGCAGCTCGGCCGAGACATCCTCGCCGCGCTCGATCTTGCCGATCAGCGCGGTCATCGCGGCCACGCCGTCCGGCCCGCAGGCCCGTTCGCGGAAGGCGGCAAAGCCCGGGGGCATACCGCCGCCGGGGGCGCCCGGCGCGCCGGGTCCGCCCTGCATCATCATGCGCGGCGGACCGCCAGCGCCCATCGCCGCCGGGTCCATCGCGCAGATGCGGCTGCGGAACTGTTCGAGCCGCGCCGGATCGATCTTGCCGTCCGCTCCCCGGAACCGCGCGAGCATCGGCGCGAGCGCCTTGGCGTCGACGCCCGGATAGTCGGCCGAGATGTCCGCGCCGCTGTCGATCGCGGCGGCAAGCTTCCCGACGAAGGCGAGCCCGTCCTCGGCGCACAGGCGCGTGCGGAAGGCCATGAACTGCTCGCGCTGCATCGGGCTCGGCGCGAAGCCGCCCGC
>NZ_JAPFGY010000027.1 GCF_026586795.1 Erythrobacter sp. WG
GCACGGCGGCGCTGGCCCGGCTGCGCGCCGTCCCGACCAGCGATCTCAGCATGGCGGAGATGGTCGAGCGGTTCGCCGCCGCGCTGCACCAGCACCGCACCAGCGCCCCTGTGCGCACGCTCGGCGCGGCCGAACTTGCCGCGCGCGAGGCGGCGCTGGCCGAAGCGCTGAAGGCGCTCGCCACGCTCAGCGGCATCGGCGGCGCACCTGCTGGCGACGACCAGGACGACCCGCTGCGCGCGGCGCTCAGCCAGCTGCAACCGCGCCGAGACGCGGCAGCCTGACGGCGCGGGGCGGGCGAGCGGCGCAAAACCTGCAACTCCCGCTGGTGCTGCGATGCAGCACGCGCAATAGAACAAAAGTTTGAATAGGTCTGCGAGAAATAATACTTCACGCCTGACCCTTGCCAAATCCGCATCCTGTCGGCATGAGGGGCGCGAAAGCGGGCGCACGGGGACCACAGGCGAGGTCTCCCAGCGCCCGAGCGACCTGCCCCCAGGCGTGTTCCCCCGCATGATCGATCATGCGCGGTGTTCGCGCCTGTCGGCATCTGACGGATCGGATTTGCGCTATGGGTTACCCCTCCGCCCAGGGTCTCTATGACCCCGCCAACGAACATGACGCCTGCGGCGTCGGCATGGTTGCGCATATCAAGGGCGAGAAAAGCCACGCGATCATCGCCAGCGCGCTCGAGATTCTCGAGAAGCTCGATCATCGCGGCGCGGTCGGCGCGGACCCGCTGCTGGGTGATGGCGCGGGCATCCTCATCCAGATTCCCGATCCGCTGATTCGCCGCTGGGCCGAAGGACAGGGGCATGATCTTCCGCAGCCGGGCGAATATGCCATCGCCATGTGCTTCCTGCCGCAGGACGAGCGCGCGCGTGACTTCGTCAAGGAGCGGATGGAGGCCTTCACCGCCAAGGAGGGCCAGCGCTTCATCGGCTGGCGCGACGTGCCGACCACGCCCGCAGGGCTCGGCGCGGCGGTGATCGCCTCGATGCCGGTGATCCAGATGGCGGTGATCGGGCGCGGGCCCCATTGTGCCGATCAGGACGCTTTCGAGCGGAAGCTGCTGACGATCCGCAAGCAGGTGCAGAACCCGCTCGCGAGCCTTGCCGAAAAACACGCCCTGCCGGGCGTCACCGAGACCTATATCCCCAGCTTCTCGACCCGCACGCTCGTCTACAAGGGGCTGCTGCTGGCGACGCAGGTGGGGAGCTTCTACGACGATCTGCGCGATCCCGATTGCGTCTCGGCACTGGGCCTCGTCCACCAGCGCTTCTCGACCAACACCTTCCCGAGCTGGCGTCTCGCCCACCCGTTCCGCTTCATCGCCCATAATGGCGAGATCAACACCGTGCGCGGCAACGTCAACTGGATGAACGCCCGCCGCCGCACGATGGAAAGCGAGCTGCTGGGGCCGGATCTCGACAAGATGTGGCCGATCATCCCCCACGGCCAATCGGACACGGCGTGCCTCGACAATGCGCTCGAGCTGCTGATCGCGGGCGGATACAGCCTTGCCCATGCGATGATGATCCTCATCCCCGAGGCCTGGGCCGGCAACTCGTTGATGACGCCCGAGCGGCGCGCCTTTTACGAATATCACGCCGCGCTGATGGAGCCGTGGGACGGCCCGGCCTCGGTGTGCTTCACCGATGGCCGCCAGATCGGCGCAACGCTTGACCGCAACGGGCTCAGGCCCGCACGCTTCTGCGTCACCAAGGACGACATCGTCTGCCTCGCCTCGGAAAGCGGCGTTCTGCCGTTTGCGGAAGAGGATATTGTCCGCAAGTGGCGCCTTCAGCCCGGCAAGATGCTGCTGATCGACCTCGAACAGGGCCGCATCATCGAGGATGACGAGCTCAAGGCCGATCTCGCCAATGCCGAACCCTATGCCGAGTGGCTGCATCAGGCGCAGTACAAGCTCGCCGACATCACCGATGTGGTGCCCGAACTCGCGGCGATTCCGGCGGAGGAGGGCACCCTGCTCACCCGCCAGCAGGCCTTCGGCTACACGCAGGAAGACATCACCCGCTTCCTCGAACCGATGGCGGTGGATGCCGACGACCCGATCGGCTCGATGGGCACCGACACGCCGATCGCGGTGCTGTCCGACCGCGCGCGGCTGCTCTACGACTATTTCAAGCAGAACTTCGCGCAGGTGACCAACCCGCCGATCGACCCGATCCGCGAGGAACTGGTGATGAGCCTCACCAGCATGATCGGCCCGCGCCCGAACCTGCTGGGCCGCGATGCGGGGACGCACAAGCGTCTCGAAGTCGATCAGCCGATCCTCACCAACGAGGATCTCGCCAAGATCCGCTCGGTCGAAGAGGCACTGGACGGCGCGTTCCGTTGCGCCACCATCGACATCACATGGGATGCCAAGAGCGGGGCCGAAGGCCTTGAAATGGCATTGAAGGAAATGTGCTGGGCCGCGACGGAAGCCGTGCTTCAGGACCACAACATCCTCGTGCTCTCCGACCGCGGGCAGAGCGAGACCCGCGTGCCGATGCCCGCGCTGCTCGCGACCGCTGCCGTCCACCACCACCTCGTCCGCCAGGGTCTGAGGATGCAGACCGGCCTCGTGGTCGAAACCGGCGAGGCGCGCGAAGTGCATCACTTCTGCGTGCTCGCAGGTTACGGCGCGGAAGCGATCAATCCCTACCTCGCCTTCGAAACCCTCGAAGCCCTGCGCGCCAAGCGGCACCCCGATTTGCTTGCCACGAAGGTGCAGCAGAACTTCATCAAGGCGATCGGCAAGGGCATCCGCAAGGTCATGTCCAAGATGGGCATTTCGACCTACCAGTCGTACTGCGGCGCGCAGATTTTCGACGCGGTCGGGCTCTCGAGCGCCTTCGTCGAGAAGTACTTCACCGGCACCGCCACGACCATCGAAGGCATCGGCCTTGCCGAAGTCGCCGAGGAAGCGCTGCGCCGCCACGGGCAGGCTTACGGCGACAACCCGCTCTATGACGGGATGCTCGATGTCGGCGGCATCTACCAATACCGCCTGCGCGGAGAGGAACACGCCTGGACCCCGCAGAATGTCGCGCAATTGCAGCACGCGGTGCGCGGCAATGACCCCAAGAATTACGAGGAATTCGCGCGGAGCATCAACGAGCAGTCCGAACGTCTTCTGACGATCCGCGGGCTGCTTGAGTTCAAGAAGGCCGACAAGCCGATCCCGCTTTCGGAAGTGGAACCGGCCTCCGAAATCGTGAAGCGCTTCAGCACCGGCGCGATGAGCCTCGGCTCGATCAGCCATGAAGCGCATTCCACGATGGCGATCGCGATGAACCGCATCGGCGGGCGCTCGAACACGGGTGAGGGCGGGGAGGAGCCGTTCCGCTTCAAGCCGCTCGCCAACGGCGATTCGATGCGCAGCCGGATCAAGCAGGTTGCCTCGGGGCGGTTCGGCGTCACCACCGAATATCTCGTCAACTCGGACGACATCCAGATCAAGATGGCGCAGGGTGCCAAGCCCGGCGAGGGCGGGCAGCTGCCCGGGCACAAGGTCGACAAGCGCATCGGCGCGGTGCGGCACTCGACCCCGGGCGTGGGCCTGATCTCGCCGCCGCCGCACCACGACATCTATTCGATCGAAGACTTGGCGCAGCTGATCCACGATCTCAAGAACGTGAACCCGGTGGCGCGCATCTCGGTCAAGCTGGTGTCCGAAGTCGGCGTCGGCACGGTCGCGGCGGGCGTTTCCAAGGCGCGTGCCGATCACGTCACAATCGCGGGCTATGACGGGGGCACGGGGGCTTCGCCGCTGACCTCGCTGACGCACGCGGGCAGCCCGTGGGAGATCGGCCTGGCCGAGACCCAGCAGACGCTTCTGCTCAACGACCTGCGCGCGCGGATCGCGGTGCAGGTCGACGGGGGCCTGCGCACCGGGCGCGACGTTGCCATCGGTGCGCTGCTGGGCGCGGACGAGTTCGGCTTTGCCACCGCCCCGCTGATCGCGGCGGGCTGCATCATGATGAGGAAGTGCCACCTCAACACCTGCCCCGTCGGCGTTGCGACGCAGGACCCGGTGCTGCGCGCGCGCTTCACCGGTCAGCCGGAACACGTGGTCAATTACATGTTCTTCGTCGCCGAGGAGCTCCGCCAGATCATGGCCGAGATGGGCTTCCGCACCGTCGCCGAGATGGTCGGCCGGGTCGACCGGCTCGACACCCGCCGGATGGAGCGCCACTGGAAGGCGCGCGGGATCGACCTGTCGCGCATCCTCCATCAAGTGCCGCTGAAGGACGGGGCCTCGCTCCGGCAGATCGGCACGCAGGACCATGGGCTCGACGGCGCGCTAGACAACCGGTTGATCGCCGATTGCCGCAGCGCCATCGACACCAAGCAGCCGGTGCAGCTCGAATATGACGTGCGCAACGTCAACCGCACCGTGGGCGCGATGCTCTCGGGCGAGGTCGCCAAGGCTCACGGGCATGAGGGCCTGCCGACCGACACGATCCGCATCAACCTCAAGGGCGTGGCCGGGCAGAGCTTCGGCGCATGGCTCGCCCACGGGGTGACGCTCGATCTGGTCGGCGATGCCAACGACTATGTCGGCAAGGGCCTCTCGGGCGGGCGCATCATCGTGCGCCAGCCGGCAGAGGCCCCGCGTGCGTCGAACGAGAACATCATTGTCGGTAACACCGTGCTCTACGGCGCGATCGCGGGCGAGGCCTATTTCAACGGCGTCGCGGGCGAGCGCTTTGCGGTGCGCAATTCGGGCGCCATCGCGGTGGTCGAGGGCACCGGGGACCATGGCTGCGAATACATGACCGGCGGCGTGGTGGTCGTGCTCGGCAAGACCGGGCGCAACTTTGCGGCGGGCATGAGCGGCGGGGTCGCCTATGTCTATGATCCCGAGGGCGCGTTCGAAAAGCTCGTCAACCACGCGCAGGTCGATCTGCTGCCGATTTCGGCCACGCCGGATGCGGAAGAGGGGACGGGCCGCCCGTCACAGCGCCCGCGCTCGGTCCACGATTTCGGCATGGGCGACATGCTGCGCCATGATGCCGAGCGGCTGCGCATTCTGGTCGAGCGTCACCAGCTCCACACCGGCTCCAAGCTGGCGGGCGCGCTGCTCGCCGACTGGGACGCGGCGCTCGCCAAGTTCGTCAAGGTGATGCCGCGTGATTATGCGGCGGCGCTCAAGAAGCTCGAAGCGGAACGGCAAGAGGCCGAAAGCGTCGCGGCGGAATAAGGTGTTCCCACCCCCAACCCCTCCCGCAAGCGGGAGGGGAGCGAGACTTACTGAGCCGCAGGCGAAGTTAGTCGCAGCGGGGTGGGCCTAGGGAACATGAGAAGGTAACGACAGTGGGCAAGGAAACCGGATTTCTCGAGCTGGACCGCCGCGAGCGGGATTATCTCGATCCCAAGGAGCGCCTGAAGAACTACCGTGAATTCGTCATCCAGCCGGATGATGCGACGCTGACCGGGCAGGCCTCGCGCTGCATGAATTGCGGCATTCCCTACTGCCACAACGGCTGTCCGGTGAACAACATGATCCCGGACTGGAACCACCTCGTTTACGAGGCGGACTGGAAGCGCGCGCTCGCCAACCTCCACTCCACCAACAACTTCCCCGAATTCACCGGCCGCATCTGTCCCGCGCCCTGCGAGGCGGCCTGCACGCTGAACATCATCGACCAGCCGGTCACCATCAAGTCGATCGAATGCGCGATTGTCGACCGGGGGTGGAAGGAAGGCTGGATCACGCCGCAGATCCCGGAGAAGAAGACCGGCAAGTCGGTCGCGGTGGTCGGCTCCGGCCCCGCCGGCCTTGCCTGCGCCCAGCAGCTGGCGCGCGCGGGGCACTCGGTGACGGTGTTCGAGAAGGCGGACCGCGTCGGCGGGCTGCTGCGCTACGGCATCCCCGACTTCAAGATGGAAAAGCACCTCATCAACCGCCGCTGCGTGCAGATGGAGGCCGAGGGCGTCACCTTCAAAACCTCGAAGGAAGTCGGCGTCGACATCTCCTTTGCTTCGCTGAAGGAAAATTTCGACGCGGTGGTGCTGGCGGGCGGGGCGGAAGATGCGCGATCGCTCCAGATCCCGGGCGCGGAAATGTCCGGCGTGCGGCTCGCGATGGAATTCCTCACCCAGCAGAACAAGCGCGTCGCAGGTGACGACGAGCTGCGCGCCGCCCCGCGCGGCAGCCTCACCGCGACCGGCAAGCACGTCGTCGTCCTTGGTGGCGGCGACACGGGGAGCGACTGCGTGGGCACCTCGAACCGGCAGGGGGCCTTGAGCGTCACCCAGCTCGAGATCATGCCCAAGCCGCCCGAAAAGGAAGACAAGGCGCTGACCTGGCCCGACTGGCCGATGAAGCTGCGCACCTCGTCGAGCCACCAGGAAGGGGCGACGCGTGACTGGGCGGTGCTCGCCAAGCGCGTGATCGGCGATGGCGTGAACGTGACCGGGCTCGAATGCGTGCGGGTGGAATGGTCGGGCGGCCAGATGCGCGAGATCGCGGGCAGCAGCTTCGTCATCAAGGCCGATCTCATCCTCCTCGCCATGGGCTTCGTCGGTCCGCGCAAGGCGGGGCTCCTCGAACAGGCGGGCGTGGCGCTCGATGCGCGCGGCAATGTCGCCGCCGACACGAGCGGCTATGCGACGAGCGTGCCGGGGGTCTTCGCCTGCGGCGATATGCGGCGCGGGCAGAGCCTCGTCGTCTGGGCGATCCGCGAGGGCCGCCAGGCCGCCCGCGCGGTGGACGAGGCGCTGATGGGGGTCTCCGAACTGCCGCGCTGACGCCCTCGCCGGGGACAGGCGAGGCCCGCGCGCTTTCCCTGCTGCGGCGGCTGCGCTATCCGCCCGCGCCAGGGGACGAAAGCGCGTCATGGATCAGCCACATCAGCGATACGGCCAGGCCGGCGAGGGCGCGTTGAGCGCAGCGCTGCGACACGCCAGCCTGATCCTGCTGGTGCTGCTGGTCGCCGCCATGGCCTACCTCGCAGGTGTCGCCCTGACGGGCGGCGCCGCACCGTTCTTTGCCGCACAATACCTGCGCACGCAGGATCTTGCCGTCGCCGCGGTCTTCGCGCTGTTCTGGATCATGAGCGGCCGGATCGATCCGGCGCGGCTGGGGCTCGATCGCGCGGTGCCGGGCCCGAATGCCGCCGGCCTGCGCGGCGCGGCGCTGCTGGCGCTGATTGTGGCGGCGATCGGCGCGGTCGGCGTGTGGCTGGTGTTCTCCGGCTACGGGATGGCGGTGGACGAGCATTGGGCGCGCTCGGATGGCATCGTCATCGGGACGGGGCGGGGCATGGCTCTCATCCCGGAAGCCTGGCGCGACTATGCCGCGGCGCTGCAACCGCGTTTTGCGCGCATCACGCCCGATGGCTGGTGGGTGTCCGAATATCTGCCGGTCAACGCCGCGCTCCAGTATCTCGGCGGCAATCTCGCCTCGCCGCTGCTGGCCGGCTGGGCGGTGCTGGTCGCGGCCGATCTGGCGAGGCGCCTGCTGCCCGAACACCCCGGCGCGCCGCTGGTCTGCGCGCTGCTGATGGCGAGCTCCGCGCAGCTCCTCGTCACCGCCATGACCCCCTTCGCCATGACCGCGCATCTGGCGTTCAACCTCACCTGGCTGTGGCTGCTGCTGCACCGCGATTGGCGCGCGCAGGTGGCGGCGATGCCGGTCGCTTTCCTTGCCATCGGGCTGCACCAGGCGGTGTTCTTCCCGCTGTTCGCCGCGCCCTTCCTGCTCGAGACGTGGCTCTCCGGGCGGCGCGGGGCGGCGATGGGGCAGGCGCTGGCGATCGGGGCCGCGTTCCTGTTCTGGAGCGCATGGGACACCATCCTCTACGCGCTGCTCGGCGCCGAGCCGGTCACCGTCAGCGGCGGCGGCACCGGGACGGGCACCGGATTGCTGTTCAGCCGCTTCCTTGCGCTGCTGCGCGATTTCACCCCCGCCAGTGCCGGCCTCATGGCGATCAACCTCGTGCGCTTTGTCACGTGGCAGAACGCGGCTGTCCTGCCGCTGGTCCTCGTCGCGGCGGCCGGCGCGTGGCGCGCAGGCGGTGCGTGGCGGGCGATGCTGACCGGCATCGTGCTGACGAGCGGCGCGGTGATGGTGATGCTGGCCGATCAGGGGCACGGTTGGGGCTACCGCTATCTTCACGGCTATATCGGCAGCGCGTGTCTGCTTGCGACCTTCGGGTGGTATCGCCTGCCGGCCGCGGTGCGCGATGGCGCGGCGGCTCGCGGCGTGCTGGGTGCGGGGATCGTGCTGAGCCTCCTGCTCCTGCCCTTGCGCGCCTGGCAGGCGGCAAGCTTCGTCGGCCCTTATGCCCGTGCCGATGCGGCGATTGCGGCCATGGATGCCGACGTGGTGCTGATCGATGCGCCGCGCCACGTCTTCGCGCTTGAACTGGTGCGCAACGATCCGCTGCTCCGCAATCGCCCCAAGCGCATGGCGACCGCATCGCTCACCGAGGCGCAACTGGCGCGCATCTGCCGCGATTTCACGATCGCGCGCTTCGCCGATGCCGATGCGGCGCGCTTCGGCCTTGACGCGGTGGAGAACGACCTGCCGCTGAAGCGCCTGCCGCAGGGCTGCGGTCGCGCGGGTCAAGTGGGTGAGGCATCCAGCAACGCTTCGATACGCGCCGCGTTGGCGTCCCAGTCGTAACAGCGACGGGCATAGGCGGCGGCGGACGCGTCGGCGCTTGGCAGGGGCTCGGCCGGGATGGCCGCGGCGAACTGGCGCGCGGTTCCGGCGGCATCGCCGGGATCGACCGCGATCCCGTGGTGGAAGGCGGCTGCCTCCGGATCGGCGAAGGCGCTGTCCAGCCCGCAATAGACCGGGAGGCCGCTCGCCATCGCCTCCTGCACCACCAGAGGGTAGCCCTCGCCGACCGAGGGGAGCACAAGCGCGTCCATGACGCGGTAGAGCGCGGCAAGTTCGGCATGGGACTTGCGCCCGGCCAGCTGCACGTTGGGAAGGTTCCAGTTCCCGGCATCGATCGGTCCACTGCCCACAATCATAAGGTTGCAGTCGGGCCGCAGCCGGGCCAGTTCGCGCAAGGCGGCTAGGCCCTTCTTCTCGACGAAGCGCCCCACGAAGAGGAGCTGCGGTCGGGAGGGGTCAAGGCCCAGCCGCTGCCTCGCCGCGACCCGATCCTCGGGGCTGAGGGGATGAAACTGATTGCTGTCCACGCCGTTGAACATCAGTTCGGGCGGGCGGGCGAAGGCCACGTCGCCGAATTGCGCGCGCACCGTGTCGCTGATGAAAACGACCTGCGGCGCGGCGGCCAGGGTCGGTCTCGTTACCAGCCGGTTGGCAAGGCCTAGCGCGGCGCGCATCACGGCGCTCCGGTAGCGGATGCCGCCGATATGCTGGATGAGTATCCACCGCTTGCCCGCCCGCTCGGCGTAGATGCGGGCGAGCTGCGAGGTCGCGTAGAGGGCATCGTGGATAATCACGGCATCGGCGCTGCGTACCTCATTTGCGAGCCGCTTGCGCGCCGCGCCATCGGGCAACGGCATTGGCAGTCCGGTGAGCGCCTCGAGCGGATCGCGCGCGGCGAGCGGGACGAACGTGACGTCGGGCGTGCCGGGAACCGGACCGAGCGCGGCAGCGGCATGGCGGCTGTCGTGACCCCGCCGCGCCAGCGCCCGGGCTAGCGTCCCGGCGACGATCTCGAGCCCGCCCCCGTGGGTTTCGAAGAACGAGGAGACGGTCAGGATTCGCATAGCAACGGCAGCCGCAGGCGGCGGCGTCAGGCGGGATCTAGTCGCATGGCGATCTCGAGCCGGTTGGGGAACGCCCGCTCCATCAAGCCGCTGCGATATTGCCCACTGGACTGCGCCGCGATGCTGTATCCTTGCGCGCCGGCGAGCGCCTCCCATTCGCGCCACGTCAGGTAGCGCGCGCGGATCTGGCCGCCGAAAGGAATGTTGCCGATCGCATCGAGCGCGGCAAGACGCGCATGATCGAGGGGCGAGCGGGCGAGGTGGTCCTTGATGTAGACCGGCCCCGAGACCACGCGGCGGATCTCGGCCATCAGCGCGCCGCGCACCGCGACATCGACGTGGTGCATCACGTTGTTGATGGTGGCGGCCGCGAAGCTGCCATCCTCGAACGGGAGCACCGCGCCGTCGTAGACGCCGGTGCTCACGGAAAGCGTGGGGAAATACCGGTCCACCACGTCGATCGCGGTGACCGAACCGACCGGCAGCAGCGCCTGCATCGTTTCCGCCATCACCCCTGTTCCCCCGCCGATGTCGAGCAGGTTCGCGTGGTGGCCGCTCCACACGGCGGCAAGATCGGCGAGCATCGCGGTCTGATAGACCGGCGGGCGCGTGCGGTAGACCGGCGTGTGGCGCTGCAGGATATCGGACACCGCCTCGAGCGTGATGGCCGTCATGGTTCCGGCGTTCCCTTCATCTGGCGAGCGAGGCCGAGCGATACCGCCCAGCGCGAGGACAGGAAATTGTAGACCGTCAGCAGGAGCGTGCTGGCCGGCGCGGCGATCAGCATGGCGAGGCCCAGCGCCTCGTGAAGCACCCAGATGATCCACAGCGTCAAGGGGTAATTGAGCGCCATGGCCGCCGTATAGCGCAGCAGGCCATTCGGCTGCGGGGCGACCGCGAAGGTGAAGCGGCAGTGCAGCAGGAAGCCGACGATCACACAGGCCGCGAAGGATATGGTGACCGACACCGCGAAGTGGCAGCCCAGCGCATCGCCCGCCATCATAACGGCGAAATGCAACGCTGCGCACAGCGCCGCGATGATCGCGTAGTGCAGCTTCTGTCCAAGGCCCGGTGCGATCATGTTGCGTCCCGTCGGCGCGCCTGGACGAAATAAACGCAGGCGTTGTCGGAGCGGATCGCGGCGGGCGTGATCCAGTCTTCGAGCACCGCGCGCAGGTTGAGCACGACCGCCAGGGCCCGCCCGAGCGCGACACCGATCAGCGGGATGCGCCGCAGCGCGTAGCAATAGCCGGTCAGCCGGATGATCGTGGTCAGGGCGAGCGGCCCGCAGATCGCCTCCCACCGCTCGACGGTCCAGCCGCGCGACTGGAGTTCGCCGATCAGCCCTTCGCGGGTCCAGCGCCGGTGATCTTCGGGGTGGGGGTGATAGAGCCAGGTGCCGTGGGTCGACAGCAGCAGCCGCCCGCCGGGGGCGAGCAGCCGCGCGGCTTCGGCAAGGTAGGTGTCGAGATCGCGCACGTGCTCGAGCACCTGAAAGCTGAGGACGAGATCGGCGCTCGCCGGCTCGGCAAGGACCTTGCCCTCGGGCGTGATGACGACCTCGGCTCCATCGCCGAGATCGGCACCGCGATAGTCGACGCCGCGGCTTTCGAAGATGGCGCGGTAGGGCTGGCTTCCGCAGCCCAGATCGATCGCCCTGCGGCAGGTGGCGGCAAGCTTTTCCGCGTAGCTGTCCACCGTGCGCGACAGATGGCGCAGCACCAGCCAGTCGGTGTCGAAGATCCGGGACTCGCGGCGGCGGAGCTGTTCGGAGCTGTCGGTGGCGTGCATCGACAGTCAGCCTTCTGCTGCAGGATGGCAAGGTACGGTCCCGGCGCCTGCCGCAGCGAGGAACCGGCTGTCGTTGCCCGCGATGACCGAGAGCAGGAACCCGCCCAGCACGGTCTGGAGGCCGATCGCGCCGCAGGTGGCGAACAGGACGAGCGGCAGCTGGGTGCCGAGGGCGACGAAGCCGCCTTGGCCCCACCACACCGTCACCGCCACCAGCCCGGCAAGGCCGGTGCCGATCAGCGCCAGCCCGGCGAGGAGCATGGTCTCGAGCGTCAGCCAGCCGGCATGGCGGCCCAGCACCGGGCGCAGCAGCCGGAAGCCGCGGCGCACGCCGAACAGGTGCGCCGCCACCGCCATGACCAGCGCAAGGTGGCCGCAGGTGGCAAGGAAGCCGGCGACGATCGTCCAGCTGGTGCCGAAGAAGGGCTCGCCCTCCACCGCGCCGAGGAAATGGAGCAGAGAGACGCCGAAGATCACCGCCGCCAGCGCCAGCGCCGCCATGCCCGGCACCGCGAAGACCCAGGTCGGGCTCAGCATGAACAGGTAGCGCAGGTGCCGCCAACCGTCGCGCCACGGGCGCAGGTGCGGGGCACGGTCGCGCAGGTCGACCGCGAGGCTCGCGGGCACCTCGGTCATGCGCAGCTTGAGCAGCGCTGCCTTGATGACCATCTCGCTCGCGAACTCCATCCCGCTGCCCGACAGGCCGAGCCGTGCGAAGGCGTCCTTGCGGAGCGCGCGCAGGCCGCAATGGGCATCGCCGATGCCCGAGCGGAAGAACAGGTTGAGGATGCCGGACAGGGCCGGGTTGCCGATATAGCGGTTCTTCCACGGCATGGCGCCGGGCGCGATGCCGCCCAGGAAGCGGTTGCCCATGCACACGTCGTGGCCTTCGTCGAGCCGGGCGATCATCGCCACGCCCTCGCGGAAATCGTAGCTGCCGTCGCAGTCGCCCATCAGGATGTAGCGCCCCGCGGCCGCCCGGCACCCGCCGATCAGCGCCGCGCCGTAGCCGCGCTCGGCCACCGGCACGACCCGCGCGCCGAGCTCGGTCGCGAGCGCCTGGCTGCCGTCGGTCGAGCCGTTGTCGGCGATCACGATCTCGCCGCTCATGCCCAGCCGCGTGCGCAGGTCGGCAAGCGCGTCGAGCGCGTTCGCCATGCAGTGCGGCAGGCTCTGGATCTCGTTCAGGCAGGGCATGACGATGGTCACGTCGGGCCGCGCGCCATCCTCGACCAGCGCCTGCCCGGCGTCGAAGGCGCGGTGCTGAGTTCCTGCGAGTTCCATTCTGGCTCCGTCCGTAGATGGCCGCCAGATGTTGCATTTATTGGTTAACAAACCGTAGGCGCAGCACGCAACTGCCGCGCCTTGCGAATTAAGGATTTGCGCCCGGTCAGTCGAAGCCGACGAAGCGCGCGGCCTCCGCAACGCTGCGCCGGTGGGAGACCACCGCATTGGCGGGAAAGTCCGGATCGGGCCAGCCCATCGCGACGGCCTTCATGATGACCTGATCGTCAGGGATGCCGGCGTGTTCGCGCACCACGGGCGATTGCATGATCCCTTGCGAGTTGATGACGCAGCCCAGCCCCTTCGACCACGCCGCGTTGACGAGCGCGGTGGTGACGGCGCCGCAATCGAAGGCGGTGTCGTCGGAACTGCCGAGCTCGCGGTCGTAGGTGACGATCACGCAGACCGGCGCATCGAACTGGCGGAAGCCGCGCAGCACCCAGTCCTGCCGGGCCGCGGCATCGTCGCGGGCGATGCCCATCGCGCCGAACAGCTGCTTGGCGACCTCGACCTGCCGCTCGCGATGGACGCCGGCGAAAGCCTCGCCCCGGCGGAACTCGCGGCTATCGGGGACGCCGGCGAGGATGTTCTCGGTGTTGCCCTTGCGGATCTGGTCTAGCGGCGCGCCGGTGATGACATGGAAGTGCCAGGGCTGGGTGTTCATCGAAGTCGGCGAGCGCATTGCCATGCCGATGATCTCCTCGATCAGCGCGCGCGGGACGGGCTTGTTCAGATAGCCCCGAATGCTGCGCCGCCCGAGCACCACCTCGGCATAGGTCTGTTGAGGCGTGCCGCCCATGTGTCTCTCCCGAATCCTGTTCGGGAGGTTAGCTAGCCCACCGGCAGCCCTTCACAAAGGACGCTACGGAACGGCGCGATTCACGCCGCCTCGGCGAGCCCCAGTTCGAGCCGGTCCCAGATCTCGACGAGCGCGCTCGTCAGCTCGTCCATCATCGCTTCGGTGTGGAAGGGGCCGGGGGTGAAGCGCAGGCGCTCGGTGCCGCGGGGCACGGTGGGGAAGTTGATCGGCTGCACATAGACGCCGTATTCGGCGAGCAGGATGTCGCTGATCTTCTTGGCGCGCACCGGATCGCCGACCATCAGCGGGACGATGTGGGTCACGCTGTCCATGACGGGGAGCCCCGCCTCGGCGAACTTCAGCTTGAGCATTGCCGCCGCGCGCTGCTGGGCGTTGCGCTCCTCGGCCGAACCCTTGAGGTGGCGAACCGAGGCGAGCACGCCCGCAACCAGCACCGGTGAGAGCGAGGTCGTGAAGATGAAGCCGGGCGCGTAGGAGCGGATGCAGTCGACCACCTTGGTGCTCGCCGCGATATAGCCGCCCATCACCCCGAAGGCCTTGCCGAGCGTGCCTTCGATGATGTCGATCCGGTGCGCCGCGCCGTCGCGTTCCGAGATGCCGCCGCCGCGCGCGCCGTACATCCCGACCGCGTGGACCTCGTCGATGTAGGTCAGTGCGTTGTATTTCTCGGCAAGGTCGCAGATCGCGTGGATCGGCGCGATGTCGCCGTCCATCGAATAGACGCTCTCGAAGGCGATCAGCTTGGGCGTCCCGATGTCGACGCTGGCGAGCAGCTCTTCGAGGTGCGCGACGTCGTTGTGGCGAAACACCTTCTTCTCGCATCCCGAATTGCGGATGCCGGCGATCATGCTCGCGTGATTGAGCTCGTCGGAGAAGATGATGCAGCCCGGCAAAAGCTTCGCGAGGGTCGAGAGCGTCGCGTCGTTCGAGACGTAGCCGCTGGTGAACAGCAGCGCCGCGTCCTTGCCGTGGAGATCGGCGAGCTCGCGCTCCAGCTCGATGTGGAGGTGGGTGTTGCCGCCGATGTTGCGGGTGCCGCCGCTGCCCGCGCCGACATCATGCAGCGCAGCCTCCATCGCGCCGATCACCTTGTCGTGCTGGCCCATGCCGAGGTAATCGTTCGAGCACCACACGGTGATCGGCTTGGGGCCATTGTGCCCGTGGAAGCAGCGCGCGTTGGGGTAGGCCCCCTTGTTGCGCATGATGTCGATAAAGACGCGGTAGCGGCCTTCCTCGTGCAGCAGGTCGATCGCGGAATCGAAGATCTGGTCGTAGTTCACTCAGCCCTCGCTGATCTCGCGGCCACCTCTGCTGGCGGGGGCGCGGGTTCCTGCCGTGCGTTCTCTTGTCCCGCCACAACGAAGCCGAGGGCGGTCGGTTTCCGGCGTATTTAAGGGTAGGGCCACGCTTTTGCCACAGCGATCTTTGCGAGCGTTTCGCAAGCCATGGTGCGCAAATCAGAAGGCTTCCGCCGCCCCGAAGCCGCGTGCGGCGAGGGCTTGCTCGAGGCCGCGGGCGCCCGCCACCGGCCCGGTGACGACGAAGCGGTTGGGTCCGTGCGCGGCGAAAGGCTGGCCTTCGAGCAGTTGGGCGATGCGCCGCGCGATGCCGCGTGCCCCGTCGACCTGCGCCACGTCGCGGCCGAACACCGCCGCGAATTCCTCGCCGAGCAGGGGGAAGTGCGTGCAGGCGAGCACCAGCGTGTCGATCGAAGGCAGGCCCGCGCCCTGGGCGGCAAGCCGGTCGCGCACGTCGGCGATCAGCGCCGGGTCGACCGGCTCGCCGCGCAGCTTCGCTTCCGCCGCGCCCACCAGCGCCGGGGCGGCGACGCGCAGCAGGCGCTTGTCCGCCGCGAAGGCGCGCTCGAGATCGTCGACATAGGCCTGCCGGATCGTCGCCTCGGTGCCGACGAGGCCGATCGTGCCGGTCTGCGTGAGCGCGGCGGCGGGCTTGATCGCGGGGACCGTTCCGACGACGGGGATCTCCAGCACGTCGCGCACCATGCCCAGCGCAATGGTCGAGGCGGTGTTGCAGGCGATGCAGGCGAGCCGCGGCTGATACCGCTCCGCCATCCGCCCGAGCAGCCCCGCAACCCGCGCGGCGATCTGCGCCTCGGACTTGGTGCCGTAGGGGAGCCCTGCCAGGTCCGCGGCGTAGATCACGGGGGCTTCGGGGAGGACTTCGCGCAGGGCGTCGTGGACGGTGAGGCCCCCGACGCCGGAATCGAACAGCAGGATCGGGGAAGCAGGATGGTCCGACAAGAAACCTCCGTTCGGGCCGAGCTTGTCGAAGCCCTGTCTTTCTTTTGGCTTGCTGCGCGCTAGAAGAAGTGCAGCCCTTCGACAAGCTCAGGGCGAACGGGATGGGAATTGATGGACGCTGTTTTCGCCGCCCTTTTGGGCTTTGCTCTGGGCTCGATCCCCTTCGGCCTGATCCTCACCCGCGCGGCGGGGCTAGGGGACGTGCGCAAGATCGGCAGCGGGAGCATCGGGGCGACCAACGTGCTGCGCACCGGCAACAAGGGCCTCGCCGCGGCGACCGTGCTGTGCGATGCGGCGAAGGCGGTGATCCCGGTGCTGGTGGCGCGCGCCGTTTGGCCGGGCACCGAGGGCGTCGCGGCGGTCGCGGCGGTCGCCGGGCACTGCTTCACCCCGTGGCTCGCCTTCAAGGGCGGCAAGGGCTTTGCCAGCGCCGCCGGGGCGCTGGGCGCGCTCGCCTGGCCGGCGATGCTCGCCTGCGCGGGCGTCTGGGGCATCACCCTGTTCGTGAGCCGCATCTCCTCGGTCTCCTCGCTGGTGAGCGTCGTCGCCGCGCCGCTGGTCGCCTGGATGCTCGGCTATCCCGAGGTCATCCCGCCGCTGATCGCCATCGCCGCGATCGTCATCGTCCAGCACCGCGCAAACATCGGCCGGCTGATGCGGGGGGAGGAGCCGAAGGTGGGCTCCAAGGCGTCGTGAGACCCTGACCGCGATGGGGGACGAGGTCGCACTCACCCAGGCCGAGGCCTTCGCGCGCATCCGCCTGCTGCGCTCGCCCAATATCGGGCCGATCAGCTACCGCCAGCTTCTTGCCCGCTTCGGCTCGGCCGCCGACGCACTCGATGCGCTCCCCGATCTCGCCAGCCGGGGGCGGGGGCCCTACCACCCCGCCAGCGCCGAAAGCATCGAGCGCGAGGTCACCGCGGTGCGCGCGGCGGGGGCGCGCTACCTGTTCCACGACCAGCCCGATTACCCCGCGCTGATGGGCGAGCTCGAGTCAGCCCCGCCGATCGTCACCTGCCGCGGCAACCTCGCGCTGGCGAGCGCGCCGTGCGTCGCGCTGGTGGGCGCGCGCAACGCCAGCGCGGCGGCGGTCAAGCTCGCCCGCGACTTCGCCGCTGCGCTCGCCGAGGCGGGGTTCACCGTCGTCTCCGGCCTTGCCCGGGGAATCGACGGCGCGGCGCACGAGGGGGCCTTCCCGGCCACCATCGGTGTCATCGCCAGCGGCATCGACATCGCCTACCCGCCGCAGCACGCAGAGCTTCAGGAGCGCATCGCGCAAGAGGGCCTGGTGATCGCCGAACAGCCCCCTGGCACCGAGCCGCGCGGAAGGCATTTCCCGTCGCGCAACCGCATCATCGCCGGGCTTGCCTTGGGCACCCTCGTCGTCGAGGCGGCGCCGCAATCGGGGAGCCTCATCACCGCGCGGCTCGCGGGCGAGGCGGGGCGCGAGGTCATGGCGATCCCCGGCTCCCCGCTCGATGCGAGGAGCTTGGGGTGCAACCAACTGATCCGCGAAGGCGCGGTGCTGGTGCAGACGCCGGACGAAGTGGTGGAACTGTTGCAAAGCTTCACCGGCGCGCCGCGCTCGCGCTTCCGCGTCGCCGACAGCCCCTCGGACTTCGACTATGCCGAACTTGCCAAACTGGACTGGGGCGAGGCGCGTGCGGACCTCTCGGGCGACATCGCCAATCTCCTCACCACCGCCCCTGTCGGCATCGACGAACTGATACGCCAGGCAGGCGTCAGCGCGGCCGAGGTGCACATGGCACTTCTCGAACTGGAACTGGCAGGCGATCTGGTGCGCGAGGCCGACGGGGCAGTGCGGCGGGCGGCCTAGAGAGCCGCACCACTACCCCCTTGACGCTGGGCGCAGCACCCCGCCACCCTCGCGCGTACGTACACGTAAGGGACCTCTCTCTCAGCGCCATGCAGCTTGTCATCGTCGAATCCCCCGCCAAGGCCAAGACCATCGAGAAATATCTCGGCAAGGACTTCAAGGTCCTCGCCTCCTACGGCCATGTCCGCGACCTGCCGCCGAAGGACGGGAGCGTGAAGCCGGAGGACGGCTTTGCGATGGAGTGGGAACTCTACCGCGACAAGCAGAGCCGCTTCAAGGAGATCGCCGACGCTGCCAAGAAGGCTGACCGGCTGGTGCTCGCCACCGACCCCGACCGTGAGGGCGAGGCGATCAGCTGGCACGTGCGCGAGCTGCTGGCGAAGCGCAAGGCGCTGCCCAAGGCGGTCGAGCGGGTGACGTTCAACGCGATCACCAAGACCGCCGTGACCGAGGCGATGGCGCGCCCGCGCGAACTGGATCAGCCGCTGATCGACGCCTACTTGGCGCGCCGCGCATTGGACTACCTGTTCGGCTTCACCCTGTCGCCGGTGCTGTGGAGGAAGCTCCCCGGCGCCAAGAGCGCGGGGCGGGTGCAGTCGGTCGCGCTGCGCCTGATCGTCGAGCGTGAGCGCGAGATCGAGGCCTTCCGGGCGGAGGAATATTGGTCCGTGCTCGCCAAGATGCAGCACGACGGGACCGAGTTCGACGCGCGGCTGGTCAAGTTCAAGGGCGTCAAGCTGGAGCGTTTGAGCCTCGGCAACCAAGGCATCGCGATGGAGGCCAAGGCCGCGGTCGAGGCCGGGCGCTTCACGGTGGAAGGCGTCGAGACCAAGCCGGTGAAGCGCAACCCGGCGCCGCCGTTCACCACCTCGACCTTGCAGCAGGAGGCCGCGCGCAAGCTTGGCTTCTCGGCGCAACACACTATGCGGCTCGCGCAGAGCCTCTACGAGGCGGGCGCGATCACCTACATGCGCACGGACGGCGTGCAGATGGACCCGGGGGCGATTCACGCGCTGCGCGATGCCATCGCCGCGCGCTACGACAGCGCCTATCTCCCGGAAAAGCCACGCTTCTACAGCACCAAGGCGAAGAACGCGCAGGAAGCGCATGAGGCGATCCGGCCGACCGATTTCGCCCGCGAACGGGCCGGGAGCGCGGATGAAGCGCGGCTCTACGACCTCATTTTCAAGCGCGCGATGGCGAGCCAGATGGCGACCGCGCAACTGGAGCGCACCACCGTCACCCTGCGCGATGCGACCGGGAGCCACGAACTGCGCGCCACCGGCCAGGTGATCCGCTTCCCCGGCTTCCTCGCGGTCTATCAGGAGGGCCTCGACGACAGCCCAAATAAAGAGGGGGAGGACGAGGACGGCGGCCTGCTCCCGCAGATGAAGGCGGGCGACCAGCCGGCCAAGCGCGCCGTCGAGGCCACCCAGCACTTCACCCAGCCGCCGCCGCGCTTCTCGGAAGCCTCGCTGGTCAAGCGCCTCGAAGAACTCGGCATCGGCCGCCCTTCCACCTACGCCTCGACCATCCAGACCCTGCGCGACCGCGCCTATGTCCGCATGGAGAAGAACCGCTTCTTCGCCGAGGAATCGGGCCGCCTGCTGACCGCCTTCCTAGAACGTTTCTTCCCGACCTATGTCGCCTATGACTTCACGGCGGGCATGGAGGACGAGCTCGACGGCGTCTCCGACGGGCGCGAGGACTACAAGGCGCTGCTCGAACGCTTCTGGCGCGATTTCCGCCCCAAGGCCGACGAGGTGATGGAAAAGCTGCCCTCGGAAGTGACCGAGGCGCTGGACGAATATCTCTCGGACTTCCTGTTCCCGCCCCGCGAGGATGGCAGCGACCCGCGCGCCTGTCCGCTGTGCGCGGCGGAAGGGCGCCCGAACGGCAGGCTCTCGCTGCGTGGGGGCCGCTTCGGCGCCTTCGTTGCCTGCAACAACTATCCCGAGTGCAAGTACACCCGCCGCTTCGCCCAGCCGGGCGGGGAGGGCGAAGGCGGGGCCGAGGACGGCATCATCGGCCAGCACCCGGAGACCGGCGAGGACATCCACCGCAAGACCGGGCGCTTCGGTCCCTATGTCCAGATGGGCGAGGGCAAGGAGGCGAAGCGCGCGTCGATCCCCAAGGATCTCGACCACTTCGATCTGGACTGGGCGGTCAAGCTGCTGGATCTTCCCCGGATCGTCGGCGCTCATCCCGACACTGGACTTGAAATCGAGGCGAATATCGGGCGTTACGGCCCCTATCTCAGGCATGACGGCAAGTACGGGAAGCTTTCCGGCACCCGCGAGGTGTTCGAGGTTGGCATGAACCGCGCGGTCGCGATCCTCGCGGAAGCGGCGAACCGAGGCGGCGGGAGCCGCGGCAAGTCCGAACCCATCGCCACCCTCGGCGCGCACCCGGTCAGCGGCGGCGAGATCAAGGTCATGCCGGGGCGCTTCGGTCCCTATGTCACCGACGGCACCACCAACGCCACGATCCCGCGCGATGCCAAGCCCGAGGAGGTGACGCTCGAGGCGGCGATCGCGCTCATCGACGCGCGCGCCGCCAAGGGCCCGGCCAAGGGGAAGGCCAAGAAGAAAGCGGCGCCGAAAAAGGCGCCCGCCAAGACAGCGGCAGCGAAGAAGGCCCCGGCGAAAAAGGCGCCTGCCGCAAAGTCTGCAAAACGCGCGACGGAATGAGCCACGGGGGCGGTGCGAAAGCGGCGCGCCGCCCTCTCGCGTTGGTAAAAAAGTAAGTATTTGCCCCCTACCACACAGCCCTCAAGAAGGGCTTGCCGCCGTGATCGAAATCGAAGTCCAGAACGAGACCCACCAGACCCAGTCGCGGATCCGCTTCGCCGCGGTCCCGCGCATCGGCGAGGGCCTGCGCCTGCGCGAGCCGGACGGGATGTGGGCGAGCTATGACGTCCTCGACGTGTGGTACCAGAAGGCCGAATTCGGCGATGTCTGGATGCCCTACCTCCACGTCCGGGTAACGCCGGGCGAGGTCGTCGGCCTGCCCGATGCCGCCGAGGATCCCTATTCGGACGATTTCGCCGCCCAGGCCTATCAGCAGAGCTATGCCGCGATGGGGGGACGCTAGGGATGCACAACCTCATCAAGCGTCACACCGGCCCGCACCGCCGCTCGCCCGCCGGGCCGGGCGCCGACGGCAAGACCCTCGCCCAGAAGCTCGCCGAGAACGAGGCGCTGCTTGCCGCCGAGGCCGAAGCCGCCCGCGCCGCGACCGCCGCGCCAGCGCCCAAAGGCCCCGCCGCGCCGTCTTCCGATCCCGACGATACCGCCGCGATCGTCGCCGCCGCCAAGGCGATGCGCGACCGCTACGCCGGGCACGAGGCGCCTGCCGCCACCGCGAAGACCTGCCTCATCGTCGACGACAGCCGCGTGATCCGCAAGGTCGCCGCCAAGATCGCCGCCAGCCTCGGCTACGTGCCGATCGAGGCGCAGGACGGCCACGAGGCGCTCGCCCGCTGCAAGCAGGCCATGCCCGATCTCGTGCTGACCGACTGGAACATGCCCGAGATGGACGGCATCGCCTTCGTCGAAAAGCTGCGCGCCATCCCCACCCCGCGCGAGCCGGTGGTGGTGTTCTGCACCTCGAACGGTGAGGCGCGGGACATCCACGAGGGCATCGCCGCAGGCGCCGACGATTACATCGTCAAGCCCTTCGACGAGGCGGCCCTGCGCGCCAAGCTGGAGAAGCTGGGGCGGGGGTGACCTCCGCCCGCGTCCTACCCATGCTCGTCACCCCAGCGAAAGCTGGGGCCCAGAGCTGATCGGCACCTCGTTTGCCGACGTGGCTCCACGTCGCCACAGGCCCCAGCTTTTGTCGCGATGAAGGGTCGTATCGTCTCGTCGCAAGAGCCTCCACCCCGGTGGTCATCTGCTCCGGTCCGCGCTATCCCTGCACCCGATAGAGGAGGATGACGCCCGATGATGATCGCCGAAGCCGGACCCGGAGCTGCGCTCCTCCTTGCCGCCATCCTCGCCGGCTGCTCCCCCGCCGCAGACACCCCCGCCGCACCCGAGGCCACCCCAACCGCCGCCGCGACCACCGCCGCCGCGGCGCCGTCCTACGCCGACTGGGTCGGCACCTGGACCGGGCCCGAGGGCCTGTTCGTCACCATCACCGATGCCGGGGAAGGGCGCTACACGCTCGCAATGCAGTCCGACCTCGACACCAAGGCGACCTACGCCGGCACCGCCACCGCCGACGGCATCGCCTTCGAGCAGGGCGGCACGCCCAAGCTGCTCAAAAAGGCCACCGGCGACGAGACCGGCCTCAAGTGGCTCGCCGGCAAACAGGACTGCCTGATGGTCGAGGAGGGCGTGGGCTTCTGCCGGGATTGAGACGCGATTACGCCACCGCCTCGCGATGAAGCGGGCGACAGCGGCGCAGCGGATCGTCCACGGCGAGCCTCACTCGTCTTCGATGTCCGGATATTCCCATCGATAGGGGACCCCGGTTTCCCCGAGCACGAGGCGCACCAGACGCGGGAAGGCACGCTCCGCCCTCACGTCGTTGGCGAGAATCACCACGCAGCGGCGGCGTTCCTCAAGGCAAACGAGCGTATTGGCGGTGGTGTCGTTGTGCCCGCCCTTGTACCACCCGGGGCCCTGTGGCCCGGAAAAGGCAATCACGCCCAGGCCGGCCAGCGCCTTCGGCCGTTCGGCTTCCGGGGCGTCCGGCAGGAGAGTGGGGAACTGCTGCCGGGTCGTGATCGGGAGCGTACCACCGGGAAAGAGACTGCGCCGATCGGAGGACAGCCCCTCAGCACGGACCATGAAGGCAGCCATGCGCGCCATGTCCGCGATGGTCGTATCCATCGATCCGGCAGCGCGCACACGGCTTCGCTCGTCATGGGCCTCGGCCCGGCCGTCCGCGTCCCAGCCATCGGCGAGGTTGCCGGCAAAGGCCGTCTGCCATCGCAGGCTCGTGCGCCTCATTCCGAGCGGCCGGAAAAAGCGGCGCTGCAGTTCCTCCTCGACGTCGAGGCCCATCCCCCGCTCCAGCGCGAACTGCAAGAGCATGATCCCTTCGCCCGAATAGGCATAGCGGGTGCCAGGATCGAAATGGATGCGCAGGCGCTTGTCCGGTTCGAGAAACGCGAAATTCGCAAAGCCCGTCGAATGGGTCAGGACCATGCGCGGCGTGATCGAGCGCCAGCGCTCATCCGTGGCGAGATCGCCCCAATTTCCGTAAGCCGCAAGATTGCCGTACGCGGGCAGCGGATCGGCAAGCAGGTTCGCGATCGGCCTGTCGAGATCGAGCTTTCCTTCGGCGGCGAGCTGCGCTGCAAGATACCCGAACACGGCCTTGGTGAGCGATGCGCCGTACATGACCGTATCGGCGGTAAGCGGATCGCCCGCCGTGTTGCGCACGCCGAACGTCCTGATGCTGACAATCGCCCCATCTTCGATGACGGCCACGGCGAGTCCGCGTGCGCCGGTTTGCGCCATCGCCGCAGGTACGGCCGCATCCAGCCGAGACCCGGCATCATTCGCCATTGCCGAGCCCGCAAGAACCAGCGCCGCCAACGCACAGGCACCGTGACGCAATCTCCTCCATTTCGTCTTCCCTCCGGCTCCCCGGGCGAGGCCAGGCGCCCGATCCTGGGCATCTGGACAGCCCATGACATTCGCGCAAACCACCACTGGAAATCCTTTCGCCGCGAATTTGCCGTAAGGCCGGACGGCTTGCCCCTGCCGCACCGACCTGCAGGCGAGCCTCACCGCACCCAATCGAGCCCGATTTCCTCGAAGATCTCCCGGTCCTCGGCCCAGTTCTCCAGCACCTTGACGTGCAGGAACAGGTGGACCTTCACCCCCAGCACCTCGGCCAGTTCGGCGCGGGCGGCGGCGCCGATCGCCTTGATCTTGGAGCCGCCCTTGCCGAGCACGATCGCGCGCTGGTTGTCGCGCGTCACCACGATCTGCTGGTGGATCTCGACGCTGCCGTCGGGGCGCACCTCGTATCTCTCGGGCCGCACCGCGCTGTCGTAGGGCAGTTCCTCGTGGAGCTGCTGGTAGAGCTGTTCGCGGGTGATCTCGGCGGCGAGCAGGCGTTCGGAGGCGTCGGAGACCTGATCCTCCGGGTACATCCAGGCGCCCTCGGGCATTTGCCGGGCGAGGATGTCCTTCAGCTCGGGCACGCCTTCGCCGGTGAGGGCGGAGATGAAGAACACCTCGGCGAAATCGACCTTGCCGGTGAGCTCCTGCGCCAGCACCAGCAGCGGCTCCTTTTTGGCGCGGTCGACCTTGTTGAGGACGAGGATCTTGCGCTCGGGCCTTCCGCTGAGCGTTTCCAGCAGCGGCTCGAGTTCATGGCGGCGCTGCTTGATGGGATCGACCATCAGCAGCACCGCGTCCGCCGCCTCGGCACCCTCCCAAGCTGCACTCACCATCGCCCGGTCGAGGCGGCGGCGGGGCGCGAAGATGCCGGGGGTGTCGACGAGAATCATCTGCGTCGGCGCGCCGTCCACCTCGTGCAGCGCGATGCCGAGCATCCGCGCGCGGGTGGTCTGGGCCTTGGCGCTGGTGATCGCGACCTTCTGGCCGACGAGCGCGTTGACGAGGGTCGACTTGCCGGCGTTGGGCGCGCCGAGCACGGCGACGACGCCGCAGCGGGTGGGGGTGGGTTGCTCTTCGTTCATCATATCCGTTCGGGCTGAGCCTGTCGAAGCCCTGTACTTTCTTCACGCTGCTGTGTCCCGAAGAAAGGACAGTCCTTCGACAAGCTCAGGACGAACGCGGTGAGGGCTGGTTGAGGGGGACAGACCTCGTGCAGACCGGCCCTAGACCGCTGTCACACCCCCTCCAGACCGCCTTCAGACCCCCTCCAGACCCGTCCCGGAGCGATGTTTCACGTGAAACACCGGGCCGGTGGCGATGTCAGCCGAACCGCTCCATGAAAGCCTTGGCAGCGAGCCTTTCGGCCTCGCCCTTGCTGCTCGCGGTAGCCTCGGCATGGCCGACATTGCGGATCGATACCCGCACCGTGAAGCGCGCCGCATGGTCAGGGCCGGAGCGCTCGACCACCTCGTAAAGCGGAGGCGCACGGCGGTTGCCGGCGGCCCATTCCTGGAGCGCGCTCTTGGGGTGCTTGGCCTTGCCCTCGTCGCCCTCCAACTCCTTGTTCCACAAGCGATAGATCAGCGCCTGCGCGGTGTCGAAGCCGTGTTCGATGAAGCACGCGCCGATCAGCGCCTCCATCACATCGCCCAGGATCTTGTCGCTGTCCGCCCCGCCATCGTCGCGCGCCTGCTTGCCGAGGCGGATGTGCTCCGGCAGGCCGATGGTGCGGGCGATCCGCGCGCAGGTCGCGCCGCTGACGAGGGCGTTAAGCCGCTGGGAAAGCTTGCCTTCCGGACCATCACCTGCGCGAAACAGCCAGGCCGCGACCGACAGGCCGAGCACCCGGTCGCCCAAGAACTCGAGCCGCTGGTAATCCGCGACCTCCGCGCCGGCGCCGTTGAAGCTGCCGTGGGTCAGCGCCTCGAGCCACGGCGCATCGCGCGCCGGGGCGAAGCCCTGCGCCTCGAGCCAGGCGCGCGCGGCGGGATCGAGCGTGAGGCTCACAACAGGTCTCCGATCCGCTCCCACCGTGCGGCGGCGAACCACGAGACGGGGTTGAGCCAGTCCGCGCTCCCATCGGTCGACCAGACGATCAGCGCCGCGCGCCCGATCAGCCGGTCCTCGGAAACGAGGCCCACGCCCTGTCCCGCCTCGGCCGGGAAGCGGCTGTCCAGCGAGTTGTCGCGATTGTCGCCCATCACGAACAGGCGTCCGGGCGGCACGGTCACCTCGGCAAAACTGTCCGCCGGGGTCGGGCCGAAATCGAGCACATCGTAGGATCGCCCCTCGGGCAGGGTCTCGCGGAAGCGGGCATAGGCGCAGGCCTCGCCGTCTTCGCCGGTCGCCACCATCGTGCCGCCCCAGGCGCAGCCGGTGTTGGGCGAGAGCGGGATCAGGGCATCCTCGATCCGATCCCGGCGCACCGGCGCGCCGTTGAGCAGCACCTCGCCGCCGCGCACCGCCACCCGGTCGCCCGGCACCCCGATCACCCGTTTGATGTATTCGCGCCCGTCGACCGGGTGCTTGAAGATCACGGTGTCCCCGCGCTCCGGGCTTGCCGCGAACAGGCGTCCCTCGGGCAGCGGCAGGGCGAAGGGCAGCGAGTGGCGAGAGATACCGTAGGGCCACTTGGCGGCGAGCAGGTAATCGCCCTTCATCAGCCGGGGCAGCATCGATTCCGAGGGGATCGAGAAGGGCGCGAAGGCGAGGATGCGGAAGGCGAGCACCGCCACCAGCAGCTTGACGAGAAATGCGGTGAAGCCGCCTCGCCGGTCGTCCGCGCGCCCGCCAGTTGCGGCCAACGGCGGGGGTTCGAGCGATTGGGTCTTTGCATCCATCCTCCGAGCCCTTACTCGCAGCCGCACACTTGCGCAAAGGGGAAGGGCATTGCACCGAGACGCGGCAAACGGAGCACGGATCGCGGCCATCCTGGAACAGTTGCGGGGCCTGCCGCAGGCGAGGCTGGCCGATCTCTTCGCCGCCGATCCGGCGCGCGCCGAAGCCATGACCCGGCGCATCACCTGGCCGGTGGAGCCCGGTAGCGATGCCGAGACCGGGCTGCTCATCGACTTCGCCAAGACCCACCTGTCGGGCGAGGCGCTCACCGCCTTCGAGGCGCTTGCCGAGGCTTCCGGCTTCGCCGCGGCGCGGGCCGAGCTGTTCGGCGGCGGGATCGTCAACGTCACCGAAGGCCGCGCCGCCACCCACGGCGCTCTGCGCGGCAGCGGTACGGCGCCCCAGGTCGAGGAGGCCGAGGCCCTCCTCGCACGCATGGGGATGCTGGTCGAGGCGATCCACGAGGGCGCGCTGGGCGAGGTCAGGCACTGCATCGCGATCGGCATCGGCGGCTCGGCATTGGGCCCGGCGCTCGCCATCGATGCGCTGACCCGCGACCTGGCGCTGGTCGATGTCCATGTCGTCTCGAACATCGACGGGCTTGCGCTGGAAGCGGCGTTTCGCGCCTGCGATCCGGCGACGACGATCATCGCGGTCGCCTCCAAGACCTTCACCACCATCGAGACCATGACCAACGCCGCGAGCGCGCTGAAGTGGCTCCGCGAGAACGGTGTCGAGGACCCGCACGGGCAGGTCATCGCGCTCACCGCCGCGCCCGAGAAGGCGGTCGAATGGGGCGTCGACGAGACCCGCATCCTGCCCTTCCCGGAGAGCGTCGGCGGGCGCTATTCGCTGTTCTCGAGCATCGGCTTCCCGGTCGCGCTCGCGATCGGCATGGACGATTTCCGCGCGATGCTGGCCGGTGCCAAGGCGGTCGACGATCACTTCCGCGCCGCCGAGGGGCGGGAGAACGCCCCGCTGCTCGCCGCTTTCGCCGACCAGTACTACACCCGCCTTCGCGGCTGTCAGACCCGCGCGGTCTTCGCCTATGACGAGCGGCTGAAGCTGCTCCCGGACTATCTCCAGCAGCTCGAGATGGAATCGAACGGCAAGAGCGTGACGAGGGAGGGCGCCCCCGTCGATGGCCCCACGGCGGCCATTACCTGGGGCGGGGTGGGCACCGACGCGCAGCACGCGGTGTTCCAGCTGCTCCACCAGGGCACGCATCTCGTCCCGGTCGACTTCATCGCCAGCATCGCGCCGGGCGACGATCTCGATCCGGCGCATCACCGCATCCTCCTGATGAACTGCCTCGCGCAAGGCGCGGCTCTGATGGCTGGCAAGCCATCGGACGATCCGGCGCGCGCCTACCCCGGCGACCGGCCCTCGACGACCTTCCTCGTCGAGGACTGCGACGCGGCGGCGCTCGGCGCGCTGATCGCCTTCCACGAACACCGCACCTTCGCCAATGCCGTGCTGATGGGCATCAACCCCTTTGACCAGTTCGGCGTCGAACTCGGCAAGGCCATCGCCAAGCAGATCGAGAGCGGGGAGGGCGACTTCGACCCGAGCACCAAGGCGCTGATGGCGGTGGCGGGGCTTGGGTGAGCGCGTAATCAATTGACATTCGGGTGGCGGGTCCCCACATGGCCGTCATCGAAGCGCGCTAGCCATGCGTGAAGCGGCGGAATTCTGAAAGCATCCGCCCCGGCCGCGCTTCGGTCTTTCCCAAGGACTTCCCTTTTCACGCGGGCGGTTTCAACCCCCGCGCCGCGCGTGTGCCGTCCGCATCGGACAGGCCAGCGCGCGTCGCACCTATTGCGAGTATCACATGACCACTTTCGCTGACCTCGGGCTGTCGCAGCCCGTGCTCCAGGCCCTCGACATGAAGGGCTATTCGACGCCGACGCCGATCCAGGAACAGGCGATCCCGCCCGTGCTCAAGGGCCGCGACCTCCTTGGCATCGCCCAGACCGGCACCGGCAAGACCGCGGCCTTCATGCTTCCGAGCATCGACCGGCTGCGCGAGGCCGACAACCAGATCCCCTTCAAGTCCTGCCGGATGCTGGTGCTTGCGCCCACCCGCGAGCTTGCCGTGCAGATCGCCGATAGCGCCAAGGACTACGGCGCGCTCGCCGGCCTCAAGGTCCAGGTGATCGTCGGCGGCACATCGGTCGGCAAGGACCGCAACAAGCTCCACCGCGGCACCGACATCCTCGTCGCCACGCCAGGCCGCCTGCTCGACCTCATCGACCAGAAGGCCTTCAACTTGAACGGCATCGAAATCCTCGTGCTCGACGAGGCCGACCAGATGCTCGACCTGGGCTTCATCCATGCGCTCAGGAAGATCCGCGAGCTGGCGCCGAAGGACCGCCAGACGCTGTTCTTCAGCGCGACCATGCCCAAGGCGATCAAGGAACTGGTGGGCGGCTACTGCAACAATCCGGTGCAGGTCTCGGTGACGCCCGAGAGCACCACCGCCGAGCGTATCGACCAGTACCTGTTCATGGTCCAGCAGGACGAGAAGACGGCGCTGCTCGAGATGATCTTGAAGGGCCGTCACAAGGTCCCCGGCGAGTTCGAGCGCACGCTCATCTTCACCCGCACCAAGCACGGCGCGGACCGGGTGGTGAAGAAGCTTGCCCAGGCGGGGATCGAGGCGAACGCGATCCACGGCAACAAGTCGCAGCCCCAGCGCCAGCGCGCATTGGACGAGTTCCGCAAGGCGCGCGTGCCGGTGCTGATCGCGACCGACGTCGCCGCGCGCGGGATCGACATTCCGGGGGTCAGCCACGTCATCAACTACGAGCTGCCCAACGTGCCCGAGCAATATGTTCACCGCATCGGGCGGACGGCGCGCGCGGGCCGTGATGGCGTCGCGATCGCCTTCTGTGCCGAGGACGAGCGCGCCTACTTGAAGGACATCCGCCGCACCACCGGCGCCGAGCTCGAGCGCCTGCCGCTTCCCGACAATTTCCGTGCCGTGGTGGAAGGCGAGGGCCCGGAAAAGCCTGCCCCCCGCCAGCCGATGAAGCGCGTGCAGCCGCGCCCGCTTGGGGCACGCAAGCCTCAGGGCGAGCGCCGGCCCGACGGCGAGCGTCGCCCGCAGCAGGGCGAGCAGCGCCGGGCCGCCCATGCGGGCCAAGGCGAGCGTCGTCCCCAGGGCGATCGCCGCGCGCCGCAGGCCGAGCCGCGCCGCGCCGAGGGTGATCGCCGTCCGCAAGGCGGCAAGCCTGCCCATGGCGGCAACGGCGGCGGCCAGCGTCACGGCGGTCAGGGCCGTCCGCAAGGGCAGGGCCATGGCGCCGGGGGCAACGGCGGCGGCGGCGGCGGCAATCGCAGCCGCGGGCGCCGCGGTGGCGGTGGGGGCGGGCGTCCCCGCGCCGCACAGGGCTGAGATTTTCGATAACGAAGGGCGGGAGCGGCAAACTCCCGCCCTTCGATTGTCGGAAATCAGCCATTTCGCCCGCACATGGTTGCCGCCCCCGCGCGGCGGGGCCATATGCGTGCCCGCATGGACGGGAGCGGCGCGATGGCTGACGAATACGACTACGACCTTTTCACCATCGGCGCAGGCTCGGGCGGGGTGCGCGCCAGCCGCGTCGCTGCGGCCCACGGCGCGCGCGTTGCGGTCGCGGAGGAATACCGCGTCGGCGGCACCTGCGTGATCCGCGGCTGCGTGCCCAAGAAGATGCTCGTCTACGGCGCGCACTTCGCCGAGGATCTCGAGGACGCCAGGAGCTTCGGCTGGACCATCGAGGGCAAGCGCTTCGACTGGGCGGCGCTGCGCGATCATGTGCAGAAGGACGTGACCCGGCTGGAAGGGCTCTACGGCCAGACGCTCGGCAGCCACGATGTCGCCATCTTCCCCGAACGCGCGGCGATCACCGGGCCGCACGAGATCACGCTGGCGGGCGGCAAGGTCGTCACCGCGAAGACCATCCTGATCGCCACCGGGGCGCGGCCGCACGTGCCGGACTTCCCCGGCAACGAGCACGTCATCACCTCGAACGAGGCCTTCCACCTCGAAACCCTGCCGCGCCGCATCCTGATCGCAGGCGGCGGCTACATCGCCAATGAATTCGCGGGCATCTTCAACGAATTCGGCTGCAAGGTCACGATAGCCAACCGATCCGACACGATCCTGCGCGGCTATGACGCGAGCGTGCGCGACCGGCTGCTCCAGATTTCGATGGTGAAGGGTATCAGCTTCCTGTTCCACGCCGAGTTCGAGAGCGTGGAGAAGCAGGTGGACGGCACGCTGCTCGTCAAGCTCACCGGGCAGGACCCGGCCGAATACGATGCCGTGATGGTCGCGACCGGCCGCGTGCCCAACACCGAGGGGCTGGGGCTGGAGACGGTCGGGGTCGAACTGGGCAAGCGCGGCGAGATCGTCGTCGACAGGTTCAGCAAGACCACAATCGACCACATCTATGCCGTCGGCGACGTGACCGACCGGGTGCAACTCACCCCCGTCGCGATCCGCGAGGGGCAGGCCTTCGCCGACAGCCTGTTCGGCCCCGGCGAGCCTTATGCGGTCGATCATTCCTGCGTGCCCAGCGCGGTGTTCAGCCACCCGCCCATCGCCGCGGTCGGCATGACGGAAGGGCAGGCGCGCAACACCCTCGGCAACGTCAAGGTCTACCAGGCCGATTTCCGGCCGATGAAGAACGTCGTCGCCGGGCGCAACGAGCGCAGCCTCTACAAGATGATCGTCGACGCGGCGAACGATCGGATCGTCGGCATCCACATGATCGGGCCGGATTCGCCCGAGATCATGCAGGCCGCCGCCATTGCCGTGAAGGCGGGCCTGACCAAGGCCGATTTCGACGCGACGGTCGCGATCCACCCGACCATGGCCGAGGAGCTGGTGCTCTTCAAATAGGTTGCTTGGTGAAACCGATCTGCTAGGCTGGTGACGTTACGGCAACGGGAGGTCGCATGGCAGGCACGGTTCTGGTGACGGGGGCGACCGGCTACATCGCCGGGGAGTTGATCCGGCAATTGCTCGCCAAGGGCTGGACGGTGCACGGCACGGTTCGCAATCGCGCCACGAGCGAAGCGGGCTTGCGCGCCCGTCTCGGCAATCCCCCGCCAGCGCAATTCAGGCTCTTCGAGGCCGAATTGATGTCGGATAAGGGCTGGGCCGAGGCGACCACCGGCTGCACCCATGTCGCCCACGTCGCCTCGCCGATCCCGGCACAGGCGCCCCGGCACGAGGACGACCTGATCGTCCCGGCGAGGGAGGGCACTTTGCGCGCGCTCCGCTTCGCCAAGGCCGCAGGCGTCACCCGCTTCGTCCAGACCTCCTCCACCGCCGCCGTGGTCTACGGCGTGGACCGCGGGGAATACACCTTCGCCGAAAGCCGGTGGACGAACATCGACCACCCGGACGCTTACCCTTACGTTAAGTCCAAGACCATCGCCGAACGCGCCGCGCGCGACTGGGTGGCGGCCGAAGGGGAGGGGATGGAGTTCGTCTCGGTCAACCCGGGCATGGTGCTCGGGCCGGTCGACAGCGGCGATTTTTCCGCCTCGGTCGAGCTGGTCCAGCAGCTCCTTTCGGGGGCGATGCCGATGGCGCCCAACCTCGGCTTCCCGATCGTCGACGTGCGCGATATCGCCGCGCTCCACGTGCTGGCGCTGGAGACTCCGGGGATCGCGGGCGAGCGGTTCCTCGGGGCAGGCCCCTTCCTTTCCGCGCTCGAGGTCGCGGGCGTGCTGCGCGCGCGGCTTGGGGCGAAGGCGAGGAAGGCCCCGACCCGGCCGATGCCCGATTGGCTGGTCAACATCCTCGCCCTGTTCAACGCCGAGGTGCGCGGGATCAGGACCGAGATCGGCAAGGTGCGCCATGTCGATGCGAGCCATGCCAAGGAGCGGCTCGGCTGGACGATGCGCCCCGTCGAGGACACGATCGCCGACTGCGGCGAGAGCCTTATCCGGCACGGAGTGGTGAAACCCTGATGGACGTGAACGGCAAGACGGCGCTGCTGACCGGCGGCAGCGCAGGCATCGGGCGTGAGATCGCGCGCCAGCTCAAGGCCAAGGGTGCGAGCGTGATCCTGACGGGCCGCGATCCGGCGCGGCTGGAGGCGATGCGCGCCGAGGGGTTCGAGGTGCTTGCCGCCGATCTCTCCAACGCCGCGGGGGTCGATGCGCTGGTCGCGGCTTTCGGAGATCGCCCGGTCGACATCCTGATCAACAACGCGGGCCTCGGCGTGCCGCATGATGTGCGCAATCATCTGCCCGATCCGGACGCGGCGGACGGGTGCTTCTATGCCAACCTCTCGGCTCCGGTGCGCCTCATCACCGCGCTGCTGCCGCGTCTGCGCGCGCGTCCGCAGGCGGCGATCATCAATGTCACGAGCGGCCTCGCGATCGCGCCCAACACCGCAAGCTCGGTCTATTGCGCCAGCAAGGCGGGGCTCAGGAGCTACACCATGGCCCTGCGCGCGCAGCTGGCCGGCGAGCCGATCCAGGTGATCGAGGCGCTGCCGCCGGTGGTCGACACCCAGATGACCGCCGACCGCGACATGTCCAAGATGCCTCCGCAGGAGTGCGCCCGCCAGATCATCGCCGCGCTGGAACAGGGCCGCGACGAGGCCAACATCGGCATGGTGAAGCTGCTGCGGGCAGTCTATTCGCTCTCGCCCGCCCTCGCACGGCGAGTGATGCGGCGGTTCTAGGCCTTCCTTCGTCATTGCGAGGCCGAAGGCCGCGGCAATCCATGGCCGATCCTCACGATTTCGAGCGGCGGTCCATGGATTGCTTCGCTGCGCTCGCAATGACGAAGTTTGGCGCTAGGCCCCAAGCCTCGCCGGGCTGAAGGCCTCCAACGACAGCCCCGCCGCCGCGGCATCCTCGGGGAAGGGCTGGCCCATCACGGCCGCTGCGGCAATGCGCGAGAGCGCGGGCGCGGTCTGGAACCCCGCGCCGCCTTGGCCTGCGCACCAGAAAAAGCCCGGCGCGCCTGCCGCCTCACCGATCACCGGCAATTCGTCCGGCGCAAAGCTCCTGAGGCCCGCCCAGCTGTGGCTGATCCGGCGGATCGGCAAGGTGGTGGCCTGCTCCACCCGGTCAGCGGCGATGGCGATGTCGAGTTCTTCCGGCGCGGCGTCGCAAGGGGCGGACGGGGTTTGGTCCATGCTTGAGGCCAGAAGTTGCGAGCGCCCCTCGGGCAGCAGGTAGAAGCCCTCGCCCGCGGTCTTGGTGAAGGGCCAGCGGCTGACATCCTCGCCCTCGGGCGCGGCAAAGCTGATGACGGTGCGGCGGCGCGGCTCGAGCCCGACCGGCGTGACTCCGGCCATGCGCGCGACCTCGTCGGCCCAGGCGCCCGCCGCGTTGACCAGCACCGCCGCGCCGTGCCGCGTGCCATCGGCCCGCACCGCGACCCAGCGGCCGCGTTCATGTCCGATCAGCGTCACCCGCTCTCCGGGTAGCAACGCGCCGCGATTGGCGCGGATCGTGGCCACATGCGCCTGCAGCATCGCGTGAGTATCGAGCTTCAACGAGCCGTGATCGACCAGCGCGGCGGCGCAGGCCTCGGGCTTCAACGCTGGCATGAGCGCGCGCGCCTCATCGGGGCCGATGCGGGTATAGTCACAGCCATACTGCCGGTGGATGTCCTCCAGCCCATCGAGCGCCGCAATCTCGCCTTCCGCCGCGATGTGGAGCGCGGGGTGCACGCTGCCATGCGCGGCCAGCTCGGCCATGCTGAGCGCGGTCAGGTTGCGCACCGGTTCGTTGCCGAGGCCGTAGTGCGCAAAGGCCACGCTGCGCCCCGAGGCGTGGTATCCGGGCGCGCTCTCGCCCTCGAGCACCGTCACGATCGCCTCGGCGGACAGGCGCGCCGCGACCGAGAGCCCCGCGATCCCGCCGCCGATCACCAGCACGTCAGAGACATACATCGCACGGCCTCCCTTCGCCCGTCCCGCCACTTTTGCCACGTTGACGCTTGGCGCACGCTAAGGCAACGCGTCGCAGCAAGAGACCGGTCTAGAGAGGAAGCCTGCGTGTCCGCCAACATCGCCGAAATGGAACGCCGCCGCGAAGCTGCCCGGATGGGCGGCGGGGCCAAGCGCATCGAAGCCCAGCACGCGAAGGGCAAGCTGACCGCGCGCGAACGCCTCGACGTGCTGCTCGACGAAGGCAGCTTCGAAGAGATCGACACCTATGTCGAGCACGACTGCATGGATTTCGGCATGGAAACCCAGCGCATTCCGGGCGACGGGGTGGTGACGGGCAGCGGCACCATCAACGGGCGGCTGGTCTATGTCTTCAGCCAGGATTTCACCGTGTTCGGCGGCTCGCTCTCCAAGCGCCATGCGGAGAAAATCTGCAAGGTGATGGACACCGCGATGAAGGTCGGCGCGCCGGTGATCGGCCTCAACGACTCCGGTGGGGCGCGCATTCAGGAGGGGGTCGCCTCGCTGGGTGGCTATGCCGAGGTGTTCCAGCGCAATGTGCTGGCGAGCGGCGTGGTGCCGCAGATCAGCCTCATCATGGGGCCGTGCGCGGGCGGGGCAGTGTACTCGCCCGCCATGACCGACTTCATCTTCATGGTGAAGGATTCAAGCTACATGTTCGTGACCGGCCCCGATGTGGTGAAGACCGTCACCAACGAGGTCGTGACGCAGGAGGAACTCGGCGGGGCGATCACCCATACCACAAAGACCAGCGTAGCCGACTTGGCTTACGAGAACGATGTCGAGGCCCTGCTGGCGACCCGCCGCTTCTTCGACTTCCTGCCTTTGTCCAACCGCGAGGAAGGGCCGACGCTCCCGACCAGCGATCCGTGGGACCGGCTGGAGAACAGCCTCGACACGCTGATCCCCGACAATGCCAACCAGCCCTATGACATGCACGAGGTCATCACCAAGGTGCTGGACGAGGGCGATTTCTTCGAGATCCAGCCGGCCCACGCGGGCAACATCATCTGCGGGTTCGGCCGCGTCGAGGGCCGCACCGTGGGCGTGGTGGCGAACCAGCCGATGGTGCTCGCGGGCGTGCTCGACATCAATTCCTCGAAGAAAGCCGCGCGCTTCGTGCGCTTTTGCGATGCCTTCGAGATCCCGATCGTCACCTTCGTCGACGTCCCCGGCTTCCTCCCCGGCACCGCGCAGGAACTGGGCGGGATCATCAAGCACGGCGCGAAGCTGCTCTTCGCCTATGCCGAGGCGACCGTGCCCAAGATCACCGTCATCACCCGCAAGGCTTACGGCGGGGCCTATGACGTGATGGCCTCCAAGCACCTGCGCGGCGACCTCAACTACGCCTGGCCCACCGCCGAAATCGCGGTGATGGGCGCCAAGGGCGCGGTGGAGATCATCTTCCGTCAGGAAAAGGATGACCCCGCCAAGATCGCCGAGCGGACCAAGGAATACGAAGACCGCTTCGCCAACCCCTTCGTGGCGGCATCACGCGGGTACATCGACGAGGTGATCCACCCGCACTCGACCCGGCGACGGATTGCGCTGGGGCTACGCAAGCTGCGGACGAAGCAGTTGGAGAACCCGTGGAAGAAGCATGACAACATTCCGCTGTGAGGTGAATTGGTGACCCTGTTTCGTCATTGCGAGCGTAGCGAAGCAATCCAGAGCGTCACGCAAACCGCTCTGGATTGCCGCGGCGCCTGCGTCGCCTCGCAATGACGAAGCTGCCCTGCGTCTACATGATGGCCAGCAAGCGGAACGGAACGATTTACGTGGGTGTCACCTCGGACTTGCCGAAGCGGGCATGGCAGCATCGCGAAGGCGTCATCGAAGGGTTCACCAAACGATATGGCTGCAAGCTGTTGGTATGGTTCGAACAGCACGGCACGATGGAAAGCGCGATCATGCGGGAAAAGCAGATAAAGGCGGGTAACCGCAAGGCGAAGCTGGCATTGATTGAAGCGGAGAACCCGACTTGGCGCGATCTGTTTGAGGAAATTGCACATTGACCAGTGAGCCGTCATTGCGAGGCGACGCAGTCGCCGTGGCAATCCAGAGCGCGATGCAACCGCTCTGGATTGCCGCGCCGCTTCGCGGCTCGCAATGACGAGCGAGAGAGGAATGAAATGAAACTCGGCCGCTTGAACCACATCGGGGTCGCCACGCCCTCCATCGCGGACTCGATCGCCTTCTACCGCGACGTTATGGGCGCGGGCCGGATCACCGAACCCTTCGACCTGCCGGACCAGGGCGTGAAGGTCTGCTTCGTCGACACCCCCGGCGCGGACGGAGCGATGAACGGAACGCAAATCGAACTGATCGAGCCGCTGGGGGAAAACTCCACGCTCGCGGGTTTCCTCGCCAAGAACCCATTGGGCGGGCAGCATCACCTGTGCTTCGAGGTGCCCGACATCGCCGAGGCGCGCTCGGAGTTCGAGGCGATGGGCAAGCGCATCCTCGGCCCCACCCGCATCGGCGCACACGGCACCCCTATCTTTTTCGTCCATCCCAAGGACATGGGCGGCATGCTTACCGAGATCATGGAGACTCCCAAAGAGGGCACGCACTGGTCGAACTGAGAACAAACCCCCGCCCCGGACTTGATCCGGGGCCCCGCTCCTTATCTCACCCAGGTTGAAGGAAGCGGGGCCCCGGCTCGGGGGCCGGGGCGGGGAAAATGAGAGGTTGAAACAATGTCCTACGAAACCATCCGCGTTGACCGCGAAGGCCCGCTGCTCACCATCACCCTCAACCGCCCGGAGCGTCTCAACGCCATGCCGCCCAAGATGGCGGACGAGCTGGGGCAGGCGTTCTACGACCTCGGCGATGCGCGCGCGGTGCTGATCACCGGCGAGGGCAAGGGCTTCTGTTCCGGCGCGGACCTTGCGGCGCGCGGGGACGGGTCGGCGCTCGGCAGCAAGGGAGGGAGCCACGAGGCGCTGATCAATCACTACAACCCCGCGATCAGCCAGCTGATCCGCTCGAGCGTGCCGGTGATCTGCGCGGTCAATGGCCCGGCGGCGGGCGTCGGCTGCAGCCTCGCGCTGGCGGCGGACTTCACCATCGCCGCCAAGAGCGCGTACTTCTTGCAAGCCTTCGTGAATATCGGCCTTGTGCCCGACGGCGGCTCGACCTGGCTGCTCACCCGCGCCATCGGCCGCGCCCGCGCGACGCGGATGATGATGCTGGGCGAGAAGATTTCGGGCGAGCAGGCCGAGGAATGGGGTCTCATCTACAGTTGCGTCGAGGATGCCGACCTCATGACCGAGGCCCGCGCGCTCGCCGAGAAGCTCGCGAACGGCCCGACGGTCGCCTACGCGACGATGAAGCGCAACATCGCCACCGCGCTCGACCAGAACCTCCAGATGGTGCTGCTCGCCGAGGCCGAGGGCCAGCGGATCGCGGGCGCGACCAAGGACGCAATGGAGGGCGGCATGGCCTTCCACCAGAAGCGCAAGGCGGTATTCAAGGGGGAGTAGTTCTCCCAACCCAATCCCCGTTCGGGCTGAGCTTGTCGAAGCCCTGCACTTCCTCTTCCAGCCCTGCGCCGCAAAAGAAGGGCAGCCCTTCGACAGGCTCAGGGCGAACGGATATGGTAACACAATGGCCGACAAACCCACGCTCGAAGACTGGAACGCCCTCGCCGCCAAGGAAGTGAAGGGCCGCGACCTCACCTGGCACACGCCCGAAGGCTTCGCGATCAAGCCGCTCTATACGGCCGAGGATCACGCAGGCTTCGATCCGGGCCTCCCCGGCTTCGCGCCCTTCACGCGCGGGGTGAAGGCGAGCATGTATGCGGGCCGTCCGTGGACCATCCGCCAATATGCGGGCTTCTCGACCGCCGAGGAGAGCAACGCCTTCTACCGCCGCAACCTCGCGATGGGGCAGAAGGGCCTGTCGGTCGCCTTCGACCTTGCGACCCACCGCGGCTATGACTCTGATCACCCGCGCGTCGTCGGCGATGTCGGCAAGGCGGGGGTGGCGATCGACACGGTCGCGGACATGGAGATCCTGTTCGACCAGATCCCGCTCGATTCCATGTCCGTCTCGATGACGATGAACGGCGCGGTGATCCCGGTGCTGGCCTTCTTCATCGTCGCCGCCGAGCTTCAGGGCGTGTCGCAGGACAAGCTGGATGGCACGATCCAAAACGACATTCTCAAGGAGTTCATGGTCCGCAACACCTATATCTACCCGCCCGAACCTTCGATGCGGATCATCTCGGACATCATCGCATACACCTCGGCCAACATGCCGAAGTTCAACAGCATTTCGATCAGCGGCTACCACATGCACGAGGCCGGGGCGACGGCGGTGCAGGAGCTCGCCTTCACCATCGCTGACGGCAAGGAATATGCCACCCGCGCCATGGCCGCAGGGCTCGATATCGACGCTTTCGCGGGCCGCCTCAGCTTCTTCTTCGGCATCGGCATGAACTTCTTCATGGAGATCGCCAAACTGCGCGCCGCGCGCACCTTGTGGTGGCGGGTGATGGATGGCCTCGGGGCGAAGGACGAGCGCTCCAAGATGCTGCGCACCCACTGCCAGACGAGCGGCGTCAGCCTTCAGGAGCAGGACCCCTACAACAACGTCATCCGCACCACGGTCGAGGCGATGGCGGCGGTGCTGGGCGGCACCCAGTCGCTCCACACCAATGCGCTGGACGAGGCCATTGCGCTGCCCACGGACTTCAGCGCCCGGATCGCCCGCAACACCCAGCTGGTGTTGCAGGAGGAAAGCGGCATCACGAGCGTCGTCGATCCGCTCGGCGGCTCGCACTATATCGAGGCGCTGACCGCCACCCTCGTCGATGAGGCGTGGAAGCTGATCGAGCAGGTCGACGCGGCGGGCGGCATGACCGCCTTCGTCGCCACCGGCGCGCCCAAGGCCGCGATCGAGCGCGCGGCGGCGGAAAAGCAGACCAAGGTCGACAAGGGCGAGACGGTGATCGTCGGCGTCAACAAGTACCGCAAGGAACAGGAAGACGCGCTCGACACGCTCGAGGTCGACAACCAGAAGGTGCGCGCAGGCCAGATCGCCCGCCTCGCCAAGGTGCGCGAGGGCCGCAACGAGGCCGCCTGCCGCGCAGCGCTCGCCGCACTGACGGAAGGGTGCAAGTCGGGCGCGAACCTGCTGGCGCTGGCGGTCGAGGCCGCGCGCCATGATGCGACCCTCGGCGAAATTTCCTCGGCGATGGAAGAGGTTTTTGGCCGCCACGATGCGACCCCCGCACCGGTCACGGGCGTCTACAAGAGCGCCTACGAATTCGACCGCCGCTGGGCGCAGGTGACCGATGGCGTGGAAGCCGTGGGCCGCCGCTTGGGCCGCAAACCCCGCATCATGATCGCCAAGATGGGCCAGGACGGCCACGACCGCGGCGCGAACGTGATTGCGAGCGCCTTTGGCGACATGGGCTTCGAGGTGATCTCCGGCCCGCTGTTCCAGACCCCGCAGGAGAGCGCGGCGATGGCGCTGGAACACGACGTCGACGTGGTCGGCGCTTCCTCCCTCGCCGCGGGTCACAAGACCCTGATCCCCGAACTGATCCGCCTCCTGCGCGAAGCCGGGCGCGGCGACATCAAGGTCACCGCCGGCGGCGTCATCCCCCCGCAGGACTATGACTATCTGCGCGAGGCGGGGGTGCAGGGCATCTACGGCCCCGGCTCGAATGTGGTCGAATGCGCGGCGGATATTTTGGTGCTGTTGGGCCATAACATGCCGCCGCTCGGCGAGGGGCTGGACGAGGCCGCGGAGTAGGCGCTACTCCCTCGTCATTGCGAGCGAAGCGAAGCAATCCAGCTTCTTACGTTGCGCTGCGAGGAGACGGCAGTCGCTGGATTGCCGCGTCGCCTTCGGCTCGTCGCAATGACGAAGGAGGCCATTGAATGATTGTCGCGCATGTCCTTCACGAAGGCTATCCAGACGACTTGATCGGACCACAGGAGTTCCCTGCGTTGCCGCCAATTGGCGCGATTATCAGCGTGCTTGATCGGAATTCGAACGGCCATCGCCTGAAAGTCACATCACTGGAATTCTTCGGGATCTCGCCTGACCCCGAACGTAGGCCGATGCAGCTCGCGCTATCAGGCGAAATTCGAATTCGTATAATCGGAAGCACCATAAATGACTGAAATCCGCACCGACTGGACCCGCCCCGAAATCGCGGCCCTCTTCGATCTGCCCTTCACCGAGCTGCTGTTTCAGGCCGCCTCAGTCCATCGCGCCTACCACCCCGCGACCGAAGTCCAACTCTGCACCCTGCTCAGCATCAAGACCGGCGGGTGCCCTGAGGATTGCGGCTATTGCTCGCAATCGGTTCATGCTGACTCCGGCGTCGAGGCCACCAAGCTGATGGACGTGCAGGCCGTGCTCCAGCGCGCGGCGCAGGCGAAGGATGCAGGGAGTCAGCGGTTCTGCATGGGCGCGGCGTGGCGCAATCCCAAGGACCGCGACATGCCCGCGATCGTGGAGATCGTGAAGGGTGTTCGCGCGATGGGTCTCGAGACCTGCATGACGCTCGGGATGCTCGAACCGCATCAGGCTCAGATGCTGGCCGAGGCCGGGCTCGATTACTACAATCACAATATCGACAGCAGCCCCGAGTATTACGAGCGCGTCATCTCCACCCGCGACTTCCAGTGCCGGCTCGACACGCTGGATCACGTGCGCAAGGCCGGGATCAACGTGTGCAGCGGCGGTATCGTCGGCATGGGGGAGACGCGCGAGGACCGGGTGGGCTTCGTCCACACGCTCGCCACCCTGCCGCAGCACCCCGAGAGCGTGCCGGTCAACGCGCTGGTGCCGGTCAAGGGCACGGTGCTCGGCAACATGCTCGCCGACACGCCGCTCGCCAAGATCGACGACATCGAGTTCGTCCGCACGGTCGCGGTCGCCCGCATCACCATGCCGCGTTCGATGGTGCGGCTTTCGGCAGGGCGCGAGTCCATGTCAGAGGCGACGCAAGCCCTGTGCTTCCTTGCGGGCGCCAATTCGATCTTCACCGGCGACAAGCTGCTCACCGCGCCCAATGCGGGCGACGACAAGGACGGCGCGCTGTTCGCCAAGCTCGGGCTCACCGCGCTCAAGGGCGAGGAACCCGCGCGGGCGTGCAAGAGCGCGGTGCCGGCATAACCTTCCATTCGCCCTGAGCTTGTCGAAGGGCTGCCTTTCTTTCAGTCTGAAACCGAAAGGGAGAAGGACGGTGCTTCGACAAGCTCTGCACGAACGGGTCATGCGCTGATGCTGTTCAGCATGATCGCTGCCGCCGCGCTCGCGATGGCGCGCGCGCCGCTGCCGGCACCCCAACCCCTCGTCATCGGCGAGACCGTCACGCTCGAGGTGCTCGGCGCCGAGCGCGAGGTCAGTGTCGTCCTGCCGCCGGACTACGCCGAGGACCCGGCTAGGCGCTGGCCGGTCATCTACCAGCTCGATGGCGACATCCGGCAGGACCTCATGATGGGCGCGGGCCTCCAGCGCTGGAACGCGCTGTGGGGCCGCAGCGCGGACGCGATCCTTGTCGGCATCGCAACGAAGGACCGCCAGCGCGAACTCCTGCCTGCGACGAAGGACCCGGCCGAGGCCAAGCGCTACCCCAGCGCGGGCGAGAGCGCCGCCTTCCGCGCGTGGCTGGCGGGTACGGTCAAGCCGCTGGTCGAGGCGCGTTATCGCACCGACGGTCGAGCGTTCCTCGTCGGCGAGAGCGCGGCGGGGCATTTCGTGATCGAGACCTGGGCCGAGGCACCGCAGCTCTTCACCGGCTACGCCGCAATCAGCCCCAGCCTGCAATGGGACTTCGAGGCGCTGGGCCGCCGCGCGCTCGGCACCGCCACCCGCCCGCCGCTCTACCTCAGCCTCGCCGACGAGGGCGGGGCGACCGAGAGCGGCATGGAGCGGTTCCTCGCTGGGTTGCCTGCGGCCCAGCCCTTCTGCTTCTCCGACCGCCGCCGCGAGCTGCATCATGCGACCGCGCTTCACGGCCTTCTGCCCGAGGCGCTGCAATATTTGTTGCCGACCGAGGCCGACTACCTCGAGGACATGGGGCTGGTGTTGAGGTGCGAGCGGCGGGGCGGGACGAGATGAGCAAGGCCGCAACTTCGTCATCGCGAGCGGCGAAGCCGCACGGCAATCCAGCGTCGGAACTGGATTGCTTCGCTGTGCTCGCAATGACGAAAGACACATGACCCTCGGCTTCTCGGTCGACACCTTGCTCCCCAAGGCGCGGGGGGGAGGGCAGCTCAGGATGGGGCTGGTCAGGCTCGCCGAGTGCGAATGGCTCGCCCCTGCGCCCGACCTCGCCGCGCGCGCGGCAGGGTTTGCCGATTGGCCCGAGGCGGTGCAGCTCGCCCCGGAAGCGGACGCGCCGGGCAGGGAGCTTGCCGCGATGCTGGGCGTCGAAGGCGGGCTCCCGCAAGCGGCGCTCGCCACCCACGAGGACCTGTGCCTCTTGACGCGGGTCGAAGGCGAGGAGGTCTACCGCCTGATCGGCGCCGCGGTCGCCTGGCCCTCGGACTGGCACCCCAAGGCGAAGATCGGGCTTCCCCTGAGGGCTCTCCATGCGCCGATCCAGGGCTACGCGGAGCAGCTCGCGACCGGCGTCGACCGCTTCATGGCGACCCTGCGCCCCGGCCCCATCTATGGCCGCTGCAACTGGTTCATCGCGGCAACGGGTGAGCGCCGCTGGCTCCCCGATCGGCCGCCGCAGGAGGCCTTTGCCCATGTCACTCCGGACAACGCCGGCGAGACGCTGTTCGTGCGCTCCGAACGCCAGACCCTGCGCCGCTTGCCGCAAACCGGCGCGATCCTCTTCACCATCGGCATCTATGTCGAGCCGCTCGGCAGGCTCTCCCCCGGCAATATCGCGATGCTGGGGAGGGCTGTTCAGACCCTCGTCAGCGGCGAGGGCGACCGCCGCGGCGCGCCCGCCTATGCGGAGAGCCTCATCGCCTTTGCCGAGGCGCGAACAGCTTGATTGCGCCCGTTATTGCGAGCTGCAAAGCGGCGCGGCAATCCCGAGCTTGCACCGAACCACTCTGGATTGCTTCGCTTGGCTCGCAATGACGAAAGACAGCGCCCGATGCCCGCCCCAAATCCGCCAGCTTGCCTGCCGCGCCATCCCCCGGCATAGCCATCCGCACGATACGCCCCTTGGAGAGAGGCCCAACCCTTGTTTGCGAAAATCCTGATTGCCAACCGCGGCGAGATCGCCTGCCGGGTCATCACCACGGCCCGCAAGATGGGGATCAAGACCGTCGCGGTCTATTCCGATGCCGACGCCCGCGCGCCCTTCGTCGCCATGGCCGACGAGGCGGTGCATATCGGGCCGTCTCCGGCGGCGGAATCCTACCTCGTCGCCGACAAGATCATCGCCGCCTGCAAGCAGACGGGGGCTGAGGCCGTGCACCCGGGCTATGGCTTCCTGTCGGAACGCACCTCCTTCGCCGAAGCTCTGGCGAAAGAAGGCATCGCCTTCATCGGCCCGCCGGTGGGCGCGATTGCCGCGATGGGCGACAAGATCGAATCCAAGAAGCTCGCCAAGGAAGCGGGCGTCAATGTCGTCCCCGGCTTCGTGGGCGAGATCGAGGATACCGAACACGCGGTGCGAATCTCCAACGAGATCGGCTATCCGGTGATGATGAAGGCCAGCGCCGGGGGCGGGGGCAAGGGGATGCGCCTCGCCTATTCCGAAGCCGACGTGCGCGAGGGCTTTGAAAGCGTGAAGCGCGAGGGGCTCAACTCCTTCGGCGATGACCGCGTGTTCATTGAAAAGTTCATCCTCAACCCGCGCCACATCGAGATCCAGATCCTCGGCGACCAGCACGGCAACATCCTCTACCTCAACGAGCGCGAATGCTCGATCCAGCGCCGCCACCAGAAGGTGGTCGAGGAGGCGCCGTCGCCCTTCGTCACGCCCAAGATGCGCAAGGCCATGGGCGAGCAATGCGTCGCTCTGGCGCGCGCGGTGGGGTATTACTCTGCGGGGACGGTCGAACTGATCGTCAGCGGCGCGGACCCGACGGGGGAGAGCTTCTACTTCCTCGAGATGAACACCCGGCTCCAGGTCGAACACCCCGTCACCGAGGCGATCACCGGCATCGACCTCGTCGAGCAGATGATCCGCGTGGCGGCGGGCGAAAAGCTCGCCATGACGCAGGACGATATCGGGATCGAAGGCTGGGCGATCGAGAACCGCGTCTATGCCGAGGACCCCTATCGCGGCTTCCTGCCCTCGACCGGGCGGCTGGTGCATTATCAGCCGCCGGCAGCGAAGTTCCGCCAGGGTCCGTTCGCCTCGAGCGAAGTCGAGAGGCAGGAGAGCGGTGTCTCGACTTCGCTCGACACGAACGGAGGCGGGGACAAAGAAGGCTACATCCGACTGGACGACGGCGTCTATGAAGGCGGCGAGGTTTCGCGTTTCTACGACCCGATGATCGCCAAGCTGATCACCTGGGCGCCCACGCGCGACGCGGCGGCGGACTTGCAGATCGAGGCGCTCGACAAGTTCCGCATCAAGGGCCTCGGCCACAATGTCGATTTCCTGTCGGCGATCATGCAGCACCCGCGCTTCCGTTCGGGCGAGCTGACGACGGGCTTCATCGCCGAGGAATATCCCGAGGGCTTCCACGGCGCGGCGACCTCGGAGGAGGTTAAGCGCCTGCTCGCGGCGGTCTGCGCGGGCAACGAGTTCACGCTCCAGAGCCGCGCGCGGCGCATCTCGGGCCAGCTCGACGGCGACGACGGGCGCGAGGGCGTCAAGCGGGCGACGAGCGAGTGGCTGGTCAAGCTCGGCGACGAGCGCTTCGAGGTGACGCTGGGCGAGGGCCATGCGGTCGTGAACGGCGCGCGCGTCGAGGGCACCTGCGACTGGCGCCCCGGCATGACGCAGGCCGAGGCGACTGACGGCAAGGGCCTGAAGCTCGGCCTCATCGTCGAGCGGCAGGGCAATCACTGGAAGGTGACGACCCGCGGCGCGGCGCACACCGCGCTGGTGCTGCCGCTGAGGCTCGCAAGGCACGAATCGCTGATGCTCGAGAAGGTGCCGCCCGATCTCTCGCGCCTGTTGATCTGCCCGATGCCGGGGATGCTGGTGAAGCTCCACGTCGCGGAAGGGGAGACGGTGCAGCCCGGCCAGCCTCTGGCGACGGTCGAGGCGATGAAGATGGAGAACATCCTGCGCGCCGAAAAGGAAGGCGTGATCGCCAAGATCAACGCCGCCGAGGGCGAGAGCCTTGCGGTCGACGCGGTCATCCTGGAGCTCGAATAGAATGCTGGAAGCTCTCGCGCTCAACGTCGCGGTGCCGGTCGAGCCGTCGATGCTGGAGGGCTTGCCCGCCCGGCAAGTGACGATCGCTTTCCACGGAGAACAGCAGGTCTGCACCGGACCGCTTCTCGCCGACGTGCTGGCCAAGCTCGGCGCACCCGCCAAGGGCGAGGTCAAGGGCCCGGCGCTTCGCACCGCGGTTGTGGTCGAGGCCCGCGACGGCTACCGCGTGGCCTTCACCCTCGGCGAGCTGGACCCGCTGCTCGGCAAGGCCCCGGTGGTGCTGGCCGACCGCTGCAACGGTGCGGCGATCGGCGAGGCCGACGGTCCCTTCCGACTGGCCGTCGAAGGTGATCAGCGCGGGGCGCGATCCGTGCGTCAAGTGGTCAGTCTGAGGCTGGTGAACATCGATTGAGGCGGCAGGCACGGTTTGGCGGTCTCTCGCCCTGTGTCAGACCCCCGCCAGACCCCACCTTGCCCCTGCCTAAACCCCGCCTCGACCCCGGCTATACCCCCCACAAAGCGGCCGAATCGCCGGTGATCTGCCGCCTGCATCGCTTGGCTCGGGTGCGCGGAGAAGGGTTGACGACTTGTGCATGGCCCGGCGCGCTTGCGTCAAAGTGACGGAATGCTGCGCGTCTCGGCAAGGATCTTGCCGATTCCGTTGCAAATCTGCGTCAGATTAGTGATTTCCGACACAAAATGTCGCGTGCCCCTGTCCTACAACTCGTCTTGTGAGACACTCATCCTGCCGAGTCGCGGAATTCCCCGCACAAGGATTGAATCTCAGTGGGAGGATTTGATCATGGCACACACTGGAACCGGGTTCTTCGATCGCAAGGGGCACTTCTTCAAGACCGCACGCGATGCGACGGTGAGCGACCTGGCGGCGCTGCTCGGTCAGATCGGTGAGGGCGAGAGCCTGGCGCCCGGCATCGCCTATATGCTGCTCGAGCGTCGCACGGAGCTGGAGCGGCTGTTCGCGGAGCATGACAAGATGCTCGAGGAAGAAGCGGCGATGAAGGCCGCGCGCGAGGGCGAGGCCGGCGGCAACGTCGCCAAGCTGCCGAGCCGCCCGGCGGTCTGATCCGCGAAAGGCTTCAGTCCAGTGCCAGATGCAGGCACTGGTTGAAGTCGGTGAGCACGTAGTCGGCGAAGGCGGGGCCGTTCGCGAAGCCCCGCCGCCGATACAGCGTGAGAGCGGGTTCGAAGGCCGGCCCGGTGCCGGTCTCGAGACTGAGGCGGATGAGGCCGATGCTGCGGGCATGGGCGATGATCGTTTCGAGCAGGCGGGCCGCGATGCCTTGTCTCAGGAACTGAGGATCGGTCCGCATTGACTTGATTTCGCCGGAAATCTCGTCGAGCTGCTTGAGCGCGCCGATGCCCGCGACCCGATCTCCCACATGGGCCGCCCAGACCGTGACGCCGTCCGCCTGAAGGCCGGACAGATCGAGCGCGAAGCTGAGGCCCGGCGGCGAGCCTTCCACCATGGTGCGCTGGTGGAAAGCGATCAGCGCCTGCACGCCGGGGTCGGCAAGGTCCGCGATGGCGATTGTCATGCGGCGAGCTCGGCATCAAGAAACGCCGCGATATCACCAAGATCGACGTCCCGCGCGACGTAGGCTTCACCGAGGCCACGCAGCAACAGGAAGGGCAGCGTCGTGGCTTCGGCCTTCTTGTCGTGGCGCATATGCTCGACAAGGCTTGCGCCGTCGCAGGCAAGGCCGAGCCCCCGAAGCTCGGACGGCAGCCCCGCCGCCGCGATCGCCGTGGCCGCGCGCGCCGCATCGGCGACCGCCAACTCGCCCCGCCGCGCCGAATAGCGTGCCGCCAGCACCATCCCCAAAGCCACCGCCTCGCCGTGGAGGAGGCGGTCCGAAAAGCCGGTCTCGGCCTCCAGCGCATGGCCGAAGGTGTGGCCCAGATTGAGCAGGGCGCGGCGGTCCTCGGTCTCTCGCTCGTCCTCGGCGACGATCCGCGCCTTCATCGCGACGCTGGTCGCGATAGCCTGTTCCAGCGCCTGAGGTTCGCGCGCCAAAACCTTGTTTCCACTGGCTTCGAGCCAAGCGAAGAACGCTGCGTCGCCGAGCAGGCCGTATTTCAGCACCTCGGCATAGCCCGCGCGCATCTCGCGCTCCGGCAGGCTGGCGAGCACCAGCGGGTCGATCAGCACTTGGGCAGGCTGGTGGAAGGCGCCGATCAGGTTCTTGCCGGCCGCGGTGTTGATCGCGGTCTTGCCGCCGACCGAGCTGTCGACCTGCGCGAGCAGGGTGGTCGGCAACTGGACGAAGCCGCAGCCGCGCTTCACCACCGCGCAGGCGAAACCAACGAGATCGCCCACGACGCCGCCGCCGAGCGCAAAGACATGGTCCTTCCGGGTGACGCCGAGCGCCAGCAGCCAGTCGCACAATTTTTCGAGCACGGCCCAGGACTTCGCATCTTCGCCCGGCGCGACCACGAACCATTCGGCGGCCAGACCTGCCGCGGCGAGCTGCGTGTCGATCCCGGCGGCGAAGATCCGGTGGGTGTTGGTATCGGCGACGAAGGGCACCGGGCGGCCGGCACCGTAACCTGACAGGAACGGTGCGGCGGCCTCGGCCAGGCGGCCGAGCACGCCTTCCTCGATCACCACCCGATAGGGCCGCCCTGCGAGCGCCACCGCGATCACAGCCATGCGTCGATGGCCTTGATGATCGCGCGCGCGGTTTCGGCATGGGGGCCGGTGTCGCTCGTCACGTGGATGGGGGCCTCGGCATAGAAGGGCGCGCGTTCGGCGGCGAGGCGGGTGAGGATTTCGCGCGGGTTGCCGTCACGCAGCAGCGGCCGCGTGGCGCGGCGCGAGGTGCGTTCGACCAGCGTGTCGATGGCGCAGTCGATCCACACCGCGATGCCCTTCTCGAGGACCAGCGCGCGGGTCGCCGGATCGACGAAGGCGCCGCCCCCGGTTGCGATCACGCCGTGGCGCTCCTCGATCAGCCGGGCGATCACGCGCCGCTCGCCGTCGCGGAAGTGGGCTTCGCCGAAGGTCTCGAAGATCTCGGGGATCGAGCGCCGCGCCGCCTCGACGATCGCCTCGTCGGCGTCGACGAAATCGCGCCCGAGCAGTCCGGCAAGCTTGCGCCCGACGGTCGACTTGCCGACCCCCATCAGCCCGACCAGCACCACCGGCCGATCGATCCGCGCAGCGACCTCGGCAAGCGCACGGCCGGGTGCGGAAGCGGGCGGGGAGGAGGGCGCGGCGGACATTGCCGCAAGGCCTATAGATGGGCTAGGGCACGCGCAATATGGCAAACCCGCGTCCCGAGCGTCTCTCCCCCACCGGCCTTGCCGATAAGCCTGTCCCCCGCGTGCCGCCCGCCCGGCGGCGGCTGATGATGGTGCTGATCGCCTTCGGGATCGTGCTGCTGCTCGCGCTCGCCTGGTTCGACGGGGGCGAGGAGCCGCTGCGCCCAATCGCCGAGCCGGTCGCCCTGCCGGAGCCGGGGCAGTGAGCGTGAGGCGGCGGCCAGGGATGACGGCGAGCGTGCTGGCGCTCGGCCTCGCGGGCGCGCTCGGCGGGGCGGGCCTTGCAGGCTTCGCGGGAGCGCAAAGCCGGCCCGAATCGCTGCTGCCGCCGGGCTTCGACGATCCCGCGCCCGCACCGCGGCCCTCTCCCACGCCGTCACCGGCCGCTCCGGCG
>NZ_JAPFGY010000028.1 GCF_026586795.1 Erythrobacter sp. WG
GCGCCGCCTCGCCCACGGCTGCCCTTGCCGGGGCGCCGGCGGCGCTGCTGCGGCGGTGCTCGGGCGGGCGCGGGCGCCACGGGCTTTCGAAGGGATCGAACTGGACGTGCGCGATCGGCACATCGGGCGCCGCCCAGCGATAGACCGCGCGTTCGATGACGTTGCGCAATTCGCGCACGTTGCCGGGCCAGGGATGATCCTCGAGCGCCTCCATGACGTGGGGCGCGAAGCCCGGCCAGCGGTCCCATTCGAGCTCGGCGGCCATGCGGCGGCCGAAATATTCGGCGAGCACGCCGATATCGCCCTCGCGCACCCGCAAGGGCGGCAGGGTGATGACCTCGAAGCTCAGCCGGTCGAGGAGGTCCGCGCGGAACTCGCCCGATGCGGCCAGCGCGGGCAGGTCGTCGTTGGTAGCCGCGACGATCCGCACGTCGACGCGGATCGGGCGCGAGGCACCGATGCGGGTGACCTCGCCATATTCGACCGCGCGCAGCAGCCGCTCCTGCGCGCCCATGCTGAGGGTGCCCAATTCGTCGAGGAACAGGGTGCCCCGGTCGGCCTCTTCGAAGCGGCCCGCGCGGCTCTTGGTGGCGCCGGTGAAGGCGCCCGCCTCGTGACCGAACAGCTCGGCCTCGATCAGCGTCTCGGGGAGCGCCGCGCAGTTCATGGTGACGAGCGGCTCGTCCCAGCGCGTGGAGAGGCGGTGGAGGCGCTCGGCGATCAGCTCCTTGCCCGTCCCGCGCTCGCCGATCACCAGCACCGGGCGGTTCATCGCCGCCGCGCGGCTGGCGCGCTCGACCGCATCCAGGAAGGCCCCCGACTGGCCGATGAACTGGCTTTCGAGCTTCATGTCCAAACACTAGTGAAAATGCCCAATGCTTGGCAATATACCCCAAGGTCCGCACCGTGCATAGCGGGAAAAATGGCGCAAATCGGCCATTCTGCGCATTTGGCACGGCTGATGCAAAACACCCGGCAAGACCGAAACATCTTCACCGGGAGGCCCACCATGATCGACCGCACTGCCGCCAAAGCCAGCTTCTGGAGCTCGAAAGTCGGACACGCCGCCATCGCCAGCATCGCCGCGATGACGATGATGGTGCTCCTGTCCTCGCAGATCCAGCCGGGTGCGGCCGCCGCCGCCCCCATCGCCCACCCCGTCGGCACCGCCGGCGCGCTGGTCGAGATCGCTTGATGGGCGATCCCTTCGATCCCCTCGGGCCGGAGCGTCATGTCCCCCCCGCCGATGCTGCCGATGGCGCCGCGCCCCCCCGCGCGCCTCAGAGCAGCGACGCTCCGGCCCAACCCACCCGCCTGCTGTCCGCCGGACGGCTGTCGCGCCTCGACGAGGAAATCGAGGCCTTGCGCCGCCGCCCGGACCCGGCACAGTCGCGCGGCAACGCCGCCGAGCCGCAGGGCGACCGAGTCGCCGGGCGCGAACGCTCCGGCTCGTTTCTCGATGGAGTAGCCTTCATGGGCATTTTCAGCCGAACTCTCGACATTTTCGCTTCGAACTTCAACGATATGCTCGACAAGGCGGATGACCCCGCCAAGATGATCCGCATGATCATCCTCGAGATGGAGGAAACCCTGGTCGAAGTCCGCGCCTCGGCCGCGCGCACCATCGCCGACCAGAAGGAGATGCACCGCCACTGCGTGAAGCTCGACCGGCTTCAGGCCGACTGGGCGGAGAAGGCGCAGCTCGCGCTGTCGAAGGACCGCGAGGATCTCGCCCGCGCCGCGCTCGTCGAGAAGAAGAAGGCCGCCGACATGGCCGACCAGCTCAAGGCGGAAATCGCCGTGCTCGACGATGCGCTGCGCGCCTACGAGGAGGACATCGCCAAGCTCCAGCACCGCCTGCGCGAGGCGCGCAGCCGCCAGACCGCGATCGCAGCCCGCCTCGAAAGCGCCGAGAACCGCGTCAAGCTGCGCACGCTGATGAGCACCGAGCGCACCGACGAGGCGCTCGCCCGCTTCGACCAGCTCGAACGCCGGGTCGATTATGCCGAAGGCCGCGCCGACGCGCTGCGCATTGCCGAGGAAGGCCCGCCGTCGCTCGCCGATGAAATCGCGGCGCTCGCCGGTTCGGACGCGATCGACGACGAATTGCAGGCCATGAAAAAGGCGCTCGGCAAGGCCGGCGACAGCGAGGGGAAGTAAGACATGGATGGAGGAGAAGTCATTGCCGCTCTGGCGCTGTTCATCGGCGCGCCCTGGGTGATCCTGCACTACATCACCAAGTGGAAGACGGCCCCCACCATCACCAGCGATGACGAGGTGCTGCTCGAGGAGCTCTACAACCTCGCCCGGCGGCTGGACGAGCGGATGGACACGGTCGAGCGGCTGGTCGCCGCCGACGATCCGGGTTTCACCCCGGCCCGCCGCCTGATCGCCGATCAGGAAAAGGACAACCAGCAGCTGCGCGAACTCGAGCAGCTGATCGCCGAGAAGAAGGGAACCCGCGCATGAACACGCCGCGCACCACGCTCTACCGCGACAAGCACAACGCCAAGCTGATGGGGGTGTGCTCGGGTATCGCCGATTACACCGGGGTCAACGTGCTGTGGGTCCGGCTCGGCACCTTGGCGCTATGCCTCGGCCTCGGCTGGCCGATCCTCGCCTATTTCGTCGCCGGCTTCGTGCTCAACAAGAAGCCGCCGCACCTCTACCGCGACGCGAGCGAGCAGAAATACTGGCAGTCGGTCCGCCAGAGCCCGAAGCGCACCGCCCGCGAGATTCGCGCCAACTTCCGCGACATCGACCGGCGTCTCGCGGCGGTCGAGAGCCACTACGTCAGCAGCAACCCGCGCCTGACCGCCGAGATCGAGCGGCTGCGCTAATCCTCCTGAACTCGAATAACGGGGACTGAAGCCATGGATCCTGCAACTCTGGGAACGATGATCCCGATCGTCGCCCTCATGATCCCGATCGTCGCCTTGTGGACGAAGCACCAGCAGAAGATGGCCGAGATGCAAGTCGGGGCCACCGCCGAGCAGACCGCCGAGAAGGCCGCGCAGTATGCGAGCAAGGTCCAGCGGCTCGAGGACCGGGTGCAGGTGCTCGAACGCATCGTCACCGACCGCGGCTACGACATCGCCACCCAGATCGAGGCGCTGCGCGACACCCGCCGGGTGGACGACGCCGACGCCGGCGTCCCTCTCGGCCTCGAGAAGAAGGAGCGCGTGTGATGGAGCTCGAGAAGAACCTCCTCATCATTCTCGTCATGGCGGTCGCCGTCGGGGGCTGGCTCATCAACAACTGGATCCGCGCCAAGCATGGCTACGCGCTCGAGGATTCCTGGGGTCGCAAGGTCGAACCGGCCGCCAATGCCGAAAACCTGCGTCTGAAGGCCGAGAACCGCGAACTCCATGACAAGCTCGATGCCATGCAGGACCGCATGATCGTGCTCGAGAAGATCGTCACCGACCGCGGCTATTCGCTGAGCGCCGAGATCGAGGCGCTGCGCGACGTCCCGGCGATCGGCAAGGAGCGCGCGTGATGGAGTTCGCGACCTTCGCCCCCTATATCGGCTACGCGATTGCCGCCGGCTTCGGGCTTGGCGCCATGGGCATCCTCGCCTCGTTCCAGACGACGCGGATGAAGATCAAGAACGGCTACCCGCTCGAAGGGATGTGGGGGCAGTCGCTGAAGCCCGGCTCGGACAAGGAGACCGCGCACCGCGTGACCCTGCTCACCCAGGAAAACGCCGAACTGCGCGCCGAACTGGGGTCGATGAAGGACCGGCTCGCCAATGTCGAGCGGATCGTCACCGACGGCGGCTACCACCTCGGCGCCGAAATCGACGCCCTGCGGGACCGCGCGCTCGCCAATCTGAAGGACCGGGGAGAGGCCTGATGCCCGAAGCCGCGATCATCGCGATCACCCTGATTTCGCTGGCGATCGTGATCGGCATGAGCGGCCGGACGGCCGAGGCGGCCGCGCAATGAGCAGCTGGGCCATCGTCGCGCTGGTCGCGATCCTCATCTGGGGCGTCGTCCAGATCGCCCGTGCCAAGGCCGGGATCATCGAGGACGAGGACGGCAACCAGCAGGCTGTGCCGCGCGGCGATGCCCGGACCGCGGCCGAACTGGAGGCGGCGCGCCGCGAGCTCGCCGAATTGAAGGACCGCGTCAGGGTGCTCGAACGCATCGCCACCGACGCCCATTCCGGCGACGCGCGCGAACAGGCGCGGATCGCCGCCGAGATCGAAGCCCTGCGGGACACCCCCGCGTTGAAGAGGGAACAGAGCGAATGACCACGCTGCTTATCGATCCCATCCTCGTGCTGACCGCCGGGAGCCTGATCGGCCTCGCGCTGGTCGCCGCCGCGCTGCTGCGTGCCTGGGCGGGCTGGCTGGAGCTGAAGCGCCAGGAGCTCGACCGCGCCGCCGTCCGCGCCCCGCAGGACGAAGGCTCGGGCCTCGGCACCGCGCGCATCGAACTCGCCGACCTCAAGGAGCGCATCCGCAAGCTCGAGGCGATCGCGAGCGGGGTCGAATTGTGAGCGCGGTGCGCAACACCGCCACCCAGGCCGGCATCGGCCTCGGCAGCGCGATTGCCGTGGCGATCAGCTGGAGCCTCCACAAGTCGGTGGTGTGGGCGGCGATCCAGGGCTTCTTCGGCTGGTTCTACGTCGCCTATTACGTGCTCACCCGGCCCGGTGGGATCGGGGGCTGAGGGCACGCCAACCCCGTTCGTGCTGAGCTTGTCGAAGCACCGTCTTTTCTTCTAGGGCAGCGCCGAAACAACAGAACGGCCCTTCGACAAGCTCGGGGCGAACGGAGTCTGTCTTGCGCACCCTTTCCGACATCCTCGACGAGTACGAATTCCTCGAAGGCGACGAACGCTACGGCCTCCTGATCGAGCTGGGCCGCACCCTCGAGCCGATGCCCGATGCGCTCAAGACCGACGCGACGCTGGTGCGCGGCTGTTCGGCCGCCGTGTGGGTCTACCCGGCCGGGAGCGATCCCGCGCGGCTTCACTTCCTCGCCGACAGCAACGCCGCGATCACCAAGGGGATCGTCGCCCTCGTCATCGCCGCGGTGCAGGACCGGCCCGCCGCCGAGGTCGCGCAGATGGACGTCATGGCCGCGCTCGCCCCCTTCGACCTGAAAAACCAGCTCTCCAGCAATCGCACGCAAGGCGTGCCCAACATGATCGCGCTGGTGAAGGAACACGCCGCCCGCCTCGCGGCTGCCTGAGCCGCTTTTGGCGATCGCCCCGAACGGGCGTATTCTCCCGGCGGGAGCGCAGCGGCGACGAGTCGCTGCGCGGGAGGGGAAACAGGCCATGCTGGGACAAGCGAAACCCGTCTGCTTCGTGCTCACGTCCGACATCGCCCGGGCGCGCGGCTTCTATACCTACACGCTGGGCCTCACCGAGACGGGGGACGATCCCTATGCGGTGAGCTATGACCTTGCCGGCACGCTGATGCGGCTGACCAGTGTCGAGGGCCATCAGGCGGGCCCCCACACGGTGCTCGGCTGGCAGGTTGCGGACATTGCTGCGGCGGTCGACGCGCTTGCGGAAAAGGGCGTTCCTTGCGCGGTCTACGAGGGCTTCGGTCAGGACGCGCGGGGCATCTGGACCGACCCCGGCTCGGGCACGAAGATCGCGTGGTTCTTCGATCCGGACGGCAACAATCTCAGCCTGACGCAGTTCGGCTAGAGCGGTCTCCGACCTAAAGGTTGCGCCCCACCACCTCGTAGGCGTCGCTCCCGGCGCCGACGGAATCGCGCACCACCGCGACGCCCGCTTCCTTCTGCCGCTTCAGCTCGGCCTTGAGTTTCGCCGGATCGCGGGCGAAGACGAAGCCGAAGCTCACCCCGCCCTCCTTGCCGATCGTCGCGTGGTGGAGCTTGTGCGCCTGCACCAGCCGCTTGGCGTAGCCCTTGCGCGGCACCCACTTCCAGTAGCGCTGGTGGACGAGCCCGTCGTGGACCAGCGTGTAGATCACTCCATAGAGCGTGATGCCCACCGCCACCCACCACAGCCATTCGACCCACAAAGAGCCGATGATGTAGAGCGCGGCGTTGATCGTGCCGAACACGACGGCGAACAGGTCGTTCTTCTCGAGCACATTGTCGTGCGGCTCGTGATGGTCGCGGTGCCAGTCCCACCCCCAGCCGTGCATGATATACTTGTGCGCCACCCAGGCGAAGATCTCCATGCCGAACAGCGCGGCAAAGGTGACGGCAGCGGCTTCGAGCCAGCTCATTTACGAGGCCTTTTCAGTCAGTCTGTCGATCCGCCCCACCCCGGCGCGGCGCGCGGCGGGCAGGGCCCACCACGGCACGTCGGGGCGGCGGTGATGTTCGAGGTGATAGCCGAAATGGAAGCAGGTGGCGAGGCTCGTGAGGGTACCGAAATCCTCGCTGCGGGTGTTGTGGAGATCGGAAAAACGGTCCGCCGCGGCCGCTTCGGCAAGGTGCCGGTGCGGGCGGAAGGTGCCGAAATAGAACAGCTGGAGCGAGGAGCCGAGCGCCGGCAGGCCGTAGAGCAGCACGATCTGCGCCATCGGCACGTCCAGCACCAGCCAGTAGATGCCCACCACGGTGTGGACGAAGAGGATCGAGCGCCAGCCGAAATAGCGGCGGAAGAAGGTCGCATACCAGCGCCAGAAATCGGCCGGGTGGTGCTCGTCGAAGTCGGGGTCGCCCGGACGCCCGGCCAAGCGGTGGTGATCGAAATGCGCATTCCTCAGCTGCCGCCATCCGAAGCCCGCGTAGAGCGCCAGCAGCACCGCGCCGATCGCGCCGTTGACGCGCCGGTGCCCGGGCACGAGGCTGCCGTGCATCGCATCGTGACAGACGATGAACACCCCCACCGAAAGCCAGCACTGCACCGCCGCCATCACCACCGCGACCGGCCAGTTCTCCCAGGTCAGTTCGAACACGAACATCCCCCAGGCATGGATCGCCAGCCAGCTCCCGGCGATTGCCAGCGCGAGGGCAAGGCCGGCGACACGCTGGAGCCGCCGGTCGGGCAAGGCGAAGCGGGCGTTCATTGCGCGGAGGATACGCAGGCGCGGGTCATGCGGATGCTATAGGCGAGCGGCGGCGCGTGGCAAATCATCTGTGTTCATGATCCTCCTTGCGCAGCCCGCGGGGTGCGATGGTCGGTGGCCGGGGCGGGGCCGCGCGGGTGTCATGCGGCGGTGCGCTGATCGAGGTTAGGGCCATGGCGGCCCCAGCGGCGATGATCGGCGGTCTACGGGAAAACACGCAGGAGACCATGCGCCATGCAATTGAAGCCGCTTGACCAGCAGACCATCGTCATCACCGGCGGATCCTCGGGGATCGGCCTTGCCACCGCCCGCATCGCCGCCGCGCGCGGCGCCAATGTCGTCATCATCGCCCGCAGCGCCGAAGGGCTCGAGACCGCCGCGCAAGGCATCCGTGCCGAGGGCGGGCGCTGCGACACAATCCAGGCCGATGTCGGCAGCCGCGAGGACGTGGCCGCCGCGGTCGAAGAAGTGATCGCCCGCCACGGCGGCTTCGACACCTGGGTGAGCAACGCCGGGGTCGGCGTCTATGCCAAGCTCGAGGAGCTCTCCGACGAGGATCACCGCCAGGTGTTCGAGACGAACTACTGGGGCGTCGTCCACTGCGCCACCGAGGCGCTCCCCCACCTCAAGGCGCGCGGCGGGGCGCTGATCACGACCGGATCGATCTCCTCGCAGATGCCCGCCCCGGTGCTGTCCTCCTACACGGCGAGCAAGTACGCGGTGAAGGGCTACATCGATTCGCTGCGGCTCGAACTGATCCACGACAAGGCGCCGGTCTCGGTGACGCTGATCCAGCCCTCGGGGATCAACACGCCGTTTGCGTCCCACGCCTTGAACCAGATGGACGAGGCCGCCAAGGTCCCGCCTCCGGTCTATTCGCCCGATCTCGTCGCCGAGGCGATCCTGCGCGCGGCGGTGCATCCGACCCGCGACATGATCGTCGGCGGCGCGGGCCGGGCGATGACGCTCTTCGCGCGGCTTGTGCCGGACCTCGCCGATCAGGTCTTCGCGCGCGCCTTCTTTGCCACCGCGCTGCGCAAGGGCGAGCCCAATCGCAGCGATGCGGCGGGCTTCAGCAGCGGCGGGAGCGAGGGGCGTGTCTATGGCGACCAGTCGATGCGCCAGACCAGCCTCTACACCTTCATCCGCTCGAACCCCATCGCCTCCCTCGCCGGGGCGGCGCTGGCGGCAGGGGCGGCAGGCGTGATGAGCACCGCGCTCAAGCGCCGCTGAGGCGTCAGAACAGGTCGATCTTGAGCGCCGCGCTGCCCTCGGTCGGCGCGGCGCTCGCGCCTGCCGCGCGGGCCCGCCCGCACCGCGTTAACCCGATCCACAAACTTGTGCGCCATTGAAACGCCGCCGCACCGGCCTCTTCCCTCCCCCCGCCCGCGAGGCGAAAGCAGGGCGGCCCGGATGGCAGGAGCGCGGGGCGATGGCATGAGCGACCTTCCGATTTCCAGCGACACCGCCGCCTTCGAGGTGGCCGCCGTGCGCGATGCGCAGGGGCGGCTGACCGAGCCTTGCGCGCGCGCGGCGCGGGCGATGATGGCGACGCACGGCTTCGTGATCCTCACCGGGCTCTTGTCGCACGCGGAGGCCGACGCGGGCCTCGCGCTGGTGCGCGCGGCGCTCGACGATCCCGAACGCAGCCGCTGCGCCTTCGCCAGCCAGACCGACAACCGCCACCGCCGCCGCGACTTCTGCGCGCTGCCCGCAAGCCCCGAAGTCACCGCCTTCGCCGCCACCCTCGCCCGGCGGCTCGAGGATGTGCTGTCGGCCTATTGCGGGCGCGAGCACCCGCTGCTCGAGGTGACGACGCTGACCAGCTATTTCGGCTCCTCGCACCAGTATATCCACCGCGATCCGCCCGGCGTTATCAGCCTGTTCGCCGCGCTCGAGGACGTGTCAGATGCGCAAGGGGGGACGGTGTTCGTCCCCGGCACGCAGCCAAGCGGCATCGCGGGGCGCCCGCACGATCCCGGGACCCTCGCGCTGATGGACCTCGCCAGCATCGCCTGGAACTGGCGCATCCTGCGGCACAACCTCGCCAAGCTGTGGGCGATGCGGGGGAGCACCGAGGCACCGCTCGGCCCCGGCGAGCTGCGCGACCGGGTGTTCTCGACCAAGTGGGACGAGCACCAGCCCAACCTGCTGCGCTTCCTGATCGGCAAGAACCCGCTGTTCAGCCTCGCGATGCTGACCCCGCCCACATTGTGGCGGCTATGGCGCCATCGCGCCGAACTGCGGCACCGCTTCCGCCTCGTCCAGACCGCGCCGAAGAAGGGCACGGTGATCCTCTACCAGAGCGATATGCTCCACGCCGGCCCCGACAACCGCTCGCCCGCCCCCCGCCGCCTGTTCAGCATGAGCCTCGCGCGCGGGCCGGTCACGGAGAAGATGTGGCATTCCGGCTATTCGCCGCACCCGACGCTGAAGGAGCGGCCGATGAGTTTCGGCGATCTGCTGAATCATCCGGCGGCGCAGGAGATCGAGCCTACTTGGGCTTAGTGCCCTCCCGATATCGCCGCATCGCCTCATCGTAGGCCGCCTTCTCGCGGGCATATTCGGCGGCCTGCGCGTCTGCGGCGGCCTTTGCCCTGGCATAGGCCGCAGCCTCGGCCTCGGCCTTCGCGACCGCCGCGCGGTGGGCCGCGCTGGCTTTTTCGAAGGCCTCCTGATCGGCCTTGGCCTTGGCCTTCATCGCCTCCACCTCCCGGAGCTGCCTGTCCGCTTCGGCGCGGGCCGCGGCGTTGAGGCGCTCCACCTCGGCCTGATCGGTGGCGGCGCCCTGCTCTGCGGGGGACGGGGTTAGCGACGTCGCGGGTGTAAGGGATGTTTTCGGCACGGGCGTTGCGGATTTCGGCCTCGGCCCAGGCCCCCCCGCAGCCGACCCAGGCGCAGCGGGCGAAACGGGCTTCGGTGCGGGATAGCCAGCCGCGCCCCGATCAATCGCGCCGGCATCGAGCGGGACGCGTAGCAGGCGGACCGATAGCCCAGAGATCAGATCCCCGCTATCCTCTTGCGTTTCATCTCCGATACCGTAGCTGGCAACGCGCAAAGCAATGACATAGTCGCGCTTGCGGTGGGGCGTGAGTGTCCAGAATACCGCTCGCTCCACTATGCCTTTGGCGAACTGGTCTTCGACGTCCGAAATCCACGTCGCGCTGTGAACAGCTTTGGCATTGAACCCTGAAGCGTTGCCCACAGGCTTCGACCACTCTGGCCAGCTTACGGGCGCACGCAGCCGATTTCCCGCAGACGAAGGACCGCCCAGAAAATCGATGAGCTTGGCAAAGTCATTCCACTCAGGAACCCTCCAGCCAGCCGGGGCCAGCCCTCGGGAGTCGATGACGGCAAAGTAGTTATAATAGCGACCGGTCACCTCGCAGGGCTGACTTGGATAGCAGAATGACGCCGGACGGCCTGCATTGCCCTCGGCAAAGAATTTCGCGATGTCAGTGAAATGCGGGATCGGATCGCCGTTGCGGAAGCGGTCGATGTTGAGGTTGGTCGCGAGCCATTCCTGCTGGCCGATCACGACCGAGGGCAGGTTGCGGTCGACGAAGATCGGCTCGAAGGGCTGCGTCTTGTCGGAATTGCAGGCCCACACGTTACTGAAGGCGACCTTGGTGGTGCGCTTGGCGATCTCCTCCAGGGCGATGGCATCGGCCGCCTCGCGGGTGGCGGCGAGGCCCCAGCCATAGGCATTGCCCTCTGCGGCATCGAGCGTGCGATAGGCGCCGCAGCCGGAGCCGCTCCAGACCATCACGACCGAGCCCTTGCCGCCCCGGTCGGCGACCTCCTTCAGCGCGCGCGCCTCGGCGGCTTCGCGGCTGGGCTGGTCGTAGGCCCAGCCGAAGATGAAGCCCTTGCTGCGGTCGATCGCCAGCGCGGCGACCTGAGGCCCCTGCGCCTCTTGCGCCGCTGCCGCCGTGCAGAGCAACGTGCCGATGATGAACAGAAGCGAGTGCCAGAACCGCAGCATGTGACCCTCCCCCCGGAAGCGACGCCGGAGGATAGCACCCGCCGGGATACGCACAAGGCGGATCGCGGCCAAGGCGAAGGACGCAAGGCGGCTGGCCGTTTGCAGCGGCTGTCGGGCGAAGGCGCCCTCGCCCTTCACTCCCCCTTGGGGAAGAAGAACTCGCGCAGGTGTTCGCCGATGCGCGCCGGCCGCAGGGTGGCGGCGTCGATGCAGCACCACGAGGACTGCACCTCGGCGAGCACCTCCTCGCCGCGCTTGATGAGCGTCGAGTAGAAGGCGCGCGCGCCGTTGAAGCGCTCGAGCACGGTCTGGGCGATCACGTCGTCCTCGAGAAAGGCGGGCTTGCGATAGGTGATCTCGTGCTTGAGCGCGACCCATGCTTTCGACGCGACATCCTCGGCAGGCGCGAGCTTGTTCCAGTGGGCGAGCACCGCGTCCTGCACCCAATTGAGGTAGCGCGCATTGTTGACGTGGCCCATGAAGTCGATGTCGGCAGGCTCCACCTTGATCGGGTGGAGGAAGGCCGCGGGGCGGGCGGCGGGCGTGGGGTCGAGGAGGCTCGCGTTTGCTGACATGGGTGTAAGCTAGCGCAAGAATGTGACGAAATCCATTAAGCCGCGTGAGGAAATTGTCGCAAGCTTGCCACGGCTCGGCAATCGTGACACTTGGGCCGCACCTTGCGCCCCGAAGTGATGGACCCGAGCATGGCAAGCCGCCCCCGCACCCTCTACGAGAAGATCTGGGACGCCCACGTGGTCGAGACCCGCGAGGACGGGACGGCGCTCGTCTATATCGACCGCCATCTCGTCCACGAGGTGACGAGCCCGCAGGCCTTCGAGGCGCTGCGGATAGCCGGCCGCACGGTGCGGCGGCCCGAGCTGACGCTGGCGGTGCCCGACCACAACCTGCCGACGACCCCCCGTTTGGATTCGCGCGGACTGCCCATTCCCATCGCCGACCCGGAAAGCGCCGCCCAGCTCGCCGCGCTGGAAGCGAACGCGCCCGCCTTCGGCATCCGCTACATCCCCGCGACCGCGAAGGAGCAGGGGATCGTCCATGTCGTCGGACCCGAACAGGGCTTCTCGCTCCCCGGCACGACCATCGTCTGCGGGGATTCGCACACCGCCTGCCACGGAGGCCTCGGGGCGCTCGCCTTCGGCATCGGGACGAGCGAGGTCGAGCACGTGCTCGCGACCCAGACGCTGCTGCTCCAGCAGTCGAAGCCGATGGAGGTGCGGGTCGAGGGCGCGCTCGGGCCGGGGGTTTCCGCGAAGGACCTGATCCTCCACATCATCGGCCGGATCGGCGCGGCGGGGGGCACGGGCTACGTCATCGAGTATCGCGGCGCGGTGTTCGAGGCGATGAGCGTCGAGGAGCGCCTGACGGTTTGCAACATGAGCATCGAGGCGGGCGCGCGCGCCGGGCTGATCGCGCCGGACGATGTGACCTTCGCCTATCTCAGGGGCCGCCCGATGGCCCCGCAGGGCGCGGAGTGGGACGCGGCCGTGGCATACTGGCGCACGCTGCGCACGGATGAAGGCGCGGTCTTCGCGAAATCGGTGGTGATCGACGCTGCCGATGTCGAACCCAGCGTCACCTGGGGCACCAGCCCCGAGGACGTCGTCCCCATCGGCGGCCGCGTGCCGCACCCCGAGGACTTCGCCGACGAGAGCAAGCGCGTCGCGGCGAAGAAGTCGCTCGACTACATGGGCCTCACCCCCGGCACCCCGATGACCGAGGTCGCGATCGAGAACGTCTTCATCGGCAGCTGCACCAACAGCCGCATCGAGGACCTGCGCGCCGCCGCCGCCGTGCTCAAGGGCCGGCGCAAGGCCGACAACGTCAGGTGGGCGATCGTCGTCCCCGGATCGGGCCTGGTGAAGGCGCAAGCGGAGGAAGAGGGCCTCGACCGCATCTTCACGGAAGCGGGCTTCGAATGGCGCGAGCCGGGGTGTTCGGCCTGCCTCGGCATGAACCCCGACAAGGTGCCGCCGGGCGAGCGCTGCGCCTCGACCTCCAACCGCAACTTCGTCGGGCGGCAGGGTCCGGGCGCGCGCACCCACCTCGTCTCGCCCGCGATGGCGGCGGCGGCGGCGGTGACCGGGCGGCTCGCCGACGTGCGCGAATTGGTCTGACCGCGCGCACTTGAAACGCCCGCGCGGCAGGCGCATGGGAGTCGCATGAGCGAGAAGAGAAAAAGCAACGGCAACAAGACCGCGCTGGGCGCGGCAGCCATCGGATCGGCGGCAGTGGCGGCGGCCCTGCTCTACGCGGGACGGCGCTTCACCAAGAAGAAGCCCAACGAGCCGACCCAGCCCGGCCCGATCCCCTCGGGCGAGCCGCCGCAGACCGATTGAGGGCGCGCAAGCCATGCAGCCCCTCACCCGCGCCCAAGGCCGCGCCATCCCGCTCGGCCTCAAGAATGTCGACACCGACATCATCATCCCCGCCCGCTGGCTGAAGACGATCAGCCGCGAGGGGCTGGGCCAAGGCGCCTTCGAGACGATCCGCGCCGAACCCGGCAATGTCTTCGACGATCCCGCCTACGCCGGCGCCCCGATCCTCATCGCAGGCGACAATTTCGGCTGCGGATCGAGCCGCGAGCACGCCGCCTGGGCGCTTGCCGATCTCGGCATCCGCGTGGTGATCGCGCCCTCCTTCTCGGACATCTTCTCGGGCAACGCGGTCAAGAACGGAATCCTGCCCGTGGTGCTGCCGCAGGATGCGGTCGACCGGCTGCTGGACGCGGCGCGCGAGGGTCTGGAGATCAGCGTCGATCTCGAAGCGCAGACCGTCACCACCCCCTATCAGGACCGTTTCGCTTTCACCCTTGACCCGTTCCGCCGGCACTGCCTGCTGAACGGCCTCGACGAGGTGGGGCTGACCATGGCGCGGGGCGAGGCGATCGCCGCCTTCGAGGCACAGCGCACCGCCGCCCGGCCGTGGCTGATGCGCGGCACCGCCGCCTGACACATCACAAATACAGGGAGGACCACCATGAAAGCCATCCGCACCCACCAGACCGGCGGGCCCGAGACCCTGACGCTCGACGAGATCGACACCCCCACCCCGGGCAACGGCGAGGTGCTGGTCGCGGTCAAGGCCTGCGCGATCAACTATCCCGACGGGCTCATCATCCGCGACATGTACCAGTTCAAGCCCCAGCGCCCCTTCTCGCCCGGCGGCGAGATTTCGGGCGTGATCGAGGCGGTGGGCGAAGGGGTCGAGGGCTTTGCCGTGGGTGACCGGGTGATGGCCGGGATCGGCAATGGCGGCCTTGCGGAAAAGGTCGTCGTCGCTGCCGGGCGGATGTTCAAGGTGCCCGACGGCGTGCCGTTCGAGAAGGCGGCCAGCCTGCTGATGACCTACGGCACCACGATCCACGGCCTCAAGGACCGCGGCCATATCAAGGCGGGCGACACCGTGCTGGTGCTCGGCGCGGCGGGCGGCGTGGGCCTCTCGGCGGTCGAGCTTGCCAAGGCCTTCGGCGCGCGCGTCGTCGCGGCCGTTTCGTCCGAGGCGAAGGGCGAGGTCGCGAAGAAGGCCGGGGCGGACGAGGTGGTGATCTACCCCCGCGAGGCGATGGACAAGGATGCCTCAAAAGCCCTTGCGGACGCCTTCAAGAAGGCCTGCGGCCCCGAAGGCGCCAACATCGTCTACGACATCGTCGGCGGGCAATATTCCGAGCCTGCGCTGCGCGCCATCGCCTGGGAGGGGCGCTTTCTGGTGGTCGGCTTCCCGGCGGGGATCGCCAAGATGCCATTGAACCTCACCCTCCTCAAATCCTGCGACATCTGCGGCGTCTTCTGGGGCGCCTTCACCGCGCGCGACCCCAAGGGCTTCCACGCGCAGGTCGCCGAGCTCTTCGACCTCATGGCCGCGGGCAAGATCGACCCGCTGGTATCGGAAACCTTCCCGCTCGAGCGCGCGGGCGATGCCATCGCCAAGCTCGAGGCGCGCGAGGCGGTCGGCAAGCTCGTCGTCACGATGGATTGATGGCCAAGCCGCGCGGCTTCGCGCTTGAAGCCGCGCCGCTGCCGCTTTATCGCTCCGGCTTGATCGTCACCGGAGGGACACAACGACCATGACCGATTTCAGGGACCGCGAGCGCGCCGAGGAGGCCCACTTCGCGCTCGAGGAGGAAACCGCCTTCCGTATCCTTGCCCGCCGCAACCGGCTGCTCGGCGAATGGGCCGCGGGGCTGATGAAGCTGACGCCCGAGGAAACCGATTCCTACAGGAAGGCGGTGGTCCAGGCCGATTTCGAGGAAGCGGGCGACGAGGACGTGGTGCGGAAGGTGCTCGGCGATCTCACCGCCGCGCAGATCGATGTCAGCGAAGCCGACATCCGCGCCAAGCTGTCCGAAATGGCGGTCGAGGCGCGCCGCCAGCTCTTGGGCGGGGTGTAAGCCCCATGCCGATGAGTGCCCGCGAGATCGAGGATGCCATCCTGGCCGCCCTGCCCGGCGCGGTGGTGGAACTCACCGATCTTGCCGGGGACGACGATCACTGGGCCGCCAAGGTCACCGCTCCGCAATTTGCCGGCCTCAGCCGCGTGGCGCAGCACAAGCTCGTCTACAATGCGCTGGGCGGGCGGATGGGCGGCGTGCTGCACGCCTTGCAAGTGACCACCGCGGTCCCCACCTGATTTTGCATCAACCCCTTGCCGAGAGGCCCAGGCCATCATGTCCGACGTCAATACCCGCATTTCCGATCTCGTCAGCACCAACGACGTGGTGCTGTTCATGAAGGGCACGCCGCTCTTCCCGCAATGCGGCTTTTCGAGCCGTGCGGTCGCGATCCTCGATCATTGCGGGGTCGCCTACGAAAGCGTCGACGTGCTCCAGGACATGGAGATCCGCCAGGGCATCAAGAACTTCTCCGACTGGCCGACCATCCCGCAGCTTTACGTGAAGGGCGAATTCGTCGGCGGCAGCGACATCATGATGGAGATGTTCGAGGCGGGCGAATTGCAGCAGCTGCTCGAGGAAAGCGGCGCCGCCAAGGCGGCCTGATCCGGCAACCCCTCGCACCGGGGCGCGCGTTTCGGCGCGTGGCGGCCGGGTTCGGCTGTTGGACACCCTACCGGAAAGCATCGCTTAAGATCCTGTCGCAGGGGCGCAATCCCGTTGCGCGCCGCTGGCGGACCGATGGCGGTTGGTGAACCCCTGCCAGACCCCTGCCAAGGGCCTGCCAGCCGCCGCAAAGTTGCGCCTTGCCCGTCGCCAGACCCCCTCTAGCCCGTCCCAGACCCCGGCTTGCCGACCTTTGCGGCCATGTTTCACGTGAAACATGGCTTCTTCGGCAGCCCCAACGAAAAAAGCGCTCCGCAGGACCAGTGCGGAGCGCTTTATCGGATCGGGGAGGCGCCGTCCGGAGACCAGGGGGGCGGCGCCTCTCGATGAAGACCATTGGGACCGCTTCCGGATATGCAGGGCGCGTGCCAAACTCGGGAATTGCCGGAATTCCGCGCTTTTTCCGGTTCGCTTCGTGTGGCTCTGCGAGCGGGTTGTAAAGCATCCCGACACTGTCCGGGCGAGCCGGGCGGCAAGCCCCTTGGCAAGCGCCTGCCGCAAGGCCATCCTTTGCCGCAATGACCAGCGATTCCGCTCCTGAGGGCATCCCCGCCGCCACCATCATCATCTTCCGCAACGCCAAGGGTGGCGGGGCCCCCGAAGTGCTGATGACGGTCCGCTCCAAGGCGATGACCTTCGCGGGCGGCATGGCGGTGTTTCCCGGCGGACGGGTGGATCCGGCGGATTTTTCCCTCGGCGAAAAGGTCGCGGCCCAACACGGCCTCGCCCCCGACGAGGCCGCGCACCAGATCGCGGCGGTGCGAGAAACGCTCGAGGAGACGGGCCTCGCGCTCGGTCTGGCAGGCGACATCACGGGCGAGAAGGCCGCCGCCGCCCGCGCGATGCTGGCCGAAACCGGCGCCCTTGCCCCGGTGCTCGACGCCTTCGGCTGGCGGCTCGACCTTGCCCAGATCACGCCGTTCGCTCGCTGGTTTCCCAAGAACGAGAACATCGCGAGGGTCTACGACACCCGCTTCTACCTCGCCGATCTCGGCACGGGAGCGGTCGAGGTTTCGATCGATCAATCTGAAAACACGCGGCTTTTCTGGACGACGGCGCAGGGCGCGCTGGAGGCGGCGGCGCGCGGCGAGATCAAGCTGATCTTCCCCACCCGACGCAACCTCGAACGCCTCGCCCTGTTCGCCAGCCACGCCGAAGCCCGCGCCCAGGCCGAGGCGATCCCGGTGCGCACGATCACCCCGCGGGTGGTCGAGGAGGGGGGCAAGCCGTGGCTGACGATCCTTGCCGATGCGGGCTATCCGGTGACCGCCGAACTGCTCGAGACCGTCTCGCGCGGCTAGGCCGAAGGGCTGCCTCTCACGGCTATCAGCCTCATATCATTGACATTCGTGCGGGTCGGCCCGGTGACGACGAGCGTGCCCCGACGGGCGAACAGGTCATGGGTGCGGTTGGCCGCCAGCGCCCCCTCGCATTCCTGCGCGGGCGCACGATGGGCGGCGTCGAACCAGCCCCCGGCATTGTCCTCGGTCCCGTCGATCCCGTCGCTGTCGCAGGCGAGCGCCGCGATCGGCACGCCCTCGGGAAGCGCGGCCATCAGCCCGGCGAGATACTCGAGGTTCGGCCCGCCCCGCCCGCCCTTCGCCCTGACCGCGACGGTCAGCTCTCCGCCCGAAACAAGGAGGCAGGGCCCGCCCGCCGCGAGGTGCCGCAGCGCAAGCGCGGCATGGTCGCGCCCGGTGGCGGCGGCATCGCCCGTCAGATCGTCGCCGATCCGCACCACGCGCCAGCCCCGCAAGGAGGCCGCCTTGCTCGCCGCATCGAGCATCGTGCGCGCCGTGGCGACGAGGTGCACCGGATGGGGCGGGACCGGAGGCGGGACAGCGGCGCGGATCAGGCCGGCAAGGCTATCCTCCACCCGCCAGCCGCTGGCCAAGAGGATGGCGATGGCACGCTCCGGTTCGAAGGGGCTGGCGATGCTCGGCCCGGAGGCGACAGTGGCCGGATCATCGCCCACCACGTCGGACATGACGAAGCTGTGCATATCGCCCGCCGCCGCCCGCGCGGCAGCCGCAAGCCGCCCGCCCTTGACCTGGCTGAGGTGGCGGCGGACGCAGTTGATGTCGGCGATCGCGGCGCCCGAGCGGACGAGGTGATCGGTGATCCGCGCCTTCTCGGCCAGCGACAGGCCGGGGATCGGATCGACCAGCAGCGCCGAGCCCCCGCCCGAGATCAGGAACACCACCCGGTCGCCCGCGCGGGCGGTGGCGGCCAGCGCGCGCAGGCGCCGGCCGGCGGCAAGGCTCGCGGCGTCGGGGACCGGGTGGCTCGCTTCGATCACCGCGATCCCGCCGGTGGGCGCCCGCGCCCTGTGGCCCTTGCGGGTGACGATGCAGCCGGTGACCTCGCCCGGCAATTCGGTGGCGGCGACTTCGGCCATCGCCGCGGCCGCCTTGCCGCAACCGAGCACAATGGTGCGGCCCCGGGGCGCCGCCGACGGCAACCTGCCGGACAGCGCCGCCTGTGCGCTGGCGGCGACGAGGCCGGCGTGGAAGATCGCGACAAGTTCCTGGTGCAGCACCACCGCCTCCGCTCGGTCCGAGGAAGGCTGACGCTCTGGCACCGGGAGGGGCTGCGGCACAAGCCCCGGCAGGCGCCGCCCTAGGAGAGCCAGCGCGCCGCCAGCACTGTCCCGCCGCCCGGCGCGCGCAGCACCAGCGCGTAGCGATCTGCCCCTGCGACGGCGAGCCGTTCCGGGCCGATCGCGACCTTGGCCGGGCCGCCCGTCCAATCGGCAAGCCGGGTCTCGGCGCGCAGCACGTTGGCATAGCCGACCTTCCGGCCGCCGTTCTCGCCGCTGCCGATCGCGACCTCGATGTGGCGCTTCACCGCGATGAGCACGAGCTCGGCCGCGCCTGCGGGCTTGCCGGACAGGTCGATCGCGTAGCCCCCTGCGCCGTTCTTCGCGACCGCGATGCTCGCCCCGCGATCCCCGCCGGCCCGGCGGACGGCATCGGCGATGTCATCACCGCGCGAACCGACCACGCCGATGCGCCCGTCAACCACCAGCTGCGGCGTATAGACCCCGTTGGTCCCGCCCAGCCCACGGCGCGCGTAGTTCTGCTGCAAGACCGTGTTGCTCTCCCGGCCGAGGGTGTCCTTCCAGCCGAGGCGGTCCCAGTAGGTCACGGGGCGGGTGATCACCACCAGCCCGGGCTCGCCAGCCAGCGTCTCGGCCAGGGCATCGGCGGGCGGGCAGGAGGAGCAGCCCTGACTGGTGAACAGCTCGAGCAGCACCGGCGCGGCGCTGGCGGCGATCAGCGGCTTCTGCGGGGCCGGGCTGGCGGTGTGAGGCAGCGCGAAAGCGCCCCCGGCGAGCGCGGCAAGGCCGCCGATAAGCACGATGAAAGTTCGGGTGCGGGTCATGGCGGGTCTCTTTCTCCGGTATGCAGCCGGTGTTTCGCTCCGGCACCGGGCAAGGTTACCCGGCTCCGATATCGGGCCGAACGTCTTCCCTGAGCGCTGCAATTCGTCGCGCCTTGGCGGCGAAGGTTACAGCTTGTGAGGAATTCTTTTCGCTATATGCCTCGCACCATGCACATGTCCGGTCTTTCGGCATTTCCCGATCGGCAGCACCCGCTTGCCTGGCGCGACTGGGCAACGTCGCCGCGCACCCGCGCCAGCGAGCCGCGCGCGGTGGGCGGAGCGATCGTGCAGCGCTGGGAAAGCAGCGCGCGGCGGATGGAGCAACCGCCGCTCGATCATCACTACCTGGTCGTGCACCTCGGCGGCGACAAGCGGGTGACCCGCACCGGCGGGAGCGGCACGCTGGTCAGGGAGGTGCGCCATCGCGGCTATTCCACGATCGAGGCCGGGCAGTCCTATTCCTGGCGCACCGAGGGACCGATCGCCTTCGGGCACATCTATCTCGAGCCGCGCTGGTTCGCCGAGACCATCGGGGCCAACTTCGAGCGGGACCCTGCGCGCATCGAGCTGCAGGAGGAGGTCGGCGCTTTCGACCCGCTGATCGGCCAATTGCTCAGCGCGCTGGTCCATGCCGGCGCGGCCGACAATGCCGGCCTGATGCAGCAGGAGGCCGCGCTCGAGGCGGTGCTGTTCCGGCTGTTCGAGCGCCAGGCGGCCGCGCCCATAGGCGAGGAACGGATGCTGATCACCGCTGCCAGCGTGCGCCGGGTGCGCGACTACATCGCGGCCCATCTCGATAGCGCGCTGACCCTCGACGAGCTCGCGCGGATCGCCGGCTACAGCCGCTTCCACTTCGCCCGGGGCTTTCGCGCCGCGACCGGGCTGCCGCCCTATGCCTACCTGCTGCGCCAGCGCATCGCGCGCGCCTGCGAGATGCTCGAAAGCCGCGACGTGCCGATTTCGGGCATCGCCGCGGCCACCGGTTTCGCCACTCACGCGCAGTTCTCGAGCCGGTTCCGGCAGGTCACCGGCATCGCCCCGAGCGCCTATCGCGAGATGCTGCGCTAGAAGCCCTTCACCAGCTGCACCGTGAAGCCTTCCCGGAACGAGCGGCGGGAATCGGTCAGCGGGATCTCGATGCCCGCCAGCAGGAACAGGTTGCCGCCAAGATGCGTGCGCACGCCGGGGGTGACCGAGACGAAGTCCGGCCCGTTGGAGAACGCCCGATATGTGCTCGCGACATACCAGGTGAGGTCGCCCAGCGGTGCCCGGTCGTGATCGGTCACGGTCTGGCCGATCGCGCCGTTGAGGATGAAGCTTTCGGGCACGCCGCTGTCGGGGAAATCATAGGCGACCCGTCCGCGGAACGAAAAGCCGCTGCCGATGTCGGTGAAGAGGTTCAATTGCGGCTGCGCGGCGAACACCGAATTGCCGAGCCGCGCCGATCCGGTCGGCAGGCGCCAGCCGACCCCGGCGTTCAATGAGACGTTGCGCTTCTCGACCAGCATCAGCTGGGTGTTCAGCGTGACGTCGCCAAAATTCGAACGCCCGGCCCGTTCCTGGTAGAAGGGGACCTCGAGCCCGGCCCACAGCCGCCGCGTGAAGGGATAGTGAAACCGCGCAAGGCCCTGGTGGAAGTCGGGCCCGTCGGCATCGACATAGGTATAGGCGAGGTGCACCTCGCGGGTGAAGAAGCCGTCGGCCGTGCCGAGCCATCCTTGCCGCGGGGCGCCGCTCGCACCGTTCGGCACCGGCACCCACTTGGCGAAGAGCTCGGTGCCGAAGGGTTCGGAGCCCAGCGGGGTCCACCCGCCCTCCCCGCCATCCGCCTGCGCTGCCGCCGCCGCCGCCGCCGCCGCCGCGACCGCTGTCGGAGCGGCGGTGGCGGCAGACGCAGCAGCAGCAGCAGCAGCAGGCTTGGTCAGGACGATCTCGGAGCGCGGCGGGGCCGCAGCCTCGGCGTTCTCGGCCTCGTGCGCCGATGCCGGCGCGACGTTGCAGGCGACGAGCGAGGCGGCCAGCAGAGCGATGCTGCGGGGGGTGGTCTGCGACATGGATCGAGGCTCCTTGAATGATGGATGCAAGGCTATCCATGCGACCAAAGGGGCGGCGCGATCTTGTCAGAAATCCGAAGGCTTTGCGGCAAACCCGCACCGTCTCGGCGCGGGGCCTGCGGGCAGTGCTCAGGCCCGCACGGCGCGGCGGTAGCGGCCTGGCGAAATGCCGATCTCGCGGCTGAAGGCGGCGGTGAAATGGGCCTGGTTGGCAAAGCCGCATTCGAGCGCCAGCTCGGCGAGCGGCATCGGCCCCTCGGCCAGCAGACGCCGTGCCCGTTCGAGACGGCGGGCACGCAGGAAGTGGTAGGGGGTCTCCCCCGTGGCCAGCTTGAACACGCGCAGGAAGTGGTTGGGCGAAAGCCCCGCCGCCTGCGCGAGATCATCAAGCCCGATGCTCTCGTGGAGATTGGCCTCGATAAATTCGATCACCCGCTTCAGCTTCGCGGGCGAGAGGTAGATGCGCTCCGGCGCGTCATCGCGGGACACGGCATCGCCCGACACCAGCAGCCCGGCGATGGCGCGCAGCAGGCCATCGATCATCAGCCTCGAACCAAGGCTCGGACAGCGCAGTTCGGCCTCGATCAGGCCGAGCAGATGGGCGACGCGCGGCAGGTGCCGGCCGACGATCGGGGCGAGCGCATCGGCGCCCTTGCCCTCGCTCTCCAGCAGCGAGGCGATCACCCCCGGGCGGAAGTAGATGACGAAGGACCCGACCTGCCCGTCGAACAGCATCCGGCTGTCGGCGCCCGCCGGCAGGAAGCGGCACAGGTCGCGGTGGAGCGCATTGCGGTGATGCCTGCCGCAGAAGTCGATCTCGGTGGTTCCGGTGCCGCTGCGGTTGACGAGCAGCGCGTCCCAGTCCTCCTCCTGCGGCGCATCGCAGACAAGCTCGACGGTCCCGGTGGTGGCGGTGCGATGGTGGCGCATGGCAATGACGGGAAGCGAGCCGGTGTCGAAGAAGGTCACTTCGGGCTGTGCCGACCAGTGGATGTTCCGGAAGAACGCGGGGACCCGCTCAGCTCCCACATGAAAGCTCGGTGCTTCAGCCTGTGTCATCGTCGCGCCTCACAGCACCTGCCCGGCACGCTGACCGGACAGATCGACAGGGAAGATGGTACGAAATCTCGCGAGACTTTAACAGGCGCGGGCCATCGCGCTGCCAGAAAAGCGCAAGATTCCGCAAACGTCATTCCAGGTCGGCAGGGACGCGGCCGGGATCTATGCTGCCCGGTTACTGAAGGACGCTATAGTCCGCTTCATCCATCCGCAACGACATCGCGGGGCGGATGTCGAAGGTCGCAAGTCCAGCGGCGACCAGCGGCAGGCCGGCGATCTCGCGGTGCATTTCCTCCGGGCTCTGTATGCACAGCAAGGTAAGCTCGTCACGGTCGGTGCTTGCCAGCGCGAGAACGAAGCGGCCCATCTTCGCCCATTCGAGCAAAGCTTCGTATTCGGCGCTGCGATAGAAGCTGACCTCGTCCTGCCCTGCCGCCGGCGCGATGCGCAAGGTGACGAGCGTGATCGCCATGTTCGGCGCGAGCAGACCCTTGGGCTTGCCTGAGAACCACTCGATCCACCTCAGCCACGGCATCTCCGGGGATCCTTTCTGCGCCTCGCCTACGCCTTGTGCGCAATGCCGGGCTTTCGAATTCTTGCGCGCCGGTGCCGTGCGCCTGACGCCTGGCCCTGTCAATTGTCGACGACGGCGAGAAACCGAAAAACGTGAAGCATTGCGAAAGATGGCGCGCGCCGAGCGGCGCATCAGAGACCTTGCGGCGCTCGGCAGGCGCCCTTCCCTGCCGGATCACAAGGAGCAGAAGATGCGCGGAGTAAGAAACCGGTTCTTGGCGGCAGGAGCAATGCTGGCGCTCGCCATACCGTCCCTCGCCAGTGCCGATGTCGTTGTGCGCGGCAAGGAAGGCAAGCCCCTCGACGAGATCCGCGAGGCCCCGGCGTCGATCCACAACGACCTGCGGACCATCGTCGCGCAGCCCTCCCCTTCCGAGGTCGATCCCAAGCTTCTGGGGCCGGTGCTGCTGATGAAGTCGGCCCATATCGACATGGAGAAGGGCACTGCGACCCTCCCGTTGCGGCGCGGCAAGCTGCCCAACGGGACGCCGGTGTGGTTCATCCTCACCGACGCGACCGACCAGAACATCGCCGAGCTGCAAGGCCTCGCCTATTCGCCCAAGCTCGCCTTCGCGCTGACCGGCAAGGGCACCCGCCGCGCCCGGATCGAGCAGGACGGCACCTTCACCTTCGCCAGCGGCAGCGTCGACTTCAAGCCGGTGCTGGGCGTCACGCCCGGACCCGCCAACGCGCCCTTCCCGCCCAAGGCGTTCCAGCCCGGTTCGGTGGGCGATGCCGACTACACCCCGCTCGTCTATGTCGACAATTCGGCCAAGGCGCTGCTCTACAATGCCCCGGTCGTCAGCCAGGCGAGCGAGGCAGAATTAAACGCCATGTGCGGCGGCAAGGTCGACTACAGCAAGGTCCACGACAAGGTCGCGGCGATCTGCCCGCGCGACGGGACGGTGACGATCAAGCTGACCTTGGGCTTCACCTTCGACAAACCGATCTTCTACCTTTCGACCGAAGCCAACGATCCGCTGGTCGCGAGCCTCGAGAACGCGACCTACACCCCGGCGATGAAGGACTTGCCCTTCGCGCTGGAAGACGCCTCGCCTGGCGAGAGCGCCGAGCGGATCGTGGTGGTGGTGAACGGCCCGACCGGCAAGGACAACCCCCATCGCCAGGGCCTCGCCAGCGCGCTGTCGGGTGAAGGCGGGCCATTGAACGTGCTCGGCGGCATCCCGACCATCAACCTCGACTATTCGCCGATGTGGCGCCTGTTCCCGGCGGTGTGGACCGAGGAGGCGATCCAGAAGGGCTACCGCTACCGCATCACCAGCGCTCTCCAGGCGGCCGAGATGTCGACCCGCGGCTACCTCAAGAGCCTCGACGGCGGCGAGTTCCGCGCGGTGGGCTTCATCGTCAACTGCCCGGTGGTCTACCGCATCAACTGACGCCGAACACCATCCGGTCCCGAGGGTCATGCACTGCCCCCTCCGGCATGACCCGCACCTTGCGCCGGGAGGCCTGACTTGCCTTCCGGCGCTTTTCTGGCGCAGGGCCATCCCTTGCGGTCCTGCATAAGGACACCCCGATGCAGCGCCTGCGGCTTCCTGCCACGATCATGGCCGCATCGGCCTCGCTGCTTGCCGCCACTCCTGCCTTTGCCGGCGAGGATGCCGCTTCCGGGCCGCCTGGGGCCCGGACCGAGGGCGAGGCCGAGGCCGGGATCGCCGGCGAGGACGCGATGGCCGACAAGGGGGGCGACCGCCTGCGCGACCTCACGACGGATCGGCCCGATATCGCCGAAAGTCCCTATACCGTCGATCCCGGCCACATTCAGATCGAGACCACCCTCATCGGCTACACCCGCTCACGCCGCGATCCGGCAGGGGTGGCGACGGACAGCTACGAATTCGCCACAAGCAACCTGCGGATCGGGCTGACCGACCGGCTCGAGCTCGATCTCGTCTGGCAGCCCTACGGCATCGTCGATCCGCGCCGCGGTGGCGCCCCGGCGCGCGGCATCGGCAGCGTCACGATCCGCGCGAAGTACAACCTGTGGGGCAATGACGGTCCCTCGCAGCCCGGAGACACCGCGCTCGGGCTCCTGCCTTACGTCACGCTACCGACCGATGCCGACAATGGCGTGAGCGAGCGCGAGGTCAGCTTCGGTCTGATCGTCCCGGTCGCGCTGGAACTGGGCGGCGGCTTTGCACTGGGGATGAACGCGGGCGCCAACTTCACGCGCGAGGACGCGCGCGATCGCTTCGATGCCTCGGTGCTGGCGGTGGCCTCGCTCGGTTTCGCGTGGACCGAAAGACTGGGGAGCTACGCCGAAGTGGCATGGGAATTCAGCCGCGGCGGCCCGGACGGCGGCGATGTGGTCACGCTCGATACCGGTTTGACCTTCCGCATCGCCGAGAACTGGCAGCTCGATGCCGGGATCAATGTGGGCGTGACCCGCGCTGCCGATCCGATCGCGCCCTTCATCGGCTTCGCGGCGCGTTTTTGAAGCACGGCCGGGGCGGCCGCGATCACGCCATGCGGCGCAGCACATCGTCCCTGAGGATGAAGTGGTGGCGCAGCGCTGCCGCCACATGGATCACGGCCAGCGCGAGGAACAGCCAGCCGAGCCACTCGTGCGCCGGACCCGCCGCCGCGTAGGCGGCGCCCTCGCGGCTGACGGGGAGCTTGGGCCAGTCGAACAGGCCGAACCAGGTGAGCGGGTACTTGCCAGCCGAAGCCATGATCCACCCGCTGAGCGGCATGGCGAGCATCAGCAGATAGAACACGCCGTGCACCGCCTTCGCCGCAGCGGCTTCACGGCGCGTCATCGATGCCGGATGGGGCGGCGCCGTCCAAGTCAGCCGCCAAGCGATCCGCACAAGCGTCAGCACCAGCACCGTCAGGCCGATCGCCTTGTGAACCGGGATCAGGCGGACGACGCCCTCCAGCGGTTCGTGCAGCAGTCCCGAGCCAAGGTTCGCGATCACCAGCGCGGCAATGCTCCAGTGCAGGAGCCGCGCGACGCGGTTGTAGCGCGCCGCCGCCTCAAGCATGGAGGTGCAGGCTCGCAGCCGATGACAGAAGCGCAGTCCTCATGTGCATCGCGGGCCATCCCATCGTGTCATTTGCGGAAGCGGCCGGCCTCCGCAGCGGCCGCAGCCGCCGCCGGACACCGGCCGCCCGGCATCGATACCCGGCCCGCGATCAAAAGAAAAGGATCGCGCCGGCGGCGATGCTGTCGCTTTCGGCCTCGTTCCCGCCGTGCGCGGTGCTCTTGGCGTGGGTGTATTCGCCGAGCAGCGTCACCCAGTCGGTGAGGCCGTAGCGGATCTGCCCGACATAGCTCGAATTCTTGCGCACCAGCGTATTGCCCGCCGCGCGCTCGAGCGCGGTCAGGCCGAGCCTGCTCTCGCCGTAACTGCCCCCCACCGAGAATTTGCCGAAGGTGGCAAGGACCTGCGCGTAGAAGCCGTTGCTGCTGCGCGGGTTGCCGCGCGCGTCGGTGTCGAGGAGGTTCAGCACGGTCGTGCCGAGCCCCTTGGCGGTGTACCAGTTGGCCACCGCCGTGATCGGCCCGACAGCGAGCTTGCCGCCGAGATCGAAGCCGCGCCCGGTGTAGGAGACCAGCCCGGCCGTGCCCGCACCCACGGTCTCGTGCCGCTGCGTGATGCCCGAAGCCCATAGGCGCAGCTTCACGTCCTCGCCGAAGCCGTGGTCGAAGGTCAGCTTGCCCTGGAAGCCGGGCGAGGTGTTGTTCTGCGCCGGCGCGGTGAGCGAGCGCAGCGGCTGGAAGATGCCCGCCGAGGCCTGGAAGCCGCCGAAGCTGGGCGTGGTGTAGGTGATCTGCGGCTGGAAATCGGTGTAGATGTAGCCCGATCCGATCCGCCCGAGGCTGGTGTTGGCGGGCGCCACGTTGCCACCCGAGGGGCCGACCGCGAGCAGAGTGATGTCGTTGAGGATCGCCTCGGAGCTGAACAGGCCGATGTCGCGGCCCATTTTCACCGTACCGAACTTGCCCCCGATCGTGATGTAGACCTGGCGGAAGTCGATCCCCGTCGTTGCCAGTGCCGTCGGCTGCCCGCCATTGTTGGCGCCGAGCGCCCCCCAGTTGGCCGAGTTGATCCCCGGATACATCCCGAAATGCGCGCCGATGTCGAGCCCGGCCTGCTTGGTGGTGACGTCGATCAGCAGAAAACCCGGCAGCAGGCCGTTGCGCACCGCGTTCGAGCTGTCGGTCCCGACACTGGCGATCCCGCCGCCGACCGCCGTGCGCGGACCCGGCGTCTGGGGGTTCTCGTTGACGTAGAAGGCGTTGATGGAGCCGGAGAACTTGATCGTCGCAGGGCCAACCTCCATGCCGATCCCGCCGGGCGTGATCTTGACCAGCCTGCTCATGTCGAGCGCGCCGGCGGCGCTGTCCTGCGCGGCGGCCTGGGGCGAGGCGGCGGGGGCCGGGGCGACCTTGGTCTCGGCCATGATCTGGGCATATTCCTCGTCGGTGAGGATGCCCTTTTCGTGCAGGCGCTGGAGCAGCTGCTGGGTCGCGGTCGCCTGCGCGAAAGCGGGCGTTGCGCCGCCGCCGATGGCCAGCGCCGCCACGGCTGCGTGCAGCAGGAATCTGGGTCTCATGTCCTTCCCCCTCGATCTTTGTTCTCGTGCCGTCCGTTGCGGCCCGGCCATGCTGCGCCCACGGGGGGTCGCCCGAAATTGGACTTTGGTTCTCGTCCTTTGGTCTTAGGATGGCTGCGCGGCGCGAAAGGCGGCGCGGATCTCAGGCGTCGATGCGGGGGAACAGCGCGGCCTCGAGCCCGGGGTAGAAGTGCGACACCGAACGGGTCAGCTCGTAACGGGCCGCTGCCATTCCGGCGAGATGGGATGGGATCGGCAGGCTTGCCGCCTCGGTCATGTCGAGCCCGCCCGCCACCGCCTCGTCCAGCGCGGCGCCGAGCCAGGTCAGCCAGCTGCGCGTCTGGGCGATGGCGGTGCCGCCCGTATCGAGCGGCCCGTGCCCGGGCACCAGCTGGCGGTGCCCGATCGCCCCCAGCCGGTCGAGCGCGGCGAGCCATTCGGCGGGGCGCGCGTGGGGCGTGGCGGGCGCGCGGTCATGAAACACGAGGTCGCCCGCGATCAGCGTGCCCGACGCAGAATCGAGGATAGCGAGATCTGCCTCGCTGTGGCCGCCAAGCGCCAGCAGCCGCAGCGCCCGTCCGCCGAATTGCGCTTCGCCGTCGTTCACCGTGCCTTGCGGCAGGACAAGCTCGGTCCCCGCCATCCAGCCGCTCAGCATCCGGTACATCGCGGTTGAGAAGCCCGCGCCGTCGCGCTCGAGCTCGCGGTGCGTGCCCGGCAGCGACACAACCTCAGCCTCCGGGAAGGCACCGCTGCCGAAGCTGTGGTCGGGGTGAAGATGGGTGATGTAGACCCTCCGCACGGGCTTGCCGGTAAGTCGCAGCGCGAGCCGCCCCAGCGCCTCCCCGAAGCGCAGCGAGGGCCCGCTGTCCACGAGGATCGCGCCCGCGTCGCTCGCCATGATGACGCTGTTGGCGATCGCCCCGCCGTTGGCGAAGCCCAGCGCCTCGTCGGCGCCGCGCACCATCCAGATGCCATCGCCGATCGGGGTGGCCTCGGGCGCATAGCGCCCGGCGAACTGCTCGGCCCGCGCCGCGAACCCTTGGGCGAAAGGCAGCGCGAGGGCACCCACGAGAAAGCCGCGCCGCGCGATCATCGCCGCACCGCCGCAGCCAGGGCAGCGCCGCTCCTCGGCGCCACCGCGCCGGTGACGACCACCCCCCCGGTGTCGCGCGCATTGACTGCGACCGGGCCTCTGCCAGCGGGGGAGAGAAGCACGGTGAAAACCGGGTCCTCGCTCACCGATCCGTGGACCGTCATGCGGGCAAGCGGCGTGCCGTCCTCGGCGGCGAACGTCACCTCCTCGATGTTGTAGGCCGGGATGTTCTCAACGAGCCCGGTATCCATTGGGTGGCGGATCGCGATCCGCACCCGCGTCGCGTCCCCTTGCGGCCAGGCCGCCCCGCGCAGTTCGCCCAGGTGATCGGCCCAGTCGCCGCGCACCCGGCTGACCGGCGGGGCCGAGCAGCCCCCGCCAGCCGCATCGACCCAGCCCCCCGCGACGTGCCACACGCCGTCGGCGGTCAGCACCGCACCGCGAACCGGCGTGCGCTGGTCGAGCTTGATCCGGGTCGCGAGATAGGCGTGAGCGGCGAGCGGTTCGTACTCGACTGCGATGGGGATGGGGTTGAGGTCCGCGAACAGCACCATCCGCCGCACTGCGCTGAGCGCGCGCGCGTCGATCGTCACCGGCAGGACGTGCTGGTTTTCGGCAAGCATCGGCAGGTCCACCCGGACCGCCGGATCGAACACCACCGGCGCGCCCGCGAAGAGCTTGCCCGCGTGATAGGTCCACATCGGCGAGCCGAGCGGGTCGGCCGGCAGCGGTCCGACGGCGGGGGCCGCGCTCGCGGCGAGGCTGGGAAACAGGCGCATCATACCAAGGGACAATATATTCCGCCGCCGCGGCCGGCAGATATAGGACCTTGGAAGGAGACGAAGCGGATGCGCAGGGCCCGGATCATGCTCGCTGCGGCGGCAGCGCTGGCCGGCATGGCCGCCGCGCCGCCCGCTTCGGCGAGCCCCGCAGAGCCCGGGCTGTTCGACGCCGCCGGCTACCGGACCGCCCGCTACCGCAGCCCGGTGCGCGCCGATCCGGCGCCCGCCGAGCCCATCAGTCTTGCCGCCGCGATGGCCTTGCGCGCGGGCACGGATGCGGTCTTCGTGGATGTCACGCCTGCCGATGGCGGTGTGCGCGATCCCGACAGCGGCACATGGACCCTGGCTGAGGCACACCTCACCATTCCCGGCGCGCTGTGGCACCCCGAAACCGGGCGCGCGCCGGTCGATGCGGACCTGTGGCACGCGCTCAAGCGCGCGATCCACGCCGCCCGCCGCGCCGCGCCGGGCAAGCCGGTGGTGGTGTTCTGCCGGATCGATTGCTGGATGAGCTGGAACGCCGCGCGCCGCCTCGGCTTGCAAGGGGTGGGCAATGTGCGCTGGCTCGCCGAAGGGACCGATGGCTGGCAGGCGGCGGGCGGCGCGCTGGTGGCGGCGGTGCCGGTCGCCGTGCCGCACGCCAAGGTTCATGGGCAGGAGGAGAAATGAGATGGCCAATCTGGTGGTGAGCTACCCCCGCCGCGAAGGCGCGCGCTTCGACGCGGAGTACTACCGCGACGTCCACATCCCGCTGGTCGAACAAAGCTGGCAGGCAGCAGGCCTCACCGGCGCGCAAATCCTCTGGCCTGCCGACGCCGATCAGCCTGCGGCCGCGATGGTGGTGCTCAGCTTCCGTGACAGCGCCGCGATCGATGCGGCGCTCGCCAGCGAAACGACGGCAGCGGTGATGGCGGATGTCGCGAACTTCACCGACATTCAGCCGACAATCTACCGCACCGTCTGAGAAAGAGCGCTTGCGGCGAAGCGCGGCCAGCGGAACGGCCGCCCCGCCGCGCGCGCCACAGCCTCTCAGCTTTGCTGCTTGAGGTAGTCGATGATCTCCTGGCGCTTGGCCGGGTCCTTGATGCCGGGGAAGCTCATGCGATTGCCCGGCACCAGCGCGCGCGGGTTCTCCAGCCACTTGTGGAGTGTCGCTTCGTTGAGGACGAGACCGGCGCTCTTGAACTCCTCCGAGAAGGCGTAGCTGCCTTTGCCCGCCGCCTTGCCGTAGACGCCGTAGAGATTGGGCCCGATCTTGTCCTCGCCGCCCTTGTCGGCCGTGTGACAGACCGCGCAGCGGCCGAAGGCGGCGGGCGGCGCGGCGGTCACGGCCGCGACCTTGACCACTTCGGGCGCCGCCGGCTTGGCAGGGACGGTTGCAGGGATCGGGGCGGCCGCGGTCTTCGCGGCGGCCTCGACAGCGGCGCTTGGAACGGCCGTGGGCGCTGCCTCCGGCGTGGCCTCGGCGCTCGGCAGCGCCTCGGGCGCGGCGGTCTCTACGGGAGCTGGCGCCGCCTCCGTTTGGGTCGAGGCGGGGGCGCCCCCCGCATCGGGCTGACCACCCGAGCAAGCCGTCAGAGCCAGTGCCAGCAGCGCACCGCCGGCGGAAATCGAGCGCAGAGCCATGTTATCCTCCCTGTCGTGATTCGTATCGATCTGCCGCAAGGGTGACAGGTGCCGGGGCGCCGCGACATTGCACCTTCGGACGAAGCCGCCGCCTAGAACCGCGCGCTGATCCCCACCGTCACGCGCCGCGGCGCGCCGGGCGCGAGCGCGCGCGGGTCCGAAGCGCTGGGGGCTTCGGCAAGGTCGATCTCCTCGACCTCGGTGAAGGTGCCGAAGGTGGCGAACTTGCGGTCGAAGACGTTGCGCAGCTCGCCGAACAGCGAGACGCCGCGCAACAGCTCGATCCGTCCGCGCAGGTTGAACACCGCGTAGCCCGGCACCTTCGGGACGCGGTTGAACCCGTCCCCGACGAGAAACTGGCCTGAGCGCGCGATCAAGTCCCCGCCCAGCGCAAAGGCGCGCCCGCCGATCCGGCCCTCGTAGTCGGCGGTGAGCGTCGCGCTGTGACGCGGCAGGCCCGACAGCCGGTCGCCGCGGGCGACGGCGATCCTCCCGGCCGCACCCGCCTCGGGGTTAGGCGGGCTGCCGAGCACCAGCGGCGTGCGGAAGGTCGCATCGATGAAGGCATAGCTCGCCCCCACCTGCCATCCGCCGCGCCGGGCGCGCAGGCTCGCCTCGATCCCCTGCCGCCGGGTCTTGCCGATGTTCTCGAAGAAGCCGCGCCCGCGGGTGCTCGCCGCGACGAACTGGATGTCGTTGCTGTTGCTCGCCCGGTAGGCCGAGAGCGGCCAGTCGATGTCCCAGCCCGCGCCCCGATGCCTGCCCGAGGCGCCGAGCTCGAAGGTCCGCGCGACGACCTGTTCGAGCGGCGGGTCGGCGATGAAGAAGTTGGTGAGGCTGCACGGCGCATTCTCGTCCGCGCAGGACAGCGCCGCCTCGGTCGGGACGCGGTTGGATTCCGCATACCCCGCGCGCAGGGTGAAGTCCGGCGTCACCGCCCAGTCGAGCTCGACGCCCGGATTGAGCCGGCTGAAGCTGTGGTCGCCGCTGAGCGCGCCGCGTTCGGTCGAGGCGGCAAAGTCGTTCTCGCTCGAATCGTAGCTGACCCCCAGCACCAGCCGGTTGCTCCGGGTGCCAAGGCCCTGCTCGGTGATGACCTGCACCAGGAATCCCTCGGAGCGCGACGCGATGGTGCCGCGATTGAACACCCCGCAGGCGCCGCCGCCCAGCCGGTCGGCGATACGGTTGCCGCGCCCGTCGGTAAGGGGCGTGCGGATCTCCTCGTCCTCGGGGCCGACCGTCTCGAGGCACAGCAGGCCGGCGAGCGCAGGATCGTCCTCGCATTCCTCGATGTCGGCAGCGCCGCCGTTGACCAGCGCGGCCTTGCGGCGCTGGCGGTAGAGCATCGCCTCGAAACGCACGGCATCGCCGATCGCCAGCCACGGGTGGAGGCTCACCCGGCCATACCTGTTGCGCTGGTTGTCCGGCCAGGTGAATAACGAGCGGCGCCGCTTGGCGAGCAGTTCGACGGGGCGACACCGTTGCCGGTGAGATCGGTGTCCGCGCCGACGAACTTGACGTGCACCCCGCCGCGGGCGCCGTCGAAGCCCAGGTCGACGAAGCCATTGAGGAGATTGGAGGGACTGAAGTCGCGCCACCCGTCCTCCTCGCGGTACTGCACCGCGCCGAACCAGCTGAAGCCGCCGATGGCATCGCCCGCAGCAAGGCTGAGGGTCGCGCCGTTCGAGGATCAGCGCATCATCAAGGCCGTTATCGCCGCCGGGCGCGGTGACGATGATCGCCGCGCGCGGATCGTCGCTGGCTTGCGCGGCGACTTCCTCGGCCTGCGCCATGGCCGGGTGCGCCCGCCCGGTCGAAAATTCCTGATCGGCCTGACGCTTGTACCAAAGTGCAATGGGGTTTCGGCCCGATGAGCCTACACTCGTCGCAACCAAAGCGTCGCTGCCCACATCATGGCGGCACCCGTCAAGCCAAGGGGTTGAGGACATGAACACCACCACCACCGGACGCATCCTGCTGGGCGGGGCCATTGCGATGCTGGCCCTGACCTGCGGGCCGCAGATCATGGCGCATGGCGATATGGTGCCGCAGGCGGTCGATACTTCCGACCTGCCCGACATCGGCGAGGAATGGCTGCAGAAGAATCCCTACAGCGGCAATGCCCGCGCGATCGAGATCGGCACGTCGGCCTATAATCAGAACTGTGCGCGCTGCCATGGGCTCGATGCGATCTCGGGCGGGATCGCGCCCGATCTGCGCTATCTTGAACCGGGCGAGTCCGGTGATGCCTGGTTCGTCGAGCGTTATCGCAAGGGTTCCAGCCATGATGGCCGGGTGCTGATGCCGCCGCTCGGCGATGTCCTCGGCCAGAAGGCGGGCTGGGCCATTCGCGCCTTTCTCGAGACCAAATACACCGAGGAATAGGCCCGCACCGGCGATCTTGCGTCGCTGGTTTTCGGCACGCATCTGCCAGAAGTCCGATGATCCCGGTGCACGACCTTGCGCCGGGATCAGTCGTGCATGATCAGCGACTTGTCTCCAGACGCGGAGCCGCTTCTGCGCGTTGCACCATAGTCCAATTTCGGCCTCGCCCCGCCATCGGCACCATCGCTTCGCCAGTGGAGCAATAACGGTGCCGGAGACGTGTCCGGCGACAAGTGGGGGTCCGCGGCAGAGGAGGATCGTATGAAAGGTGCAATCGCAATTCTCATGCTGTCAGGCGCAGCGTTGGCGACCGGCATTCCGGCCCAGGCGCAAACGGCTGCAGAGCATGATTTCAAGCTTCCGGGCGTCACCTGGGAAGACATTCTCGCCGACGAGAACACAAACGACAACGTGCTGATGTATGGCCTGGGCGTGAGGGCCCAGCGGTTCAGCACGCTTGACCAGATCAATTCCGGCAATGCGCACAAGGTGGTGCCCAAGTGGGTGTTCTCCTTCGGCGACGAACGCCAGCGCGGCCAGGAATCGCAGGCGCTGATCTATGACGGGGTGATCTATGTCACCGCCTCCTACAGCCGCGTCTTCGCGATCGATGCGCGCACCGGCAAGAAGCTGTGGTCCTACAGCGCGCGCCTGCCCGATGATATTCGCCCGTGCTGCGACGTGGTCAACCGGGGTGCTGCGATTTATGGCGACAAGATTTTCTTCGGCACGCTCGATGCCGGGATGACCGCGCTCGACCGCAAGACCGGCAAGGTCGTGTGGCGCAAGAAGTTCCAGGATCACACCGCCGGCTACACCATGACCGGCGCGCCGACGATCGTGAAGGACGCCAAGACCGGCAAGGTGATGCTGATCCACGGCTCGTCGGGCGACGAATTCGGCGTGGTCGGCGAACTCTACGCCCGCGATCCCGATACCGGCGAAGAAATCTGGATGCGCCCGATGGTCGAAGGCCATCAGGGCCGCCTTAACGGCAAGCCGCATACCTTCACCGGCGATCCCAAGGCCCCGAGCTGGCCCAACGAGCCCGACGGCAAGAAGGTCGAGGCATGGAATCACGGCGGCGGCGCGCCTTGGCAATCGGCGACGTATGATGCCAAGACCAACACCATCGTGATCGGCACCGGCAACCCCGCGCCGTGGAACACCTGGAAGCGTTCGCCGGGCGACAGCCTCTATACCTCCGGCCAGATCTATATCGAGCCTTCGACGGGCGAGCCGGTGGGCTTCTTCCAGCACACGCCCAATGATGCATGGGATTTTTCGGGCAACAACCCGATCGTGCTGTTCGATCTGGAAAAGGACGGCAAGACCATCCGCGCCGGTGCCCATGCCGATCGCAACGGGTTCTTCTTCGTCACCGATCTCGACAAGCTGACCAAGCGCGATGGCAAGATCAGCAAGCAGGTGGGCGGCGCGATCAGTATCGATCCCTTCGTGCCCGGGATCACCTGGGCGACCGGCTGGGATGTTGCCAAGGGGCGGCCGAAGGAAGTCGAAGGCCAGCGCCCGCCGCCGCCGGCTCCGGGTGAAAAGCAGGGCAAGGCCATCGACGTGACTCCCAACTTCCTGGGCGGCACCAACTGGATGCCGATGAGCTACAACCCTCAGACCAAGCTGTTCTACATCCCCTCGAACGACTGGTCGGAAAGCTACTGGACGGAAAACATCACCTACCAGAAGGGTTCGGCCTATCTGGGGCAGGGTTTCCGCATCAAACGTCAGTTCGATACCCATGTGGGCGTGCTGCGGGCGATGGATCCGGCCACTGGCAAGATCCGCTGGGAAGCCAAGGAGCCGCTGCCGCTGTGGGGCGGGAACCTGACGACCGCGGGCAACATCGTCGTCCAGGGCACCTCTGATGGCTATGTGAAGCTGTTCGATGCCACCACCGGCAAGGAGCTCTACAAGTTCCAGACCGGATCGGGGGTGGTCGGGGTGCCGATCACCTGGGAAATGGACGGTCGCCAATATATCGGCATCACTTCGGGGTATGGCGGCGCGGTGCCGCTGTGGGGCGGCGACATGGCCGATCTGACCAAGACGGTCAGCCAGGGCGGCAGCTTCTGGGTGTTTGAACTGCCAAATACCTGATCGCCCTGTCCTGCCGCTGCCCGGGCCGGCGTGCCCGGGCAGCGGTCCGGCTTTGGGAAGGAGAGAGACCATGCCGAAAAAATCCAATGCCTCGCATGGCCGGGCGGCAGCCCTTGCGATCGCTGCCCTGCTGCTGACGTCCACCGCGGCTGCACAACAGGTAATCGTCAACACTGAAGAACGCCCTTCACCATGGGTCGAAAATGGCTGCACCATCGCCCCTGACGCGAAATGCCCAGGCGTTGATCTCAGCTTCGTTGATCTGAGGAATGCGAATCTGGCCGGTGCCAATCTGGCAGGCGCCAACCTTGCCCGCGCCGATTTGCGCCATGCCAATCTCAATGGCGCAAACCTGCAAGGCGCGATCCTTGATGGCGCGAACCTGTTCACCGTGTTCATGAACGGCGCCGATCTGACCGGGGCGCGGCTGCACGGTACCGACCTGTCCTTTGTCCGCGCCGGGAAGGCGAAATTCGACGGCACCGACATCGACGCGGCGACCTTCGAGAAGGCCTTGCTGAAAGGGGCCAGCTTCCTCAAGGCACGGATCGTCAATGCTGATCTGCTCGAAGCAAAGCTTTATGAAACCAATCTCGAAGGTGCCGAAATGCAGGGCGTGCGGCTGCGCTTTGCGGTGTTTCAGGACGCCTGGATGAAGGACTGCAAGGGCTGCCCGATTCACTGGCAGACGGGCGAACCCGTGTGGGAAACCGAAGCGCGCGAGCGTGCGCGTCAGGGCGGCGCTTCGCCGTGACAGCCTCAACATCGCCTTGCCGCGCCTGCAATCCCGCATCACAAGGGGGGAGATGATGACCGAGGTTCAATCGCTCGAACGCGTGCTGATCGTCGATGATCATGGCCTGATCCGCGATGGTCTTCGCGCCATCCTGCTCTCAAGCTTTCCCGATTGCGACATCGCCGAGGCCGCCAGCTTCACCGAGGCGCTCGAACGGCTCGAAGCGATGCCCGATCCCGACCTTGTCCTGCTCGATCTCAATATGCCCGATGCGCAGCGCTTCTCCGCGCTCGAACAGCTCAGGGTCGATTTTCCGAGCCTGCCGGTGGTGATGGTGTCGGGCTCCTATGACCGGGTGACGGTGCGCGACGCGCTGGCGGCTGGCGCGGCCGGGTTCCTGCCCAAGACGCTCGACAGGGCGACCATTCTCGATGCGATCCAGCAGGTCATGGCGGGCGAGATCTACGTGCCCGAGGAGCTGCAGGTCGATCCGGACGCCGAAGCCTCGGACAAGATCCGCAAGCTGATCGACAGCCTCACCCCCCAGCAGCGCGTGGTGCTCGGCCAACTCGTCGCCGGGCGGCTCAACAAGCAGATCGCCCACGAGCTCGATATATCGATGACCACCGTCAAGGCCCACGTCTCGGCGATCCTGTGCAAATTGAATGTGTTCAGCCGCACCCAGGCGGTGATCCTAGCCAACCAGGTCGGTTTTCAGGGTTAGCGTCCGGTCAGGACACGGCCGCCATCTGCCGCAGCAGCGCGCGCAGCTGCGCGGGCTTGACCGGCTTGGTCAGCACCGCAAGGTCTAGCGCGGCGAGGCGCGCGCGGACTTCCTCGCTGCGGTCGGCGGTGACGATGGCTGCGGGCAGGCTGCCCCGGTGCAGCGCGCGGATGCGGGCGACGGCCGCATCGCCGGTGAGGCCATCCTCGAGGTGATAATCCGCCAGCATCAGTGCGAGGCCCTCGCGCGCGGCAGCCTCTGCCTCGGGATGATCGGGGCCAACCGCGGTGATCGTGCGGTAGCCCCAGTTCTCCAGCAGCGCGCGCATCCCGGCGAGGATGGATTCGTCGTTGTCGATCACAAGAATCGCCCCTGCGGCGGCCGCCTGCCGTTCCGTGGCATGGCCAGCTGGATCGGGCCGCAGCGCCGCCACGGGCTGAGCCGCATCGAGCGTGATCGAAAAGGTCGACCCCTCCCCCACGACCGAATGCAGCGCGATCCCGTGCCCGAGCTTGAGACACGACCGCCGCACGATCGCAAGGCCGAGGCCGTGCCCCGGGATCTTGCGGGTCGCCTCCAGCCGTCGGAACTCCTCGAACACGCTGCCCTGCAATTCGTGCGGGATGCCGGGACCGGTGTCGGCAACCATGATCGTCACCTGCTGCCCTTGTCGCCGCGACGTCAAGGCAACGCGCCCGGCGGCGGTATAGCGGATGGCGTTGGAAACGAGGTTCTGGAGCACCCGTCGCAGCATCCCCACGTCGCTGGCGACGAATTGCCCGGTCTCGGCGACATCGAAAGCCAGCCCGCGCGTTGCCGCCACCGGGGCGAACTCGACCCGCAGCGCCGAAAGCATCCGGTCGAGGTCGATGGCGCGGATCTCCGGCTGGACCGCGCCGGCATCGAGCCGCGAGATCTCGAACAGGCTTTCGAGCAGGTCCTCGACCGAATCGAGCGCGATCCCCGCCTGCCCCACCAGGCGCCGGGTGCTGTCGGCCAACCGCTCCTGATCGAGCGCCGAGACGAACAGCCTCGCGGCGTTGAGGGGTTGGAGCAGGTCGTGGCTGGCAGCGGCGAGGAAGCGGGTCTTGGAGAGGTTGGCAAGCTCGGCCTCGTCCTTGGCCTCGGCCAGTTGACGGTTGACCTCGATAAGCTCGGCGGTGCGCTCCTTGACCGCGCGTTCGAGCGTCTCGGCGACCTCGCGCATCGAGCGCTGAAAACGGATGCGGTCGGTCACGTCGTCGAAGGCGAAGGCCATCCCGCCGGTCGCCAGCGTGACCGAGCGGATCACGAAGTTGCGGCTGCCCATCATGCACTCGGTGCTGATCCGGGGGCCCCGGCCCTCGCGCCACTCCACCGCCTGCGGACGGTCGAGAGCGCAGCGCTCGATGCAGTGGCGCACGAAATCGGCGTGGGTGCCGATGTTCGCCAGCGTTTCGCGGTTGACTCGCAGCATGGTCGCGAATTCGTCGTTCCAGGCTTGCAGCTGCTGGTTGGGGCCGAACAGGCACGCGCCTTCCGAGAGGGTATCGAGCGTCGATTGCAGCGCGAGGTTGCGTTCGGCGAGTTCCCGCGCACGCTGGCGGGCATCCTCCGCCTTGACGCTGGTGATGTCGGTATAGATGCCGACCGTGCCCCCCTCGCTGGTGCGCAGCTCGCTGATCTGGAGCCAGCGCCCGTCGGCGAGCAGCTGGACGTGGACGCCGGCATCGCGGTGCCGCGCGAGGCGCTCCTGTTTCCAGCGTTCAGGGGCGACGAGCGAGCCGATGGTGCTGCCGTGACCGGCCAATAGGTCGACCAGCTCGTCGAAGCGCGGCCGCTCGGCGACGATCTCGCGGAACTCGGGCCAGAAATCGAGGAAGGCGGCGTTGCACATCACCAGCCGGTCCTCGGCATCGAACAGCGCGAACCCGTCGCTGAGCGAATCAATTGCATCGCGCAGCCGCGCGCGGGCCGCGTCGGCATCCATGTGCGCGGCTTCGATCTGGGCGTTGATCGAGGCGAGCTTGACCATCGCCTCCTCGAGCTCGCCGGTGCGGTCGCGCACCATGGCTTCCAGCGCGATGGCGTTCTCGAACATCGAGAAGGCCCCGCCCGCCAGATCGCTCGAGCGCTCGACACGGTCCATCAGCGCGGCGTTGATCGCCTCGAGCCTGCGCACCTTGTCCCTGAGCGCGGCGATCTCCTCCGCTTCGGCTCGCCCCTGTACGGGATCGACGGCGGTGGCCATCAGCGGCCGATCGCCAGGCAGCTGAGCGTCTGGTTGAGATGCGCGGCGCGGAACTGTTCGCCATAGGTGTTGAAGCCCGCGAGGCGGTTGGCACCGTAGATCGCGCAAACCTCGCCAGCGAGCTGCCGCTGTTCGGCATCGATCCGGTTGAGCACGCAATCGAAGCCGAGCACATGGTCGATCTCGCCGACCTCGGCATGGAGCTTGGCGAAGAATTGCTTGAGGCGGGCCACACGGTCGACCGGCTCACCCACCGTGAGCACGATGCCCCGGTCGACCGCACCGTAGAAGGTGAGGCTGCCGTCGGGATTGGCGGTCTGGATCGCGCGGACGTGATAGTTGCCCCCGGCGCGCACCATCGGCGGGTGGGCGGCAAAAAAGGCGGTGTCGAGCACCGCGCCGGGCGCGCCGGCGAGCCTGCGATATTCGTCGGCAGCCGGCGCAGCGTTGATCTCGTGGACGATCCGGCGTTCGGGATCGGCGGCGGTCACCACCATGCGCTGCGGGCCGGGCTCGTAGAAGCATTCGGAATAGACCTGCATCGGCCGCGAACTGGCGAGCATCACGATCGCCGCGGTATCGCTGCGGAAGGCGCCGTTGCACAGCACGCCGGTTTCGCTGAACAGCAGTCCGTCGCCGCTCGATCCGCCGATCAGCGGGATGTCGCCGAGCGCATCCTGCACCGTCATGGTGAGGAGCTCCTCGCGGTGCGACAGCCCATCGACGAAGAACAGGGCGACCTGGCTGCCATTCTCTCCGAGACAGCGGGCTTCGTGCCGCACATTGGCCGCAAGGTGACGGATCTGGCGGCGCGCATCGTCCCGGTCGAGCCCGTCGATGGACGACAGGTGCAGGACGCGGAAGGTGAAGCTGTCCGCGGGAAAGCCCATGAACAAAAGACTGTCGGCATCGTAGCCGCGCCCGGTGATCTCGCCCGCGCTGGTGCATCCTGCCAGCGGGAAACCGGAGAGGTGCTGCGCTATCGCCGCCGCGAGCGCTTCGCGCGGGTAGCTGCTGGAGCAGAACAGAATGCCGCCAGCAAGGACGCGCCCGTCAATTGACCGCGCGATCTCGGCAACGGCATCGGTCGGGCAGGCGGCGTGCGAGCTTGCAACGACAAGACCGCCGGCCGCCGATGGGCGCGGTGCGTGCAATGGCCTCTCCCGTTTTTCTCCCGAAGGCAGTGCCTTCGCCCCGGGGGCATAATGTTGCTTTTTCGCCCGAGCGGCAAGCATTTTCAGGCTCCGCTCACGGGCGCGCCGGCGGCGGCGAGCCGCTCTGCCTCGGCATCGGTGAAGACCCTGCTGCGGGTGACGAACCGCACCCCTTCGGGAGCCTCGAGGCTCATTCCCGATCCGCGCCCGGGCACGACGTCGATGGTGATCTCGGTGTGCTCCCAATATGCGAACTGGCGTGCGCCGATCCACACCGGGGTGTCGCCCGCGACATGGCCGAGCAGCACGTCCTGTCCGCCGACCTTGAACTCGCCGCGCGCGAAGCACATCGGGGCCGAGCCGTCGCAGCATCCGCCGGACTGGTGGAACATCAGCGGGCCGTGGAGGGCAGCGAGCCGCAAGATCCAGGCTTCAGCCTCCGGGGACGCAAGGACGCGCGGCGGCGGGGTCTGGTCGGGCATAAGTCTCTCCCTCGTTCGACAAAGCGGGGCGGACGGCGCCTTCGCCATCCGCCCCGTGGGACACCGGAACCGACCCCTTGGGAGAGGTTGAGCGGGAGGCGGTTCCGGTCGTTAAGCTCAGAAGAAGCCCAGCGCCTTGGGGCTGTAGCTGACGAGCAGGTTCTTGGTCTGCTGGTAATGCTCCAGCATCATCTTGTGGTTTTCGCGACCCACGCCCGACTGCTTGTAGCCGCCGAAGGCCGCGTGGGCCGGGTAGGCGTGGTAGCAGTTGGTCCACACCCTGCCCGCCTCGATCGCGCGGCCGAAGCGGTAGCAGGTGTTGACGTCGCGGCTCCACACCCCGGCGCCGAGACCGTAGAGCGTGTCGTTGGCGATGCTGAGGGCTTCCGCATCGTCCTTGAAGGTGGTCACCGACAGCACCGGACCAAAGATCTCCTCCTGGAAGATCCGCATCCGGTTATGGCCTTCGAGCACGGTCGGCTGGACGTAATAGCCCTCGGCAAGCTCGCCCTCCTGGATGTGGCGGTGGCCGCCGGTCAGCACCTTCGCGCCCTCGCCCTTGCCGATCTCGATATAGCTGAGGATCTTCTCGAGCTGGTCGTTGGAGGCCTGCGCGCCGATCATGGTCGCGGCATCAAGCGGGCTACCCATCTTGATCGCGTTCACGCGGGCCAGCGCCTTCTCCATGAAGCGGTCGTAGATCGATTCGTGGATCAGCGCGCGGCTCGGGCAGGTGCAGACCTCGCCCTGGTTGAGCGCGAACATGGCGAAGCCTTCCAGCGCCTTGTCGAGGAAGTCGTCATCCTCGCGCATCACGTCGGCGAAGAAGATGTTGGGGCTCTTGCCGCCCAGTTCGAGCGTGCAGGGGATGAGGTTCTCCGAGGCATACTGCATGATCAGCCGGCCCGTGGTGGTCTCGCCGGTGAAGGCGATCTTGGCGATGCGCGGGCTGGTGGCGAGCGGCTTGCCGGCCTCGATGCCGAAGCCGTTGACGACGTTGACCACGCCCTCGGGCAGCAGGTCGGCGATGACCTCCATCAGCACCATGATGCTCATCGGGGTCTGCTCGGCGGGCTTCAGCACCACGCAGTTGCCGGCGGCGAGCGCCGGGGCGAGCTTCCACACCGCCATCAGCAGCGGGAAGTTCCAGGGGATGATCTGCCCGACCACGCCGAGCGGTTCGTGGAAGTGGTAGGCGATGGTGTCGTGGTCGATCTCGGAGATGCCACCTTCCTGCGCGCGCAGCACGCCAGCGAAATAGCGGAAGTGATCGACGGCGAGCGGCAGGTCCGCGGCGGTGGTCTCGCGGATCGGCTTGCCGTTATCGATGGTCTCGACGAGCGCGAGCAGATCGAGGTTGTCTTCGATCCGCTGGGCGATGCGACCCAGAATATTGGAGCGCTCGGTGGTCGAGGTGCGGCCCCAGGCGGCGCGCGCCTTGTGCGCGGCATCGAGGGCGAGCTCGATATCCTCGGCGCTGCCGCGCGCCACCTGGCACACGCGCTTGCCGTTCACCGGCGAGATGTTGTCGAAATACTGGCCCTTGACCGGGGCCACCCACTTGCCGCCGATGAAGTTCTCGTACTTGCCCTTGATCAGGGACTTGCCTTGGAAATTGCTCAGAGCCTGTTCGAGCATGACACTTCTCCTCTCGCCCATCGGTCGACGTGGATGAAGTGTGCGCGGATCGTCCCCGTCTGCCTATTGTACCTTAGGCCGATGAAGCGCCGGGCCGAGGTTCGGAAAAGGCCGTGGCGCGCCCGGCAGGACTCGAACCTGCTGCCTCAAGATTAGAAGTCTCGCGCTCTATCCAGATGAGCTACGGGCGCGCGCGCCGAACGGCACGGGCCGCCAATAGCGCGCTTTGCGCGGCAAGGGAAACGCGCTAACCGTTCCGGCGATGGAAAACGCCGCGTCGCCGCAAGAGCCCGCCGATCCCGCCGCCGCTTTCGATCGCGATCCGGGCGACGGGATCGTCGCCACCTCGCGCCCTCCGGTCGTCTTCCGCTTCTACGATCTGGTGATGGCCGCCTTCGTCGCGATCCTGCTGCTCTCGAACATCATCGGTGCGGCCAAGCTCACCTATGTGGATGTGCCGTTCTGGCCCGAGGGCCTGTGGCCTGCGCCCGATGGCACCTTCATCTACGGCGCCGGCATCCTATTCTTCCCGCTGGGCTACGTGATCGGCGACGTGCTGACCGAAATCTACGGCTTTGCCCGCGCGCGGCGGGTGATCTGGGTGGGGACGGCGGCGATGGTGTTCCTCGCCTTCATGTCTTTCGTCGTCACCGCCCTGCCCCCCTTTCCCGGCTGGGAGTGCGCGGCGAGCGGCTTCGGCGGGCCCCGCCCGGTCACCTCCGCCGCCGACGCCGCCATTTCCGGCGGCGCGATCTGCCAGAGCACCTACGAGAGCGTGTTCGGCAGCACCTGGCGCATCGTCGTTGCCTCGATCACCGCCTTCTGGGCGGGAGAATTCGTCAATTCCTTCGTCATGGCCAAGATGAAGGTCTGGACCAAGGGCCGCGCCCTGTGGACCCGCACCATCGGCTCGACCGTGGTCGGTCAGGGCGTCGACAGCCTGATCTTCTACCCGGTCGCCTTCTACGGCATCTGGACGACTGACGCGGTGCTGACGGTGATGGTCACCAACTGGACGCTCAAGGTCACGTGGGAGGCGGTGCTGACCCCGGTGACCTACGTGGTGGTGAACAAGCTGAAGGCCGCCGAGGGCGTCGACCTGTTCGACATCGATACCGACTTCTCGCCCTTCGCGAGCAGCGAAGCGGTCCGGGCCTAGACCTATCTGCCAAGCACTGCGGTTGGCGCAGACCTACAGCGCGATCTCCGCCACCACGTCGACACGCCAGGGCACGGCCATGCGTCCGGCGAGCAGCTTCAGGTCCTTCTCGGTCGGCTGGCCGAACAGCGCCTCGTGACTTTGCGCAAGTTCGAGCACCAGCGTGCCCTCCTTCACCGTCAGCCGGCTCGCCTCGAGCGAGCGGCGCGACTGGCCGCCAAGGCGGCGCGCGAGGCGCAGCGCGAGGCCCCAGCGCACCGCTTCCTCCAGCGCCTCGTCGCTGGCGAGCGCCCGCAGTTCGGGAGGAAGCGTCAGCTGGTTGCCGTTGGCGGCGATCGCGGCGGCCAGCATCGCCCGTCCCTTCCCGTCGATCCCGATCCAGCGCTTGTGCAGCGCCCAGTTGATCGCCTGCGGCAGGCGGATGTTCGGCTCGATCTGCATCGAGGCGAGCGCCAGCATGGTTGCGGCCATGCGCAATCGTTCCGAGCCATGCTCGCGCGCGGGTGCGGCATCGAGCGTCCAGGCGGCCATCCGGGTCGCGAGCGTAGCCTGCGCCCCGCGCTCGGCGGCGAAGCCTGCTACCCCGGCAAGCAGCGGGTCCTGCATCCGCGTGTGCTCCGGCAGGCGGTCGTAGAGCAGCCCCTCGCGCAGGCCCCATGACGAGAATACCACCTCCTGCGGGGCGAGCCGGGCGAGCAGCGCCTGAAGCAGCACCGCGGCGTCCGGCAGCTTTTCCGCGCGCATGGTCGAGATGCGCTCGCGCCCCTTGAGCGCATCGCTGGTGCTGGCGGCGAGGTTGGCGGCGAGGACCTGCGCGGCGGCGGCATCGAGGCAGAAGCCGTGCGGATCGCTGAGCGGATAGCCGCGCGCGGTCATGGCATAGACCGCCATCGCCCGCCATGTGCCGCCCACGAGGTAAAGCGTGCCGTTGGTTTGCGGGGCGCGGCCCGCGAGGTCCCACCCCGCCTTGCGGATCGCCTTGTCGAGCGACTTCTTCATCTCCGCCCGGTCACGCTTGCGGTGCTCGGGCAGACGCAGCGTGCCGAGCGGCAAGGTGCTCGCCCCCTCGGTGGCGCCTTTGGCGACGCGCACCAGTTCGAGGCTCCCCCCGCCGAGATCGGCGACGATACCGCGCGCGTCGGGAAAGGCGCCGATCACGCCATGGGCGCTGAGCAGCGCTTCCTCCTCGCCGGAAATCACCCGCGGCTTGAGACCGACGGCACGCAGTTCGGCGGCGAATTCCGCCCCGTTCGCGGCATCGCGCACCGCCGCCGTCGCGACGGTCTCGACGTCCCTGATCCCGAGATCCTCGAGCAGCAGGGCAAACCGCTTGAGGCCGCGCAGCGCCATCGCCATCGCCTCGTCGGCCAGGCGACCGGTGGTCGCGATCTCGCGGCCCAGCTTGGCGGTGACCTTCTCGTTCAGCAGCACCCCCGGCGCACGCGGCGCGCCGCAATAGACGACGAGGCGCACGGTGTTCGACCCGATGTCGATGATCGCGCGCTCTCCCGCGCCGCCGCCGAGCGCCGGATCGCGGCCCTCGCGCCGCCTTCGCCAGATCATGCGACCGCCCCTCGACGCAAGCTGAGCTTGGGCACCGCACCTGCCTCGAGCGCCCCGCCGCGCCCGGACAGCGAGGGGTTGGTCATGAAGTAGCGGTGGCAGTTGAAGGGCCTGGCGCCCTCCTCGGCCTCGATGCGCGAATAGCTGCCGTCGGGGTGCAGCCACCAGCTCTGCTCGGTGTCCAGCATATTGGCGAGCAGCACCTGCTGGAGCACCTGGTCGTGCACCGTGCGGTTGAGGATCGGGATAAGCGCCTCGACCCGGCGGTCGAGGTTGCGGCTCATCATGTCGGCGGACGCGATGAACACCGCGCTATGCGGTCCGGGCATGGCATGACCGTTGGCGAAGGCATAGATGCGGCTGTGCTCAAGGAAGCGGCCGATCACCGATTTGACGCGGATGTTCTCGGAAAGCCCCGCGATACCCGGCCTGAGGCAGCAGATGCCGCGCACCACCAGTTCGATCTGCACCCCGGCCTGGCTTGCCGCATAGAGCCGGTCGATCACGCCTTCGTCGGTGAGCTGGTTGCACTTCATCCAGATCGCGGCCGGCTTGCCGCCCTGCGCATGGGCGATCTCGGCATCGATCCGGGCGTAGATTTCCTCGCGCAGGTCGATGGGCGCTATATGGATGCGCTCCAGTGCATGGGGCTCGACATAGCCGGTGACGAAGTTGAACATCTTGGCCGCATCGCGCCCCAGCTTGGGGTCGGCGGTGAAGAAGCTCAAGTCGGTGTAGATGCGCGCGGTGACGGGGTGATAGTTGCCCGTGCCGAAGTGGCAATAGGTGCGGAAGGAGTTCCCCTCGCGCCGCACCACCATTGCGACTTTGGCGTGGGTCTTCCAGTCGGTGAAGCCGTAGATCACCTGCACGCCCGCGCGTTCGAGCTTGCTCGCCCATTGCAGGTTCTGCTCCTCGTCGAAGCGGGCCTTCAGTTCCACCACGGCCGTGACCGACTTGCCGGCCTCGGCCGCCTCGATCAGCGCGCCGACCACCGCGGACTGGCTGCCGGCGCGATAAAGCGTCTGCTTGATCGCCACGACATCCGGATCGGCGGCGGCCTGACGGATGAAATCGACCACCACCTCGAAACTCTCGTAAGGGTGGTGGACGATGATGTCCTTCTCGCGGATCGCCGAAAAGGCGTCGCCGTCATGCTCGCGGATGCGTTCGGGAAAGCGCGGGGAATAGGCGTCGAACTTGAGGTCAGGCCGATCCTCGCGGACGATCTCGGCAAGCCCGTCGATGCCGATCACCCCGTCGGTCTTGATGACCGCCGCCTCGTTGACGCCGAGCTGGTCGAGCAGCAGGCTTTCCCCGTCAGGGTCGAAGTCCTCCTCGATCTCGAGCTGGATGACCTGCCCACGCCGCCGCCGCTGGAGCGCGCTGCGGAAGGTGCGCACCAGGTCCTCGGCCTCCTCCTCGATCTCGATGTCGCTGTCGCGAAGCACCCGGAACATCCCGTCGCCCTCGATCGTGAAACCGGGGAACAGCACCTCGGCATAGCGCTGGATGAGCCGCCCCATCGAGATGTAGAGCGCGCCGCTCTCCCCGGTCACGTCATCGGGCACGCGCACGAAGCGCGGCAGCGCGCCGGGGATGAGCACCATCTCGATCAGCTGCTCGCGGGTCGCGTCCCGCGTGAGGGTAAAGAGGATGCCGATCCCGCCGTTCTGGACGAAGGGGAAGGGATGCGCCGGGTCGAGAGCCTGCGGGGTGATGACCGGCAGGATCTCGTTGAGGAAGTAGGCCTTCAGCCACTTGTGCGCGGCGGGACTCACGCGCTCCTCGTCGGCGACGTGGATATCGGCCGCCGCGAGCCCCTCGCGCAAGGATCGCCAGATCGCCTGCTGGCGCTGGGCGAGGTCGGCGAGCTTCTCGCGGATCGCGGCGAGCTGCTGCTGCGGGCTGCGCCCGTCGATCGAGGGCGTCTCCAGCCCGCGCTGCACCTGGCCGACGAGCCCGGCGACGCGGATCATCATGAACTCGTCGAGATTGCTTCCCGAGATCGAGAGGAACCTGACGCGCTCGAGAAGGGGATAGGCCGCGTTGCAGGCCTCGGCGAGGACGCGCTGGTTGAACTGGAGCCAACTGAGCTCGCGGTTGAAATAGGGGCTCTCGTCGGGGCCGAGCTCGGCGAGCGCGGTGGCGCCCGCAATGGCCGCGAGGGGCTGGTTCCCGGTCGGTGACGTGCTCATACTATCCTGTTCCGCCTGCCGCCGCGCAAAGGCTCGCGGCTGAACGGCGCCCATGTGTTCGCTCGGGCAAGCGGTGTAAATGACGTAAGCTGGCTTGTCACACCAATGTCATCGGCCCTGTCTCGGCCGCGATCGGCGGCCTCTCACGCGATATTTTTGGTTTGAGTGATGTTGGTGATGGATCGTTGTCCTTGGTTGTTTCGGCCGAGTTGGACGAT
>NZ_JAPFGY010000029.1 GCF_026586795.1 Erythrobacter sp. WG
GCGCAGCGCCGGCTCGAGCGCGCGCGGCTTGCGCCAGCCCTGGTCGAGCGCCCGCTGCGCCAGAGCCGCGACCGCCTCGCCGCGCTCGCCCGCGTGATGAGCCAGCTTCACCCGGAAAAGCCGCTGGAGCGCGGCTATGCGATCATCCGCGATGCCTCCGGCAAGGCGCTGACCACCCGCGCCGAAGCCGCAGGCGAGGCGCGCCTCGCGCTCCAGTTCCGCGACGGCACGTTGGATGCCGTCCCGGCGGGGAGCGCGCCGCCCACCGCTCCGGCGCCGCGCAAGCGGGCGGCCCCGACGCCGCCTGCGCAAGATGATTTGTTCGGTTAAGCGGGCTCTGCTATCGAGCGTCCCATGCTGATGACCCCGTCCGACAAGGCCGCCAAGCTCTACTACGGCCCCTCCAGCTTCCGCGTCCTGCGCCCCGGCAGCCACGTGCTGTGCGCCGTCACGGGCGAGGCGATCCCCTTGCAGGAATTGCGCTACTGGAGCGCCGAGCGGCAGGAGGCCTATGCCTCGGCCGAGATCGCGACCCGCCGGCTGCTCGGCCAGGTCTGATCTGGCGCAGCTTCCCGGTTGACCGGGACCGGCCGGTGCCCGATGGGCGCGGCCGGATGTGGCGCCTCCTGTTCTTGGCCGTGGTCGTCGTGGGGCTCGCCCCCGGGACCTTCCTGCGCACCCCCATCGGAACCCGCGCCGATGTGGCGGTGGTGACCGTGACCCCGCGTGCCGACCGGACGGGTGTCTCAGGCGATTTGCGCCTGTCGGGTGTGTGGGAGCTGACCTCCCCGCACGGCTGGTTCGGCGGCTTCTCCGCACTGGTGCAGGGCGACGGCGCGGCGTTGATCGCGGGGACCGACCGAGGCTTCCTGCTCGATCTCGACCTCGCCGGCGATGCGCCCCGCGCGGTCCCCGGCAGCTTCCGCTTCGTCGGGATCACAGGGCGCGGCCGGACGGAGTTCGTCGACCTCGAATCCCTCACGCGCGATCCGGCGACCGGCACGCTGTGGGGCGGGTTCGAATACGAGAACCTGATCGTGCGCTGGCGGCAGGACGGCACGCGCACCATCACCGCGCCTCCGGAGATCGCGGACTGGGATCTCAACAGCGGGCCCGAGGCGATGACGCGGCTCGCGGACGGTCGGTTTCTGCTGATCGAGGAAGGCAGCCATGAAGGCGTCCGGCGGGAGCACCAGACATTCCTCTATCCCGGCGATCCGGCCCGGGGCGGCGCGCCGCGCCCCGCGCATTTCGCGGCGCCCGACTGGTACAGCCCGGTCGATGCGACCGGCCTGCCCGATGGCCGGCTGCTGATCCTGCTGCGGCGCGTGCGCTACGCCATTCCGGCGCGCTTCGACACCGCCATCGTGATCGCCGACCCCGCGACGATCCGTCCGGGCGCGGTCTGGCAGGGGAGAATCATCCAGCGGCTCGCTGGCGGGATCTTCGCCGACAACTTCGAGGGCATCGCCTATGTTCCCTCTGCCGCCGATCCGGCCATGGGGGATATCTGGCTGATTTCGGACAACAACTTTTCGGTGTTTCAGCGCAGCCTGCTGGTGCGCTTCGCCTGGCCCGGCGCGCAGGCGGCCCGGACAGACGAAAAAGCGCCCGGAGGCCCGGACGCTTGATCGCGATGCCTGTCCCGAAGGACGGCGCGGCTCAGGCGGCGGCCTGAGCCTTCACCAGCTCGCGCTTCACCTTCAGCGCGGCGGCCGAAAGCTTGTCGTCGCTGGTCTTGAGCAGCCAGTTGTCGAGCCCGCCATTGTGCTCCACCGAGCGCAGGCCGTGGGTCGAGACCCGGAACTTGAAGCTGCGCTCGAGCTTTTCGCTCATCAGCGTGACGTTCTGCAGGTTGGGCAGGAACACACGCTTGGTCTTGTTGTTGGCGTGGCTCACGTTGTGGCCGATCTGGCGGCCCTTGCCGGTCAGTTCGCAGATGCGCGACATGATGTGTCTCTTCTCGATAAAAACGGGCCCCGGGCTCGGGCCCAGGCAAGGAAAGCGGCGCGCATAACGGGGCAGACCCGAATCGTCAAGCGCGTTGCCGGGGCCGGGCGGGATCGCCGCCAACGGTTCGTCGCACGTGCGGCACCGCAGCGGGACCGACTAATCCATGTAATGGCCACAAGCCCGTCCGTTGGGCGCATCTGCGGGCAACCTGGCGGGGGCCACGCCCGCGTGCCAGGCCATAAAGGAGAACAGACCATGAAGCGATTCCTCGTCACCGCCCTTCTCGCCCCCTTGGCAATCGGCCTTGCGGCGTGCGATGTCGACCAGACCAAGGAAGCCGAACTGCCCGAAGTCGAGGTCAAGGGCGGCCAGATGCCCGAATACGACGTCCAGCCGGCGGAGGTGGATGTCACCACCAAGAAGACCACCATCGAGGTTCCCGATGTCAACATCACGCAGCCCGATGCCAAGGGGACCCCGGCCACGGGTAGCGAATAACCTATTGAAAAGGCGTGGGGCGTGACGGCGGCGGGGTTCCGCAGCTTCATGCCCCGCGCATTGGCCCTCGCCCGCGCGGCGGCACAGGCGGGCGAGGTGCCGATCGGCGCGGTGGTGGTGAAGGACAATGCCGTCATCGCCGAGGCCCACAACGCTCCCCGGGACCGCCACGATCCCACCGCCCATGCCGAGATCCTCGCCATTCGCCGCGCGGCGGAAATCCTGAAAGATGAACGCCTTGCCGGCTGCGAGCTGTGGGTCACGCTCGAGCCTTGCGCGATGTGCGCGGGTGCCATCGCCCATGCCCGGATCGCCCGCCTCTATTACGCCGCCGCCGATCCCAAGGGCGGCGCGGTCGAGCACGGGGCGCGGGTCTTCGACCAGCCCCAGTGCCTCCACCGGCCCGAAGTCTACACCGGCATCGGCGAGGCCGAGGCGGCGCAATTGCTGAAGGATTTCTTCCGCGAACGGCGATGACGGGCCGCTAGTCGACCGGCGGCACGCCCGGCGGATAGTAGGACACCTCCACCCGCAATCCATCGGGATCGGGCACGAACAACGCGGTGATCCCGGGCGGGAAGGTCTGGAGCCGGGCTTCGATCCCTTCCCTTTCCAACGCCTCGGCCAGCGCCTCGACCGCTTCCCGGGTCGGGGCGGCAAAGCCGAAATGGTTGAGCCCGGGCGCGTGGCGGCCATAGTCGCCCGTGCCTTCCTTCGCCTTCAGGAACTGGATGTGGAGGCCCCGATGGTTGGCCCAGATCCGGGGCTTCTTCTGCACGAATCCGAGGTGCGGCAGCAGGATTGCGTAGAACCGGGCGGCGGCCTCGGGATCGCGCGAGAGGATGGTGAGGTGATCGAGCGGGTAGGTCATCGGCAGGCTCCCTGGACCTCCATTTCGGTTGCTCGGAAGCTGCGGTTACGCCGATGTTTCACGTGAAACATCGCCGCTGGCAGGGGTTTACGTGGGGTCTGGCGGGGGTCTAGCAAGGGTCTGGCAAGGGTCTGGCAGGGGTCTGGCGCAGACCACGGAGGGGCAAGCGGGGTGCAGGGCGAGTTGACCGGCGGGTGCCTGTGCGGCGCGGTGCGCTACACCTTGCGCGAGGGGATGCGCTTCCGGCCCTATGCCTGCCACTGCACCGATTGCCAGGCCCGCACCGGCAGCGCCTTCAGCGAGCATATGCTGTTCGCGCTGGCCGATCTCGCCATCACCGGCCCGCTCGACACCGGCACCGTCACCCAGCCGAGCGGCGCAGTCTCCACCATCACCGGCTGCGCGGTCTGCAAGGCGCGCATCCATGCCGAGAACGCCGCCCGCCCCGGCTTCGCGAGCCTGAGGTGCGGGACGCTCGACCGCAGCGCCGAGGTGGTCCCGGCCGCGCACCTGTGGGTCCGCAGCAAGCAGCCGTGGATCGTCCCGCCCGAAGGCGTCCCCGCGCTCGCCGAACAACCGGGGAGCCAGGCCGAGTGGATCGCGCTGGTGGGGCCGGAGCGCCGCTGAACCGCCGGCGCCGTCATTCGAAGACCGCAGGCCCGTCCTCCTCCGCGTCCGGCTCGCCCCGCAACCAGCGTGCGGCCTCGGGGGTGAGCAGGCTTGCCATCGCCACCGCGGTCAGCACCGGGCCGGTCAGCGCGCTCCAGTCGAGCATCGCCAGCCGCACTGCGCCCATGCCGAGCACCAGCCACCTCGCGAAAGGCGCGGCGAAGAGGTAGATCCACACCAAGGGGATCAGCGCGATGGTGAACTCCGCCGACAGGGCGACGATCGTCCAGTCGCGGTTCCAGGGCAGCCACGGGGCGTGCGCGGCATAGGCAAGCGCGGCCAGCGGCAGGTCGGAAAGGCCCCGCACCAGCCGCAGCACCGCCGCAGCGAGGAACGCGGCGGCGAAGACACGGATCGCCAGCGGCCGGGCCCCGCGCCGCAGCTTCATAGCGGCGTGAAGTCCAGCCCGATATCGGCGGCGGGCGCGCTTTGCGTCAGGCGGCCGACCGAGATGTAATCGACCCCGCTCGCGGCCTTGGCCGCAATGGTCTCGAGGTTGACCCCGCCGCTCGCCTCGGTCGCCGCGCGCCCCGCGACGATCCGCACCGCTTGCGCGAGGGTGGCGGCGTCCATGTTGTCGAGCAGCAGGTGGTGCGCGCCCGCCGCGAGCGCCGGTTCGATCTGGTCGAGCCGGTCGACCTCGCAGATGATCCGCGTGACCCCCGCCTCGCGCGCGCGGCGCACCGCCTCGAAGACGGAGCCGGCGACCGCGACGTGGTTGTCCTTGATCATCGCCGCATCCCACAGCCCCATGCGGTGGTTCTGCGCCCCGCCCATCCGGGTGGCGTATTTCTCGAGGAAGCGCAGGCCCGGAATGGTCTTGCGCGTGTCGAGCAGCGTGCAGGTCGCGCTGCCTTCCCGCATCGCCTCGACATAGGCGCGGGTCAGCGTGGCGATGCCGGAGAGATGCTGGACGATGTTGAGCGCGCTGCGCTCGGCGGTGAGCAGCGCCCGGGCGCGCCCTTCGAGGCGCATCAGATCGGTGCCGGGGGCGACCTGCGCCCCTTCGGCCACCAGCGTCTCGATCCGGCAAGCGGGATCGAGGTGGCGGAAGAAGGCCTCGGCGAGTGGCAGCCCGGCGACGGTGATCGCGTCGCGGCTGTCCATCACGCCGGAAAAGCGCGCGTCCGCCGGGATCACGCTGTCCGAGGTGACGTCCCGCCCGCCGCCGGGCAGCCCCTCGCCCAGGTCCTCGGCCAGGGTTTCGCGGACGAATTTGCCAAGATCGAGGCCGGGGAGAGTGAACGCCGTCATGGGTCGCCTTGAAGAGAGTGCATCGCCGCCGCACGGGTGGGGGCCGATGCCGCTTGCCATAGCCAGGCCGGGGGCCGAAAGGCAAATCGCCGCGCAGGGGCCCGCGCGGGGCGCAAGGCCGGGCCCTGCCCGCGGGCGGCGTGATCCGCGCCCCATCCTCGCCCCATTCCCCGCCAGCGCCCATCCTGCGCAATACTGACCGAAATCAAGTCCTTGTCGCACAGAGCCGACGTCCGACTGCTTGCCGCGAGGCGGGCTTGTCCTTAAGGTTCACCATGCCGCCATCTCCACAAGGGGATCGAGCCACCCGGACAGGATGATGGAACCACAGGACCCCGGGCGCGAGAGGATGCCGATCAGCTATCGGCAGAAGATGCTGATCGACTTCAGCGCACGCAGCGAAGCGCCCGACATGGCGCTCGCCTATGCGCTGTGCATCGGGCTCGGCGTGTTCGGTGCACACCGCTTCTATCTCGGCGAGCGGCGGACCGGGATCGCGATGCTGGTGCTGGGGCTGACCGTGGCGGGGCTCGCCGTCACCCTGCCCTGGGCGGTCATCGACCTGGTCCTGATCCCGGGCATGATCGGCCGCCGCGTCGAGGAGGCACGCGGGCGGCTGACCGCGGAACTGCGCGCGCGGGTGGAGGCGGGGGAGGAGGTCTGACCGGCCCGCCGATCAGACCTGCCCTGATCCCGGATCAGTGGACGAAGCGCGCCACCACGTCGCGGTAGGAGCGGCTGACCTTCACCTCGGCGCCGCTGTCGAGCACCAGAAAGCATTCGCCGTTGGTGTGCGGCTTCACCTGCCGGACGAGATCGAGGTTGACGATCGTCGAGCGGTGGACGCGCTGGAACTTCCTCGGGTCGAGGCGGCGTTCCAAGTCCTTCATGGTCTCGCGCAGCACCAGCGAATTGTCGCCGGTGGAGATGATCATGTAATCGCCCGCGGCCTCGATATGCTCGATGGTGTCGACCTCGACGCGGAAGATCTGGCCGCGGTCCTTGACGTTGATGAGCTTCTCGAAGCGGTCGGCGCTCTCGGTCGGGCTCGCTGTGGTCTCGGCGAAATCGGCCGCGCGCTCGGGCGCGATCTCGGAAAGCACCTCGAGCAATTGCCCGGCATCCTCGGAGGATTTCTTCTCGGCAAGACGCTGGCGCACCCGCTCGATGGTGTCGGCGAGCTTCTGTTCGTCGACCGGCTTCATGAGGTAGTTGACGGCGTTCGCCTCGAAGGCGCGGATCGCGTGTTCTTCGTAAGCCGTGACGAAGACGAACAGCGGGGGTTCGATCTCCATCACGCCCTTGACGACGCTGAAGCCGTCGAAGCCGGGCATCTGGATGTCGAGGAAGACCAGATCGGGCTTCTCGGTCTTGATCTTGCGAATCGCCTCGCGGCCGTTGGCGCAGGTGTCGATGATCTCGACGTCCTCGTAGGGCTGGAGCCGCAGCTGGAGGCCCTGGATCGCGAGCTTCTCGTCGTCGACAAGGATGGTTCTGATAGTCATGCGGGGGTTCCGATGGTTCTTTGGGGGTTGAGCGGAATGATGTTGTCGCCCCCGCCCGAAGCAGTCCCGACGCCTGCCGAGGCGGATGCGACCCCCTCCTGGGCGCTTGCGGCCCGAGTGAGGGGGATTTCGATCAGTACGGTGAAGCCGCCCCCAGCTTCCGATCGTGTCTCGAAGAGGTGGTTTTCTCCATAGGCCTGCGCAAGGCGATTACGTATGTTAGCAAGTCCCACGCCCGTGGAAACGGGGCGCGCGGACATGGTGCCCACCGTCGCGACCGCGGGCGGGCGCGGGGTGTCGTCGATGCCGGGGCCGGTGTCCTCGACGGTGAGCCGCAGCCGCTCGCCGATCACCCGCGCGGTGATGGCGATGCGCGCGCCTTCTTCCTGCGGGCTGACGGCATACTTGATCGCGTTCTCCACCAGCGGCTGGAGCAGCATCGCGGGGAGCTGCGCGGGCAGCGCGGCATCCTCGATCTCGAAGCAGGTGCGCAGCCGCTCCTCGAAGCGCATCCGCTCGATGTCGAGGTAGAGCTGGAGCGTCTCGACCTCCTGCGCGAGGGTGACCTGGCTGCCGGGCTCGGCGACGAGGGTGTGCCGCAGGAAGCCCGACAGGCGGGTGAGCATCGCGTTGGCGGGCTCGGTCTGCTTCAGCAGCACCAGGGTGCTGATCGAATTCAGCGTGTTGAACAGGAAGTGCGGATTGAGCTGGTAGCGCAGCATGGCGAGCTGCGCGGCGGTCGCCTGCGCCTCGAGCCGCTCAAGCCGGTCGGCCTGTTCCTCCACCGTCAGGAAGAAGTTGATTGCATAATAGAGCGCGCTCCACCCGCCGAGCAGGGTCAGCGGCAGGTAGAGCAGGCCGACGACGCGCTGCGCGAAGGTCGTGTCGCGCGCGCCGGCGTAATAGACCCCCTGCACCCAGGCATCGATCGAGGCGTGGAGCAGCACCGCGACAAACAGCACCACCGCCGTCGCGCCCCAGGTGACGAGCGGGCGCTGGCGGATCAGGAAGCGGTAGATCACCGACAGCACGCAGCTGATCGAAAAGCCGGTGATCTTGTTGATGAGGATCAGCGCGAGGATGCCGAAGGGCTGCCCGTTGGCGAGCGCGGAGACCGCGTGCAGCACGAAGGCCGCGCCCCAGCCCGCCAGCTGGAGGTTCCAGAACGCCCGGTTCTTGCTCGCGAAGAACGGCGCCGCCTGGATCGGGAGCACTGCCATGGCCTTTCGGTCTACCGCATTTCGTCGCAGACGGCACCGCAAAAAGGCGCAGGCGCCGCGCGTCCGCAACGCTCTGGCGCAAGCTTCACCGGTCGCGGCGGGGGGCGAGGCCCCCGGCGGGGTCAATTTCGCGGCGGAACTGCGTGCGCCAGTCGGCCGCGCCGCCGGCGGCGAGCAGCGCGCGGACCTGCGGCACTTCGGCCGCGATCGCCTCTGCGCGCTCGTCCCAGCCATCGTGGCCGCGGCGCAGGCGCAGACCGGCATCGTGGCTCTTCCCCCAGCGGCGCATGAAGGTCACCCCGGCTTCCGGATCGTAGCCCGCATTGCCGAGCAGCCAGGGGATCAGCCGGTCCGCCTCGCGCTCGATCGCGCGCACGTTGCGGTCGCGCCGCCCGTTGCGGTCGAGCCAGGCATCATGGCCGAGCACGTTGTGCGCGAATTCGTGGGCGACCACGGCGGCAAAGACCGGCTCCTCGGGATAGCGGAAGGCGGGAAAGCCGATGCCGAGCACCACCCGCGCCCCGTCGGCGACGGCGGTGCTGCCTTCGCCCATCAGCTCGAAGCGGGTGGCGCAGACCTCCACCGGCTCGGCGCGCGCCGTCCCGCCGTCGGCAAAGCGCACCGCAATGCCGCCGTGCTCGGTCAGCATCGCCTCGACATGGTCGTGGGCGCGCACCAGCCGCGTCCAGTCCATCGGCGCGCGGGCAGGCCACTGGTTGGGATCGAAGCCCTCCAGCCCCACCACCTCGCGGTTGCGGGTGAAGGCGCCGCTCGCCGCCGCCGGGGAGCCGCGCGCGGCGGTCTGCACCGCGAAATCGCCCGCAAGGCCCAGCGCCCTCTTCGCCACCGCAGGCGCGCCGTAGCTCGCCATGTCCTGCAATTGCAGGCCGATCGAAGGCACCACGTTGGGGCAGAAGCGCGCATTGCCCCGGGCGAGTGTCCAGCCCACGTCCTGCAAGCGCTGGTCGGCGTCCTGGTAGCGGCCGATCGCCGCGCGCTCGGCGGCATAGTCGATCCGCGCAGGCGGCGGCGGCGCTCCGGCCGCGCGCGGCCCCGCGCCGAGCGCCAGCCCCAGCGCCATCACCGCTCCCGCAATGCGCATCAGGCGGTCTTGTCCGCCTGCGCGATCGCGGCCTTCAGCCTCTCGTAACCGACCGCCCCGCCGAACGGGGTCTTGCCCGCGATCCACGCCGGGGTGCCGGTGAAGCCCAGCGCGCGGGCGTGATCGAGGTTGCGCGCGATCTCGTTCGAGACCGGCTCGGAGGCCGCATCGGCGCGGGCGCGGTCCATGTCGAGCCCGGCGGCGCGCGCGGCGGTCTCGACGTCCTTGGTCGCGAACATCGCATCGTGGAAGGCGCGATACTTGCCCTGCAGGCCCGCCGCGAGCGCCATGCGCGAGGCGACCTCGGAGCCCTCGAAGATCGGCCATTCGCGGATCACCACCTTCAGGTCCGGGTCCTCGGCGATGAGGCGGTTCACGTCCTTGAGGCTCGCCTCGCAATAGGGGCAGTTGTAATCGGTGAATTCGACCAGCACCTTCGAGCCCTGCGGATTGCCGAGCACCACGCCGGGGAAGGGCTCCATCACCTGCCCGCCCATCTGCGCGAGGCGCTTGGCCGCCTCCTGTTCCTCATAGGCCTGCGCCATCTGCGGCAGGATGTCGGGATTGCCGATCAGGAAGGCGCGGGTGCGCGCCTCGCCGAGGCCCGAATAGGACCATCCCGCCGCACCCAGGAAGCCGAAGGCCAGCGCAAGGACAGCGGTCAGCAGGGTCTGGCGCAGCGGCGAAGGCGGCGGGGTCTCGTTGAAGGGCGGCTGCGAGGACATGGGCGCTTTCGTTGCGGGTGGGCGGCGGGTTCGCCGGGCCTAGCGCTTCTTCTTGATGCGTTCCAGTTCCGCGCGCGCCTCGAGCGCGACATCCTGGGCGCGGATCCAGTCCGCCGAACCGTAAGGCAGCCCCGCCTCGGCCGCCTGGGCGCTACGCAGCGCCTCGGGGTAGCGGCGGTTCATCACCTGCTGTTCGGCGCTGGCAAGCTGCGCGCGCGGCAGGTCGCCGCGCGCCTCGTAGACCACGCCGAGCTGATACCAGGCGAAGGGATTATAGCGGTCCTTCTGCACCGAGGCGCGCAGCACGCTTTCCGCTTCGGCATAGTTCTTCGGATCTTCCGTGGCGATCAGCGCGTGGCCGAGCATCCCGGCGATCAGCGGGTGGGCGAGGGTCAGCTCGGTCGCGCGGCGCAGCGGCACCAGCGCGTCCTGAGGCCGGCCGGATTCGAGCAGCACCTGCCCCTTCAGCTCGAGAAACCACGGATTGTCCGGCTCGCGGGCGAGCAGCGCATCGGTCTCGGCGAGCGCCAGATCGACCCGCGCATCCTTGTGATAGGCATAGGCGCGGGCGTAATGCGCGGGGATCGAGGTGTCGCTCGGCGGGAAGGTGCGCAGCGTGTTCTGGGGCGCGGCGAGATAGCCGTAGAGCTTGGCCCGGGCGCGCACGAAGCGCTCCTGCAGCGCGGGATCGGGCGGGGTGTCCCACGCCGCATCGTCATCGAGCAGCCCGCGCAGCACCTGGATGCGGTCGCCGGTCAGCGGGTGGGTGCGCGAATAGGCAGCCTCGTCGGCCTGGCTGTAGCCGGCGCGGATCTCGTTGCCGCGCAGCTTCTCGAAGAAGGTGACCATGCCCTTGCCGCTGATCCCCGCGCCCGAAAGGTAGCGCGCGCCGGCAAGGTCGGTGGCGGCTTCCTGGTCGCGGTTGAAGGAGAGGAAGCTCCCCATCGCCGCCTGCTGGCCCGCCGCGAGAATGCCCATCCCCGCATCGCCCGCCCCGGCCAGCACCGCGCCCACGCCGAGGATCAGCGAGAGCAGCGAGATGTTGTTGGCGACCTTGGTGCGCTCGTCGAAGCGCACCGCGTGCCCGGCGGTGATGTGGCCGAGTTCGTGGGCGAGCACGCCCTGCACCTCGTTGGCGGTCTCGGCGGTGTTGATCAGCCCGGTGTGGACGTAGATCGCCTGCCCGCCCGCGACGAAGGCGTTGATCGAGCTGTCGTTGATGAGCACGACCTCGACATTGCCGGGGCTGAGCTCGCTCGCCTCGACGAGCGGGGCGAGCATATCCTTGAGGAGCTGTTCGGTCTCGGCATCGCGCAGCAGCGATTGCGCGGCGGCAGGATGGGCTGCGACGATCAGGCTCGCGAACAGCGCGAGGACATAGGCGAGGGAAAAGGTGCGACCGCGCATTGCGCGCGATCCTACCGCGATCAGGGCTGAACGCAATGTGAAGGTGGGCGGGATCAGCCTCACCTCGTCGCCCCGGACTTGATCCGGGGCTTGGCTTTCCTCTCTTCGGGCCGAGCCAAAAGAAGCCGAGCCCCGTGCCGAACACGGGGCCACGAGACGCGTTTACCCGACGATCTTGCGCGCGGCCTTCTCGATCCAGGCGACGTCCTCGGGCAGCTCGGCGAGGATCTCCGCGCAGCCGATCTCGTCGCGGCGCACCAGCACCAGCGCAAACTCCGGCCCGGCGCCGTCGAGATGTTCGAGCGTGATCGCCTCGAGCGCGCGCAGCGCCTGCGCGAGCGCCTCGCGCACCGCGCCCGGCTCCTCGACCGGCTTGCCCTGCGCCTCGCGGCGCAACCGGCGCTCGGCCTTGACGATCGCCTTCACGCCGCCCTCGGTTTCGGCGAGGTAGGTGGCTAGGCTCCCGCGGTTGAGCTTCAGCCGGTGCGCGTGGGTCAGGACCGCAGCATATTCGGTGAGGCGGGTCTTGTCGTAATCCGGGCCGAAGACGAGCTTCACCACCGGGGTCATCGGCGCGCGTTCCTGCACGGCGAGGCCGGCATCGGCGATCAGTTCGGCATAATCCTCCGGCGCCTCGGCAGCGGCGAGCGAGAAGTCGTAGGCACGGCTCACCGCCGCATAGAGCGCGCTGCGGCTGCGGTCCTCGGTGCTGTCGGCGGCGCGGGCGAGCTCGCGCGCCTCGGCGAGGCAATCGTAGAGCCCGGCATCGGCGTCGAGTTCGGGCAGGAGCAGCGGTTCGTCGGCCAGCACCGGCGCCTCGGGTTCAGGTTCGGCTTCAGGTGCTTCCGCTTCGAAGGCGAAGTCGTCCGCCACGAAGACTGGCGCCGCGATGGGCTCCTCGGGGCCAGGTTCCTCCACCTCGGGAGCATAGTCGTATGTGGGGGCGTATGCGGGCGGGAATACGGCCTCCGCCTCGGGCTCGTCGAAGGGCACGGGGGCGAGCGCGGTCAGGTCGATCGCCTTCTTGGCGGGCGCCTCGATATAGTCCGCGAGGCTGGCGAAGCTGTAGTGCGCGCTCTCCTCCTCGCCCTCGTCCTCGTCGTATTCCTCGTCGTCGTCGCCCAGCGCATACTGGCTGAAATCGGGCAGGCCGTCTTCGGCGTCGAGCACCGCGTCGAGCCGATCGAAGGGGTTTTCGCAGGAGGCGGCGATCGCGTCCTCCTCCTCGCTCTCGTGCGCGGGGGAATCCGCCCAGTCGGTGACCGGTTCGGCAAGGCGCGGAGCAGGCTCGTCCGCGACCTCGATCGCGCCGTCGAGCTCCAGCGCCTGATCGATCTCGAGCAGCAGTTCGTCGGCGGTCAATTGGTCGGCCATCTCCTTCCAGTTGATGACCCCGTAGATGTAGTCGATCGCGCTATCGTCGCTCGAGAAAGGCAGCAGGATCCCGCGATAGAGGATCGCGACCCCGGCGTTGTTCACGAATTCCGCCTCGAAGCCGATCGGCGCCTGGTTGGCGAGGATCTGCATATAGTGGTCGGTGATCCGCGACAGGAGCGAACGCGGCGGCACGTCGGCCAGCCGGGTGATCGGCGGGGCGCCGACACATTCGCGCTCCAGCTTCGCACCGAGATAGCGCACCGCGGGGTTCTCGATCCCGTCGGTGAAATCGAGCAGCACCGAATGCGGGCCGAAGTCGGGCAGGTCATCGGGCTGGAGGTCGGCGATGTTGGGGAACATCCGCTCCCCCAGCAGGCTCGCCCAGTGATTGTAGGCGCGCACCTGCATCCGTCGCTCGTCGCGGCCGATGGCGACGGGCGGCAGGTCGCGGTGCTCGTCGGGCTCGGCGCCCTGTGCCCCGGATGCGTCCCAGCCCCGATCCGACTGTGCTTCGGGATCGAAAGCGCCGCGCAGAGTGTCCATGGCTGTGAATCCGCCCCTCGGTGAACCTGTGTCTGAGGGGTTCTGGCGCGGCGTGGTAAAGATCGCGTTAAGCGGGGGAGATGATTTGGCAGGCCACCTGCGGTGGTGCAGACCCCCCGCCCCGCCTCCCCACCCGGCCACCAATAGTACCACTATGTTGTGGTGGCCGGGTGGGGAGGCGGGGCGGGGGGTCTGCATCGCGCGCCAGCGCGACTTAAAGAAAATACCTCATCTTGATCGTGACCCGGGCGGCCGCCTCGCCGATCGCGAACACGGCGTCCGCGAACTTGGGCGGCGCCATCCTCACCGGCGCATCACGCGAGAAGCCGTAGCCTTCCTTGGGCATCATCCCCATCGCCCGGTCGGCCTTGCCGTTGTCGTTCTCGTCATGGAGCAGCGCGATGGCGTAGTTGCCGGGCTTCACCCCGGTGAAGCGGATCTCGAGCTTGCCGCTCGCCGGCACGACGGTGCGGTAAGCCGTCGGGTCCTTGATGCACTTGGGGAAGATGTCCGCACGCGTCGTCATGCAGGCGCGCACCACGCCCTTCGACGAGCGCAGGTCGGTGACGGTGATGACCACCTCGCCCGCCTGCGCCGGGGCGGCTGCGGCAAGGCTCCCCGCCAGTCCCGCGAAGCCGAAGGCGAGCGCCCGCTTGCGCAAGGCCCTCATTCCGCCGGCACCGCTGCCGCCGGGGCGTGCCCCGCCTCGGCGACGATCCGCCGCGACAGGCCCCGGTCCGTGCCGCATAGCCGGTCCCAGACCCGGAAATAGAGCCCGTAATTGCATCGGTATTCCTCGTGATGGCGCTCGTGATGGCTGGCGGTTATCAGCCAGTCGCCCAATCGCGAATGAACGAGCCAGCGGGGAAACATCTCCCAGCCCATGTGGTTGGTCACCCCCATCACCGTGGCGATGGTCAGCACGAGGCCGAGCATGGCGACATGGATCGGCACGATGAACACCAGCACGGGGATCACCACCGCGCCCGTCACCGCCTCGACCGGATGGAAGCTCATCGCGGTCCACGCGGTCGGCGGGCGACTTTCGTGGTGGACGGCATGGGCGATCCGGAACCACTTCGGCCGGTGCATCCAGCGGTGGCTCCAATAGAAGCAGGTGTCCTGCACGAAGAGGTAGATGAGCACCGAAAGCGGGTGCCACCACAGCGGCAGCGCGCTCCAGTCGGCGGTGAGCTCGGTCCAGCCGAACTGCCGCCACCCCCACAGCACGATCCCGGCGGGCGTGCCGTAGATCGCCGCCGACAGCAGCGACCAGCGCACCTCGCGGGCGATCTGCCGGCCCCGCCCCGCGTAGAGCCCCGGGCGCACCCGCCCCGTGACCCAGGCGAACAGCCCGCTGGTCAGCGCATAGCGCAGCGCGACGATCGCGGTGACGGCGAGGCTGACGATCAGCATCGCCAGCGGAACGGGAGTGTCGGCGGGAAGCATTGCTGCAAGGCTATGCCGGATTTTTCCGGGGCTTCACAGGCCCAAATCAGGTCAGCGCGTCAGGGGCCGCGCACAGCGGGTCGAGCAGCGCGGTGTGCCGCCGCATCGCCACGCGGGCGAGGTGTTCGATCTGCGTCTTGCGGCGCGCGGCGGCGAGCGGGTCCAATGCGGCGGGGCGCAGGATCTCGGCATCGTAACCGTCGGCGACGATCACGCCGCAGGTGGCCGGGCGATAGGCCTCGCTTTCCAGCGCCGAACGGTCGAGCCCCGGGGGCAGGCCCCAGTAGAAGCGGTCGCAGAAATCGAGGTAGTCCGGCCACTTCGTGTCGCCGAGCAGATCGGCGCGCGCGACCTTGATCTCGACGATCACGATCAACCCCTTGGGATCGACCCCCATCAGATCGGCGCGGCGGCCGTTCTTCAAGGGCACCTCGGCGAGGCACCAGATATCGTTGCGCGCGAACAGCCGCCCGATCCCGCGCGCGACGTCGGCGGCGGCGAGTGCGGGCGAATCGGACAGGGGCGAGGCGGCACCGGACATGGCGCCGTCGTTGGAACGGATGGGGAACGCAGTCAAGCCCGACAGGGCTCCGCGCGGTCAGGCGGGCTCGCTCTCGAGCACCGCGATCATGCTCGCGCGCGCGGCGTGGAATTCGCGCCACAGCACCAGCGCCGGAGCGGCGGCGTCCTGTCCGCGCCGCTGGAGGGTCGCCAGCGCGGCGATCCCGGTGTCGAGCATCGCGTTGCAATCGCCGATCGTCCGGGCGACCAGCGCGCGCTGCCACGGTTGTGCGCGGGCGATCACCGCGCCCAGCTCGCCGCCGATCTCGGTGCGCTCGGGCGCGAGCCGGGCGAGCAGCGCGACCGTCGCGGCCTTGCCGTGGAGCGCGACCAAGGCCTCGGCCAGCACCTCGGGCGCGACCTCTGCGGCAAGGCCGGCGGGGAGGGCTGCGGCCTCGGGGAGAATCGGCGCGGGCGGGAGCGTGGCCATGGCGCGAAGCCTATGGGGTCATGCTTGCCGATCGGTTAATTCGTGGCCCCGTGGCACCGCCGGGGCGGACGAAAGGGCGCCGGCCTGCGCGCCACAATATGTCTGGCGCGCGCCCCGCCCTCTTGCTAAGCGCCGCCCCGCACGCAAGAATGCGCGAGGCCGCAAGGCCCAGGCACCCGTAGCTCAGCTGGATAGAGCGCTGCCCTCCGAAGGCAGAGGTCACAGGTTCGAATCCTGTCGGGTGCGCCATTTTTTCAATGAGTTAGCACTTCTGCCAACCGGTCCTGTGGCAGTAATGGGTGGGCTACGCCCGTAAATGCCTTTGCTTGCCTCGCTCGGCAGCAGCTTCCCAAGCTGCCGCGAACGGCGGATTGTAAACCGCGATTGACGCTCCCTTGCAACGCGTTGCAAGGATTGCGGCAGGGGAAGCACGTGCCACTGACCTTCAATCTCGTCCTCAAGGAAGCGGGCATTGACCCGCGCGATGTCCGGTTGATGCGACATCAGAACGTCGCAGATACCGGTCTGACGCCTTATGCGATCTGGCGCGACGATAGGGCGGAGTTCGAGCGTTATCAGAGCGCCCAGCGAAGCGACCGGCGAGGTCACTTCGCCAGTCGCTACTGGGCCAGCTTCGTGGTGCCACCTGATCGCAGCACGCTCTTTGTCGGCCTCTATGAGATTTTCGAGCATCGCCCAGCACCGGATGATTGGATTGACCCGCTTCAGCGTATCACGCGTCGGGAAATCGACCTTGATCTCGACCTATACGAATATCGGCGGTTGCCAGAGTTCGAGCATCTAGCCGGTTGCCTGAGGGTCGATTGGGGGCCGGGAACGCGCTCTTGGGCGCAGCGTGCTGACAGGGACACCGGCAACAAGCGTATCGTTGAACTGACGCAGGGCTTCCGTGAGCCTGACTTTCCCGGCTTCAGTCGCTTCATTGGCAACCTTGGAAGTTTGCCCAGCCTTCCTGCGTCATGGATTGCTGTGCTGTCCGCCAGTCGCGGTATCTATCTCCTCACATGCCCACGCACCCGCGAACAGTATGTCGGATCAGCACACGGCGTAGGCGGATTTTGGGGGCGTTGGCAGGCCTATGTAGTCACCGGCCACGGCGGCAATGTCGGCTTGAAGATGAGAGACCCCTCGGATTATCAAGTCAGCATCCTTGAGGTGCTTGGTTCCACGGCGACAACTGACGAGATCATCGCAGCCGAACAGCTTTGGAAGGCCAAGCTTCAGAGCCGGGAAATGGGGCTCAACCGGAACTAGCTCTCGGCCCGTCCCTCTCCCCGGATACGCTCATAGACCTCGCGCGCGAGGTGATCTTGTGCCGCCGTGCGGAACTGTTTGTCGCTCAACACCCGGTTGAAGATTTCGTCGTTGCCTTCCATCCGCTGGATGAACAGGTCGTCGAGGATGCGCCCAAAGAAGGCTGAGAAGTTCGAGAGGTTGTTGGCCTGCGCTGCCTCCACGATTTTCTCATCGTTCTCGGCAGTGGCGCGGACCTGATCGAAGAAGAGCTGGTCGGCCTCGGTGAAGTCCGTTCCGAACTTCTCGTTCAGGTTGTCCACCAACGTGGACAGCGCGACCTCGGTATCCTTTTCGCGCGCCGTGCCGACATCCGTTGGCCACTTCAGCGGGTCCGCCTCACCATCCGAGAGGTCGATTGTGCCTTCGCCGACCTGCTGGAGACGGAAGAACTTCAGCGCAACGTCATCGTCGAGCGTGAACTTCGAGCCTTCGCCGGGGCGCGGCAGCTTCGAGGCTAGGTTGCGCAGGAAGGCATAGAGCTGCTCTAGCCCATCGTCGAAGTAGGGCATGATCTGCGACAGGAACCCGTCTCTATCTCCCGCTGTTTGTCGTGCTTGGCCTCTACACAGGTGCGCGCAAGGAAGCGATCCTGTCGCTTCGCTGGACGCAGGTCGACTTCCGCCGAGGGGTTATCGACTTCAATGACCCTTCACGAGCGAGAACGGTGAAGCGCCGATCGCGCATTCCCATCCCTGACAGATTAATGACGTTCTTGCGCTTGGCGCGAGAGCGAGGCAGCGACATCGGCTTCGTGATCAATCGCGATGGAAGGCGATTGCAGGACGTGAAGCGGAGTTTTGCCCGGGCTTGCCGCATCGCCGGGCTGGACAACGTGACTCCACACACACTCCGCCACACCTGCGGGACATGGATGGCGCAACAGGGCGTGCCGCTATTTGAGATAGGCGGGTGGCTCGGCCATTCGCATGAGCGCACGGTCGAGCTTTACGCTCACCATTGCCCCGACCACCTGATGAGAGCCAAGAGAGCCGCAGATCGGAAAAGTCTATAGCACAGACGCCCTCGGACAGGCTCCGCGAGCAGCCCCGGCCTCGGCTCAAATGGGTCATGCAGAGGATGTCGCTGGGTCTTCGAGTATTCTTCGCATGAGACATTCGACTGGCACGAGCTTCCTGCCCGTTGAGGTAGAAGTTTTCTCTGCTGCTGCTCCCCACATTGATCGTTCACTAGCTTGGGCACCACGTGAAACCTAATCCACGCGGAATGCGAGACTATTCTGGACAAATCCACTCTGCTGTTTGATGTTCTGACGATGCAGCAATCAGCCGACAAGCGTATCATCCCTTCCCCGCTTATTAGTCAGCTCGACAAGCGGGACTGCGCCCTATGGCTCTGTTCGGGGGGAACGGAGCCACTGGACGTGGCAAGCCTCGCAAGTCTGTCCCGCTTGCCGTGGAGCGTGGTCCTTTCAGAAGTGTCAGATCGAACGTTCGTGGAACAGCTCGAACAGGCGGAGCCGGTCGACGATGTCCTCGTAAGGAGGCGCGGGCTGATCCACATCGTAGACAACGACCCAGCTGAATCGGTCTTGCCGCCGCGACACCTCGCTGTCCATCTGCTGAACGGCAGGAACGGCGCGAAAGCCACCGGCCTGGCGGCGATGACCCGCCGCCTGACCATGCTGCAGGATCTGCGCAAGCGATCCATCAAGCAGCTGGTGTTCGTCATCCCGGGCCAATTCGAAATTCCCGAGGATTTCACCGACCTCTGGGCCGACGGATATCGCACTAGCTTGGCGTTCGTGTCAGACGATCCTCATGCAGCAGAGGCGATAGCCCTATGGCGATCGCAGAATAGTGCGCCTCTCGTCGATGAGATCCGACTGGGGGCTGCAGAATTCGCCGATGCCCTTCGCAAGGAGTTCTTGAGGGGCCGTGATGGCTCGGTCGCCTATATTATTCGCAACGAAAAGGGCGAGCTTCGCACCGTCGACGGAAGCGGCATCGATGATCCGGAACGCCCAGTTCTGGGCAGCTATGATCTGATCGGCGTCGATGCGCTGACACCGCTGCTCCCCGCGGACCTGTCCAGTACCGACGTCGATCAGTTCTTCATGGACCCGACTGCTTCGTGGCGGCCGTACGCAGCTGGGATGGTGTGGGAACGCGATGCGGCCGCCTGGGGCAAGGTCCGCGGGAGACTTCGCCTTCTGGACAAGGAGGGTCCGGAAAACAATCGAATCTTCTATGTGAAGTCGCAATCAGGCGCCGGTGCCACCACCTTCCTTCGTGATCTTGCGTGGAGAGCGGCCGCCGAGGGCTATCCCACACTTGTAGCGCGAAAGGGAATGATCCCTCTGAACGGGCTTGAAGTCGCGAATTTTCTTGGGCGCCTGACCTCAACCGATACGCTGCCTTCGGACCACTCGCGCGTCTATGAGACACCGTGCGTCATCGTTTTCGACGAAAGCCACTGGGAGGGGCGATACCTAGAACTGCTGAACTTCGCCCGCGAAGTGGAACGAAGCGGACGTCGCGTCTGCATTTTAGTGGCGACCGGACCGTTCGTAGGCTTGGATATCATGACCGAGCGGCGCTTCGTCGAGCTTGCCTACCTGTCGCACGAGGTCACGTTTCAGCATGCGCTCAAGCTCGGCCAGCACCTCAACCGCTTCCTGTCGCCGCATGGCACCGACCGCAGCGAAGCCGAGTGGCGGGCATTCATCAAAAACACGACCGTCGAGCAAAGCAACGGCTTGGCATCGTTCTGGATCGTTCTCTCATTCTGGCTGGGGCGTCAGATCGATCTTGGGGAAACGATCCAGTCCAAGATCTACGCGCAGTTCAAGAGCTTGGCTAAGGACGAAAGCATAAAGCATGCACTACTGAGGATCGCTGCCTTCAGCACGGTGCGCACACCTCTGCCGGAGAATCTTCTCCCGCCAACGGAAGACTGGCCAATTGCCGACAAGCTGGAAGACCTGCGCCGGGCTTCGGGTGTCTTGAGCTTGACGCGAATTGTAAACGACCTCGACCGTTCTTGGGCGCTTGCCCACGACCTGGTCGGCACCCTCATGCTCCAAGGATTCTTCTTCGATCCGGGCGAAAGGCAGGCCCTGGGCTTCGAGGAGGCAGCCAATCCGCTGCATTTGCGCTTTTTGATACTCAAGAGCGTCGCTTCGCTGCCGGAACTCGCGAAGGCGTCATTGCGACTCTTCGCGGAGGAGTTTGCAGTGTCCATCTTCAAGATCGATCCTGATCACGGGCATGGAACTCTGGTCTTTCTCTGGAAGGAAGTGCTCGAGGCTCTTGACGACATGCCAAGGGAGTTGCGCACGACAAGCCGCACATTCCTGCATCACACGGCCATTTCGAGGCGACGGATCGCTTCAAATGCCACGACCTTCATGATGAGCGCCGAAGAGAGGGCTGCCATTCTGCAAAGAGCAGTCGATGACATTCGTGGCGCCTTGAAGCTCGAGGCTGAATTCGGCGACGAAAGCGACCTGAACCTGTTCAACTCGCTTGCTCAGGCGCTGCACGATCTGGCCGAGGCCGAAGAAGCGGCGGGCAGACCGCAACATCGGGTGCTCCAAACACGAGCAGAGGCTCAGGAGGCGACGCGACAGGCCTACACCCTGAACCCGGACAACTCCTTCGTAGTCGAGACCTATGCACGAACACTCCTGAGCGAAGGCAAGACGAACCCCGATCGCGCGGCAACGCGAGCGCTCGAGGTATTAACTCTCGTCTACAGCATGATGGAAAAGTCTGGCGCGGAGGCGCGGCTCAACGCTCTGGAAAGGCTGGCAGAACGCGCCTTCGAACTTTTGCTGGAAGCCGGGGGATCGACCAGCCCCGATCCGCAGTCTGAAGCTGGTGCAATCGCGCGTGCGCTGTATGAACTCGGAGGGGCGGGCGGAAGCGTTCGCCGACTTGAAGATGTCCCGCGGGAAAACCGCGCTAGAGCGGCGTCATTGCTGTCGATCGAGGCCTTGTTGGGTAATGTCCAGGCAGTCAAGCTTCGTTATATGATCGCCGTCATCGACAATCCCAACGATTTCGACCTCCATATCGGCCTGCTGCAGTCGCTCCAGGAGAGCGGGCCCGCATTCACGCCTCAAATGGAGTTGGAACTTGCACTCCTGCTGTTTCAGAAGGACCGCGCGCATGAAGGCAACCGGCTGTTCTTGCGTTTGCGCAGGATGTGGCGTCAGAGACAGCATTTCGTCGAAGTGCCAGATCGGCTTCACTGGCTCCTCGATCCCCATGGCTCACAACGGCGACAAGTCAGGGCACGGGTTTCGAGCAACGGCGATGGACGTGGCTTCGCGCGCGTTTCGGATTTTCAGGACATCGAGGTGCCTTTCCGGCCGCACGAGTTTTCACAGGAGAAGTTGCGCCCCGGAAGCGTCTTCTCGGCATATGTTTCGTTCAGTCACAACGGCCCCTTCCTCAGGCCGCTCACCTCCGGATGGCGATGACCAGCGTCATCGAAGCCATGGCCGCGCAAATGGGGTGGCAGATTGGACGGGCCACAGTCATCGTCGAGGGCACTTCTGATGTCGCCTACCTGACACATGCGTCCAAGCTTTATACAGAGGCATACGGCCAACCGGTCATCGATAGCGACTTTGGTGTGGCGGCGGCAGGCCACGGCGACGACGGGGGAGTGGACGGCGTAAATCGCATGCTCGTCACCATGCGGCAGAACGCCCGTCTCGATCTGGACGAAGCGGGCCGGACAAGATTTCGGTTCGGGGGTCTGTTCGACAAGGATCACGCGGGCACGACAGCATTCAACCTCGCTTCACGGTTCGACCCTTCCGTTCAGAGATACAGGGACATATTCCTGCTACAGCCCGTCATGCCGGAGGTCGGGGATGGAACCGCAGACCGGATGCTCGAAGCAACAAGGGCCAACTTGCGTTATTCGCAGCTTGACTGGGAGATCGAGGACATCTGCTCAGAAAGCTTTCTTCAGCGTTTCGAACGCAGGTATCCAGACCTCGCGCCCACAAAGCAGACGGTCCACGATCGCACCCATCGAAACTACACCCGGGGTGCGAAAAGAAAGTTGTTGGAGGAATTCCGCGCAAGCGCTTCTCTGAACGATGCTTTGGGGATGGTGAAGCTGATCAAGTGTCTGCGCGGCTACATGGGGGTCCCCTTCAACCACATCCAGACCTAAGTCGATGGGGGCGAGGAGCGCGCGCGGCACTCCACTGCCCTATGGAAAGCGTCGTTTCCTATCGATTTGCAACTGGGTTGCAGTGTGGCAGTTATAGGTCGGTTAAGTGTCCAAATCAGTGGTCCTTCATTCAGCTAAACTGCTGCATTTCCGAGGAACTGAAAGGTAGTCTGGCGGCGTCCGCGCCCTCCGAAGGCAGAGGTCACAGGTTCGAATCCTGTCAGGTGCGCCACCGCGCCGCTGTGGTGCGGCCCCTGTGCCGATCCCCTGTAACATCGTTGCCCCGCGCGCAGGCTCGGGCCTTCCCGCGCCTCGCGAAATGACGCGCGCTGCGGGTAAACTGACGCGCGAAAAACATGCTTAACCAGTTGTTACCTCTTTCTCCGTAAGCCTGCCTGTCAGCCATCCCTTTCAGTCACGCAGGGCTTCGAATTCGATGACGATCATCAACGCCGCCACCGCCCGGCCCGCCGCCGGCCTCGACCGGATCGCGCCGCTCGCGCTGCCCGTCTACACCGCCACGATCTTCCTTTCGGCCTTTCTCCTGTTCGGGGTGCAGCCGATGTTCACCAAGATGGTGATGCCGGTGCTCGGCGGGACGCCGGCGGTGTGGTCGGTGGCGATGGTGTTCTTCCAGTCGGTGCTGCTGGCGGGCTACGGTTATGCCCACGGCCTCACCCGCTGGCTCGACCCGCGCATGGCGGCGATCGTGCACCTGTCGGTGATGGCGCTGGTGCTGGTCGCGGGGCTCCCGATCGCGCTCGCCGCCGGCTGGGGCGCGCCGCCCGAAGAGGGGCAGGCGCTGTGGCTGATCGGCGTGTTCACCGTGTCGGTGGGCCTGCCGTTCTTCGCGGTCTCGGCCAACGGGCCGCTGCTCCAGGCGTGGTTCGCCCGCACCGGCCACCCGCACGCGAGCGATCCCTACTTCCTCTACGGCGCCTCCAACATCGGCTCGCTGCTGGCGCTGCTTGCCTATCCCTTCGTGATCGAGCGGATGTTCACGCTCGAGAACCAGTCGATGCTGTGGAGCAGCGGCTTCGTTGCGCTGATGATCGCGATCGGTGCCTCGGCGCTGTTCCTGCGCCCGGGTGCGCAGGCCGGCATCGCCGAGGGTGCCGAAGCGCCGGCAGAGCCGGCCGCGCCGATCACCATGAAGGACCGTCTCGGCTGGATCGCGATGTCGCTGGTGCCCTCGGCGCTGCTGGTCGCGACCACCGCGCACATGACCGACGAGATCGCCGCCGTGCCGCTCTTCTGGGTGGTGCCGCTGGCGCTTTACCTGATGACCTTCTCGATCGCCTTCCGCCCGGGCGGCGCGGCGCTCGACCGCGTGCTGCTGACGGTGCAGCCGGTGCTGCTGACCGCGATCATGGCGACCCTTTCGGTTGCGCGCGGCCTGCCCTTCCACGTGCTGCTCGGCCTCAATCTCGCCTTCTTCACGGTGAGCGTGATCATCTGCCACCGCGAGCTCTATGCACGGCGCCCCGCGGCCGGCGACCTCACGCAGTTCTACTTCTTCATGTCGCTGGGCGGCGTGATCGGCGGGGCCTTCGCCTCGCTCGCCGCGCCGCTGGTGTTCGAGCGCCTGCTCGAGTTCCCGCTGCTGGCCCTGGCGGTGCTGCTGTGCCGCTCGGACGTGCGCGCCTGGCTGGCGAGTGCCCGGCCTGCGCTGGTCGTCCCGGGCATCGCCGCCGTGCTCGCGCTGTTCCTGCTGGTCGATCGCAGCATCATCGAACAGGACATCCTGCCCGGCGAGGCCTTCGTCGGCATCCTGATCGCAAGCTTCGGCCTCACCGCAATCTCGGTGAACCGCCCGGTGCGCCTGCTGCTTTCCGCGGCGACCGCGATGCTGGTGTCGGTGATCGTCTCCACGCCCTCAAACCTCGTCGACCAGGCCCGCTCGTTCTTCGCGGTCCATTCGGTCTATGCGACCCCGAGCGGCGAGGGTCGCTACCTGAAGCACGGCAACACCCTGCACGGGGCCGAGCGCTGGGCCGACGCGGCGGGCGTGCCGCTCGCCAGCCGCCCGGAGCCGGCGAGCTACTTCCACCTGGGCGGCGCCTACAACCAGGCGATCGACCAGGCGCGCGCGGCGCATGGCGGCAAGCTCGGCAAGGTCGCGGTGATCGGCCTCGGCATGGGCTCGCTCGCCTGCCATTCCAAGCCCGGCGAGACGTGGGACTTCTTCGAGATCGACGCCGAGGTGGTGCGCATCGCCCGCGACACGCGGCTGTTCCGCGCCTTCAGCGAATGCACCCCGGGCGCCAAGGTGGTGGTGGGCGACGGCCGCCTGACGCTGGCGCGCGAGCAGGGCGGTTACGATCTCATCATGCTCGACGCCTTCTCCTCGGCCTCGCCCCCGGTGCATCTGGTGACCAAGGAAGCCGTGGCGATGTACGCCTCCAAGCTGGCGCCGGGCGGCGTGCTGATCTTCAACGTGTCGAACCGCCACATGATGCTCAACTACGTCGTCGCCGCCTCGGCGCGCGAGGCGGGGCTGACCACCTGGCACCGTTCGGACGATCCGAAGCGCACCGGCGACTTCATGACGACGCTGCGCACCCCGGTGGAGGTCGCGATCGTCGCCCGGCGCCCGCAGGATATCGGCACCATCGCCGCCGATCCGCAGTGGTCGCGCACCGCCGTGCCCGCCGATTTCAAGGTGTGGACCGACGACTATTCCAACGTGCTCGATCCGCTGCGCCGCAAGCAGGGCTGGTGATCACGCGCTCCGCCCGGCCCAAGGGGGGCGCCGGCGGAGCACAAGCGGAAGGGCCCGCGCCATCGGGGGGATGGCGCGGGCCCTTTTGCCGTTCAGCGGGTCACGCCGCTGTCTTGCGCGCCGCGATCCAGTCGTCGACCCGCCGCTCGAGGATCGAGAGCGGCTGCGAGCCGCTGGCGATCAGCAGGTCGTGGAAGCCCTTGATGTCGAACTTCGGGCCCAGCGTCTTTTCGGCCCGCTGGCGCAGCTCCATGATCTTGAGCATCCCGATCTTGTAGCCGGTCGCCTGGCCCGGGAGCGTGATGTAGCGCCGCACTTCGGAGCGTGACCGCTCGATCGGCTGGCGGCCGGTGGTGTTCATGTAGGTGACCGCCTCGTCCTCGGTCCAGCCCATCGCGTGGATGCCGGTGTCGACCACCAGCCGCGCGGCGCGGAACAGTTCGGCATCGAGGCGCATGAAATCCGCCGCGATGTCGGGGAAGGCGTTCATCTCCTTGCACAGCGCCTCGGCATAAAGCGCCCAGCCCTCGCCGAAGGCGACGTAGCCGGTGGCGGCGCGGAACTTGGGGCCGCCCTTCTGGCGCACCTGGATATCGCCCTGCATATTGTGGCCGGGCACCGCCTCGTGGCACATCAGCGTGTACATCGCCGCCGGGTCGGGCACGGTGCCGACGAGGTGGACATAGGTGCGCGCCGGACGCGATCCGTCCGGGCTCGGCTGCGAGGCGTGGGCCGCGCCGCCCGCGACCTCCGAGAAGGCCGGTTCGCGCACCACCTCGATGCCGTAGGCGGGCAGCTCCCCGAAATATGGCGCAAGCAGCGTGCGGGTGTGCGCGACGAAGGCATTGGCGGTGTCGAGATATTCCTTGCGCGCCGCATCGTCATACTGCCGGGGCGGGTTCAGCCGCGCGCGCTCGGCATAGAAGGCGTGGCGGTCGGCGAGGCCCGCCTGCCGGGCGAGCGCGTCCTGCTCGGCCTCGATCCGCGCCACTTCGGCGCGGCCCACCGCGTTGATTTCGGCGGCGGTCATGTCGGTGGTGGTGACGAGCTTCAGCTCGTTCTCGTAATAGGCGAGGCCGTTCGGAAGGGTCAGCGCTCCCACCTTGCCGGAAGGCGCGGTGGGCAGGCTGCCTTCCGCCCAGGCGATGATCCGCTGGTAGGCGGGCGCGAGCGCAAGGATCGCCGTGCGCGCCTGCCCAAGCATCGCATCGGCCTCGGCGCGGGAGAGCTTGCCGCCGGTCACCAGCGCCTCGGTCTTGGCCTTGACGTCGGCCCACAGCGCCGCGTCCCGTCCGCCCGCTTCCCCGGTCGCGAAGGGCGCGCCCGAGGTCAGCTGGCGGCTGCCGGCGATGATCGTCTCGACCTGGAAGCGCGGCGGGTTGATCCCGGCCGCCTGGCTCGCCCGGGTGCGCTCGAGCGCGAGGTCGAGCACCGCAGGCATCCCCTTGAGCCGGGCGATGTAGTTCGCAAGATCGGCCTTGTCGGCGACCGAGTGGGTGTTGATGAGGAAATCGGGCAGCTGGCTGTGCGCCGAATAGAGCCGCGAATAGAACGGCGGTCGGTAGAGGCGGTTGCTGTAGGCAAGCTCCGCACGCTGCGCCTCGAGCGCCCAGATGTCGTAATTGACCTGCGCCTCGGGCGAAAGCTTGGCGCGGTCGAACTGCTTGGCCATGCGCGCGGCGCTCGCCTTGCGCCATTCGACATCGGCCTTGGCGGCGGCATCGGAGATGTCGTTCCAGCGGTCCCCGCCCGCCTTGATGCCGAGCCGGGTGGCGAGCTGCGGCTGAGTTTTCACATATTCGGCGAATTCGGCGTCGAGGAAGGCGGTGAGCCGCGCGTCCTCGTTCTGCGCGCTGGCGGCGGCAGGCGAGGCCGGCGTCTGCGAGAGCGCGGCTCCGGCAGGCAGGGTTGCGGCGGCGAGTGCCAGCGCAAGGCTGGTGGTGAGCGTGTGCGGCATGTCAGGTCCCCTCGGGCGCGCAAACGGCGCCTTCCCCCGCTGAGTAGCGGGCGCAGGGGACCCGATGAAGCCCCTTTCGTCGATCCGCCTCGCCCGTTCAGCCGAGCGGCAGGTCGAGCGCCTCTGCAACCGCCGGGTGCGTGATCCTGCCGCCCATGACGTTGAGCCCGGCGGCAAGGTGCGGATCAGCGGCCATCGCGGCCTCGGCGCCCATGTCGGCGAGCTTCATCGCGAAGGGCAGCGTCACGTTGCCGAGCGCGATGGTCGAGGTGCGCGCGACCGCACCCGGCATATTGGCGACGCAGTAGTGGATCACGTCGTCCACCACGAACACCGGGTCCTCGTGGGTGGTCGGGCGCGAGGTCTCGAAGCAGCCGCCCTGGTCGATGGCGATATCGACCAGCACCGCGCCGGGGCGCATCGTGCCGATCATCGCCCGGGTGACGAGCTTGGGCGCGGCGGCGCCCGGCACCAGCACCGCGCCGATCACGAGGTCGGCACAGCGCACCGCATCGGCGATCGCGTGCGAGGAAGCGAAGGCGGTCTTGACCTGCCCGCCGAAGATCGCGTCGAGTTCGGCAAGGCGGCGCGCGGAGATATCGAAGATCGTCACATCGGCGCGCAGGCCGGCGGCCATCTGAGCGGCGTTGAGCCCCGCCACCCCGCCGCCGAGGATCACCACCTTGCCCGGCTCCACCCCCGGCACCCCGCCGAGCAGCACACCGCGCCCGCCCTGATGCTTTTCCAGGTAGTGCGCCCCGCACTGCACGCTCATCCGCCCGGCGACCTCCGACATCGGCTTCAAGAGCGGCAGCGAGCCGTCATTTGCGGTCACGGTCTCGTAGGCGATGCAGGTCGCGCCGCTCTTCATCAGCCCTTCGGCCTGCGGCTTGTCGGCGGCGAGGTGGAGGTAGGTGAACAGCAGATGATGCGGGCGCAGCATGGCGATCTCGGAGGGCTGCGGTTCCTTGACCTTGACGATCATCTCTGTGGCCTCGAACACGGCGGCCGCATCCGGGAGAATCCGCGCGCCGGCAGCCTCGTAGGCGCTGTCCGCGAAGTCGACGCCGCACCCGGCGTTCGTCTGCACCACCACCTCGTGACCGGCGCGGACCAGCTCGCCGACCGCCGCGGGGGTAAGGCCGACGCGGTATTCGTTGTTCTTGATTTCCTTGGGGACGCCGATGCGCATGATGTCTCTCCTGGGGGGTGCTCTCAGGCGGGCCTTTTAGCAGGGGGCGGAAGCACGATCTTCGCAATGATCCGCGCCATGCGCGCGCCTGATGGGAATTTCTTGCGTCTGCCCCGCATCTGACGCATCGGCTTTGCGCATGGATCGCACCGATCGGAAAATCCTCGCCATCCTCGCCGAAGACTCGCGTCTCACCGGCGAGCAGCTCGGCGATCGTATCGGCCTGTCGCCCTCGGCGGCGCATCGCCGGGTCAAGGCGCTGGAGGACAGCGGGGCGATCCTCGGCTACCGCGCGCGGCTGTCGAAGGCGGCGCGCGGCAACCCCTCGACAGTGTTCGTGCAGGTCACCCTCACCGACCAGCGCCAGGCGACGATGCTCGCCTTCGAGGAGGCGCTCGCCCGCACGCCGCAGATTGCCGAAGCCTACCTGATGAGCGGGCCTTCCGACTATCTCGTCAAGGTGCTGGTGCGCGACGACGACAGCTACGAGCGCATCCACCGCGAGATCCTGTCGGCTCTCCCTGGCGTGCAGCGCCTTGTCAGCCAATTCACGATCCGCACCCTTGAAAGCGGCGAATAGAGCAACCATTCAGCGCAGTCATACCACGGACCGACTTGCCGGCATGACGCTCGTCGCAGGAGGATTTGCGTTCGTCGCGTCGCTCCTTGCGTTTGTTCAAGCCTTATCAATGTCACGGCAATAAGGGCGCCCCATAATGAGCAGCTTTGTGAAAGAAACACAGGCTCGCGAGACATACAGGACACGAATGCCGGGTACGATCTACGAATTCGCGCAGATCCCGCGCCTTGCTCCTGCTCAGTCGCGCCCGCGCGCGCGGCGTCCGCGCGCCGTCAACGAGGCGCCGAGCGTCGGGGTGATCTACAATCCTCGCAGCCACCGCAATCTGGGTGCCGATCTCGATTGCGCGGTGCGACCGCAAGTCCACATCGCGCAGCCCTCCGCGCGCGGGCAGCTTCCCGAGGCGCTGGCCGAAATGGCCGCGCGCGGGATCGACCTCCTCGTCATCAACGGCGGCGACGGGACGGTGCGCGACGTGCTGACCTGCGGGCAGGCGGTGTTCGGCAACGACTGGCCGGCGATCGCGGTGCTCCCCAAGGGCAAGACCAACGCGCTGTCGGTCGATCTCGGCGTGCCGGACGACTGGACGCTCCAGGACGCGATCGAGGCGCTCGATCACGGCGGGCGGGTGTGGCGGCGCCCGCTCACCGTCACCGCGCTCGACCCGCGCGAGCAGCGCGCCACCGTCAGCCGCGCGATGGGCTTCGTGCTCGGCGCAGGGGCCTTCACCACCGCGACCCAGGCCGGACAGAGCGCGCACAAGCTCGGCGCGTTCAATTCGATGGTCGTCGCCGTGACCGGCACCTGGGCGCTGCTGCAATCGCTGTTTGCCGGGCGGAGCAATCCGTGGCGGCGCGGCGCGCGGATGCGCATCGGGCTCGGCGCGGCCGACGCGCCGATGGCGCACAGCGGCCACGGCGATCCGGCCATGCGGCAGATCCTGTTCGCCTCCACCCTCGAGCGCTTGCCGGCGGGCATCAACCCCTTCGGCGCGCTCAAGAGCGGGTTGAGGCTGCTCGCCATCGACCAGATCTCGCGCCGCACCACGGCGCTGATCCCGTTGGCCATGATCGGCCGCCTCAAGGGTTCGCTGCGCGAGCGCGGCATCCACCAGGTCGGTGTCAGCCAGTTCAGCCTCGACATAGCGGAGCCCTTCATCCTCGACGGCGAGGCCTTCCCGCCGGGCGAATACCGGATCGAGCAGGGGCCGGAGCTCGTCTTCGTCACCCCATGACCGCGCTCGCCCCGGCGCTGCGGGAGCGGATCGCCTCGCACCTTGCCGCTCCGGTCGATCCGGACGTCGCCACCCTCGCCGCAGCTCTTGGAGAGGCCGCAGGCGCGCGCGCGGTGCTGTTCTACGGGTCGAACCTCAGGACCGGGTCGCTCGACGGCGTGCTCGATTTCTACGTCCTGCTGCCCGGCGCGGGCGAGGCCGCGATCTGGCCGACGGTGAGCTACCACGAACGCGCGCACGCGGGCGCGACGCTGAGGGCCAAGGTCGCCACCATGCGGCTTGCGACTTTCGCCCGCGCGGCGAGCGGGGAGACGGTCGACACCACCATCTGGGCGCGTTTCGTCCAGCCGAGCGCGCTGGTCTGGACGGCGGACGATGCCGCGCGCGGAGATGTGATCGCCGCGCTCGCCGCCGCCGCGGCCACCGCCGCCCGGCTCGCCGCGGCGCTGGGCCCGGCACGCGGAACGGCGGAGGCTTACTGGCGCGCGCTGTTCCGCGCGACCTATGCGGCCGAGTTCCGGGTCGAGACGCAGGGGCGGGAGAACGACATCCTCGGCCACAATGCCGCGCACTTCGCCGGCCTGCTCCCCCTCGCGCTGGAGGCGGCGGGTATCGACCCCGGCGCGGACGGCCCGATGCTGGCGCCGCGCCTCGCCCCCGCCGAACGCACGCGCATTCTCGCCTGGTGGCGCAGCCGCGCGCGGCTGGGCAAGCCGCTCAACCTGCTGCGGCTGCTGAAGGCGAGCACGACCTTCGCGGGCGCGGCGCGCTATGCCGCGTGGAAGATCGAGCGGCACACCGGGATGCCGGTGACGCTGTCACCGCTCGGCGAGCGCTTCCCGATCCTCGCCGCACCGGGCGTGCTGTGGAGGCTCGCCCGCCATCGCCGCGACAAGGCGCGGGGCGGCTGAGCCCGCTTAGCGGTAACGCACCGCGATCGCCATGCGGGTGATGCCAGCGTCCGCACGGAAGCGCGCTTTCTCCACCCCCGGCGGGCGCGGGATCACGCCGAGGAAGCTGCCGATCGGCGGATTGTTCGAGACCCCGGCCCCGTCGACGGAAAGATCGGTGTCGCGGTTGCCGTTGACGTCGTGCTGCACGGTGATCGCATAGTCGCCCGCCGCCGGCAGGGGCACGCACACCGTCGTCGTCCCCTTGCGCGGGCGGGTCTCGACCCGGTGGATGTAGCGCTTGCTCTTCAGCCAGTCGCCGCTGCGCGCATAGTAGGTGCGCACGAACAGAAAGCCGTTATCGGACTTGATGCCCGTCACCTCGAGCCGGATCGCCGGGCCCTGGCCGGCCGCGCACTGGCTCATGTCGTTGCCGATCTTGGAGCCGAGCACCACCGGCGCGGCGCTCGCTGGCGCGGCGAGCAGTCCGGCGAGCGCACCGGCGGACACCGCCAGCGCGGCGCCGCGGCGTAGGCCGGGGGAGGAGGGGGTGCGTTGCATGGGCATCTCTTGAGGTTCGCGGGGAGAAGAAAGGGGGTGGGCCGCGCGGGCGCTGGCAAATGTCGCGCCCCTCTGGCCCTCACCCCCTGAATTGCGCCTTAATTGCCGCAAGATGGCCCGCGCATCGTGGAAAAGGGCGCCGCCCGCCTTGTCCCCCGCGCGATCGGGCACCTATGACCGGGGGCAAGCTTTGCACGAAGGGCCCGTCCGCCAGCGCCATGCCTGCCCCCCTGATCTCGCCATCGATCCTCTCGGCCGATTTCGCCCGGCTCGGGGAAGAGGTGCGCAGCGTCGATGCGGCGGGGGCGGACTGGATCCACATCGACGTGATGGACGGGCATTTCGTGCCCAACATCACGATCGGCCCCGATGTCATCAAGGCGCTGCGCCCGCATTCGGCCAAGCCCTTCGACGTCCACCTGATGATCGCCCCGGTCGATCCCTACCTCGAAGCCTTCGCCGCAGCGGGCGCGGACATCATCACCGTCCACCCCGAGGCGGGCCCGCACATCCACCGCACGCTTCAGGCGATCCGGGCGCTGGGCAAGAAGGCGGGCGTCGTCATCAATCCCGGCACGCCCGTGGAGGTGCTCGACAACCTCATGGACATGGCCGACCTCATCCTCGTGATGAGCGTCAACCCCGGCTTCGGCGGGCAGAGCTTCATCCCCTCGCAGCTCGACAAGATCGCGCGCATCCGCTCGATGATCACGCGTTCGGGCCGCGCGATCCACCTCGAGGTCGACGGCGGCGTGAATGCCGAGACGGCGCGGCTGTGCGTCGAAGCGGGGGCCGACGTGCTGGTGGCCGGCTCGGCGACCTTCAAGGGCGGGCCCGACGCTTACGCCGCGAACATCGCGGCGCTGAAGGGCGCCGGCTGATGGCGACGGTGCTGCGCACCCCCGCCGCCGCCCGCGCCGAGGCTCTGGTCGAGCGGGTCGGCGATGCGCCGCTGCTGACCCTGGGCGAGGGGCGCGAGCCGGGGGTGGAGCGGCCAACGACCCGTGCACTTGCCGAGGAACCGTCCCGCGCGCTCGCGCTATCGGATGTCATTGCGGTCCGCTCCGGTCCGGGTGAGGCGCTGATCCGGCTGGCCTACCGCCTGGGGGTGCCGGGTCACGCGCTCAGCCAACCGTTCCGCCGCCCGCAGGCGCCGCGCCTGCTGGCGACGGTCGAGACCCCCAACCGCGGCGACCGCGCCGGGGGCACGGCCCTGCGTGCCGGGCACTTCCTCATCCAGGCGACGCGCCTGCCGATCGCGAGCTTCGATTTCGGCCCCGCCGCCCGCCACGCGCCCGGCGTCGAGCGCGTGGTGCATGGTTTCGGCTGGCTTGCCGATCTCGCCGCCGCCACGGCGCGGGCGGATGGCGCCGCCATCGCCGAGCGGATCGCCACCCAATGGCTGCGCGCCAACGCCGCTCCGGGGAAGGGCGCGGCGTGGGAGGTGGAGATCGCCGGGCTCAGGCTCCTCGCCTGGCTGGTCCATGCCCCGCTGGTCCTCGGCGGGCAGGACAAGGGCCTGCGCGCCCGGCTGCTCGCCGCGATCGCCGAGACCGCCGGCTGGCTCGACCGCCGCGCGCCCGCGGAGCCCGCCGGATTCGGCCAGGTGGCGGCGTGGGCCGGGATCGTGGCGGCGGGCCTGCTCCTGCCCCAGGGCAAGCCGCGGCGGCTCTATGGCGAGGCGGGACTGGTGAAGGCACTGGGCGACATGGTCGGCGAGGACGGCGGCGTGCTGTCACGCTGCCCCGCCGCGCAACTCGACGCGGTCCGACTGCTCACCGATCTCCTCGCCTGCTACGATGCGATGAAGCTCGCGCCCCCGCCCGCGCTTGGCGTCATGCGCGAGCTGCTGGTGCCGCCGCTGCTGGCCCTGCGCCACGGCGACGGGTCGCTGGGCAGCTGGCAGGGCCAGGGCGCGATCCCCGCCGAGCGCGTCGCCGCCGTGATCGCGGCAAGCGGCGTGCGCACCCGCCCGCTCGCGCAGGTCGGCGGTTGGGGCTATTCGCGCGCCAAGGCGGGCGACACGCTGCTCCAGTTCGACACCGCCCCGCCCCCGCGCAGCAAGCACGCGCGCACCGGCTGCGCCTCAACGCTGGCCTTCGAACTGAGCGATGGGCCGCAGCGGATCGTGGTCAATTGCGGCGGCGCGGCGCTGGCCGGCGGGCAGGTGCCCGCCCGCATCGGCCAGGGCCTGCGCGCCACCGCGGCCTTCTCCACGCTGGTGCTCGACAACGCCAATTCCACCGCCGTGCTGCTCCATGGCCAGCTCGGCAAGGGCGTGGAGACCGTCGAGATCGACCGCCGCATGGTCCCCCGCCGGGGCCGCGAGGCGACCCGGATCGAGGCCGCGCATGATGGCTATGCCGGGCGCTTCGGCCTGACTCATCGCCGCATCCTGACCCTTTCGGGCGACGGGACGGAGCTCGCGGGCGAGGACCTCCTCGTGCCCTCGAGCAAGAACGGCAAGCGCGGTAAGATCGGCTTCGCGATCCGCTTTCACCTCGGCCCCGGGGTGGAGGTGCAGCTCTCCTCCGACCGGCGCGGGGCCAGCCTGCTGCTTCCCGACGGTCGGCTCTGGCAATTCCGCATGGGCGGCGATAGGGCGAGCGCCGGCGAGATCACCCTGTCTGCCGAGGACAGCCTGTGGGTCGATGGCGAAGGCCGCCCGCACGCCACCGAACAGCTGGTGATCGAGGGATTGGCATTGCGCAGCGGGGGGCAATTCTCCTGGCTGCTGAGGAAGACGGGGTAGGTTTCAACCGATGAACGACAACGTGATCCGCCGGGCGCTGCTGTCAGTGTCCGACAAGACCGGCTTGGCCGACCTCGGCGCGGCGCTGGCGGCGCGGGGCGTCGAGCTGGTCAGCACTGGCGGCACGGCCAAGGCCCTGCGCGATGCGGGGCTGACGGTGAGGGACGTCTCCGACCTCACCGGCTTTCCCGAAATGATGGACGGGCGGGTGAAGACCTTGCACCCGAAGGTCCACGGCGGACTGCTGGCGCTGCGCGACAACCCCGAACACGTCGCGGCGATGGACGCGCACCAGATCGGCGCGATCGACGTCGTGGTGGTCAACCTCTACCCCTTCGAGGCGACTGTGGCGAAGGGCGCGAGCCGCGCGGAGGTGATCGAGAATATCGACATCGGCGGGCCCTCGATGGTGCGCTCGGCGGCGAAGAACCACGGCTTCGTGACGATCCTCACCGACCCCGCCGATTACGCGACCCTCCTTGCTGAGATGGACGCGAACGGCGGCGCGACCACGCAGGCCTTCCGCACCCGCATGGCGGGCAAGGCCTATGCCCGCACCGCCGCCTATGACGCCGCGATCGCGAGCTGGTTCGCCTTCTCGCCCGCCGCCTCGGACGAGCCGACGCTGTTCCCCGAGACCCTCCCCCTCGCCTTCCGGCGCGCCGACACGCTGCGCTATGGCGAAAACCCGCACCAGAACGCCGCCATCTACGTGCCGCAGGTGGCGGGCACCGCCGGGGTCCCGCAGGCGGCGCAGCTCCAGGGCAAGGAACTGAGCTACAACAACCTCAACGACGCCGATGCGGCGCTGGAACTCGCCGCCGAATTTGCCGGGCAGGAGCCTGCCGTGGTGATCGTCAAGCACGCCAACCCCTGCGGTGTCGCGCAAGGCGGCTCCTTGCTCGCCGCATGGGAAGCGGCGCTGGCGTGCGACTCGGTCTCGGCGTTCGGCGGGATCGTCGCGGTCAACACCGAGCTCGACGCCGCGACCGCCGAGGCCATTTCCGCGATCTTCACCGAGGTGGTGATCGCGTCGTCTGTCTCGGCCGAAGCGCGCGCAATCTTCGCCAGGAAGAAGAACCTGCGCCTGCTCGAATGCGGCGCCCTGCCGAACCCGCGCCGGGGCGGCCTGGCCTTGAAGACCATCGCCGGAGGCGTGCTGATCCAGTCGCGCGACAACGGCGCGATTGCGGCGGATGACCTCAAGATCGTGACGAAGCGCGCCCCGACAGAGCAGGAGTTGAAGGACTGCCTGTTCGCCTGGACCGTCGCGCGCCACGTCAAGTCGAACGCCATCGTCTATGCCAAGGACGGCGCGACGGCGGGGATCGGCGCGGGCCAGATGAACCGCCGGGATTCCGCGCGCATCGCGGCGATCAAGGCGAAGGAAGCCGCCGAATCCCATGGCTGGCCCGCCCCCCGCACCGTCGGCAGCGCGGTCGCCTCGGACGCATTCTTCCCCTTCGCGGACGGCTTGCTCGCGGCAGCGGAAGCGGGGGCGACGGCGGTGATCCAGCCGGGCGGCTCGATCCGCGACGACGAGGTGATCGCCGCCGCCGATGCAGCGGGCCTGGCAATGGTCTTCACGGGAATGCGGCATTTCCGGCATTGACGGCGCTGTCCCCACGCGCCTCTCGTCCCGGGCGCGGCACGGCCTGCCTTCGCCCCTGGCAGTAGCAGCTTTTTTTCAGCCATTTCGTAACCAGGTTAGGGTAGAGCCCGAAATGGCCTTGTCGCCTCGTTCAGCCCCGCGCAATCCGGCGCCGGGCAAGCAGGCGCACCACACGTGATCGACGAGCTTTCCATGCGCCTCTTCTCGCCCGACCTCTATCGCAGCTTCGGCATCGGCTTCGCCCTCGGGGCGCTGCTGATCGTCGTCGGCGTCAATGCGCACGAGACGGGCGGCGCGGTGGCTTCGCCCGCGCAGGCGGCCGAGCTCATCAAGGCACCGGCCCCGACGGCGGAGTTCGCGATCGCGCCTGTCGAAGGCTGATCCCATGCACAAGATTGCTGCCCTGCTCGCCGCCGGTTCGCTGGCGCTGAGCGCCTGCGCCGGTCCTGCCATCGCCGAGGAACCGGTCAATGCCCCCGCCGCCACCCGCCTCGCCAAGGAACAAAAGGGCCTCAAGACCGCGATCTTCGCGGGCGGCTGCTTCTGGGGCGTCGAGGGCGTGTTCAGCCACGTCAAGGGCGTCACCGGCGCGGTGTCGGGCTACCACGGCGGCACCGCCAAGAGCGCGAGCTACGAGGTCGTCTCGAGCGGCCTTACCGACCATGCCGAGGCGGTGAAGATCACCTATGATCCTTCGGTGGTGCGCTACGATCAGCTGCTGCAGGTGCTCTTCTCGGTGGTCGCCGATCCGACGCTGAAGAACCGCCAGGGCCCGGACGTCGGCACCCAGTATCGCGCCGCGATCATCCCGACCAATGCCGAACAGGCCGCCGTCGCCAAGGCCTACCTTGCGCAGATGGGCAAGTCGGGCGTGTGGTCGAAGCCGATCGTCACGGGGATCGAGAGCTACAAGACCTTCTACCCGGCCGAAGCCTATCACCAGGACTTCATGCTCAAGAACCCGAAGCACGGCTACATCACGCGCTGGGACGCGCCCAAGGTGGCGGCCTTGAAGCGGATGTTCCCGGCGTTGTACCGCGCGAGCTTCCTCAAGGACGCGGGCTGAGCACACGCTGGCGCAAGCGGGCCGGACACACTATATCGGGCTCATGGGCCAGCACGCACACAGCCACCACGAACATTCGGGCGAAGACCTCCTCGTCGAGGCGGCGCGCGCACTCGTCGCCGCCGGTGAGCAGTGGACGAGTATGCGCGAGGCCGTCTTCGCCGAGCTTGCGCGGCACGATCGCCCGGTTTCGGCCTACGACATCGCCGACAACCTGTCGGCCGCGCGCGGCAAGCGGGTGGCGCCCAACTCGGTCTACCGCATCCTCGACGTGTTCGTGGCGAACAACCTCGCAATGCGCGTGGAGAGCGCCAACGCTTTTCTCGCCAACACCCATCCGGGATGCGCACACGACTGCATCTTCCTCGTCTGCGACGAATGCGGCGAGGCCGCCCATGTCGATGACGAGGAGGTGAGCCGCGCGGTCCGCGCCATCGCCTCGGCCCGCCAGTTCAAGGCGGAACGCCCGGTGCTCGAGATCAGGGGGCTGTGCCGGGCCTGCGCCTGAACCGAAGGCCCCCGCAACGCCATCCCTTCATCGACAGGCCCGAATTCCCCGTGTAAGGCCGAGCGTTATGACTCAACCGCCTTACACTCCCCTGCTCGATCAGGTTGACACTCCGGACGACCTGCGCCGCCTCAAGCCCGAACAGCTCCGCCAGCTCGCCGACGAATTGCGTGCCGAGATGATCGACGCGGTCAGCGTCAGCGGGGGCCATCTCGGCTCCGGTCTCGGCGTGGTCGAGCTGACCGTCGCCCTGCACTATGTCTTCAACACGCCCGAGGACAAGCTGGTCTGGGACGTCGGGCACCAGTGCTACCCGCACAAGATCATCACCGGCCGGCGGAATCGCATCCGCACCTTGCGCCAGGGCGGGGGCCTCAGCGGCTTCACCAAGCGGTCCGAGAGCGAATATGACCCCTTCGGCGCGGCGCACTCCTCGACCTCGATCAGCGCGGCGCTGGGCTTTGCCATCGCCAACAAGCTGAAGGGCGCGCCGGGCCGCGGCATCGCGGTGATCGGTGACGGCTCGATGAGCGCCGGCATGGCCTACGAGGCGATGAACAACGCGGCGCAGGCGGGCAACCGGCTGATCGTGATCCTCAACGACAATGACATGTCGATCGCCCCGCCCGTCGGGGGCCTCTCGGCCTATCTTGCGCGGATGGTGTCGTCCTCCGAATATCTCGGCATCCGCAGCCTTGCGAGCCGCGCGGTCAAGAAGATGAGCCGCCGCCTCCACGACACTATCGGGAAGGCCGAGGAATTCACCCGCGGCATGGTGACCGGCGGGACCCTGTTCGAGGAATTGGGCTTCTACTACGTCGGCCCGATCGACGGGCACAATCTCGACCACCTGCTCCCCGTGCTCGAGAACGTGCGCGACACCTCGGAAGGCCCGGTGCTGATCCACGTCGTCACCGAGAAGGGCAAGGGCTACGCCCCGGCCGAAAACTCGGCGGACAAGTACCACGGCGTGCCAAAGTTCAACGTCATCACCGGCGAGAAGGCCAAGAGCAACCCCAGCGCGCCCGCCTACCAGGACGTGTTCGGCAACACGCTGACGAAGCTCGCCGAAACCGACGACCGGATCGTCGCGATCACCGCGGCCATGCCGAGCGGTACCGGGGTCGACAAGTTCGCCAAGGCGCACCCGGCGAGGAGCTTCGACGTGGGCATCGCCGAACAGCACGCGGTGACCTTCGCCGCCGGCCTCGCCGCGCAGGGGATGCGGCCCTTCGCCGCGATCTATTCGACCTTCCTCCAGCGCGCCTATGACCAGGTGGTGCACGACGTGTGCATCCAGAACCTGCCCGTGCGCTTCGCCATCGACCGCGCTGGCCTTGTCGGCGCCGACGGGGCAACCCATGCGGGAAGCTTCGACATCGCTTATCTCGCCACCCTGCCGAACATGGTGGTGATGGCCGCCGCGGACGAAGCGGAGCTGGTCCACATGACCTACACCGCCGCCGAGTACGACGAGGGCCCGATCGCCTTCCGCTACCCGCGCGGCAACGGCACCGGCGTGCCGCTCCCCGAGGTTCCGCAGAAGCTCGCGATCGGCAAGGGCCGGATCATCCGTGAAGGCACCAAGATCGCGATCCTCTCGCTCGGAGCGCGGCTCGAGGAGGCCAAGAAGGCGGCCGACACGCTCGAGGCCAAGGGGCTCTCGACCACCGTCGCGGACCTGCGCTTTGCCAAGCCGCTCGACGAGGAGCTGATCGCCCGCCTGATGCGCACCCACGAGGTGGTCATTACCGTCGAGGAAGGCGCGATCGGCGGGCTCGGCGCGCACGTGCTGACCTTCGCGAGCGACGAGGGCCTGACCGATACCGGCCTCAAGGTGCGCACGCTGCGCCTGCCCGACACCTTCATCGACCACGACGATCCGGTGAAGCAGTACGACGAGGCCGGCCTCAACGCGCCGCACATCGTCGCCGCGGTGCTCAAGGCGCTGAAGCACAACAGCGCCGCGATCGAGACCGAGGAAGTGCGGGCCTAGCGCCCCTCGTCGCCGGCCCCGGGTCCGCGCTTGAGGCCCTCGGGCATCGCGGGCGCTGGCTGGGCGGGCAGAGGAATGCTCCCCGGGATCACATAGGGCTCCGGCGGCGGGTCGCCCCTCAGCGCGGCGATCTCGCGGCGGCGGCGGGCGAGATAGCTGTTGCGGCGCGCCACATAGGGATCGTCCGAGGCCTTGATCGCCGCGAGCTCCTTGTCGTCGCGCAGGCGCGAATCGAGGCTGTTCACGGCGAAGTAGAAGAGCCCGTAGGCGGGCCGGTTGAAGGGACTGCCGATCAGCACCGGCAGCAGCGCCTGGTCGAGCGTCACGCCGATCTGGTCGCGCACCGTCGTCGGCCCGGTGATCGGCACATAGAGGTAAGGGCCCGGCCCGATGCCGTAATAGCCCATCGTGTTGGCAAAACCGTTGCGGCGGTAAGGGATGCCGATACCCGGCTTGGCCGCGACGTCGATCAGCCCGCCGATGCCGATGGTCGAGTTGATGGCAATGCGGCCGAGCACGCCCAAGGCCTTTCCGACCTTGCCCTGCAGCAGGAAGTTGAGAGCGTTGCCCGGCTCGCCGAAATTGCGCACGACGTTGCCGAGCCCGTCGCGGATCGGCTGCGGCAGCACGTCGCGATAGGCGTAGGCGATCGGTTCCACGATAAGCCGGTCGACCACCACGGCGGCGTCGTAGCTGATTTCGTTGAGGCGCTCGACCGGGTCGATGGCCGGGGGGCCGTAGGTGCCCTCGACAACGATCTCCTCGAGCGGCCTGTCGGCATCCGGGGTCTCGTCGGGCTCGGGCGCGTCCTCCTGGCCCGAGGGCGGGGGCGGGGGCGGCAGGTCCTGCACCTCGGCGAGGTTCCAGACGATCGGCATGACCTGCGGCGGCGGCGCGATGACCGGATCGGGAGCCGGAGCGGTGACCGCAAGCACCGCGCCGAGCAGCGGCGATGAGGTCGCAAGCAGGGCCAAGCCAGACATCCCGGTCCTTTCCGTAAAGCCCGCAAGAATGACAGGCCGATCCCATGGCCAGGCGATTCTTGCCCTTTGCCCACCCGCCCTATACGCAAATTGCTCCGAGCCATCAAAGAGGCATCATTCCCGACAATGTCCCTGATCCACATCACCCACGAGGGCCCCGTCACCATCCTCACGCTCGACCGGGCGGAGAGCATGAACCCGCTCGGGGCGCCCGGCGACGGCGATGAATTCGTGCGCGTCGCCAATGCCGTCAATCGCGACATGGATTGCCGGGTGGTGATCCTCACCGGCGCGGGGCGGGCCTTCAGCGCGGGCGGCGACATCAAGGCGATGCGCGACAGGACCGGGACATTCGGCGGCGCAACCCCGGCGATCTCGGACGGCTACCGCGACAATATCCACCAGATGCTGCGCGCGCTTTATGGCCTGCGCGTGCCGGTGATCGCGGCGGTAAACGGCCCGGCGATCGGCTTGGGCTGCGACGTCGCCTGCCTCGCCGACATCCGCATCGCCAGCGAGAGCGCGAAGTTCGGGGTGACCTTCCTCAAGCTCGGCATCATCCCCGGCGACGGTGGCACCTGGATCCTGCCCCGCGTGATCGGCATGAGCCGCGCGGCCGAGCTGTTCTACACCGGCGACGTGATCGACGCCGCGACCGCCGAGGCGTGGGGCCTCGTCAGCCGTGTGGTGGCGCCGGACGCGCTGATGGACGAGGCGCGCGCGCTCGCGGGGCGGATCGCGCAGCTTCCCCCCCACGCGCTCAGGCACACCAAGAACCTGCTGCGGCAGGGCCAGCAGACCAGCTACGACACCGCGCTCGAGCTTGCCGCCAACACCCAGGCGATGATGCACACGACCGCCGACCATGCGGAAGGCGTCGCGGCGCTGATCGAGAAGCGGCCCGCGGTGTTCAGGGGCGAGTGATCAGCCGAGCCACCTGAAGACGCCGGCGGGGATGCCCGCCTGCCAGAGGTGTAGCCCCTGCGCGACGAGCCACAGCACCGTGCCGGCGACGAGCGGCACGGCTCCCACCATCGGAAGCCGGCCGAGCCGCGGCCAGTAGGTGGTGCGGCTCTCCCACTCCGCCCAGGCGTCGCCCATCAGGACCTTCTTCTTGCCGTCCTGAAACCTTGCGCCGACCAGCGCGAGGATGCCGATTGCGACGGCGGTGATCATCGTCCGGGTGCTCCAGAACAGCACCAGGTGCGAGATCGCCCAGAGGCCGATCCCCCACATCATCGGGTGTCGCGTCACCTTGAACACGCCGCGCGGCGCGCTGCGGGCCTGCGCCTCCGCCTGCGGGGTGGGCATCGCCGGGTTGCCGATCAGCGAGCCCGCCAGCAGGATCATCGCCGGCCAAGTGATGAGCGTCGCCGCGATCCAGCCGATCTCGCCCGCGCCCGGCAGGTCGGCGGGCGGCGCGGCGATGAAGGCGAAATAGACCCCCGCGAGCGTGGCAAAGCTCACCGCCGTGTAGGCGAGCGAGAAGCCCTTCTCCCCCAGGGCCTGGACCATCGGCGCGCGCAGCGGGTGGGACATGGCGAAATGCGAGCCGACGAAGGCGGCATTGGCCGCGGCGAGTGTGACGAGTGCCCCGTTCATGGCGCGCAGAGTATCATGACCGAATCCGCGCGCCTAGCCGTGGTCAGGACGGCACGATCCCGGTCGGCACGATGGTCGCCTGCGCGACCGCGACGTGGACGGGCTCCGCACCCTCGCTCTCCGCCCAGACGTCGGCACGCACCACCACCTGCCGCTTGCCCGCCTTGACGACCTGCCCGCGGGCGCGCAGCCGCTCTCCCTTGGCGGGGCGCAGGAAGTCTATGGTGTAGCCGCCCGTCACCACGTCGCCCGCGACCGAGGCTCCCGCCCAGGCGCAGGCATTGTCCGCCATCAGCCCGACGATCGCGCCGTGGGCGTAGCCGTGGTGCTGGGTCATCTCGGGGCGCAGCGTCAGGGTGAGCTCGCTCGTCCCCTCCCACACCGTCACCGGCTCGACGTCGAGCCACGTCGAGAAGCCCGACCGGCCGATCGCGACCTTGCGCATGTAGGCGATCGATTCCTCGGGCGAGGCGAAGCGGTTGGGCAGGACGGCGTTCATCGCGGGCTCCTCACGTCTGCAATGCAGACGTTATGCCGCTTGCCATCGGCCCGCGCAAGTCTGATAATCAGACGGATGAAGACCTACCGCCCCTCCCGCGCGCCCTGCCCCATCGGCCGCGCCGCGCGCCTGCTCGGCGACCGCTGGGTGCTGCTGATCCTGCGCGACGCGCTGCTCGGGGCGGAGCGGTTCGAGGAGTTCGTCGAGCGGCTCGGCATCAACCGCGCGGCGCTGACTTCGCGGCTGGCGATCCTCCAGGAGGCGGGGCTGATGCTCCGCGAACCGCCGGAGGGCAAGCGCGCGCGCTATCTGCTGACGGACAAGGCACGCGCGCTCGCGCCGCTTTACGAGCAGCTCGCCGGCTGGGGCGCGGCGCATCTCTTCGCCGATGGCGAGCGGGCAGGCCAATGGCCGCCGCGCCTCCCTGCCGACCCCGCCTAGGGCCCTATCGCGATCAGCTCGACCTTGAAGACCAGCGTCGCATTGGGCGGGATCGGCCCCCGCCCCACCGGCCCGTAGGCAAGGTCGGCGGGAATCGCGATCTCGATGGTCTCGCCCAAGCCCATGTTCGGGATGGCGATCTGCCAGCCCTTCACCAGCCGGCCAAGCGGGAAGGTGGCGGGCTCGCCGCGCGCGTAGGAGCTGTCGAACACTGTCCCGTCGAGCAGCTTGCCCTCGTAATGGACGGTGACCGTGTCCGATACCGTCGGCTTGCGCTGCGCGCCAAGGTATTTCAGCCAGCGCCAGCGCAGGCCGCCCTCGGCGGTGTACCAGCCGTCCTCGGCCTTGAGCCCCAGCAGGTAGAGCTGCTGCTGCGCGTGCCACGCGGGGCTCTGCGCGTTGGCATCGCCTGCGGGCGCCGCAGGCCCGGGCTGCGCGGCTGCGGGCACCGCAGCGCAGGCCAGCGCTCCGGCAAGCGCGGCCGCGATGGCTGAGACGTGTCGGCGCATCACCAGTCGTAGGCCTTGGGCCGGGCGCTCTCGTCGAGGGTCTTGTAGCGATCGCGCAGGCGGGTCTGGTGGTTGGTGAGGTCCTGGCTCACCCCGCCGATATACACGCGGACCGGCACGGTCCCGAGTTCGAGCGGATCGCCGTCCCAGATCACCACGTCGCCGAAGGCGCCCGCCTTCAACACCCCTGCCTTGCCGCCCAGCCCGGCAATCTCCGCCGGTACCGAGCTGATCGCCGCGAAGGCCTGATCCCAGCCGAGGCCCGCCGCACCCGGAAGCCGGGTGAGAGCGACGAGGTTGCCAGCCTCCTGCGACAGGCGGCGGGCGTTCTGGTTGGCCGAGGCATTGACCGCGACCTTGACCCCGGCGCGCTGGAGGCGGCCGATGTTCGATTGGGTCGCGCCCAGCTGCTCGAAGCTTTCCGGCAGGTCGACGAGACCATTGGCGATCACCGGCACGCCGGCGGCCGCGATGTCCTTGGCGACGAGCCAGCCCTCGGTGGCGCCGACCAGCACCAGGTCGAGCCTCGGGAACTCCTGCCTGAGCGCGAGCACCGCGCGGATGTCGGCCATCCGGTCGGCGGCGACGTAGAGCTTCTGCTGGCCGGTCACGACCGGGATCAGCGCCTCGGCATCGAAGCGGGTGAGATAGACCTCCTCGCCCTTGTCGATGGCGGTGGTCGCCGGAATGCCGGTCTTGCCGACCAGCGCCTGCGCCTCGCGCAAGGCGGCGCGCAGCAGCGCATGGGCTGCAGGGCGCGAGCCCCCGGCGGCAGCCGCGCCGCTTTCGCCGAGCACCACCATCTGGAAGGCGCGCGACTGCACGACCGGGTTGGCATCGCCGTCGAGGTCGATGATCGCGCCCTGCCCGGCAAAGATCGAGCCCGCCGGTTGCAGCGTCGTCGCCGCGCGGGTGATCCCGGCGGTCTTGTGGACGAGAATGTGCTGCGAGGTCGGGTTGATCGCCTTGGACGCGTCGAGCGCGGCGCTGAACGGGCTCTTGCCGGCCGAGGTGTCGTTCGACTGGCTGACCGCCGCGACATCGGCGAGGCCGAGGGTGGTCACGGTGGCGAAGATCCCGGGCGTGACCCAGGCGCCGCGCGCATCGAC